>UQSG01000012.1 GCA_900543695.1 uncultured Clostridium sp. | reverse complement strand
TGCGATTTTCAAGGTACAACCATCTCTGATATGCGTTTCCGCAATTCATTCGTAAATTCTTCTTTTTAGACTTGACTTTTAATAGTTAGTCTTTCTGTTCAGGCAGCCAAGTAAACGGTTGCCCTTATTATAACGCTCCGGTTTCGATTTTTCAGCTATGTCTCTGATTCTTTTTCCCGTAAATCCTTTTCCATCAGCCGCTTCAGTTTCTTCACGATCCCTTCCGAACCTTTTTCCGCAAAGTGGGGAATGACTGTGTAGACGGTATTCCCCTCAAAAAAGGGATAGCTGCTGCCGCCAAGGTCAAAGTCTTTCAGCAGCTCATACAGCTTTTGTTCATCAATCATTGGCGCCTCTCTTTTCGCCAGCCGGCAGATTCAAGGTGATCACAGCCGGTCTGCCAAGGCCCTGTTTCCGGCGGAAGATTAAACCGCAGGATTCCAGTTCGTGAAACGCCCGTGTTGCCACCTGCCTGCTTCGGCGAAGTTTCGCTTTGGCATCCTCCACAGTGAAGTACAGGCGGATAGTCCCATCCGCTTCGATGTATCCTTTCTTCCTGGAAATCCCCGCCCGGTCCAAAAGTAGGACGTACAGCACCTTGGCGTCATTGGATAAGTCTAGGGGGATAAGAAAACGGGGGAAAATGATGTAAGACGAAATATCGGTATCTGTTTTGTATGGAATCATAAATTCTCCTTCCTATCCATCCATCGCTATGATAGATTGATTGATATTGACTATTTTGTATTTAACTCTTTTTTATTAACTACCGTCTAAATCCGGGCTGTCAGAGAGGCAGGAAAACCACGGACTGAAATGTAGAATATGGGCGTTCCAGAGTGTCAGCTTTGCCATGTTCTGAAAAACCAATCCTGAATATTCCCGTTTAGGCAGACAAAATGAAGCGGGAACCTATATGTACTTAGCCTGCTGCCTGTCCGGGGAAATCCCGTTTAGGTCAGGCGCCTGTGCGGACAATTAGAAGCTCGTTCTGGGCGGGCATAAGGGATTTATCCCTCTATCCCGTTGACCGGCGCTTGCAAAGCCCGCAGAATCAAGGCTTTTTCGTCTCTAATTGTCCGCAGGTAGCATGCCTTTTCCGGTCGCTGGTTGTTTTCTGCCTGCGGTGAACGATGGCGGCACAGGACTTGCAGTATTTTGCCCGGTTGGAACCGGGAGGAAAGGGTTGGCCGCAGACAGCGCACCGTTTATGTTCTTTCCGATGAAGCAAAGCAGTCGCCAAAGGTTCATCTAAAGGCAGGACAGCAGAACGGAACCACCTACATAGCAGAGAGTAGGAAATGCTTTGCACGCACACACATTCTTCTCCAGCGTCAAGGGCAAGGCAGTTCCCGCTCTCATAGTTGCAGCACTGATGGACCAGTTTTCTTGCTCTGCGGTATTGGGAGTAGGTCATCACGGGGATTTTCTCTTTGATTTCTATCACCTCCTTTCGGACGGTCAAAAATACCCTTTCATATATCTGTTCATTTTTCGGGGAATAGTTGCTGTCTAAACAGAAAAACTCAAAAAATATCCTTCTATTAGTCGTGACATTTTGAAGGGTATTTTTATAGGTATTTTCGCAAAAAAATACCCTCATGGCCGTTTCAAGCCATGAGGGCATTCCTCAGATTTCAAATTTATAGCCGACGCCATAGACGCTTTTCACATAGTCCGGCACATCCGGCGCTATCTTTATTTTCCGTCGCAGGTTGCTGATATGGTTGTTGACCGCTTTGCGGGAATAGTAACTGTAGTCCTCCTGCCAGACCAAGTCCAGAATCACTTCATAGGAGTACACACGTCCAGGGTGCTGGATGAGCAACGAGAAAATGTCAAATTCCTTGACCGTCAGCGGGATTACCTGGCCCCGCACAGTGACAAGGCGCTGCTCCAAGCAGAAGTACAAATCACCTTCCCGGATTTCTGTTAGGGGTTGGTCCGGCGTGTTTTGCTGTTCTTGAAAGATGATGGCGTATGGGACAGAAGCAGGAATATTACCGGCCTCATAGTCATGGATAAATTGAGCCAGTTCCTTCTTTTGCTTGGGAGAAAGCAGGGCAAACAGCTTTTCACCAATCTGCCCGCCGGATTCCTCCAAGTCCAGTACGGCTAATTTCCCATCTTGTCACCACCTCCTTCAAATGGTTTCTTTTTCAACTAGTGTAGAAGCTTGCTTTTCAAACTTCGTAAAAAATCCGGTGGAAGCCAGTCCGATCAAACACACAATAAAACCGCTTGGAATTAGTACCCAATAGGCGCTGCCCACAAACTGGTCGAACAAGGCTCCGTAAACAATCTGTCCTATCGGTTGCGCACACATAGAGAGCGTAAATACATAGGACATCACCTTGCCCATCAGATGATCCGGTGTTCGTTCCTGTATGATGGAAATGGCATAAGTGGAAAACAAACTACATCCAAGCTGGCAAGCACAAAACATGATGAGCAAAATCAGATAACGGGTAAAAGTACTTATCGGCAGCAGGAAAGTAATACCGCACGGAATGAGGCAGATCCCAAAGGATACTAAAACTATGGCAAGATGGCGCACCCGCAGCTTTTTCGCTAATACCACGACGCACAGACTTCCCAAAATAGACGCAACACCCATGGCACTTTCCGCAATGCCATAATGAGTTGCTGAAAGTCCCAACACGGTACGTACCAAATAGGGAAAGCCTACCACAGCAGTGCCCGCTACAAACAGGCTCACGGCCGCTGCCAGCAGAAGAAGTTTCATAATACCGGGCTGTTCCCGGCGCAAAAAGTGCATACTGACAGAGAAATCTTCTTTGATGATTGCGCCAATCCCCATTTTTTGTTCGGGCTTTTTGTAATCCAGCCGGATAAAGCATTCAAGCAGTGCAGTTACAAAGAAGCATACTACCGCAGCATAAAATACCGGACGGATTCCAAATGCGGTATAAAATACACTGCCCAAAAACGGGGTAATCAAGGAAGCAACAGAAGCCACCTGATTGACGACAGCATTCCCTTTTACGATGTTATCTCCGGATAGCATTTGCGGGACACAGGCTTGCACGGTGGGTGATTCAAAAGCACCCAATACCGACAAAATAATCAGCAAGGCGCCGATGACGAAAATATCCTGTCCGAGTGCCATAGCAAAGCTGGCAATCAGTACAGACAGCCCGGAAAGAGTATCCAGCGCGACCATGATATTGCGGCGGTTTGCCCGGTCTGCGAGGATTCCGCCAAAAGGAGACAGCAAAATCGTAGGGAGCATAGCCAGTGCCAACAGCCCTGCAAAAATAGAAGCTGATCCGGTTTGCTCCAATACATACATGGATAGGGCGAATTTTAGCGTGTAATTTCCAATCAGGGAGCTAATCTGCCCTAAAATCAAAAAAGTAAAATTACGGGTAAAAAGTTTCTGCTTCATTTTTTCCTCCTGAATACGAATCAAACGGTGTAGCCATGTTCTCGACCTTTTGATTAAATTCTTTTTCCATCATTGCTTACACTTCCATACTTTCTACTTGATAAAACAGACTTCTCACAGCTACCATTACGAGGATTACTGCAACGCCCAACAGAATAAAAAGCACTGGACGGAAAGAGAAAGCTGCCGAGAGCACTTGACATAGGATTGTTACAGCAATGACCGCCGCTACAATCGTTACGGGAATAGATTTTTTCAGAAATCCAATCCATATCGACAAAAGTGCCACAGCACCAGCCAAAAGAGAATGGAACAGGAGGGAAAGAAAAGCCCATCCTATCGTTTCCCATGTGAGATGGTCGCACATAAGGGGGAACAAGTTCTCGGTAACGAAGAACACACTGCCTATCACAATTCCACACAGCAGCATGGCGGCAACAGGATAGCAAAAAACCAGCCATAGCTTTGCGCCCATCATCTTTTTTCGGCGGATCGGATAGGAGAATAATAAAATTGCCTTTGCTCCGCTATATTCCGCTATGACAAATCGCGTCCCCATCACCGCACCTAAAATCCCAAATATAGCCATACTTACAAGATGATTTAAGTTAATCAGAAAGTCATAAGAAGAAAACATTGCAATGTCGGCTTCCGTTGGGTCGATAAGAGGAATCGCAGCCATAAAATAGTGAAAAGCCAACAGGGTAAAACCACCGATCAGCACTGCAATATGGTAAGGACGCAGGCGGTTTCGCTTAACTTCCAAAGATATGAGTTTATTCATGGAGCTGCCCTCCTTCCATCACGCCGATCAGATAATCTTCCATATCGTCTGGATGATTTCGGCGGATTCCTTCGGTATCCTCCTCCAGCACAAGCCTTCCATTTGCAATCACCCCGATACGGTCGGTAACTTGCTGCACTTCGGATAAAAGATGGCTGGATAGCAGAATCGTCATCCCGTCTTGATCGACAAGCTGGCGAAACAGAACGCGCATTTCTCTCATTCCCACAGGGTCAAGTCCATTAACCGGCTCGTCTAAAATCAATACCTCCGGTTTATGAACAATAGCGCGGGCTATTGCCAAACGCTGACGCATTCCCGAAGAAAATTCACGGACGGGTTGTGTACCTGTGCCGGGAAGCCCTACACGCTCAAGCACCGGCTCCACCTCCATGTTTTCAAGCCCCATATAGGCTAAATGGAGGAGCAAATTATCGGTAGCCGATAAATGTTCGTAGAATACAGGGGCTTCAATCAGACTTCCGGTATGTTTTAGAATTTTGGCATTCTCTTTTACACTGTCCATACCGAGAACAGTAGCAGTCCCGGCTGTTGGTTTGAGAAAACCAAGCAGCAATTTGAACATGGTGGTTTTTCCGGCTCCGTTCTTACCAAGAAAACCGTAGACCGTCCCTCGTTCCACTGAAATTCGGCAGTCCCTGATAACCTCTTTCCCGGAAAAGGTTTTGGTTATCCGGTCTGTAGAAATTACGATTTCTTTCATCTTTACTCCTTTCAATACCATACGACGGTATGTATAGCTTTAAAGAAAAAACGGCATCAATATAATACCGGTCGAATGAATGTATATCTTTAAAATAAAATTGCCTTGCGGCAACTTTATTTTTCTTCTGGCATTTTTTCAAAAAATTCTTCCACCAAAGCATAGATAGAATCGTCCATAAGGGGAACTCCCATCTTCTCCAGCATATCACCAAGAAAACGGAACTTGTGCTTCATTCCCTCTTTATCCGCAGGAAACACAGATGGCAGTAGCCATAAGCTGGTGAGCAATGGCATTAGTTCCGCAATTTCTTTGGTATACTCGGTATGCAGAGAGCCATCCTTATTTCCTTCTTCCAGCAGTTCTTGATAATATGGGGTTAGAATACGCCAGTTGGATTCAATCATCTCTACCAGAAGCCGGGGATTCCTCGTGAGAGGAATAGATTGTATTGTCATACTGGTCCGTTCTTCATCCGATTGATTCAGTCGGATGGCCTCACGCAGCTTTTGTAGACCGTTCAAATCTGAACGCTTTCGAACTTTCTCAAAGGGGTTATTTGCAGAAAACATCCGGTCGCCTACTGCGTCCATAATTTCTTCTTTTGATTTGAAATGATGATAGACGGCTCCTTTGGATAGGCCATCCAAATGATCTACAATATCTTGAATGGTGGTGTTGTCATATCCTTTTTCTAAAAATAGCCGCTGGGCCACATCAAGAATTTTTTCCACGGTCACTTCAGGGTATTTGTTCCGTGCCACATAACTTCCCCCTTTCTTTAACATACGATTAGTATGTATTTATTATATCGGATAGAAGGTTTCTTGTCAAGATACATCCGGTTGGTATTTATTTGAGAATGTTTGATGTTAGATCATATGTTTTGCTAACCCGATGAAAGTAGTTAGAAGTCAGTATTGCCTTTTGTGTTTATAAGTGTTATGATATTGACAACATTGTTTACAACAAGGAGGGTTTGTGATGGCAACAGCAAACGATCTTTTGACTCAGGCTATAGATGAAACAAAGCATTTAAATCATAACGAAATTTTTCTCGTACGAGATTTGTTTAAAGGCTATGAATGGAACAGAATATCTCGCAGTGACAGGTTATTATTAGGTACATTGTTTCTAAATTATGTGCATACTACTGGTACATATATAGAGCCGATTGAAAAAACTTCCTCCAGACAACAGAAGTATAGAGTGAATAAGCCATGATCCTACTTTTGCCGCAAATATAATAAGAGGGAGATTTTTTATGAAAGCAGAATTATATAAACGGCTTTTTAAAGCTATATATACAGAAGATATAGTTTCCTTGAAAAAGATTGCTATTACGATTATTCAAGAGGAAAGAAAACTTGGTCATAATGTACTGGCGGATTCATTAGAAAAGTTAACAATCACAGAGAAACCTAAATATACTCTATTTGATAGTCGACGAAATGAAACAGGATTGGCCTCATTGCCTAAAAGCAAACGTAATAATTCACAGTTGGTTTCTTATATTCCACGCGAACAGTTGAAACACCATATGGTTTTACCGGAAAGCGTGGAAGAACGGCTGTTATCTATTGAGCAAGAATATGCTGCACGTGAGAGGTTAAAAAAATACAATCTTGTTCCCAAAAGGAAAGTGCTCCTTTATGGTCCCCCAGGATGCGGAAAAACTATGAGCGCAGAAAGAATTGCTTGGAATTTGGGGTTACCATTACTGAAAGTTAGATTTGACTCCTTGCTCTCTTCGTATTTTGGAGAATCCGCATCTAACCTTCGTATGGTTTTTGACTATTGCAAAAATGAACCTGTGGTCTTATTGCTTGACGAATGTGATTTCATAGCAAAATCCAGAACTACCACACAAGATGTTGGGGAAGTTCCTAGAATCGTAAATATGTTGCTTACTTTGCTTGACGAGTATGATGCTCCCGGTTTGGTAATTGCAACTACCAATTTGAAAGTATCGCTTGACGAAGCTCTTTTTCGGAGATTTGATGATGTTATTGAAATGACATTGCCTGATAAAATAGAACGCAAGCGATTACTTGAAATGACATTATCCGCTATCCCTACTTCACCAGATATAAATTGGGATGGTATTTCGGAACAAATGGATGGTTTTTCCGCCGCCAATGTTGTTTTGATTGCTCAAAGGGCAGCTAAGATAAGTATTCTCTCTGGTGGCAAAAAAGTATGTTACGAACATTTCTCTAAAGCCCTAAAAGAGAGTTTAAAGTTTTAATGGTAAGGAGGTTATCTTATGGCTGAAAATAGAGATTTTTCTCATTTGCCCCTTCCCTTATTGTATAGAGGAAAACCAAAACTGCGCGGATTTAATTCACCTTCTGAACGAACCAACCGTAACCGAGATAATAGAGCACATCATGGTGAGTATTTGAAACGCCGATCATCTGAATTATCTCAATTTTGGAAAGAGCGACGCATAAACCGCTTAGAAGAAGATCTACCAGAGATACAAGTAGGAATTCCAATTCTATTAGAAATTGATCCCTCCAGTAATATTGAATTTTTAAGAGGGCTTGGATTTGAAATCGTTTGTGAAATTGAAGATGGCTTTATTATAGTTGCGTCAGAAGATATTGACCTAACCCGTTTTAATCAAAAAGCGAATGAATTTATCCAAAATATTTCTATGCGATGTAATACTCCTGCTAAGGTATATGCACTGTGCGAAGACAGCGACAGACTTAAACGGATTTTGTCTGATGACCTCTATTCTAAATGGGCGACCATATCCGCAGATTCAATGTACTGTATCGATATAGGCATAAGCTGTTGCGGAAATATACAATTACCTGATCGTCCTTCCAGAACAAAACAAGAAACTGATGAACATTATGCCAAGAGAGAGCAAAAATGGGAAGAAAGATTTAACAAAGCTTATCTCGAATGGGACGAGCTCAAAATGGAGCGAGAAGATGCGCTTGAAAGCTTTGTCAATGCTTACCATGGTGAAATTATGGAAATGTCTGATGGCACATCAGTAATATGCGATTTGCCAGACAGCTTCTCTGTAAGATTGAAAATTAGCGGAAAGTGCTTACTTGATCTTGTAATGAATTTTCCATATATTTTTGAAGCATCTGAGAGTGAAGAAATTAAAATCGGAGTACCTGAGTCTAATTGCACTGATTTAGCCGAAAATGTAAATATAATACCTCCGTCAGAATCAGACCCTGTGGTCTGTGTGATAGATAGTGGTATACAGGAGCAACATAAATACTTATCTTCTGCAATCATTAGCGCAGATTCTATAAGTTTAATTCCCAATAATCCGAGTCCCAGTGACCAAGTAAGCGGTGGAGGGCATGGTACTCGGGTTGCCGGTGCCGTATTATATCCTAACACTATACCAACAAGCGGAAAATATCAACTTCCTTGTTGGATTAGAAATTTTAGAATTCTTGACGAACATAACGGGATACCGCAAGAGGTTTATCCTCCTAAAGCCATATCAAAAGCCGTTGAGGTTTATTATAAAGGTAATCCTGTACCGACTAGAATTTATAATCATTCCATTGGAAGTAGGAAGCCATGTGCAATGAAGCATATGACGCCTTGGGCGGCTGAAATTGACAGCCAGTCTTACAATAATGATGTGCTATACATTCAAGCTGCCGGAAATATATATTCTGATGTAATTGGTGCATATTGGCAAGCAGGCTATCCATATCCGACGTATTTAGAGAGAGAATTGTGTAGAATATCTGATCCAGCTCAAAGTCTGCAGGCTTTAACGGTTGGCTCTGTATCAGCTACTGATTTTGAAACAGACGATATAGTTGCCTTGGGTAAATCTGATTGTGTTTCATCCTTCTCTCGCTCTGGACCAGGAATATGGGACGTATTAAAGCCGGAGGTTGTGGAGTACGGAGGGACCCATGCGTATAATAAAGGTAGTAATCCCCCTATATTATCGACACCGCCGGAAGTATGCCCTGAGTTGATTCGGAAATCACCACAAGGTCCTGCTTTTGCAAGAGATGCAGTAGGCACATCATTTGCTGCACCCAAAGTTACATATATTGCTACTCAAATAGAGAAAAGCTTACCTGAAGCCCCAGCATTGTTATATAGGGCTCTTATTGCACAGTCTGCACGCTGGCCTAAAAAAGCCAGTGATCTTACAAAAGAAGATTGTGTTTCTATGCTTAGGCATATTGGATATGGTATACCGGATGTTCACCGAGCAACAAGTAATGATGAGTATAGAATAACATTAATAACTCCCGTTCTTATGGAATTAGGAGATAACGAAGCGCATATTTTCCAAATTCCAATTCCAGAAGAATTATCTTCAGTTGGTGAAGATTACGACATTTTGATTGAGATTACATTGTCTTACGCCGCGAATCCTCGTAGAACTCGCCGCTATGTCAAATGGTACTTATCTACATGGTTGGATTGGTGCTGTAGTCGGATAGGTGAAAGCGCAGAAACTTTTGCTCAACGAATTTTTGAAACCGGCTCTGTAATTGAGGATGATGGTAATTTTGATTGGGTACTAGGCGAAGCAACTAATCGTGGTTTTGCAGACGGATACTCAAGAAAAAACGGGACGCTACAGAAAGACTGGTGTATAATCAAATCTAACCAACTGAGTGATGCGTTTTGTGTTGCTGTACGCGGTCACAAGGGATGGGGTAGCTTATTTAAGGCAAAGTATAGTCTAGCTGTAAGTTTTGAGGCAGTAAATCAAGATATATCGATTTATGAACCTATAAGAACAACTATTGAATCTGTTGTTGAGAATCATGAAATTGAAGTTGAGATGTTCAATAAAAAATAATCGAAAGTAATTCGGCAAGCAATGCAAACATGTATATGTTTTGCGTTTTTGGCCGGATAGTACCGTCCAAACGCTTGTTGAGGGATATCCCCCCAAGCCCCCAAGATCGTCCCCTCCGGTGACGGCTGCGTGTCCTGCAGACGATGAAAAATTGAAATAAGCAAAAAGAAAAACTCTATGCAAATGGTTCGTCCATTCACATAGAGTTTTCTTATTTCCCGCTCACTTGGCATAGGTCAGTATTTTTACAATACTTCTTTATGCTCCTCTGCCATTCTATTTATCTCCCATTTTTTATTTTTTGTTTTAATCCGGACAGCAGTTGTCCGTGTTAGGCGATAAACTGCATGCGAGAAAGGAGGGAGCAGGCGCGGGAACTTCCGAGCGAAGAACAGAAAGAGCGCGTATCCTCTGCCGGCAAAGATACGAAACGATTTCTAATTGAACAGAAGCTCCGGAGCTTCCGCAGGAAGCATTATCGCCATTAAAATTTTTACTATGCGCGCAGGCGCAAGGAAAAAAAACAAAAAACAAATTTATTTTAGAAAAAGGAGAGTTTAAATTATGGCATGTAGAAATACTTACAAAACAAAAACAATCAACGTCGAAGCGGATATCGCTAAGACTTCCATCACAGAGCCCGCAGTGGCAAAAACCGTGAATCGTCTCCTGTTCGGCGTCGATTCCGCAATCCAGGCAAACGATCTTCTGCAAAACAACATCGAGGAGTTTGAGTGGATCGTCCGTAACAAGATCTATCCGAACTTCTACGGAAGATTTCTTACCGGTGAAAATTGTCTTACCAAAGAGGAAATCGATTTTCTCCACAGCAAGGGCTGCAAGATCGCGGCGATCTATGCCGACGAAGGCGCAAAGCAGACCGAGGAGCAGGGCACGATCCTTGCAAAGAAGATTGATCTTCGCGCCTTTGAACTCAGAATCCCCGAAGGAGCCGCTGTCTTTCTTGAGATCGGTGAGAACGAGGCCGTCAGCTGCGATTTTATGAGAGGCTTCGCCAAAGCCCTTATGGCCGCAGGCTATACGCCCGGATTCAAGGCGAATACTGATGCAAAATTTGCCTTTGACCGTGAATTCAGCCGCGGAATGCAGAGCGACAGGGATATCTTCAAGAAGTGCCTGATATGGGCAGCAGCCCCTGCCGTAGAGGAATACAACGGCATTACGACCTCACACCTCATTCATCCCGACAGCTGGATGCCGTACGCGCCGTCTGGTCTTACGAGAAACGAGATTGCCGTCTGGCAGTATGGCAGAGACTGTCATCCCATTGAGGACGATCTGGGCAAGACAACCGTCTTCAATCTCAACCTGGTCCGCAACGAGCAGGTTATTATCGAAAAGATGTTTTAAAAGGAGGAAATACTATGATTTGTGTAAGCTCCGTCACGGTTTATCCGAAAAGCGTTACGATAAAAAAAGGAAATTGGTATTACGCTGTTTCTGCCGAGATTTGTCCGGTCAATGCCGACTGCAATTGCGTGACCTGGCACAGCAGCAATACAAATGTTGCCACCGTAAATGCAGCAAACGGGTACATCTATGCAAAGGCGGCCGGAACAGCAAGAATTTATGCCACCGCAACCGACGGAAGCGGCTGCAGCGACTATATTACCGTAACCGTACGCAATACGGTCCCGGTTGAGTCGGTAACGCTGAACCGGACAAGCCTTTCTCTTGAGGAGGGGCAGTGCGCGGCTCTATCCGCAACTGTTTGTCCCAATAACGCAAGCAATAAAAGCCTGAATTGGACAAGCTCAAATAATAACGTTGCAAGAGTAACGAGCGGCGTTATTACGGCCGTTTCTAAAGGCTCGGCAAAAATTACGGCAACTGCGGCAGACGGGAGCGGGAAAAGCGCCTCCTGCACGGTCAGCGTGACCGGCGATACGCTCGTGTCTTCGATCTGCATTTCACCCGCTGCAAAAACGCTGACCGCCGGAAAGTCTGCGTATTTATATGCGACGGTCTGCCCGGAAAATGCTGCCAACAAATGCGTAACCTGGAGCAGCGGCAATTCCTGCGTTGCAACGGTTAATTCTGTCAGCGGCCTTGTTTATGCGCAAAACGCAGGAACCACGATGATTTACGCCACGGCGCAGGACGGCAGCGGCGTCGCAGGAGCCTGCCGGCTGACGGCTGATGTCTGTCCTGCCAACGCTACAGCAAAGACGCTCCGCTGGAGCAGCAGTAAGCCCTCCATTGCTGCGGTTAACGCTTATACCGGACTTATAACGGCAAGAGCTGCCGGCAGAGCAATAATATATGCATCTGCGCAGGACGGCAGCGGCGTATGCGCCTGCTGCGAAATCGTCGTGAAGCAGACGGTTATTTGCTGCGCGGAGGAAACGCCGGTATGCAGAGTAGACGGCAGCACCTTTGCTGATCCAGTTGACGTATATACGGGAGCGCATTTGCTGAGCAATACAATACTGTCTTTGTTCGGCGGCCAGGGCATAAAGCTGTCGGCGCATTATGATTCCACACAGCTTGCCTGCGGCGATCTCGGTTCAGGCTGGTATCACAACTATGAGAAGCATATCGAGGTAAATGAAAACGAGGCGCTGGTCTATAAAAATCCTTCTATTTTCTCCCGGTATACCGCCGAAAGCGACTGCGGTGCAAGATTCACCTGCTGCAGCGCCGACAAGAATGGCTACGTTCTGACCGTGGACCACTCCCGTCAGTATCCGTATATCATTGATTGCAATTCCGAAAGGACTGAATACTACGATTCCAACGGCCGCCTGGCAAAGATCGCGGATCATCAGGGCTTCGAAACGCTGCTCTCGTATTCCGGCGCCTTGATTACCATCACCGACAGCGTGTCCGGGAAGCAGATCTATCTGGAAAAGGATTCCAGCTGTAAAATTGTCCGTGTTTACGATGACGCGGCAAGAGAAGCTGCGCTTACCTACAGCGGAAATCTGCTCACGGCGGTCTGCGATGTAAACGGCAATACGCTCACCTATGCATACGATGAAGACGGCAGAATCAAATCCGGTACTGACGCAAAGGGTATTTGCTATTTTGAGAATACGTATGATGAGCTCGGACGCGTAATCGAGCAGAAGGACGCCATTCCCGGTTCCATAAAATCCGTCTTCACTTATGAAGAAGACAAGCGGATCACGACAAACAGAAACGGCAAGCAGAGCTCCCGCGAGTATGACTGCAACGGCCTGCTGGTCAAATACACCGATGAAAACGGCAGCGTCAAGACATACGAATACGACGAGCATTATAATATGATTAAAGAGACGGACGCGAAGGGCAACTCCGTGGTTAAAGTCTATAACCGCTTTAACAAGCCTGCCGAGGTCACGGACCGAAACGGCAATAAAACTTCATTCACCTATGACAACGCGGGTAACGTCATCAAGATCCGTTATCCCGCAGTTGGCGGCGTTGTGCCCGAGGAAACCTTTGTTTACAACAGCCGCAATCAAATAACGCAGCACACGGATCTTCGCGGGACGGTTACTCTGTATACTTACGACGCAAACGGAATGCCTGCGACCAAGAAGGTGGGAAGCAGAAATGCGATCGTATACTCTTATCAGGCCGGGCTGCTCAAGTCGCAGACCGATGCGATGGGCAATACCACAAGCTATGCCCACAACACGATCGGGCAGATTATTTCCAGAACCGACGCCGACAATCATGTGACAGAGTATGTTTATGACGCGAGCGGAAACCTGCTTCGCACGATCGATGCAAATGACAAAGCAATCGTAACCACATACGACAGCAACTATCAGAAGACCTCCGTTACTGACGCAAATGGCAATAAAACCGAGTATTCCTACAACGGTAATATGAAAAACAACGTCATCAAGCTTCCCGACGGGCATACCATCCGATATGAGTTTGACGGCGAGGACAGGACGATCAAGATCACCGATCAGGCAAATAACGTGACAAGCATCACTTATGATGACGGCGGCCGGATCACCTCCAGGAAATTTGCCGACGGCGCTACGGTTCAGTATGAATACGATGCGGTCGGCAACGTAGTGAAGGAAACGAATCCAAAGGGCGCGGTGACTACCAAGACCTACGACAAAGCCGGAAACGTTCTGACTGTTACCGACGAGGAGGACAATACGACCTCGTATGAGTACAACGCAATGTCCAAGGTAGTTAAGGTCACCAACGCGGCGGCGGGAACGACCGTGTATACGTATTCCAAGGCCGGCGATCTGCTTTCCGAGACCGATGCGCTCGGCAACACGAAAACCTACACCTATGACGCATTCGGCAACCGGCTCACCGCGACCGACGCTAAGAACAACGTAACAACGTACACCTACGATGCAAACAACAATCTGCTCACGGTCAAGGATGCGCTGAACCACGTTACGACCTATACGTATAACTGCCTGAATCAGTGTGTTTCCGTCAAGGACGCTCTGAACAACACCGTCTTCTACGGCTACGATGCGCTCGGCAGAAGAACCACCGTTACAGATGCGCGCGGCAATGTGTTTACCACAACCTACGACGCGGCCGGCAACGTCATTAAGACTGCCGATGCAAAGGGCAATACCATCAGTGAAACAGTTTATAACAGTCTCAATCTGCCCCTTACTGTTACCGATGCGATGGGCAAGGCCGTCACCTATACCTACAATGCGCTCGGCAAGGTCGAAAGCGTAACCGATTCCCTGAACCGCCGCACGGAGTTCGCCTACAACTCTCGCGGGCTGAATACGTCGGTGCGTGACGCGGCAAACAATACGAGCACGTCAGCCTACGATCTGCTTGAAAACGTTACACAGCTTGCCGGCCCGCTTGGCGGTGCAACCAATTACACCTACGACGACATGGGCAGGCTGATTTCCGAATCGACCGTCTCGGGCGGTACGGTGTCCTACACCTACAACGAGCTGAGCCTCAGGAAGAAGCGGACCAACGCGCGCGGCCAGGTCCGGCAGTTCTTCTATGACGCTATGGGCAGAATGACGGGCTGCACCTCTCCCGAAGGCACCGTGAGCTATACCTACGATGCCAACGGAAACGTGCTTACCGTAACCGACAGCCACGGCACGATTACCAGAACGTTTGACGCGCTCAATCGTGTAACGAGCTGCACCGATACCTACGGTAAAATCATCCGCTACGAGTATGATACGGTCGGCAATCTTTCCAAACTCATTTATCCTGACAATACGGCGGTTACCTACGCGTATGATGCAAACCGGAATCTCATTCGCGTCACCGACTGGGCAAACAGAGTCACCTCTTATACCTACGACGTGAACAACAACGTGGTCGGCGTAACCAAGCCTGACGGCAGCGTAACGACTACCGTTTACGACAATAAGCAGAGAGTAACTTCCACCGTGGAAAAAACCTCTTCCGGTGCGGTAATTACCGGCTTTGAGTATGTTTATGACGATCTTTCCAGAATTACCGAGGAGAAGGTTCTTGCAAATTCCACGAAAATATACTATACTTACGACAATTTAGGTAGAGTGACTGCAAGAACGATCAAAAGATTGAGCGATCAGTCGGTTCTTTCTGCGGAAACCTTCGCTTATGATGCGGCGGGCAATCTCACCGACGCCGGGAGCAGCAGCTTCCAATATGATACCAACAACCGGCTTGTTGCGTTCGGCGGCAGCACCGTGTCCTATGACATGGACGGCAACCTGCTCTCAAACGGCTCGATGTCCTGCACCTACGATTCTGCAAACAGACTCATTACCGCAGGTGGTCACACCTATACGTATAACGCCGAGGAGGTGAGAATCCGGAATCTTTGCGCCGAAGAAGATACTGCCTATACTTACGACACCAACGCAAGGCTCAGCAGGCTTCTGACAAAGACGACGGGCAGCAACGTAACGAAATACGTATACGGACTTGGGCTGATCGGAGAGCAGACCGGCAGCACGTTCAGGACGTATCACTTCGACTGCAGAGGCAGCACCGTTGCGATTACCGATGCAAATGGAATCATTACCGATACATTCGCATATGATACCTACGGGAAGCTGATCGGCAGAACGGGCACGAGCGCGGTAATCTTCGGCTACAACGGCAGAGACGGCGTTGTGACGGATGCCAACGGACTCATTTATATGAGAGCGAGATATTACTCTCCGGATATGAAGCGGTTCGTCAACGCGGATGTGATCGCCGGACAGATTTCCAATGCAATCACACTGAACCGGTATGCTTATGCAAACGGCAACCCCGTGTCCTTTGTGGATCCGTTCGGACTATTTGTAGGCTGGCTGAAGGATAAGTATAATGCAGTTAAAGATTGGGTTGTCGATGCTTATAACGACGCAAAGAGTTGGATTGTTGATACTTACAATGACGCAAAAGATTTTGTTGTTGATACCTATAATAGCGCAAAAGATTGGATCACCAGCACTTATAATGATGTGAAGGATGCGGCAGAAAGCGCCATAGCTTGGATTGATAGCAATGTTGTAAAACCTGCCGGAAATGTTCTCTTCAATGCAGGCATACAACTTATGGATGGCTTAAGTAACATAGTTAATGCAATTATGGATAATGTTGGTTTTTATGCGAGCATAGGAAAAGAAAAGACATTGAATCACCAGTATTATTATCTTGCAACTTATGAAGATGGTATTGGCTATAATAAAAGTTTTGGGAATGAAAAGCCTATAACGTTTTTTATCTCCGCAGGAGAAAATTTGTGGGAATTTTGGGAATGGTCGATAGGTATTGATGTCAATATTAATGGTTATGGTGCAGGTTTATCCACGGGGCCACAAGCTTCTCTAAATATTCACATGGATAATGTTTCTCATGAAATTGGAACTAGTGTACCAGGACGAATTTTTTATAAAGTCGCATATAACGCGGGTGATGGTTATATATATACAAAATACTCGTTAAACGGCCCAGAGACGGCTGTCGTAGTAGCCAGTCTGGCAATTGCTGGGGCGTATTCTGGCGGAACGATTTTCATTCCGGCATTTATGCATTAGCATCTATATGAGCCGGTATCAGAGCCCTTTATTGGAGGATAAATAAATTTTTCTGAGGTGTGGATATGCTTTCAAAAACTGTCGGTAATGTAGAATTTCACTTTGAGCCCTTAATTGTCATTTTAATTATGATTGCTGTTATTATGGTATTCAATACCATACGCGCGATTCTATTAAGACGTAAAGGCAAACGTATAGCAGATAATATTGCAGCCGGCAACTACGATGAGGTGATAAAAGACGGCGAAAAGCTTCAGAAGGTTTACAAGAAGTATAACGCCCGGCGATCAACCAAAGCCACAGTCCAAAGTATTGAATATCTGAATTTTGCGCTTGCGATTGCGTATTTCTCAAAATCCGATCACGAACGGTTTCTGGAGCACATCAATGCTTTGCTGCGCAACGATATAAAAGAGTTTTGGCTGGCTTTGTTTTATCTGCAGCAAAAGGATGCAGACGCCATGAAAGCGCATTATGATAAGATTAATTGCAGTGAGAGCACACAAGTATACAGAACTTTTCTAGACAGTGTTTCCATGCACAGGCAGGGTGATTTTGCGGCGGCACAGGAGAAAATGAAAGAGATATACCCGCAGCTGAAAATCTTTGTTTTAAAGCAGATTGCAGATGAAGTATTCTCTTCCGAGCCGATTCGCCGCAGCGTTCCGACTGCTTAAAAAATTTGAAGAGACAGGAAATGCAATCGGGGGCTTTTTGCAGGAATATTCGGATAATATAAGGAGATCAAAATGGAAGAGAAAGTGCGCAATTTTATATATCTCGATACAAAAAGGTATATCTCGTTAAGCTTTTTAAAGGTTTTTTATTGGAAAGTTCTTATCATCCCAATTATAATGATTGTTATGGGGATTGCGGGGAAATCGCTGTTCCCGCTTGTATCCATAGCGGTATGGAGCTTGCTTTGGTGGATATTTGTGCTGATACTTCAAAGCAAACGCGTAAAAAAAACATTTGAATTGCGGTTTCTTGTAAATGGGATATTAGGATTATTTGTGTCTTCCCTCTTTTGGATATTGTATATCGCCATTAATCTCGTATCCGACGCGCCATTTGCGGAATTGAATTTCTTTCTGTGGATTCTGCTCTTTTACTTGCTTTTTACTGCGATTTATATGGCCGTTATTATCCTCTTTGTGCATAAAGGCATTTATAGCAAGATAAAGGAGAAAAGTCAAAGCAAAACTGCTTTGATGTTGACGGGGATTTTTTCCGAGCTTCTTCCAGGCGCCGGCATATCCGGCATGTATTCTGCGAGATTTCTGCGGGCACATGCAAGCATGGATATTCGGTACACCGTTGTAGCGGTTGGCTTTGTTTTGCTGATTTTCCTTATAGGATTGGCAAACGTCAATTTTGTTCAGTATTACTATTGCAAAAAATATGGCATTACGTGCGACGAAGATGGGAATGAAACTTCACCTGAATTAGAGCGCAGGCCGAAAGCCCCGAAATGCCGCGCAAGAAAAATGAAAAAAGTTAAGAAAAAGCGTCCCCTCGCAGTTAGGATCCTCATCGGGATTGTCTGCGCATTTGCGGCGATATTCCTTGCGCTGTTTATTATCGGATTTATCAGAAGCATATAGCTTTAGAATCCCGGCGTCATTCGGATACGGGGAAAACCGAAAATCGCGGTTCATCAAAAAAGATGCGCCGCGATTTCTTTTATATCGCAAAACACATAAATTCAAGTATATCTCGTTCAGAAAACCAAACTGTAAATATAATTGTATCCAAAATCATGCTTTTTTAAGTAAATGCTTTTGACAAGACTATATACACTGCCAATACACAGGAAAACGCAATAACCAGAAGCAGAACAGATACATAAAACAAGAGACTTTTCGGCACTGCTCCGGAAACAATTTTCGCAAGTCATCAACAATCGATCTTCCATTGAAGCATTTCGCTAAGCGCACCGTAGGTCCTCGTGATCTGGCGGTGCTGTCGGTTACGGAGAGCACGTTTCCGCTGGTGTCGTAAGTACAGCTTGCAGAGCCTGCACAAGAAGTCAGCAGGACAAATTGCAGTATAAAACGATTTAGTACTATTTTTACAGCCCCAAAATCGATTTTGCTTTTTGTTTTCTTCTCAAATTTACTTTTGAGTTCTTTCAACATCGCTTGGATGTGTCCCGATATACCAGTTAGGTTTAAGCATTATCACATCATAATCTTGACTTATATAATCTAACCAATCATCATTTTCCATGTAAAATAAAACGACATCTTCATTTACGCATAAGAACACAAAACGCAAGTATCCATTGCTTTTCCCAATTTCATATGGTTGATATAGATCTAAAAAATCGCACAGCTGTTGATATTCGTTTTCCGTAAAATATTTCTCTCTTTCAGGGATTGAAGGTCCGAAAATAGATTTTCTATCTATCGAATAAAGATAATCAAACAAATCTGAATCTTTCAGCAAAAGAGCAATTTCCGAAAAATCTTCCTGATTGTTTGTATATATTTCCCGAACCGCTTCTGAATCATCATATACTTTCGGAGAATAGTTATCAATCGTGCATGCGCCCATAGAAAGGCACAGCAGAAGCATTATAAGTGGAATGACAAGATTCCTTTTTAAATTATGGAATCGTTCGGTTAATGCCGGGTTTTGCATTCGGATAATCTTCATAATAAAAATCAATTCCTTTCTTTATTGCTTCATGGTCCTCTTCAGAATCACCATAATAGGCGGACGCATCACGCAGCTCTTCTGAAAAAATATTTTTTAGACCTTTTGCCGCAACGCCGCCATAATCAGGCATTTTAATATCGCCAAATTGTTGCTTTCACGGATTATCCCGCTTAATATCCCAGGGTGCATTCTGATTGACTTGATCATAATCCAGGATTCAAATCATCCATTTTCCAAACAATTTCAAACGATACCATTTTATTATATACCCCGTCTTCGTTACCAATCAAGCAAACCGGAAGAAATCTCCCGCAGCAATGCCCGCGTTCCCAAAGAAATCAGCAGCAGTCTCCCATGTATCAGCAATCCCATATACAGAAATTGCTTTTTATGCGATTTTCTCTCAGATTTCCCTATCTTCTTGGCTGAAAGCCGCTTTCCGAATGACGCCGGGATTCTAAAGCTATATGCTTCTGATAAATCCGATAATAAGCAGCGCAAGGAATATCGCCGCACATGTGCAGACAATCCCGATGAGAATCCTGACCGCGAGAGGAAGTTTTTTCTTGACTTTTTTTATTTTCCTCGCGCGGCGTTTCGGGACTTTCGGCTTGCGCTCCAACTTAGGTGAGGTTTCGTTCCCATCTTCATCGCACGTAATGCCATATTTTTTGCAGTAGTAATACTGAACGAAGTTAATGTGCGCGATTGCCGGAAGAAAAATCAACAAGACGATACCAATCGTCACAGCTATTGTTTGTGCACGTTCGCTTGCATGTGCTCGCATTAATCTCGACATATTCATACCAACCGATCCCATACCAGGCAAAATCGCCCCGGCATAAGCGGATATCATAAGAAATGTCCGGCTGCGGCCTTTTTCTCTTATCTTACCATAAATTCCTTTATGCACACCAAGAATAATAGCGGCGATATAAATCACGGTAAAAAGCAAATAAAAGGGCAGAATCAATAACAGGAAATCGGGTTCAAATAATGGAGTGTCCGTAGGGAAACTAAATGAGGCAGCGAAGATCCACCAAAGAGAAGATAAAAAAACTCCGCATATACCATTTACGAGAAATCTCAGCTCAAATGTTTTTTTTGTTTTCTTGCTTTGAATCGTCAAAACAAATATCCAATAGAGCACGCTCCACACTGCAATAGAAACAATCGGAAACAACGACCTCCAGCATACTCCGATCATTTTGATCGAGATAATTCCTATCAGCACCATAAAAAATGGAAGAATGATAATACCCCAATAAAATACTCGCAGATTGTCAAGTGATGTATATCTTTCTGTATCAAGGTATATTAAGTCCCGTACCTTCTCTCTCATATATTGCCTCTCAACTCAAATCAGACTTCTGCAGCTTGATCCACGGTCATAATTCAGTTTTTGGGGATTATTTCAATATAATCAATGTAAAACCAATATGTATTGTTATTATAGTCAAACTCTGATAAATAATAAAGGGGTTCCGCGGCAGGTTCTTTTGATGATATTTCATATCCGATATAATAGTCGTTGAACGGACCTTCAGTGCAATAATAGGAATCGATCTCTATATCTTCCACAACCGTCAAAACATCGAATGTTACGTCTCGGTCCGATGATACCACTTCAACCAAGTCCAGTTCATTACCATTTTTTGCTAAGCAAAGAGAAGCAACATACACCTCACCTTTTTCCAAACCAAAGTGATCAATCCAAACTGCTTCTCCATATTTCTCCGCCAAAGCGTCATTGAGTTTGACTTCGAATGAACGGATTTCATCTTTTTCCCTTTTGTCTATATAATATGTCAAGGCAAGCAAAGCAACAACTATGATGATGACGATTCTCTTGATGATTCCATAGCGCCGTATTTTAGCGGCAGTTCTTGCATCATGCATCTGGTAACTGTCATCGGGAAGAACTTCCGTATCAGGCAGCAAGGGCGATCGATTCTGTTCGATCGCCTCGACATACTTTTGTGAAATACTTGCGACGTTCATCCGAGGCGCATAAGAAATGATGTGTTCAAAAGACTCCTTTGCAGCATCTGTTTCTCTGTTTTCATAACAAGCAACCGCATAAAGGAAGTCATTTTGCAGTTTTTGGATTTTCGCACCCAACGCTTTAGGGTTATGTGCAGCATCTCTTTCCCGACATACAGCTTTGCATGCCTCGTAATTTTGATCCAAAAAATATTGATAATATCTCCATACGGAATCTGTCGTTCTTAAAAATGATTTTGAAGGATACTGTTCTTTATACTCCTCATATTTTGCGAGCAGAGCCCGTAATTTTTCAAAATCCCTTAATTCAAAATACGTGCGAGCCAAAATACTTAAACAGAAAGACTTTACTTTTATCGAACACTTCTTCTTTCGCATTTGCGATACGGCAATATTGACGACGGTTTGGTAATCTCCGGTGAATATTGCCGCACCGATGCGATATGTAACAGGAGCAACAAAGCGCTTATCGTTTATAATCTTCTGAAACGCAAACGCATCAAGTTTTTCAAATAAGACAGAAGCAAACGTCTTATTTGCAGTTATTCTTATAAGAATTTTTACGGGAAGAAAAAGTACAAAGCAAAACACAGCAGACCAAAGGTTTGGATAAAGCCATATAATAGGAACTACTATAAGGAGATATGCCATTAAAATCAAAAAACCTCTAAAATAATATCGACGAAATACATCATGTGAATTGTCTTGATGCCTCATAAAATCCCTTCTGTACACTTTTTATTTTCATTAATGGGATCAAATACATAAATGACATCTGATCCCATTAACCTTAATTCCCAGAAAATATACTTAAGCTAAACATCCCCAAGCAGCAATTGCCGCACTCCAAGTCGGAGCATCGTCTCAGACACCAATCCCGCCTGTAACGAGTGTTTCCAGCGATGCTAAAACTAAGACCTATTGCCAATTCAGTTCCCCGATCCGTCACTTCTACATGCATACGCTCCTGCCGTGTTGACGGCCTTTTTTGCGGCGAGTTCTGCAGCTTATGATTTAGTTCAATACTTGTGATACGATGTTATCGTATCCATTCTTCGCCACAGATACGCTGCCGCCAAGCACAGCAAGCCGGCCGCTGGTGTCACTGTCCTCGGCATCGGTGAAATTGCCCGCCGCATCATAAGCGAAGACCTCCGCACAAAGCACCGACTGATCGCTCAGCCCTTTGACCGTTCTTGCGGTCACTCTCCTTGATAATTTTAATATAGTATATCCTGACAGAATTTACAAGCATTTTTCCGTCGTTCCGGATTCCTTTTTAGTAATCGATTTTTGTTCCAGATGGAGGAAAAACTTTACGGCGCCGTCGAGGCGGAAGGCTTCAGCGACGAGCCGGCCGGCAGACAGGATGGCAGAAAGCTCCGCCTTGCGCGCCCCAAAAAAAGAAAAGCAGGCCGTATCCGCCTGCTTTCTTTTTCAAATATGTTCTTCCGTTCTACGCGGCGAGCCTCTCAGCCGAAATATCTCTTCAGAAGCCCTTCGAAGCCTTTTCCATGCCGTGCTTCATCCTTGCACATCTCGTGAACGGTGTCGTGGATCGCGTCAAGGTTCAGCTTCTTGGCAAGCGTAGCCAGATCCTTCTTGCCCTGCGTCGCGCCGTGCTCCGCAGCGACTCTGAGCTCCAGGTTCTTCTTTGTGCTGTCGGTCACGCACTCCCCTAAAAGCTCGGCAAATTTTGCGGCATGCTCCGCCTCTTCCCACGCGGCCAGCTTATAGAAGGCGCCGATTTCCGGATAGCCCTCGCGTTCAGCGACTCTTGCCATCGCAAGATACATTCCGACCTCTGTACATTCGCCCTCGAAATTTGATCTGAGTCCCGCGACGACTTCTTCATCAACGCCCTTTGCCACGCCGACTCTATGCTCGTCAGCCCATTCCAGACCGCCGCTGGCTTCCATCTCTTTAAACTTCTCGGCCGGCGCCTTGCAAACGGGACAAAATTCGGGAGCGCTGTCTCCCTCGTGAACATAACCGCAAATCGTACATACAAACTTCTTCATTCTTATTACCTCCATTCTTTTTCTCACAAGCGTTTCGTGAATTGCTTCTGTAATGCTGCAAAATCAATAACAGTAATCATTACTGTTATTGAGTATAACACTAATTTTAGAAAAGTCAACTATTTTTACCGCAAATAAAAAATTTTTTATATGTACATTCCTCTCTATTTTTGGTAAAATAGAAAAAAGAATGGAAGGAAGGGCAAGCGGCGACGACATGGCTGAGAAAAATAAAATCAGATTTACGATAAACGGGAAAACCTATACATTGCTTCATGACGAGCCGGAGGAATACATGCACCGGATCGAGCATTATCTGAATACCAAGGTCGCCGCCGCCTCCAAAAGCGGAATCCAGCTTGGAGAGCAGACGGCGATCGTTATGGCTTCCATTTCCATAACGGACGAGCTCTTCAAAACACAGAAAAATTTTAATACGCTCAGAAATGAAATCAAGAGAATGATGGACGAGTACGACAGGCTGAAGATCGAAAAGCAGGAGCTTGACGAACAGCTTGCAAAAGCGGAGCAGCAGATCGACACCTTATCCAAGCAGTTGCTTCTGGCCCGTCACGGTGCCTCTCCGGATCAGAATTTTGCGGCGGAGCGGACAAATGAAAGCGTAAGCGGCAGCACGTATCTCCCCGCAAATCACGACATGTACGATGAATCCTGACGTCCCGGCGCCGGAGCTCCTGGCTCCGGCCGGTTCTTTTGCCTGTCTGAAGGCCGCCGTACAAAGCGGCGCGGACGCGGTCTATCTCGGCCTGAAAACAGGCAGCGCCAGAATGGGCGCCGAGAATTTTACTCTTGAAGAGCTGGAGCAGGCGCTGCGTTACGCCCACATTCGCGGCGTGCGCGTATATCTTGCGCTGAATACGCTTTTTTTTGAAGAAACGTTTGAAACGGGATACCAAACGGCAAAAAAGGCGGCGCAGCTCGGCGTCGACGCGCTGATTCTGCAGGATCTCGGACTTGCCGCCGAAATCGGAAAAAGCCGACGGGACTTTCCGTGCGAGCTGCACGCCAGCACGCAGATGAGCGTTTACAACGAAGAAGGACTTCATTTCCTGAAAAATCTGGGCTTTGACAGATGTATTGCCGCGCGAGAGCTTTCTCTCGCGGAAATTGCGCAGCTTTGCAGCGCGGGAATTATGGATGTGGAGGTTTTCTGTCATGGCGCGCTTTGCATGTCAATTTCCGGCCAATGCCTGCTCAGCAGTTTTATCGGCGGACGCAGCGGAAACCGGGGCGAGTGCGCGCAGCCGTGCCGCCGGAAATATGCGCTCATAGAGGACGGACTTCGTACGCCGTATGCATATCGGCTGAGTCCCGCCGATTTTGCCTCCCTCCCCTGGCTCCGGCAGCTTGCCGGTACGGGAGCAGGCTCGCTGAAAATCGAGGGCCGTCTCAAATCTCCCGCATATGTCGCTGCAGTCACGCGGTATTACCGCCAGGCATTAGATGGCTCTGTCGCAGATATTCCCGAAAAACTGACAGAGCTGCGCCTGCTCTTTGGGCGCGGCGATTTTACCTCCGGGTATTTGTTCGGGAAGCTGCCGGCCGGCGACATTACATTCCGCTCTGCGGGCCGCCTTGGGCTGCCGTGCGGCAGACTGAAGGAGTTTCCCATCAGACTGCCCGTTCCGGATACGCTTCCGCAAAGATTGACTCGTTTTCGCTTCTCCGTCCGCTTTGATTCCGACGCCCACCCTTTAAAGGCCGGCGACGGCGTTACGATTTATGACGCAGGCGAGACGGAATACAAAGCCGCAGGAGGCGGAACGGTAAATTCTGTAAAAAAAGGAAAAACACCCCAAACCGCAGACATTACGGCAGTCGGGACGCTTGGCGCACGCGGGAAGGGACCTTATCTGCTTTTTCTTACGGACGATCCGGCGCTGCGCGAACGCGCGGAGCAAACGCTCACGGGCGAAAGCAAAAAGATCCGCGTTCGGATGCTTTTTTCCGCGCGCAGCGGCGAAAAGCCCTCTCTGCAAATGGAAGATGCGGACGGAAACCTCGCTCTGGCGCAAGCCGCCGTCCCGGCGGCTCGTGCGCAGCATGCGCCCGCTACGGAGGAAAGCGTGCGGAAACAGCTGACGAAGCTGGGAGATACCCCCTATTCTGTAGAAACACTGCAAATTGATCTGGAGCCGGACCTCTTTCTTCCGGTCTCCGTTCTTAATACGCTGCGCAGAGACTGCGCCGGGCAGTTATCCGAGATGCGTGCTGCAAAACGCACCGCTGCCGTCGGTACACCTGTGATATACAAAAAAAGCGCGAGCCCGGCAGAGGGCGGCCTCTCGTTTTTCTTCTATCAGGCCGAACGCTTTTTTTCCTTTGACGAAGACGACGTTCCCGAGGCGCTGCGCCCATACCGAAGCGAGCCGCGCACCTTTTACCTTCCCATGGAGTCTTTTTATGATCCGGCTTCCGACTTCCTGAACCGCATGGAAAACCGCATTGCCGCGCTGCGTCGGGCCGGCGTCTGCAAGATTGTTTTATATTTTCCTTTTGTTTCTCTTGGCGAGGCCTGGGCGGAGGCTCGGAAACGGCTTCCGCTCCTTCTGAAGCGGTGGGCCGGTTCGCTGATCGACGGGTTTCTCTGCGAAAACCCCGGCGATCTGGTCTGTTTGCAGGAAGCGCAGCAGGCTCATGCAAAGGCGTTTCTGACTTGCTGCGATTACAGTCTGAACGCCGTAAACAGCCGGACGCTGCGCTGTCTGGGAGACCTTGGCGTAAATCGCGCGGCGCTTTCCCCGGAGGCCTCCGCCGCCTGTCTTCGTGCGGCCGCATCCGCAGTAAATCCGGAGGTTGTCGTGCAAGGACGCCTTGTTTTGATGCGCAGCCGTCACTGCTATATTGACGAAGGCCAATGCGGCGGCAAAAAGAAGAAGTGTCTAAACGGGAAATTTTCCCTGAAGGATGAATACGGCTGCGAATTTCCGATTCTGCCGCAGTGCAGAGACTGCTGCAGCATTCTTCTCAGCCACAGGCCTCTGGAGGCCGCTCCGGCGCAGATCAAAAAAATACGCAGCGTCTGCCCTCAGGCCACGCTGCGCGTTAATCTGGAATAGCTTTCGTGATTTTTTAAAAGAACGCGGAAAACAGTCTCCGCATGTGATACAGATCCTCCGTCCCGCCAAATTCGCGCGCGGAATGCATCGCAAGCAGCGGATTTCCGATATCGACTGCAATCATCCCGCTTTTTGCGGAAAGCATCGGTCCGATCGTCCGTCCGCCTCGGATCGTGCTCCGGTTGACATATTCCTGATAGGGAATGCCGGATTGCGCGCAGAGCTTTTTAAAATAAGCGCTGCCGCTTGCAGAGGTGGCGTAGGACTGATTCGCGTTGAGCTTTAAGACCGGTCCCCGATTCAGGCGTACCTTCGTGTCGGGATCTCCCGTCTGCGGATAAGATGGATGCGCGGCATGCGCCATATCGGCGGAAAAGATCACGGAACGGGCCATTGTCCGGAACAGATCTTCCCTGCTGTATCCAAGCCTGCCGCACAGGCGCTCCAGCAAAGCTTCAAAGAAGCCGCTCTGCGCCCCGCGGTCGCTTGCGGAGCCGCACTCCTCGTGATCGTAAACGAATGCGACAAAAGAATGATCCGCGGCATCCTCGGAAACAGCTCCCGCCGTCAGCGCATACGCCATCTCGCAGTCATCCAGATGCGGAGAGGACAGGAACTCATCATGGAGCCCGGCGTAGCCGGCCGGAGCGGCATCATACAGCAGAATGTCAAAGCTTAGAATGCGCCGGTTCGGAATACCGGCCGCCTTAGCGGCATAGGTCAGAAAGGAGGACTCGCCCGACGGGCTTTGGGCGACAAAGGGCCGGAGCTCGGTCTGCAGATCGAACCTGGCGCCCTCGTTGACGCTGCCCAGCAGGTGGATTGCAGCGCTCGGGATCACGGCAAACGGTTTCCGGATATTAAAATCGGCGCTGTCCGTTTTCTCGCCGTTATCGTAATAAATTCTTCCCGCGCAGGCCAGCGGCCTGTCGAGCCAGACATGCTGGATCAGGCCGCCGTAGGGCTCAAGCGTAAGGCGCTCGTAGCCGTCGTCCACCGTAGAGACGGCCGGCTTTACACGAAAGCCGGGCGCGTCATGGTGCGCGCCGGCAATATGGAAGCCGTATTCCAGCGGCTTTTTTCGGGAGCTGATTCGAAAAAAGGAAAGCAGCGTGCCGTTTTTGACGAGATAATACAGACGGTCGGGCAGAATCTCCCACTCGTCCTCCTCGGCCAGACGGATCGCGCCGGCACGCGCGAGCATCCCGGAAAGATATGTTGCCGAGTGATAAGGCGTCGGACTCTCATTGATATATTTTAAAAAGCCGTCGCATTCCTTTCTGATTTCCCGTTTCATCGCGCCGCCTCCGTTCGTTATTTCTTCCGGAGCGTGTAGCTGCCTGTAACGGCTTCTCTCCAGGCTTTGCCGTCTTCAAAGCTCCAGCCGTCTTCCAGGAGGATCATGCCCTTCATGCCTTCCGGAATTTCCACCGTAAGCACAATGGAATCCTCTTTTCTCGTCCAGGAGGAAAGAATTTTTCCGTAGGAACAAATATGGAAGCCGGAGGCGTTTTCAAGCTGCGGCACGAAGGAAGGCCGGATTTCCACCTCCGCAAAATCGCTGCGATGCGGATTGTAGCGGATCCCCGCAAGCGCCTGGATAAACCAGCCGCTGATGTCTCCCCAGAAATGGTGGTTCAGGGACAGCACTCTGCCCCCCTCCGGCTGATGCGTTTCCCAGAGCGTGGTAGCGCCGCGTTTTATCCAGTTTCCGTACGAAGGATAATCCGTGCGGGCAATCATTTTATATGCCAGATCGCTGCGTCCGAAGTCGGTCAGCACATGGAAAATCACTCTTGCGCCCAGTACGCCGAGATTGATGTGATCGTCGTCGCGCGCGATGATTTCCACTAGGTTTTCAAAGGCCTTCGTCCGTTCCCCTCCTTCGAAAATATGATAGTACAGCGCCATGGCCTGAGAGGTCTGGCAATTCCCGAGCGCAAGCATCCGGTCGAAATCAACAAGATATTTGCGTACGGCGGCCTTTGTCCTGCGGGCAAGCTCTGCTGCGAATTGGCTCTGCAGCGGCATACCGAGCGTTTCAAAAATGTATGCGGCTTTTTCCGCGATGTCCATTGTCAGCACGCTGTCGGTGAAGATCAGAGGGCTGTTGTATTGATCTTCGATCTTTCCGACCGGGCACCAGTCCCCGAGGCCGATGGCCACAAGCCCGCGGGAATCCGCTCTTCCGATGATGTAGTTCAGGTATCTCCAGATCGTAGGCGCGGAAATTTCCAGAATCTCTCTGTCCCCGGTATATTGATAGGTGTAAAACGGTAAATATACGATGATATTGTCCCACGCCGGGCCGTTGCCCCATGCGAAGCCCCACCCGCCGGTCGGGATAATGCCCGGGATTGCGCCGGCGTCGTTCTGCGCCTTCGCGATGTTCCGCATCCATTCCTTATAGCTGTTTCCGACGGAAAGATTCATGAGCATGTGCTCGGCGGAAAGGGCGGCGTCCGCCGTCCAGCCGTTTTTCTCACGCTGGCAGCAGTCGACGGGATAATAATAGAAATTGGAAAGATCGCTGCGCCGCGTCGCCTCCTGAAGCCGGTTTACAATTTCATCCGAGCATTGGAAGCCGCCGCGTTCTTCCAGCTTTGAATGGAAAACAACGTACGTCAGCAGCTCCGGCGTCGCCTGTTCCTTTGTAATGCCGCGCACAAGCACGTACCGGAAGCCGTGGTACGTAAACCGCGGCATATATTCCTCCGGCTCTCCCGTACCCTTGCAGTAGTAGATGTCTTTCTGCACATAATCGTTTTCGTCGAATTTGATGTTCCGCGTATAAAGCTTTCCGTCGATCAGGGCTTCTCCGTGGACCAGATCGATCTGCTGGCCGGGCGTGTCCGAGCAGACGCGCAGCCTGCACAGTCCCGCGTTATTTTCTCCGAAGTCATAGCGGAAGCCCGTTTCCTCTTCCGTAATCGATATGGGCTTGAGCTCTCCGACTTTGATGATGGGCTCTGCCTGACAGAGCCTGGCCTCTCCGCGGGGCATGGGAGCCCTTTCTGCAAAGCGCCACTTTCTGTCGTTAAAGCCGGGTTCATTCCAGCCCGGAAGCTCCAATCTTGCGTCATAATACTCTCCGCAGTGACGGTCGTCGAAAAGAATGGGAGAGGGCGCCGTTTTGAAGGATTCGTCGCTTTCGATTACCATGGCTTCGCCGTCCCGGAATTTGATCGTGCAGCGCAGCGCAAGCTGCGGCGCAGCCCGCCATTTGGCCTTCTGAAAATCCCAGCAGTAAGCGCCGAATGCGTTCTGCAGGCCGTTGCCGAGGCATACGCCGAGGACGTTCTCGCCCTTTTTCAGATACGGAAGAATATCGTAGGCATCGTAATAAATCAGATCGTCGGGGTTGCTGATATATGGAGCCAGAAGCCCCTTCGTAATATTTTTTCCGTTTATATACAGCTCATAAAAGCCGAGGCCGCACAGCACTACGCTTGCCTCCGCGGCGCTGTTAAGCTGTTTCAGACTCTTGATCGCAAACGTTTTTCTGAAATAAGGAGCGGGGACAAAGTGGTCAAGCGAGCATGTCTCTTTCCCGGCTCTTATAAATGAGTTTGGAAAATCCATCCAACCATCTCTCCTTTTCTTTATTTTGTCCGGTAATTATACTATGCGCGCGCTGAATAAGCAATCTCTGCGTTTGTTAAAATTTATTATTTTCGACGGAATCCATAAACGTCCGAACGAGCCGCTTTGCCTCGTCAAAATTCATATTCCCCGAGCACTTCCTGTATGCGACGCTTTGATCTTTATAATGGTAAGCGAAGGAAACGGACCATTTTACACATTTCAGAATGGCGAACCTGCGCGCTTTCTTTCCCAGCGAACGTTCCAGGCTTTCCGTCTCCTCAAATAATTCCCTTTCCCGGATCGTAACGGAATGCTCCTCGTTCCAGCAGTCGAAATAAGCCGTGACCGTAATGCAGGCGACTTCGTCCAGATCGATGCGGGACGGGCGGCCGGCCACGTCGACCAGCAGGACCGCCGCGACGAGAACCGGTACGGCAATGAGGAAAAATCTTATACGTTTAAAAAAGAAAAACGGGCGGGATTTCATACGGCTGCTCCTTTCTCAGCGGAGCGGAAGAGAAGCCTGCTCGACCTGTTCCCACACTGCGCAGCGGCCGTCAAAGCATTCCGCAGCAAAAGAAGCCCCTCTTTCGCACGTTTAAAATCATATTTTTATCATATCTGAGATTACTATATGATAAATTTCAAAGCAAGTCAAGATCAAAGCATAGATTCTCAGCGGAGGGCCCGTAGGATTACAATACATGTTTGACAAATCTGCATAAAAACCAACCGCACCTTTCCAAGGTGCGGTTGAAAAATTATTTTTTTACTGCATGATACCAATCGTCTGTTATTTTTTTTGTGTCGGCCTCTGTATTTCCGCCAGACAGTGTTGTCGGCTTTGAAGTCGGAGAGTAAATTACCGAATACAAGCCATTATGAGTAGTAAAATAAACCGCGCCATCCGCACAATATATAACATCTAATTTTGCATCACTATCCGGAAAAGCATGTTCTATGTTACGAAAGCTGTTTATAATATCATTCGAAACATCCATCTCTTGCGCATCGCTTTTCGTTCCGCAGTAAATTGTGTTATTCCCACTTAAATTGAAGTATATGATTTCAGGATTTTTTTCGACATTTTCCAGGCAAAAATCAGCAACTGTCTGAAAATCCTCCTGAAATACCTCGAAGTTTTCAACATTATACTTCCACTTTGACGTATACGTAAACCAAATATATATAGAACATACACACAAGCAAGCTAAAACAATCATAACAATCATAACAGTTATAACAATCTTAACAATCATTCGCGCGGCATTTTTATTGGCTTTTGTAAGCATTTTACTTACCTCCTTAAATTGTTCCCGAGAAGGGCACTTCGAAGTTGATTACTGTAACAAACGGCTTATACTCTCCGTTATATTCTTCGTTATGTTGAAGAATATACCAAGATTTAAATCCTGCTAAAAAACCGTATTTTTCTACATCGGCAGCATCTAGTCCAAAATGATCATAGAGTGTAAAAACAAGTGTTCCTGAATATGAATTACCTGTTTTATTATACTCTTTTACTTCAATTTGATTTCCCCACAAACCATCAATGCAAATAGTCAATCCATTGATCTTGTCACTAACGGTATTATAAACTGGCTGATATATCTTATTTGTTTGCATCAATTTAACGAGTGGATTATTATCTCTATTACCAGCAGTATAAGTTAATACTCTTATGTCACCATTGTACTGACATAGCAACTGAGCAATACAATTCTTAACCGCAGTAATATAATTTTGAGTTGATTCATGTTCCAGGACTTTTTCTGTCAATGTTGAATTGCTATAATTGCTTCCATCCCCGGACATAAAATGTTCAATCATATCAAGTACTACTGTTTGTAAGGGCTCAGTAGAGAATAACGTGGTAGCCATATCTTCCCACAAAGACCTGAATGTTGCTGGTGTTGTAAACACAAAATCAGACCAGTTTATCCAGTCCATTGCTTTTAAATCATTTTCAGAAATATCATCATACTCTAAATCTTCAGGAAGACATCCATCGCAGTTATATCTATAAGTATTTTTCGTCTGGTAAATTTTGTTCTTGCGAACATAAATCGTCATACAATCCTGATACCCACCATCAACAGTAGTGGCAGTAATGGTAACAGTACCTGCTTTCTTTGCTCTTACAAAACCTGTGTAAGTCCCGACAGTTGCCACACTTTCATTACTGCTGCACCAAATAACTGTTTGGTTCGTAGCGTTTGACGGATATACAGTTTCACAAAGATAATCCATTTCTCCCACATCCATAGTTTTATGCGCAGGGCAAACCGCTACTCCTGTTACGGGTATTGGTGCAATTACAGTTACAGTAATATAATCGCTTATTCCACTACCGTCAGTAGCCTGGGCATAAACCCTTGTTGTACCTGTGTTTACTCCGTAAATATATCCTGTAGTTTCATTTACGCTTGCAATAGAAGTGTTACTACTGTACCATCTAACCTCTGCACATTCAGGGCAGTTAGAAGATATACCCGCCCAAGCATCGTAATACCATTGTCCTTTGGTAATAGTTGCACTATTTGGATACACATTAACTGAATTTATACATATCATTATTTTTCCTCCTTATCATACTTAATTTAAAACATTTTGTCAATGATAACTTTTCTATCTCTTACAAGGTTCACATTGAAGGTGATTTCAATACCCGCATCGTCATTGATAGGATGACAGTTAACTCCATACTGCCATACGGCAATATCGTTACGGGTAATACCGGAGGGTGCATAAGGCATCCAATTATCCGGATGAATAAGGTGAGTGGTGGTTACACGGTCATATTCTGCGAGACTGGGGGAAATTGCCCATACAAGACACTTTTTAAAAATCTCACGATCAGTCTGCAAACCACGGCTGAACTCACGGTCAAAGCCGAACTTAGCATCGGTATTAGCCTTAAATCCTGGAACAAAGCCCTTTTCTTCGAGATCTGCTGCAAAGCCCTTCATATAATCACGGCTAATATCTTCGCCGTTTACTACTTCGAGGAACACTGCCGTTCCCTTAGGAATACCGAGTTCAAGAGCTACAACATCGATTTTCTTTACAACAATTTTACCCTGTTCTTCGGTCTTCTTTTCTCCGGAATCTGTATAGATAGCAGCTATCTTACAACCCTTTGAATGAATAAATGCGATTTCATCCTTTGTAAGAGCGTTTTCGCCCACAAGATTTCGTCCCCAAAAGTTAGGATATACCTTATTGCGAACTACCCATTCAAATTCAGAAATGTTGTTTTGCAGAATATCATTGGCTTGGATTTTAGAATCCACACCAAACAAAAGTCTGCTCACGGGAGCCTGCACCTCTGTTGTTTTTACCTCCGCCTGAACAGTGGCGGCAGTCGCCTGTGTTGCTTCAGCCGTAGCTTTCGCGTGTTTAGTACCTTTACATGCCATTTTATTTTCCTTCTTTCTTTTAGAAATTTTTGTTTTCGATTAGCGTCCTAATCTTTTACAGCTGCAACTCTATTATCAATGTTAAACCTGACAACTACTGTCAGGTTTCAGACCGTATACAAATTTTTTCTTTAAAAAAACTACATTCTGCACAGTAATAACGCAAGATATACGCTTTCGTATATCCCTTATTCAATATGCCGAGAATTTCCTTGCTGCAAAAGCCGCCATCAAGTTCAAAACGAACCGCCAGTATCATCTGTCGCTGGGAGAAACGTCGCTACAACCATAAGAGTAAATATTTACCTGATATATTGACAATATAATTATATCAACATATAATTTTCGATATAATTTACCAAAATTGTATAATGATTTTGTATTTTAAAGAATGCCAGAAATGAGGAAACAAACAAAAAAGCGTTTTCTGCGCGTGATTGCATTTGGATCGAATATGATGAAGCGCATAACGGCCGGCTGTCCTTTATTCATTTGATCAAGAATAATGCGACGCTGATTTTTTCATACGACAGTCAGGATCAGCCGACACAGAAACGCGGAAAAACGGAACGTGCGCATTCGATTGTGCGCATATGGCTTGGCCAACACCTTGACAGAAGGGAGACACGATGAAAAAAATACTGCCTTTGATGCTCTTATTATTTTTTCTTGTGGGTTGCAGTAATGTTTCAAACAGCAGCAAACTAAATGTGGATGATATTATGGAGGACGTTTATATTACTGAAATAGACTGGTGTGGTATAGAGTGGGATCAAATTCAGTTTCCTATTGATTTGCGTGAAGATGTTTTGGAAGAAATAAAACCAATTGAGACAACCCAGATTGCAATAGAGGTCGCTACAACCATAATAGAAAAACTTCATGAAAAAGGGAAATTATCTGAATATACATTGATTTCTATTGTTCATTCCACGGAGGATAACGTGTGGCGTTTCGAATATTCAATAGATCAACGGAATAAGGATATTGATCATTTGGTTGATTGTGGGTGCTTATATGTTGCAATGGATGGGAAGGAAGGAAGCGTTATTAAAGCTTGGCTTGAGGAGTAAAAGCTCCATACCGGTAGCTCCGGCTTTTGCGCTCTGTCGCCGGAGCTGCCGAATCTCGTCGATTTGTCCGGAATTTTAACGATTTTTCTCGCATTGAGACGGTCAAAAAAACAATACAATTTGCATACAAAATTTAAACGCATTTCTTATTGAGGGACGCATTGTTTTGTGGTATGCTAGACACGCTTTATAACAAAAGATCTTTTAAATTACAAAGGATGAGGAACATGACAGGAGCAATCAGGAAAAAGTTTTTATCGGTCATAACAGTTTTGTTTCTGCTGGCCGCCCTGACGATCCCGTCCGGCGCGGCGGAGGAAACGGTCATCGTACTGGATGCCGGGCACGGAGGGAACGACAACGGCACGCAGGGAACGTTAAACGGCACCACCTATTACGAAAAAAATTTAAATCTGAAGGTAACTCGTTATCTCTGGGACGCGCTGGGTGAATACGGCGGCGTGAAGGTCTACATGACAAGGTACGAAGATACGAAGCTTTCGATTTTATCCCGGGCGAAGGCCGCTGCGGATTTGAACGCGGATCTTATGGTTTCGCTCCATATGAACGCGCTGGAAGGCGCCGATTATTTCGGAGGAAGCGAAATTTTTGTTCCCGCCGGAAACTACAGGCCGGAGCTGGCCGAGGAAGCCTCGGCGATCGCCGAAAAAATCCTGTCGGAATTTGAAGGGCTTGGAATGAAAAAAATAGGCGTCAAGACGAGTCTTCTCTCCCATGATGACTATTATGATTATCCGAACGGTCAGCAGGCCGACTACTACGGCATCATCCGGTTCTGCGTGCAGGAAAATATCCCGTCGATGATTATAGAGCACGGATATCTTTCCAACAAGGCCGATCTTACGTTTTTATCCAAAGACGCGAACCTCAAAGCATTAGCGGAGGCGACCGCCGCCTCTATCGCGGAACATTACGGCTTGTCCAAAGGCAGCGGCACGAAAATAACGCTGCAGGAACAGGCGCCTGTCGTAATCGCAGATTTGCCCACGCAGCTCACGGTAGGAGACGAGCCCATTACAATGCGCGCATCCGGCGGCAGCGGAAACGGTGAAATGCGTTTTGAAAGCAACGACAAAAATGTACTGCAGGTGGTAGGAGATCAGCTTGTGATCGTAGGCGAGGGCAAAGCCAACATCACGGCGGTGAAAGGAACGGACGGCACCTATCTGCCCATGACAAGCGAAAACTACATCCGCATTACGGTGGAAGACAGCGGAGCCGCGCCGATTACTCCGGAACCGGAGCCTGCCACGCCAACGCCTAACACAGAGCCGACAGGCTCCGCAGGCGGGCAGGAAAGTCCCTCGGGTACCGGAACAGAGCCGGGCTCACCGCAGGAATCCGCCCAAAGCAATCCGCAGGAAGGCCAAAACGACACCTTTCCCCTCATTGCCGCCATCGTGGGCGGAATTCTCGCCGCTCTTCTAACCGCAATCATTATCCGCATTCTCGTCGTTCGGAGAAGGCGAAAAAAATCCAATACCCGCAAATACAAAAATAATAAAAATCGAACGAGCCGCGGGCGCCAGCAAAGAAATTACAGGAGGTAACAGCCCTCTCCACGGAGCCGTTCTTCCTCCTCGGCAGGCCAGACGGAAACCTGAACCTCCCCAATATGCTTCTTATCAAGAAAATACATGCAAAGTCTTGACTGCCCGATGCCTCCCCCAATGGTATAGGGCAGTTTTCCTTCTAAAATCGCTTTGTGAAACGGAAGCTCCCTCCGATCCTCACAGCCGGCTTCCGCAAGCTGCGCCGCAAGAGAAGCCTCGTCCACACGGATTCCCATGCTCGAAATTTCAAACGAAAGATCCAGAACCGGATAATACAGTAAAATGTCGCAATTCAGATTCCAGTCATCATAATCCGGAGAGCGTCCGTCATGCGGCATTCCCGAACGGAGCCTTCCGCCGATCTGCATCAGGCAAAACGCACCGTGGGCGCGCGCGTAAAGCGACTCTCTCTCCTTCGGCGTTTGATCGGGATATAAATCCTCCAGCTCCTGCGACGTAATAAAAACGATTTCCTCCGGGAGGCAAAAGCCGTTCATGCCTTCGGCCAGATCGGGATATAGCGCGCGGATATGCGCCTCCGTCTTTTTGAGGACAGCATAAATTTTACGCACTGTGCGCTTCAGCATCTCAATATTTCGTTCTTCTTTCCTGATTACCAGCTCCCAATCCCACTGATCTACATAGATGGAATGCAGCGCGTCCGTCATTTCATCGCGCCGCACGGCATTCATATCCGTATAAAGGCCTTCTCCCGGGCCGAAGCCGTACTTGCCCAGCGCAAAGCGCTTCCACTTGGCCAGAGACTGCACGATCTGCACCTCCTGCTTCGTCTCAAGCAGATCGAATTGTACCGGACGTTCCGTCCCGTTCAGGCAGTCGTTCAGGCCCGAATCCCTAGTTACCATTAAAGGCGCCGTTACGCGCATCAGATTCAGCGCCTCCGCCAATTCCTTCTGAAAATAGTCTTTTACCTGTTTAATCGCGATCTGCGTCTCTTTAAAATCCAAAACCGACCGGTACATTTACGATTCCTCCCATTCCAGCGCGCGCCCCTCTAAAGACCAGGTCTGCGCGGCGTCAATATATACTTTTGCAAACTTTCCCTCGGCATCGGCGGCGCAAACGCCGTCCGCCGTAAAATTCACGATTTTGTTTCCCTCGGTCCTTCCGGTAAGGCGCGCGGGATTCGTACGGCTGACGCCCTCGCAGAGCACCTCGAACGTTTTCCCCGTACACGCTTCGTTTTTCTCGCGGCTGATCGTATTCTGCAGCTCCAGAAGCCTCCCGAAGCGGTCCTTCACCAGCTCTTCCGCCACCTGATCCGGATCGGCGGCCGCCGGCGTTCCCACGCGGGGAGAATAAATAAATGTATATGCCATATCAAAGCGGAGCATTCGCACGAGTTCCAGCGTTTCCCGAAAATCCTCCTCCGTCTCTCCCGGGAAGCCCGTGATCAGGTCCGTAGAGAGCGTAATTTCCGGAATCCTGGAGCGGATTTTTTCCACCAGCGAAATATATTGCTCTCTGGTATAGCGCCGGTTCATTCTTCGGAGAATCTCCGTACTGCCGGACTGCACCGGCAGATGCAGCTGATTGCAGACGGACGGATATTTGGCCATGACCTCAATCAGTTCCTCCGAAAGATCCTTCGGATGAGACGTCATAAAGCGGATCCTCCGCAGGCTGCTGCCCGCCGTGCGCTCACAGACAGCGGAAAGCAGCGCCGCGAAGCTTTCATGCCGCTCTGGTTCGTCAAGATCCTTGCCGTAGGAATTGACGTTTTGTCCAAGCAGCGTAATCTCGCGCACGCCGCCGGCCGCCAGCGCATCGATTTCTTGCAAAATATCGTTCCTGCGTCTGCTGCGCTCCCGTCCGCGCACGTACGGTACGATACAGTATGTACAGAAATTATTGCAGCCGTACATAATCGTCACCCAGGCCTTCCAGTTGCTGGCGCGTTTTACCGGCAGACCTTCCGCAACCTCCCCTTCTGTATGAGAAAGCTCGCACACGCGCCGTCCATCGATCAGCGCACTGTAGAGAAATTCCGGAAGGCGGTGAAGATTATGCGTGCCGAATATGATATCCACATTCTGATATTTCCGCTTAATTTCCTCGACAACGTGCGGCTGTTCGGTCATGCAGCCGCATACGGCGGTAAGCAGCTCCGGCTTTGCCCGTTTTGCGCCCTTCAAAGCGCCGATGTGCCCGAATACCTTTTCCTCTGCATTTTCCCGGATGCAGCAGGTGTTGAAAAGAATCAGATCACAGAAACGTCCTTCGTATTTGCCCGCCGTCTCGTCGGGAACCAGCTCATACCCCATCCGTTCCAGCATGCCGGCAAGCTTTTCGGAATCGTGCTCGTTCATCTGGCAGCCAAACGTTTTAATGCAGGCAGCAGGACGGCCGCCCCGGCCGGAATTGAAATCACGCACGCACTGCATGTAATAATTCTGTTTTTCTCGTTCCTCTTGCGAGACAATTCTCGTCGCCATCCGATTTATCCTTCCGTCAGATTCTTTTTTCGGCCTTCTGGTGAAGCCGGTACAAAATATTCATCGCCTCGATGGGCGTCAGAGAATGCACATCCAGATCCTTCAGCTCGCTGACGATCTCGTCCTGCATGACGGAATTCGCCGTAAAGGAAAGCAGATCAAGCTGCCCGTATTCCTCTGAAGCCGCGCCTCCAGCCTTCTGCCGCGTTTTTCGGCCGTGCCTTCCCTTCTCCCGGATATCCTGCTCCTCCAGGCCCTGTAAAATTTCATGCGCTCGAAGCGTTACGACTTTCGGGATCCCCGCAAGTGCCGCCACGGAAATTCCGTAGCTCCCGTCGGCGCCGCCGCGCTTCATTTTACGGAGGAAAACAATGTCGTCCCCCTTCTTTTTCACGTCCACGCAATAATTTTTGACGCCGGGGACGGTGCCCTCAAGCTCCGTCAGCTCATGATAATGCGTTGCAAACATCGCGCGGCATTTCAGCGTGCCGGCAATGTATTCCAATACCGCCCAGGCAATGCTGAGACCGTCGAACGTGCTGGTTCCGCGCCCGATTTCGTCAAGGATCAGAAAGCTTCTGGCGGTTGCGTTGGAAAGAATGTTCGCCACCTCGCTCATTTCCACCATAAACGTGCTCTGCCCCGACGCCAGATCGTCGGACGCGCCGACTCTGGTGAAAAGCTTGTCCACTACCGAAATCTGCGCTTCCGCCGCGGGAATAAAGGATCCGGCCTGTGCCATCAGGATCATCAGCGCGACCTGCCGCATATAGGTCGATTTTCCGGCCATGTTCGGTCCGGTAATTACGAGAAGCAGATTCTCTCCGCAGTCGAGCAGCGCGTCGTTCGGCACAAAATCACCGGAGGAAAGCATCTTTTCCACTACGGGATGCCTGCCGTCGCGGATGGAAATCACGGAAGAATCCTCTCCGAGGATCTCCGGACGGCAGTAATTCTCACGGTCTGCCGTCTCTGCATACGAAGCAAGGGCATCCAGTTTTGCGATCGCCGCGGCGGTTGCCTTCAGTCGGTCCGCCTGCCGGAGCACGAATTCCCGCACCTCGCAGAACACCTCAAATTCCAGACGCGTGAGGCGTTCCTCCGCGCCCAGGATCGTGTCCTCCATCTTTTTCAATTCGTCGGTAATGTATCGTTCGTTGTTTGCCAGCGTTTGTTTTCTGATGTATGTAGGCGGGACGAGATTCAGATAAGATTTCGTCACCTCAAGATAATAGCCGAACACCTTGTTATAGCCAATCTTCAGGTTTTTTATGCCCGTCGCCTCGCGTTCCCTGGCCTCCAGCTCTGCGAGCCACGTTTTTCCATTTACGGAAGCCAGGCGGCACTGGTCTACCTCGGGATGATATCCCTTTTTAATAATTCCGCCCTCCTTCAGTGCAAGCGGCGGATCCTCCTCGATAGCCTGATCTAAAAGCGTCCAGACGTCCTCCAGGCCGTCCGTCTCCGCATGGATGCGCTGGAGCAGCGGCGCTTTGCAGGAGGCCAGCGTATTGCGGATATACGGCATTTTTCCCGCTGACTGCCGCAGAGAAGCAAGATCGCGTGCATTGCACGTGCCAAGAGTAACTTTACCGGCGATTCGCTCCATATCGTAAACGCCCGCAAGCAGCTCCCGGATTTCGCTCCGGAGCAGGAACGCGTCCTTCAGCTCGGCTACGGCGTCCAGACGTTCGTTGATCGCGTCAACGTCGATCAGCGGCTGCTCCAACCACTTTTTGAGCAGCCGGCCGCCCATGGGCGTCACCGTTTTGTCCAGCACCCAAAGCAACGAGCCCTTTTTATTTTTATCCCTGAGCGTTTCCGTGATCTCCAGATTTCTCCGGGAAGCGGCGTCGATCGTCAGGAATTCGTCTACCGTGTAGTATTCGGCGGTAATCTGATCGGACAGATGCATTTTCTGCGTATCTTCCATGTATGAAATCAGCGCGCCGCAGCTGCGCACGGCAAGCTCGTTTTTCAGAACAGCCTGCAGCATGTTTGTTTTCTGAGCGCCCGTAAATTTGATGTCGGACAAATGCGCCTTTCCCGCCTCATAGCCGAACAGCTCTTCCGGAGCCTCCGTTATGTATGCGTTTCCAAGGTTCCGGGTAAAATTCCGCAGGCGCTCCGCGCAGGCGGCTCCTTTATTTACGATAATTTCAGAGGGCGCGAACCTGGCGATCTCGTTCGCCAGATGGTTATAGGTGCTGCCTACCGTCAGAGAGGTCAGATAAAGCTCGCCCGTTGTGATATCCGCAGCTGCAAGACCGTACATGCTCCGGAATTCATAAACCGCCGCAAGATAGTTATTGCTCTTCTGGGAAAGCATCTGCTCGTCCGTGACGGTGCCGGGCGTGTAGATGCGGACAATGTCGCGCTTCACGATTCCTTTTGCCAGCGCCGGGTCCTCCAGCTGCTCGCAGACGGCGACCTTATAGCCCTTCGAGACCAGGCGGCCGATATAAGAAAGGGCGGCGTGATACGGCACGCCGCACATCGGCGCTCGTTCCGCCAGCCCGCAGTCCTTCCCCGTTAAAACGAGTTCCAATTCTCTGGATGCGATTTCGGCATCCTCAAAAAACATTTCGTAAAAGTCCCCGAGACGAAAGAAAAGGATGCAGTCCTTGCACCGCTCCTTTATCTCAAGAAATTGCTTCATCATAGGGGTCAGTTCCGCCACACGATAATCTCCTTCCGTTTCGCGCGTAAAAGATCAGTGGCAGCCGCCGCAGGTGGCGCAGCTTCCGCCGCATCCGCTGTCTCCCGTGATAAAATGCTGTATGATATCATTGATCGTACGCATCATGTCTTCGAAGCCTTTTTTGCCGTCGAAGTAATTCTTGGTAATTTCATATTCGTTCAGCTCTTTCTGCTTGTCCATCAGAGTATCGCGAATTTTCTCCAGCTCGTCCTTATCCATATTGTCTCGCGAGCCGTTTACGATCTTTCTCTGAAGATCTTTAAAATCATTGATCAGATCCTGCCCCTTTTCATCCTGCAGGAGTGCGAGCTCCGCATTCTGCCATGCGATAAATTCGGGGCTTTCCTTGATCGCCTCTCCCAGCGCCGAAGCGGCTTCTACATAATCCATTGAATTTCCCTGCCTTTCTGTGAAAATCCGTGTCTAATTCATCAAGCATAGTATGTCTTGGCACGCCTTTTATCATACCATATTCCGCATTTCCGCACAATCTTATTTTGACAGCACGCTGCGGTATCCGCCGGCTCCGTATCTGAGGCATCTGTTGACGCGGGAAATGGTTGCGGTGGAAGCGCCCGTTTTTTCGACAATGTTGTTAAACGTTTCTCCTTGTTTTAGGAGGACGGCGACCTCCAGGCGCTGCGCCATTGCGTTCAGTTCTTTGATCGTACACAAATCTTCAAAAAAGCAGCGGCACTCCTCTGCGCTTTCCAGCGAAAGGATTGCTGCAAATAGTCTTTCCTGTTCTTCCTCTCTGATTTTATCCTCTTGCATGCGGCATTCCCTCTGTCTGTCAGTATCTTTGGCTGTAATTTGCAAAAAAAGCTTTCGTTCGTTCGCTTTTCGGGTTTCCAAACACTTCCTCGGGCGTGCCCTCTTCTTCGATTCTGCCGTCGGCCATGAAAAGGACGCGGTCCGCTACGTTTCTGGCAAATTCCATTTCGTGCGTTACGACGATCATGGTGCTTTCGGAGGATTTCAGACTCCGGATGACCTTCAGCACCTCTCCGGTCAGCTCCGGATCAAGCGCGCTCGTAGGCTCGTCGAAGCACAGAATTTCCGGTTTCAAAGCCAGCGCGCGGGCAATTGCAACGCGCTGCTGCTGTCCGCCTGACAGCTCGCAGGGATACGCCTTCGCCTTTTCGGAAAGGCCTACCCGCTCCAAAAGGGCATACGCGTTTTCCTCCGTTTCCTTCAGGAGCTTTGCTTTGTTTTCCTTATAGTCCTTACGTTCCTTCAGCAAAAGCGACGGAGCCAGCATAATGTTCCGCAGTACGTTATATTGAGGGAACAAATTGAAGGACTGAAAAACAAGCCCGAAATGCAGGCGTTTTCTGCGCACGTCTTTGTCCTCATAGGTCGCGGGATCCTCGCTGTCAAACAAAACCTCGGGGCCTACGGTAATTTTGCCGCCGGATGGCTTTTCCAGAAAATTAAGGCATCGGAGCAGCGTCGTCTTGCCGCTTCCGGAGGAGCCTATGACGGCAAGCACGTCTCCCTTCTCCAGGGTAAAGCCGATCCCGCGCAGCACCTCGTTTTTCCCGTAACTTTTCTGAAGTCCGGACACCTCAAGCAGCGCCATGTTACCACCTTATCCTTTATAATAATCGAGCTTTTTCTCGACATACGAAAGCAGCAGCGTAAGCAGGCCGCAAAACAGCAGGAAGTACGCGCCCGTGTAAAACAGCGGCCAGATGATTCCGACGCTTCCGTATCGTTCCGCGGTCATAATCACCTCGGCGACAGCAATCACTCTTGCCAGAGACGTGTCCTTCACCAGAGTAATCACTTCGTTGCCCAGCGGCGGTACGATGCGTTTGACCACCTGCATCAGTACCACGCGGAAGAAAATCTGCGTTTTGGTCATTCCCAGTACCTGGCCGGCTTCGTATTGTCCTTTTGGAATACTTTCAATCCCACCGCGGAAAATTTCCGAAAAATATGCGGCGTAATTAATAATGAATGCGATCAGCGCGCAGAACAGCCTCTGATCGATCCCAAGAATCTGGCTGGGCATTCTGACGTCGAATACGATGCCCGGCACATACATAACGATAAAAAGCTGGAGCATCAGAGGCGTGCCCCTGATGATCCAGACAAAAGCTCTTGCAAGGTATTTGATCGGTCTGAATTTTGCCATCGAGCCGAACGTAATAATCAGGCCCAGCGGCAGCGCGGCGATCAATGTGTACAGAAAAATCTGACAGTTCTGCGCGAAGCCCTTTAATAAACTTAACGTTACCTCTCCGAATTCAGCCATGTAAGCCGCTCCGTATCTTATTTGCTGGGCTGGATCAGGAGAAGATCCTCCAGCTTGTATTTTGCAGCGATCTCATACAGCTTGCCCTCGTCTGCCAGCTCCTGAATCGCCTGATTCACCTTGTCGCAAAGCTCCGTGTTGCCCTTTTTAAAGGCGATTCCGTATTCCTCCGGAGCGAAATCCTTTTCCAGCACGACAAGATCCTCGTAGTCCGTGCCCTCTCCAATGGAGCCAATCGTGAGAACGTAGTCCACCAGGCAGATTTCTGCCGTTTTGGACTTTACCTCAAGCAGAGCCTTAGACTGTGCATCGACCGGCGTATACGAAGCATCCTGGAATGTTTCATCCGTTGTCGCCACCGTTTCTCCCGCAGATTTCGCCTCTGCAACGACCGTAACGCCCTCAAGATTGGTAAGATCCTTATACTTTTCCGCATTTTCCTTCAAAACGACGGCCACCTGCTTATTCCGCATATACGGCACGGAAATCTGCATGGATTCCTTTCTGTCGTCGTCAATCGTCATGCCGTTCCAGATGCAGTCGATCGCGTTGCCGTTCAGCTCCGTTTCCTTCGATTCCCATTTGATTTCCTGGAATTTCGGCGTCATACCGAGCTTTTCGCACACGGCCGTGGCAAATTCCGTTTCGAACCCCGTCAACTCTCCGTCCTCCATGTAGTTCATGGGCGCGAAATATGTAATTCCGATAATCAGTTCGTTTTGATCTCCGCCGCCGCTGCAGCCCGCAAAGCAGCCCGTCAAGAGGACGGCAGCCAGCAGCAGACCTGTCATTTTTGCAATTTTCCGTTTCTTCATAACCATTTTCCTTTCCCGTTTCTTTGGACCTCTCATGTTCCGCAGTTTAATGCATTGCTATAGTAGTACTTTATTGTGCTAAAGTCAACAGAAAATTTTTCTTATGCTATAAAAATTTTTAACAGACGCCCGCATTCCGCTGCAGAAGGAAATCGACGCCGTACTCCCGGATCCCGTAGAAAAGATATTGCTGCGCGAAGCCTGCCAGCGTACCGAACCGCGCGGATACGAATGCTTCCGCCTCGCCGGGCAGCAGCCTTCTCCGAAAATAAAGCTCTTCCAGTACGCGGCGAACCCAAACGTCTACCGGAAAAACGTCCGTCCGCATTCCTGCAAACAGCATTACGCAGTCCGCCACCTTCGGGCCTACGCCGGAGTACATCTGCAAGAGGCCGCGTGCCGCGGGAAGCGGCGCGGTGCGGACGGCCTCCGGATCGATCGGCGTATCGAGATAGCGCCGAACCGTTTTTTCCAGATATGCACACCGGTAACCGGCTCTGCAGCAGGCGCTGAACGCTTCTGCGGAAACTCCTGCCAGTCGCTCCGGAGACGGAAAGGCGTAAAACGGGATCCACTCTGAAACGGATGAATTTTCACGCAGATATCGGTTGAGCGCAGCTTCCGTTTCGATCGGCGCGCCGTATCGCTCCGCCAGACGCTCGACGCAGCCCTTGATGCGCGGAATATTATTGTTGGAAGATAAAATAAAAGAAATCAGCGTTTCAAACGGTTCCTGCCGCAAAATACGCAGACCGCTTCCCAGCGCGGCCGCCTCCTTCAAATACGCGTCGCGTTCCGAAAGCGTTCGGCGGATGGCAGCGTAGTCGCGTTTCATATCGAAATAGTTTTCCCAAAATGCATAATAGTCCCGCAGTCCCGCGTTTGCAAGCGTGATGATTTTCCCTTCGGAGCCGTCTTCCGCGCGGACTGCCAGCACGCGTCCGCCCGCGGCGCCGAGATAAATCCGGGGGTTTCCAGGAAGCGGGTTCCACCGGAAGCACTGGCCGCATTCAAAAATATGTACGGGATCGAAGTCCTCGCATCCCCGGATCTCCACGTACGGGAGTCCGTAGGATGTAAAATGCTCCGTAACCTCCAAAGCGTTCACCGTTATTGCCCCAGTCCCGACAGCCCGGTCAATTTTTCAATGCTTCTGGGAACGGCGTCTCTGGAATTGCCCCAGTCGGCGTCCTGGTTGCGGTAGTCAAACTTCTGTGTAAACCATTCGACCTCCCCTTCGATGCGTTTGAGGTTCGAAAGCTGCATGCGGATCAGCGCGCCGAGGAATTCCTCCTGCCTTGCGCCGGACAGATTTTTCTTTCCGGCCCGCAGCAGCATCCCAAAATGCGGCATACAGAAGCCCAGCCCGCTGTCGAACCGGTTCCGGAAATCCTTTTCCGAAAAATATAAATGCGTGATGACCTCGCAGTAGCGCTCCATTGTTTTGACAAGATCACGGCAGATGCAGCAGCCGGACTCCAGCTCCTCAAGATACGTCAGTAAGCTCTCGGCGGTCTTTGCATTGTCCCCTCCGCTTTTCAGGGAAGCAAAGAACGATTTCTTGGCGGGCTCCGCGTTCTGCGCCGCGGCGCCGTGCGCCAGCCGGTCCAGCTTCTGATTCTGTTCGTGAAGATGCGTATGGAGGATCAGACCGAGACCGAGCCGGTTTGCCCGCGTATCGTACATCTGCTTAAAATGTTTTGCGCAAAAGCCCGTTTCGTTTGTTTCAATCCGGTTCTCTGGCTCCATGAGGGAGGGGCCGAGATAATAATTGACGCGGTCGTTCTCAAAACGATTCTCCAGATTGCACATCGGACATTCGCAGGGCTTTTCAAATGCTTCGTTTACAGGGATCGTATAAATCGTTTCTTTCATGCCATCACAAAATCCTTGTTTTTATTTTTATAATCCTCTTTGAGGACGAGGCTCTTCGCCGTCAGGGAAACGGAGGATACGTTCAAAGAGGTCATCGTTTCGATTTCGCGAATGACGGCGTCCCGGATTTTCCGGAAAACGTTTGGAATTTTATATCCGTAATACAGGATAAGATCCATTTCGATCCGGATTCCATCCTCCGATTTTTCGGCGCGGAAGCGCGTGATATTCGACACGCCCTCGCATTTTTTGGTAATATGCTCCGCAAGCTGATAAATCGTATAGTCGGAAATGGTATACCGTCCCAGATAACTGAACGTAGGCCGGATCACGGATTTTTCTCCGACCATTTCGTAGTCTCCAAGCCCCTTGCGGCGCAGGAGGTTCAGGGGATCCAGCATATAGCCGGAAAAATCCTTTTTCAGCTCCAATGTCGGCACCGGTATGACGTGTTTGCCCTCGGTGCGCCGTGTGTTCAGCGCCTGCTGAATTTCATATTGGCTGGAAATATCTTGAATATAAATGGTTTCGTCGATTCCGTGCAGCCCCAGCCGTTTGGCGATCTTCGCCACCATTCCGTCCGAGGTCCCCAGAATCAGGAGGCGGTCTGCCTTGTTCCGTTTCAGGGCAGAAGAAACCTCGAACGCATGCTCGTCATCCGTGAAAACCGCAGTTTTGACGGCGCCGACGCGCGTCTTTTCCCGTTTGGCGGACTTGCCCGCCACTACGCCGTTCCCGCGGATCAGAAGCCCGTCGTCGATGATATAGTCAATATTATGTTCCTTCGCCACCCAAAGCGCTCTGTGGCTTTTGCCCGTCCCGCTCGGGCCGACCAACGCGCAGATATACAAGCCGCCTGAAACTCCTTCCGAGCTGAATTTCGTCCTTATTTTATAATCGTTTTTCAAAAACGTCAAGCAAGGCGGGCGGTTCAGGCGAACAGGTCGAATAAAGAAATCTGATTCGTATCGGGGAGGCCCTCGAAGCAGCCCTCTGCGCGCAGCGTTTCGATTACGCTTTTATTGACGCCGGCGCTGAGCTGGAGATCCTCAACCGACAGGAAGGTTTCGCCGCGCGCCAGCCTGCGGTCGCGTTCCTTCACAATACTCATTGCCGCTGCTTCCCCCACGCCCTGGAAAGCGGCGATCGGCGGGCGGATCGCGCCGTTTTCCGGCTTGAAATGCTTTGCATCAGATTTGTAAAGATCCACCGGAAGAAATTCGATTCCCCTTGCGTACATTTCAACAAGAAGGCTGTAAAGCGCCGCCTGCGCTTTGTCCTTTGCGCTGACGTCTCCCTTCCGGCCAGAGGCTCCCGCATCGTCCTCCTCCGGATCGCGGTCTCCGTCCTCCTCCAAATCCATGTCTCCGCTATCGTTGATCAAATTTAAAAGCGCCATTTTCCCGTACATCCGATCCAGTCCGTGAATCATGGAGGCTCCGTCGAAATCCTCGATTTTTAAAGAAAAACGCGCGGCGTAATATGCGACGGGCTGATACAGCTTGTACCATGCGATCCGAAGGGAAAGCGTAACATACGCCACGGCGTGCGCCTTCGGGAACATATATTTAATTTTCTTGCACGAATCGATATACCACTGCGGCACGCCGTGCTCTTTCATGGCCTCTTCCCACTCCGGCTTCAGCCCCTTGCCCTTCCGTACGGATTCCATAATGTCAAAGGACATCTTCTTATCCAGCTGTTTATTGATCAGATACAGCATGATGTCGTCCCGGCAGCAGATCGCCTGCGACAGCGTGCAGGTGCCTTCCCGAATCAGCGTCTGCGCGTTGCCGTTCCACACGTCCGTTCCATGGGAAAGGCCGGAGATGCGCACAAGCTCGGAAATAGAGGAGGGCTTCGTTTCCAGGAGCATTTTGGTTACAAAATTCGTTCCCATTTCCGGGATGCCCAGCGTGCCGAGGGGAATCGGCTTTTTCAGCAGCTCCTCCTTCAGGCCCAGGGCTTTCGAGGAATTGAACAGCGACAGCATTTCCGGATCGTTGATATCTACGGTCAGGCTGTCGATTCCGGTATATTCCTCCAGCAGCTTCAGCATGGCGGGTCCATCGTGGCCGAGAATATCAAGCTTCAGGATATTGTCATGCAGAAAATGGTAATCGAAGTGCGTCGTAATCGTATCGGAATTCTCTTTTTCTGCCGGATGCTGCACCGGCGTAAAATCGTAAATTTCCTTATCTCTCGGAATTACGATGATCCCGCCCGGGTGCTGTCCCGTTGTTTTGCGGACGCCCTCGAAGCCGCTGGCAAGCCGGTTGATTTCGGCGTTGGAAACCTGCTTTCCCCGTTCCTGCAGATATTTCAGCACGTAGCCGCGCGCCGATTTATCCGCGAGCCCGGCGATCGTGCCGGCGCGGAACACGTGGCCTTTTCCAAACAAAACCTCCGTGTACTTATGTGCGTTCGGCTGATCCTCAGACGCAAAGTTCAGATCAATGTCCGGAACCTTGTCTCCCTTGAAGCCCAGAAACGTTTCAAACGGGATGTCATAGCCGTCCCGGATCAGAGGAATCCCGCAGTTCGGACAGAGTTTCTCCGGAAGATCGAAGCCACAGTCGTATCCTTCGTTTTCATGGAATTCGTAATAATGGCATTGATCGCACCGGTAATGCGCAGGAAGGGAGTTGACCTCCGTGATCCCGGCCATAAATGCGGCGACGGACGATCCGACCGAACCGCGGGAGCCGACCTGATATCCATTCCGCGCCGATTCGGCAACCAGTTCCTTTGCGGTGATATACATAATGGAATAGCCGTTGTTAATGATTGAGTTTAATTCTTTCTCCAAACGCGCCTCCAGAATTTCCGGTAGCGTTTCCCCGTAAATCAGATGGGCTTTTTCATAGCAGCTTGTGCGCAGGCGTTCGTCGGAGCCTTCTATGACCGGCGGATAAAATCCGTCAGGCACCGGGCGGATGACTTCGATCTGATCCGCGATTCTGCGCGTATTTTCCACGACAACCTCATAGGCGCGGTCTCCGAGATAATCAAACTCCTTCAGCATTTCTTCCGTTGTTCTGAGATAAAGAGGGGGCTGATTGTCCGCGTCCCGGAAGCCCTGAGCCGCCATCATAACGCTTCTGTACACCGCATCCTCGGGATTCAGAAAGTGTACGTCGCAGGTCGCCGCCGTCATTTTTCCAAGCTTATCCCCGAGCGCTATAATATGGCGGTTGATGTTTTTTATGGAATCCAGACTTTCCACCATGCCGTCCCGCACAAGATACATATTATTCTCCAGCGGCTGGATTTCCAGATAATCGTAAAAGGAAGCGATTTCCTCCAGGCGCTCCTCCGGTTCCTCATGCAGCACTGCGTCGAACAGCTCTCCCTCCGAGCAGGCGCTCCCAACGATCAGACCCTCCCGGTGCGCCTCGATTTCGAAGCGCGGCATCCGCGGCCTTTTGTGATAATAGTTCAGGTTGGAATACGAAATCAGCTTGTATAAATTCTTGAGCCCGACAAGATTGCGGACGAGGATAATACAATGCCAGGACGGCAGCTTTTTGGCCTCTTCGTCCGTCATCTCCGGCGTTCTGTCGCACAGATAACACTCGCATCCGTAAATCAGCTTCAGCGCGTCGGGCTCGCCCTTCGCTGTTGCTTTTTTCATTGCGTTAAACATATCGGGATAGGCCTGTGCCGTTCCGTGATCCGTGATCGCAACGGCCTCATGTCCCCATTTTACCAGCTGTTTCACAAGCTCGGCAGGACGCGTCAGTCCATCCTGCGCGCTCATATTCGTATGCAGATGCAGCTCTACGCGTTTGACCGGCGCATTGTCCTGCCGGAATACCGGCTTGAATTCGGTAATGCTCCTCGCCATAATCGTAAGCTCTCTTGTATATTTATCCTGCGACGCTTGTCCGTATACCGTAATGTATCCGCCTTCTTTAAAGGTAGCGCGTACGAACTTCAAATCAAATTCGTCGAAGAAAAACTTCGTCACCACAGAATAGGTATTGTCCGTCATTTCGAGCATCGCGATATAGGCTCCGCTCGGAATCTGCCTGTCCTCATAGCGAAAAATTTTTCCGGATACGGCGACATAGCCGGAATCGGCGTCAATCTCGGACATTTTGCTGATTACGCTGTCGATTTCCGTACCGAGATAAATTTTGTTTCCGCGGGAGTCCCTGCGGAGCTCTTCTCCTTCCGCCGGGGTAAGCTTTTTCTTTTTAGAATATTTCCCATCGCCGCGGTTATTGTATTCGCCTCTGTTTTTCCTGGCGCGCGTTCCGCCGCTTCCGCCGTAGCCGCCTTCCGCGGCCGCGGAACCGTTCATGTTTCTGGCTGCCTGCCGGATGCTTTCTTTTTGTGCCGCTTCATATTCCTCGATGCTGAATGGAACGGCCACTGTTTCCGCCGCCGGCTCCTGCTGGAAAACGGGCGGCTCCTCCGGCAGCGGGATTTCGTCCGGATCGTTTGCCTCCGGAACGCGGAACCGTACTTCGATCTGTACCCCGTCTCCGGCTTTCAATTTATTCTTCCAATAATATTTCAGACGTTCGGTTTCTTCCGCGTCCGGCACGGTTTCATGCTCAAAGATCAAAGAAATTTTCTTTTGTTTGTTATAAATTTCCGCTGATAAAATTTTCACCGATCCACACCTTGCTTCCCGTTCTACCCAATCAATTATAGCCATGGCAAAGAAATTTGTAAAGGCGCGGGCTCAGGGCGCCTGTCAGAAAGCGAAATGTTTTTGTGCTATAATAATTTAAAAAATTTTTAAGCGCCGCCAACCTTTCTCCGGATTCGCTCACTATATTATCAAACAGCATTGGAGTATCACCGTGGACAAACAAAAAGCGGACCAAATCATAACAGAATATCTGAAAAAAATATACGGGTTTGCTATAAAGAAATCCTACTCCTATGACGAAGCAGAAGAATTATGCGCTGAAATCGTCTGCGAAGTATATCTTTCTCTGCGAAAGGCCGATGAAATCATCAGTATGGAGAGATATATTTGGCGTATCAGTAATTATGTATATTCCAAATATGTTTCATCCAGAAAGAAGCATGAAGGGATTTCTATCGACGGAATGCAAATTCCTTATTGGGAAAACGATGCTTTCGAGGAATCTGAAGAGGAGCTCAGTCGGCTCCGCAGAGAAATCGCTTTTTTGAAGGAAAAACGCCGTCAGATCGTTTACCGCTTTTATTATGAAGACAAATCCATTTCTGTTATTGCAAAAGAAATGGAGATTCCTGAGGGAACCGTAAAATGGCACTTAAACAAAGCGAGAATTGAATTAAAGGAGGGCTTATTAATGGAAAGAAAAATCGGGAAATTAGGCCTGTCCCCAATGAATGCGACAGGCTTCGGACACAGCGGATCGCCCGGGAGGAACGGCGGGCCGGAATTTTATTTGAGAGACAGGCAGAATCTCAATATTGTATACAGCGTTTATTATTCTCCAAAAACCAAAGAAGAAATCGCAGAGGAGCTGGCGATTACTCCCGTTTATCTTGAAGAAAAAATAAATTTTCTTGAGGAGAACGGATTCCTGGTCAAGACAGCCGGAAATCGGTATACTACTTACGTGAGGTTTGATTCGGGCCGATATTCCCTTGAGTTACAGGAAAACAGACTGAAGCTCCAGCTTCGGATCGCTGAAATTCTTGCAGAAGAATATGTACCTCTTGTCAGGGAGGCCGTCAAAGAGGTTAAAAATGTATATCTTCCGGACGGGAACCGCGAGCTTTTGGAGGCGGCCGCCGTCTTCTACGGCGTATCAAATCGATGCGGCATCCCAATCAGCAAAGATCTCTCGAAGTATATCATCAAAACGACTGACGGAGGCGAATATATTGCATGGGTTAATCTTATTCAAAAGCAGTCGGACGCAGCGTATCGTCCTACGCTTCACTTACCTTCCTATTGGGCTTGCGGTGATATGACAAGAGGTTCCGAAAAATATCCGTCCGTATTTTCCTGGAGTGTAGATACAAGATACAGCTCTCGAGCGGGAGGCTGGGAGAATAACCTCACTTCCGATTATGAATACCTCTATGAGTTCGTGACAGGAGCAATCCAGGAGAATGCCGCAAACGACGAAAAGTTTAAGCGTCTGAAGGAAAGAGCATTTCTGACAGCGGACAACAGGGTAAATATAATGATGGTTTTGGGAAATGCGGACGATTTCTTTGCCAAAATCCCGGCCTGCTCCTCCAAGCTGAAAGACGCATTTGCAGAGCAGGCTTTGGAAATCGCCATGATCGAGGCCAAAGACTTTCCTCCGCAAATGCAGGATTTAATCATCAGCACAGGGGTGAGCAGCTTTATCGGTCGAACCGTCGCTTTAATGGTAATGGATTTTCTTTATGAGAAAGGAACGTTTCAGCCTCTTACAGAAAATGAAAAAATAACGTCAAACCTGATCATGTTCAGCGACGTATTGCCTTCAAAGGAGCAGACAGATCATTCCAATTCAGTATAACCTCTGTCTGAAGGATAAAATGTTCAAGGCGGCAGCGGTTTTTTCCAAACTGCCGCCGCGTTTTTCTTCTCGCAGTCTTCAGGGCTCCCGAGTTTACGATTCGCGGATCGCGAAGAATCATTTTTTATATTTCATTCTATAATTTTCAGGACTGAGGCCCGTTTCCTTCTTAAAAGCTTCAATAAAATGGTTTGTCGACGGCATTCCTACGGAAATGGCGATTTGTTTTATCAGGTCGTTGCTTTCTAAAAGCATGGTGCGCGCACGCGTCAGACGAATCTTTTTCAAATAGTCATACGGGGATTGCCCCGTATATTCATTAAACAGTTTATGAAAATAGGAAGCGCTTAAGCCGCAGGCTCCGGCGACGTCTGCGACAGTGATTTTATGCATATAATTATTTTCCATATAATAAAGAGCCTGCTGGATCCAGCTGGGCTGGCCTAAAATATTATATTCCTCAGGGTTTAAGGAGCTCAGATAGATCTTCGTAAAAATTTGAATCAGCGTATTGATCGCCAGTATCTTGTTGACCTGAAAAGCATATTTAGCATAAAAATAGAGATTGTCAAGATAAACCTGAAAAGACGTATCGTGAGACATGGGCACGATACGGCACGGCTCCTTACGGCAAATAAACTCGTAATATTTTTCACCTATTACGCCGTAATGCGAAAGAAGGATAACCGTGCTGTTTTTCTTCGGCGTAATATGGTAGGAACAATTCAGGGACGCAATGAACACATCGCCCGTGCGGATCAGGTCCTTCATATTTTTGTCGTTCTTGCTGTAATTTACAGTCGCCTCGCCTTTGGAAATATAAATAAGGTCAAACGTACTGACAGGGTTTCTGTTTAAGAGAGAATCGGCAAAGCAGTCGTATTTTCCGAAGCAGCTGATTGAGCAGTATGTGGCAAACAATATATCGTTTTTACACGGATCCGAAATTTCAAAAAGGGTTTTGTACGGTTCTCCCTTAACGACACTGAAGCCTGGTTTATTTTGTTTTGTCTTACTGTATCGGTATAATAATTCAGAATTCAAATTGCTCACTTGCTTTTCTGTTGCGTATTTATAGGATTCGTATACTATTCCTATAATCAGTATATCATATTTGGTTGAGAAAGCACAACGGTTTTGTTATCATTTTTGTCATAAGAAAGGATGGAAAATATGGATTCTGTATTTTTTAAGCAAATACGCATAGCCGGTTATGCCGGAGAATTGGCGGAAAATGTAATCAGTAATTGGCTTTTAGGTCTCAGAGAAAGCAACCCCGCTATCCTGGATATGTTCCATGAAAGAGATTTAAAGCCATATCGAGATCTTCTGCCCTGGTCCGGCGAATTTGCCGGCAAATATATGATCGGCGCCTATTATATATATAAGCTGACATTAAATAAAAAGCTGTATTTGTATATGCAGAAGTTCATAGACGAATTAATTACGTGCATTGCCGAGGACGGATATATCGGCTGCTTTCAAAAGGAATGTCATTTAACGGGAGCATACTCACAGACGCCGGAAAGCAGAGGCTCGACCTGGGACGCCTGGTCCCACTATTATATCATGTACGGTTTGTTTTTATGGTCAGAACTGTATCGCTGCGATCAGCTTATGCAAGCGGTCTGCAAAATCGCCGGATGCTTCACGTCTCGTTTTTATACGCAATCAAAAGGCTCCCGCATCCTTGATATGGGCTCGGCGGAAATGAATTTGGCGCCGCTCCACATCTTTGTCTTATTATATGGGAAAACAAAAAACAAAGAATATTTAGATTTCGCACTGAAAATCATGGAGGATGTCGCTACAGAGGAAGGCGGAAATTATATATTTTACGCGTCGAACGGCTCGGAATATTACCAGTTTCCCAACAACAGATGGGAGGGCCTGCTCATCATAAGGGGAATTTACGAGCTGGGCAGCATACAGCAGAATGAAGCCTACAGCAAAACGGCAGAACACATATTTTACAGCATTAAGAAAAACGATATCCACAATACGGGCGCGTTTTCTACAGACGAGCAGGCAATCGGAACGCCGTTTGTCAACGGAGGGATAGAGCTGTGCGGCGTCATTGCATACAACGCGTTTGCTGCTGACGTACTGAAGCGTACCAAGGACGTTTCTATCGCGGATCTGCTGGAGCAGGCGCACTACAATGCAATTCTCGGCTCCTTTTCCCCTACGGGCAGATGGTTTGCCAGCAATACTCCTATGGAAGGTCTGAAGCTTTCCAGCTGTCAGTCGCTTGTATTTCAAAGCCGTCCGGGCTCTCCGGAGCTAAACAGCAGCTCCTCCATCGCGCCGCAGGGGATCGGTCTTCTGTCGGAATGGATGGTGATGAAAGAAGAAGACACGTTATATCTGAACTACTACGGCGGATTTGAGGGAACGCTGGAGGATGGCACCCATATAAAAATCGACGGCGACTATGCGTGCGCGGGGAACGTTTCGGCATCTGTATCCAGTGAAAGCATAAAAAAAGTAGCGCTTCGAATCCCCGGCTGGGCTTCGGCCGCCGAGGTAGTGTTCGAAGGCCAGCATTATGCCGCCGATGCGGGAAAATATTTTATTTTAGAAGCTTCCTTCAGCGGTCAAGGAATTCAGATTGCGTTCCATACAAAGGTGCGCCTTTTAAAAGGCGAGCTCGAATGCAGCGGCAAATACAGTGTATATTTCGGTCCCGTTTTGTACGGCGCCGACGTGACAAATAATCCCGCGATTGATTTAAATAAAATACCGCCAATGAATATGGCGGAAATGCTGGCATGCAGGCCGGGCCGCTCCGAAAACGGCGGTTTATTTATAAAATTAAGTAACGGACTTAAGCTGTGTGATTTTGCGCATTTGGGCATTACAGGCAGTTTATATAAAACATGGTTTAAAATCAAAAACAAAATTTAGGAGGGCTTTATGAGAAGGAGAATTGTTGGTTTATTTGTTTTACTGCTGTTTATAAGCAGCATCGGAAGCACGGCAGTGCTTGCCGCGCCGACAAAGCCTGATATTCAGGTGGGGACATCTGTGCTTTCAATCGACGAAGCGGCTTTAAATGCGGCGGGCTATAAATTTGTAGATGATACCGATCCAGATATACTCTACGGCTGGCCCTATAATTTATATACCCGTGCTGCTTCCGAATCGGCCTATGGAGGCAATGTGATATTTTCAATGGGACAGGTGTCCGCAACGATAACATACGCATTCAGCGGCACGTATCTTGCAGTGGTTTTTGCAGAAACCTATTGGGCCGCAGAAGTCGTTGTAACGATCGACGATACAGAGTACGGCAGCTTCACGCCCCACAATGCGTCCGTTGAAAAAGAAACGCCTGGCGACAGTAAGGTAATCTTTGTAAAAGACGACCTCGCAGAGGGCGACCATGTTGTTACGATCACGCACAAAACTGCGTATACGTCAGGCGAGGATAATGTAAAAGCTGACGGAACGGCATATTACGATAATGATGCGTTTTTCGATTGCTTTATAGTAAAAGGTACGCAAGAAGAGGAACAGCCGATCGATAAAGTAACGGAAGGAAGCAGAATGTCCGATTATACGGAGGATATTTTAAACAATCTGAACTTGACTGTCATTGATGATACCAATGAAGAAATTCAATATCAGTGGCCATATGACATGGGGAGCCGTATTACATGCCCGAGTGCGTACGGCGGAAGCGTAATATCGAATCTCGGTCAGGTTTCTGCTACGTTTTCGTATGATTTTGAAGGAACGTATCTGGCGGTAGCGTTCGCAGAGACTTATTATGCTGCAACGATAATGATTGACGTGGACGGTGAAATTCTGGCTGAAGTTACGCCGCACAATACCCTTAAATCAGGCGACGGATCGCTCCCTGTAAGGAGTACCGTAATTTTTGCGACGGACCAATTGTCCCCCGGCTGGCACACGGTTACAATTTATCATGAAACCGCTTTTACAACCGGAGAAGATAATATAAGAGAGGACGGAAATGCTTATTACGATAATTATGCATTATTCGACTGCCTGATCGTACAGAAAGAACCGACGGAGGATGAATCTACTCCGGAGCCGACGGACGTACAGACGGCAGAGCCGACACCTGCAGCAACTGTAAAGCCGCAGACAAGCAGCGCTCCAAAAACGGAAGCTCCTTCCGCAGATAAAAATATTGAGAAAAAGTCCAACAGCAATGTTATACTGATCGTAGTCATCACAGCTGTGATTCTCATAGCGGCAGCCATAATAATATTTATTGTGATCAGGAAAAAGGGCAAAGGAGCAAAGCAGTGAAATATATTAAGATAAGATTTGCTGTTCTATTATTGATTTGTGCGACTGTGCTATTCTGTTTGCTTGGGTGCAGCAATGGGCAAAACGCCCCCGGCGAGCCGGAAGCGGTACCGTCAATCATACAACCACAGGTGGAGGATAAAGTTGGTATGTTAAAAAATAATGTAACGAATATGAATATCAGCGGCGCCATAGGAGATATTTTAACCGCTAATGAGGTGAACTGGGTTCAGACTGTCCTGGAGAAAAATCCCGGGTTATTTGACGCCTTTCTGGATCCGGAGCATAACGATTTGGCAAAAACCATGTGGCACGGAGAATTTCCGGGGAAAATCCTGTCCGGTCTTGCGCAGACTTACCTTCTGAATAACGATCCAAAAACGAAAGAGGTAGGCGATCAAATTGTTGCGCGCTTGAAAGAGGCGCAGCAGGAGGACGGTTATCTTGGCCCGTGGGCTGAAGCAGTGCGTTTTAATAAGGACGTACTGAGTGATCCGGAAAACAACTGGGGCAAATGGGACACATGGGGGCAATATCACTGTATTTATGGCTTGTGCCGCTGGTATCAGATTACAGGAAATAAAGATGCCCTGGAGGTTGCTTCCCGCGCGCTGGACTGTATCTATAACTATTTTATAGCCGGCGGAAATACTTTTGCATCTCAGAACTGGGCAGAATGTAATTTCTCAATTTCACATGCATTTGCTCTGATGTATGAGCAGACAGGAAAGCAGGAGTACCTGGAAGCTGCCGAATATATCGTAAATGAGGAGTGGAAAATTCCGTACAGAGATTTTTATACGAAAACAATGCTGGCCTGTGACTGGCTTACAGGCGTCGAAAAAAACCTGGCTTTCTATGAAATGGGGCAGCCTCGCTGGGAAGGCTTACACACTTTAGAAACGCTGGCAGTATTATACCGTGTAACAGGCAAAGAGGTTTACGGAAACGCAATGGAATCCCTGTGGTGGGGAATTATTGAACATGACAGACATAACACCGGAAGCTTCGGAACGGGCGAGGGTGCAAACGGCGATCCTTATGGCGACGGAAGTGAAACGTGTAATATTGTTGCATGGACCTCCTTCTCAATTGATTACTTAAAAATGAGCAAAAATTCATATGTCGCAGACGAGCTGGAGCTCTCGTTCTATAATGCGTCATTAGGTACTTTGCTGGAGAACGACAGAGAATTTACTTATATGAATCTTTCCAGCGGAACAAGAGAGCCTGCTTTGATCGTGCTGGAAGGCCATTCCTTCGAAGGCGGGCGCGATATGTCCTGCTGCCAGGCGAACGGGAACCGCGGTATTACGCAGATTGCCGAGTGGGCCTTGCTGACGGATTCTGACGGATTATATCTGAATTATTACGGCGCATCTGATATTAAAACTGCAACCGCTTCCGGGAATACGGTTTCTTTGCGTCAGGAAACGGAATATCCGAAATATGGAGACGTAAAAATTACAGTAACGCCGACAAAATCAGAAGAGTTTTCTTTGAAGCTTCGTATTCCTGCCTGGGCGGAGAATACAGCCGTATCCGTTAACGGAGAAGCCTGCCAGGGTGTTCAAGCTGGTCAGTACTATGAAATCCGCAGAACCTGGGAGCCCGGCGACGTCGTTTCGCTTCAGATTGATATGCAGCTTCATTTCTGGATGACGGAAACCGGTACTGCAAAGGTTTCTGCCTATTACGGTCCGCTGCTGCTTGCTTTCCAGAATAATGAATCGCTGCGTCCTACTACTAAATTTACAATTTCCGAGTTAAAGAATGCCGTTATGAAAGATGAAGGCGACTGCCTTGCCGCTTTTACGTGTAAAACCAACACGGGAAAAGACGTCACTTTAATGGATTATTACAGCGCCGGAAAGGGCGGCTCGTCATTTGTAACATGGCTGTCCTCTTTCAGAGAGCTGGAAACGATCTCTTTTGATAAGGAAGGAACGCCGATCTGGAATAATAAGTAAGTCTCGAGAATCGCCTCACGCAGAGAACGTGTCAGGCGGAAAAAAAGCGGGGCTGCAGCAATCCGGCTGCGCCCCGCTGCTTTTTTTTAGGAACGGACTGACGGCGGGCGCCAAGATATTTATGAAACTCCATCGTTTGAAACCGCTCTAAAAAATCTTCCTTTTCTTCTTCTGAAAGAGTTTTTAAAACTGTAAATTCAAGGCTGTTTTCTGCCGAAACAATTTCTATGCTTTCAATTTCATCAATCGGTTCTTTAAACGAATACGGATTTCCCCCACAGCCAGCAGGGGAAGCCAAAACAAGTAATCAAATGATAAGTCCCGTTATAGGATGAAAACACTTTGGAATTCAATACTTTAGCCTTGTACCGATCTGCCCGCTCCGGCGATAACATTGTCCGCATTAATAAACCGCCCGATCTCAGGATCGTAATAGCGGCTGGATACATAGTAGTGCCACGGCTCAAATGCGTTCTGCTGGTATAGTACTAAAATATCAGTTGCCTGCTTTCAGCATTCTCAAATTGTTTTCCCAAACCTCATCTTCTAACGCTTGTGCACATTTTAGACAAATTGTATATGAATGCTGAAATAATTGTTCATTCACCATTCCTTTAAGTCTGTCAAAGATGCAAAATGCTCCCGGCCAATTCATATCCTGCAACCATTCCATTAATTCGATCATATAAGGAGATAGTTCTTCATTCGACCTTGCAGATAGAATTTTTGCACAATTGTCCCAAACATTTTTATTGTAGTTTTTACTGCAGGGCTGCAGAAACACATTAATGTTTTCAATATTTTCAGCTATTTTAATTCCTTCTGCTTGGTCGGCTATACTTTTGTTCCAATCAAGCAAACCCATAATATAATCAATATCAATCAATTTAATTCACTCCATCCCATTTAATGACAACCGATTTTACAGCTTGTGTCCAAACAGAATTTGACCTCGCACTTATCCAATCATCCATTGTTCTACCTATAGGTCTTACACTGACATGTGTTGCTCCATCTCGAACGGCATAATTTAAAGCTTCTATCGTAGTCACAGCTGCACCTGGTTTTGGTATCGTAGAGAAAGATAACCCTGTTTTTTTTGTCTTTTCCCTTCGGGGGTTAGTACCGCCATACCTGTAAATAACAGTAGGTGATGGCGGTGGAGCTGCAATATCCTTTTCCTTTTCTTCAGCTTTTGGAATAGATATTGAAGGAGCTTGTGTTGCTTGATAAATTCCGTATCCAATAGCTCCAACTGTTAGTAATATTGCTCCAGCAGCGCCGATTATATCCCCAATTGGAAGAGGGCCATCAGCTACTGCGGCCCCACCACAGCCAGCATAAGCAGGTGATAATACTCCTATGGCTTTTCCAATTTCAGTTACAGCTGTCTTGGCAAATTCCCAAATTTCACTCCAAAAATGTCCCGTAGGATCAACTCGACTTACAGTATTGTTTTCACAATAAGCGAACATATTGGTTCCAAGTATGCCTTGCTCTGTTGAAACATATCCATCCGCATTTAAAAACCGACCAACCTCAGGATCGTAATAGCGGCTGTTCAGATAGTTGTAGCCCGTCTCGGTTGGACTTAGTTATGTACCCGGAGGGGGAACACTCCCTCCGGGATGGTATTACAAGCTCATAACGGCTGATATGGTGATACATATAGCAAATTCTATTGAACATTAGATAACCTGCTACAATTCTTTTATGTCGTTTTCAGTATCATCAGTGTCTGAATATAAGTGATACCTTTGTTTTTAAAAGATTCCTTTCTATTGATGACACCATCCCTGTAACTGATAATGAATAATAATCTGCTTTGCCAGGAAATCACTATTACCTGAGGGTTTGCTGGGGTGGTTTAGATGCAACTCTGGAAAAGATAATTATTCTCCAAACCATATCCGCAATACCTTTCCGTCTTTCTTTTGCATTGCTATGTTGCAATCCCCTCCAAGAGTGATTTGGTTGGAATTCTTCCCAAAAGATACTATCCATATTTCATCTTGGTTATCGTAAAAGACGGATTGTGGCACATATTCCTGAGTATCTTTACTTTTTTCCATTCCATCGAAAATGGCTTTTGCTATTTTGAGCGCAGTTTCTTCATCTGGTATTACCGCCCCTCCGCTATATGTTCCAATAGTTTCGCTCCAATTTTTATCATGAAAATTTCCCGATTCATATTTTACCATATTGTTCTCCTTTTTGTTATTCTCACATGCTGAGCAGAATACCACGCTTAGGATAATTACAAATAATACAAGTGTTCTTTTCATATTATACTCCCTTTCCGGGAACAAAGTGAATTCTGAGGTTGTTCGGTTGTTTTCATTATACCGGATTCCACATTTTCGGTCAATGCGACAGCATTTGACAAAAATACCGCCGTAAAGACATCTTCCGGATTTTTTCCGTCTGTGAAACATTCGTGAACAATCCGCTACAAAGCTGACATGAGCCGCGTTATTTCCTATCGGTCCATAAAACCCAGTTCCTTCATCGCAGCAAAAAATATATCGGCTTCTCCATTTGGATTGGCTTTTTGGGTTGCTTCGATAATATACCACGGATATTCCAAATCGTGAACGATAATAGGAATTGGTCTGCCGAATTTATTCTTAACAAAGCCGCTATTTTGTAATTTTTTTGCAACAGCGGTTATTTCCGAAAGCAATTCATAATATCCGACGGGACCTCTGCCGATATATCGCATTTCACTATCGTAACAGGCGTCATAATTTTCATATCCAATATTATAAACGCCGTTTTCCTCGTACCATTCAAAAAGGATTTTCATGCCCTCATTTTCATTATTAGCTTCAATTATCGGTGTTTCATTTTGACGCCAAAAAGCGTAATTCCATCGTTCCTCAGATAATTCCCCCGCGCTATCACAATCCCTTTCAGTATTATAACTCACAGAAAATTGCGTAATATTTGAATATCCATTATATTCGTATGTCTCATTTGCGTAAACAAAAAATGAAACAGCATAGATATCCGCCTCATTCCAAGCCGACATAACATCACGCAATTTCTTTTCAAGATACGCCTGTAAATCAATCATTTTAAAATACTCCTTATCTTGCAAATTTGTAAAACGGGCCCACATGTGTTAATGCTTTTTCTACGACTTGAGAGGAAGTAAATATACGAAACCTAATCCCATCGGATTCCCGCAGCTGGCCGCAATCTTTCAGTAACATAATTGTGATATGTAGCGGTATGTAATGATACATGATAACTTTGAGGTAATATCACAAGATTTCTTAGCTCGGTTACAGGTGGTTCTATAGCAACATCTCTTAGTGTTATTCTTGATTCTGCTTAACGGCAGAAGTGCCTAACGGCCAGTCTTGTAATTACCCAACTGCTACTGTTAAAATTTCTATAAAATACTGGTCAACTTCCTGCGAATCATCAAAATACTCTAATATATGCTCTCTGACTTTTTTCCGTCTCCTTTCGATTTCTTTTTCAGAACAGTTATCCAACGCAAATAGTAGTTGTGCAAACAGATTTTCGTTGTTGCTTGCTTTCTCAATTAAAGATTTTCCCATTTGCTCTATTGTGTTATACTCTAATCCCGAGTTGAGAAACAAATCTGTTCTAACTTCCATCATATATCCGAATAGCCATTGGCAGTTCTCATTAGTAGAAAATGTAGCATTGAAATACTCGAAACAATTACACAGCATATCGGTCAATGTGTCATATTCGCCTTTTTTCAATGAAAGTTCCGGTCCATCTAAAGTCAAGGTATACCAAGCGTCAACCGAAAGTTTCAAAAATAGCGAAATATTTTTTCTCTCTGCCGTCCATTTTTCATGTAAATACTGGACACAATGAATCCATTTTCCCTCAAACTCAAACTTTCGAGTATATTCATCGCTGTATAAAATCATATTATCACCTCGTCTTCACCCACGCATCAGATATTTTAATTATACCATCAATAACAGCATATCGGACGACAACATTGTTTCTAACGGCTTCATAGTAGAAGCCCGTCTCGGCTGGATTCTGCCATGTACCCGGAGGGGTTGTCCCCTCCGGGATATTGTTTTTTCGGTAAGTACTTGCCGAAAAAGAGAATGGATCTGCTATGTACCAGCAAGCATCGCCTTTTGGGGACAAAAGGCAGGTTGTTGGGATTATCCCAAGCCCTTAAAGATTTCAGGAATATCCCAACAAGTCTGCGTTTGGGTGGCCAAAGGCGATGCTTGCTGGTATGGTGTGTTTAACAAGTCAATATTCCCCAGCGATCTCAATAATTACTTCTTTTGATACAATATGCAATTCATCTCCGGAAAACATTTGAAACAGTAGGTAAAGAGAATCTTCCATACATTCGCTGTGCTTTATGAGATAATTCTGTAAGTATGAAAAATCTTCTTCCGCAGTAAGTGAAATGATTGTTTCACGATTTTCAGACCATTCACCTTTAATTGCAAGCGTAATTCCTATATTGAGGAAGGTTAAGTCAATCTTAACATCAAAAATTGGATTAAATAATTCAATTTTAATTTTATCTTCACTACAGTCATATTTAATATTTTTTAATTTTGCATCATGAACATAACTGTTGCATAAATACTCTTTTAACTCTTTGATATTATTTTTGTTATATCTCGGCATTGCGTCCTCCCGACTATCTGAATGGGAAATAAATTGTTGCGTAAGGTTCAGGCACAATCATTCCTGGATAATAATGACCTGTTCCGTGTATATGGTAATGTGGTCCATTTGAATAATTAGGATTTTCATCCCAGCGAAATACTTCAGTATTTGTGAGTGGATCCATCCAACTAATAAATGCTCCATTCTTTGTCCCAGCTCTAGGCACTTTAACTAATCCAACAGGATTGAAAGTATTTGGATCAACTGGGAAAATCACAGGACTGTCAGGTTCCTTTGGAATAACTATTGCCTCTGATTTTTCTTCAACCTTTGGAACAGAAATAGCTGGTGCTTGTGTTGCTTGATAAATTCCATATCCTATAGCACCTACAGTTAACAATGCGGCTCCTGCTGCAGCAACAATATCTCCGAAAGGTAGAGGACCATCAGCTACAGCTGCACCGCCACACCCAGCATAAACGGGAGACATAACTCCCATAGCTTTTCCAATTTCGGCAACGGCTGTTTTGGCAAATTCCCAAATTTCGCTCCAAAATTGTCCTGTGGGATCAATGCGATTGACTGGATTGTTTCCACAGTAAGCAAACATATTGTTTCCAAGGACACCTTGACCTGTAGAAACATAACTATCCGCATTCAACCACCGCCCGATCTCAGGATCGTAATAGCGGCTGTTCAGATAGTAGTAGCCCGTCTCATGATCGTAGTAATACCCTCTGTACCGGATCGGATTGACCGCCGCCGCATGCGTCGATTCCAATGTATCCGCAATTTCTGCGCCTGACGCGTTTTTAACGCTCACCAGTTTCCCCCACGCGTCATACTCGTACGTCGCAATCAGTGCTCCATTCTGATACAGCTCTATGACGTCGCCCTGCACGTTCCTTCCGTAGTAGTAATCCGCGCCTCCGTAGCGGAAGCCGATCGCCTCTCCGCCCGCATTGTAATAGAAATCCAGCGTTTTCCCCACGCCCGTCCCGATCTGACTCACCAGTCTCGTACCGTCTGTAAGGTAGCGCAGCGTTCCTCCCGGCACGCTCTTCCCGATTCGGATTCCGTCCGCGTTATAGGTATATTCCGTTATGCTTGTTCCCTTTTCGATCCGTTCCAGCCGGCGTCCCCGATCCCAGCTGTATGCCGTCACCTCTCCCGTGCTTGTATTTGTCGTGCTGGTCAGATTTCCGATCTCATCGTAAGTATATGTCAGATTTCCGCATGCTGTCAATAAATCCTTCCACGTACTGTCTCCGTATGTGTATTGCTTCGTGCTGGCGTTCGACGTTGCTTCCGTGGATGCCGTATAGTTTTCTTCTTTTTTGCTCAGAAGATTGCCGTACAGGTCATAGGTATACGTATATTTCTTCCCTGTGCTCGCCCCGGGCGCAAGAAGGATCTCGCTTGTCATCTGGTTCAGGCTGTCATACGTATATTTCCGGATAATCTGCCCGTTTTTTCGGATCTGCGTAATATTGTTCCGATTATCATATACATAAGTATATTCATTGTCGCTGACGTCCAGTGAAACCTTCTGAATCAGGCTGCTTGTGATTCCCGGCTCATAGCCGATGCTGTATTCATACGCCGTTCCCGCCAGAACCGTCCCGTTTTCACCGGTCTTTACCGTCTTTCCGCTGACGCGCTCCAAATAATCGTACGTATAGAACGCCTTTGCTCCGTTTGGCAGGCTGATGCTTTCAATCAGGTCTGAGTTGGCTTTGTACAGCAGACTGTACGTTCTGGCCTGGCCGTTATACAGATACGTCGATTGAATCCCTCTTCCGTATGCGTCGTATTGATTTTCCAATGATAAAACGGCTCCGTCCGCATCCGACTCATACAGCCGGATTGTTCTGCCCAGGCTGTCATAATCCACGCTTGTGGTGATCCCGTTTTCAAGATCGATGACGCTTGGATGTATCCTAAAAAAGTGGACAAGTGTGTTAGAATAAGAGACAAGAAAAAAC
>UQSG01000011.1 GCA_900543695.1 uncultured Clostridium sp. | reverse complement strand
TCCGCATCGGCATCGGCTGCAAGCACATTCAGGGGAACGTCCCGTTCTGCAAGGTACTGCAAAAGCAGCGCAGCATCCTTACCATCTACAGTTCCATCGCCCGTCGTATCTCCGCATAGGAACGGCGCCGCAGCTTCCACCGGGATAACCGTACAGTTTCCCGCATAATCATAAATTTCAACCAGATATCCTGACGGATCCTCCGGAGCCGTCAGCGCGATACACGCGCCGCCGTTCCCGGAAGAGGAAGCGGAGCTCAGGGAATACAGCTCGCCGTCCGGAGAAATCAGAAGCGCGCCCTGTATCTCCCCCTGATCCTCTGCATTTACATAAAGCAGCTCCGTACCATCGGCCGTTTCTCCTAGGAAAACCGTTCGTACCTCCGGATTTTCCGTATCGATTACGATCTGCAGCTGCGCATGGGTCCAGGCGCTGCCGTCAGGCACTACTCTGCAGGTGTATTCCATCCGATACGTTTTCCCGCTATGAACCAGTCCATCCGTATCTTTCCCGTCCCAGTCAAGCTTTACCTGGGAAAGCGGCGCATTCCGATCGGCGGCCCAGGAGCCGCTGTCGCCAGCAAATTGTTCGTATACAAGCTCTCCGTCCTCGTTATAAATTTTTAAGGTAAGATCATATACCGGCCGCAGAAGCGTTGTCGAGACGGAAAACGAATCAAGCACGCCGTTTCCGTCCGGAGAAAAATAGGGGACCGTAACGGCAGGTGTTTCCTCCCCGGCGAAAAGATCCATCAGATTCATGCCAAGAATCAGGCCGCCGTCCGCATACAGATAGGTCGGTTCGAAGAACGCCTCGCCGCCGTCATAAAGGAAGGCGTCAAAAACGGGGCTGTCGAGCCAGGAGCCATAAAACCCCATAAATGAAAGCAAAAGATCCGGATTTTCGTTATTTTTTAAATAAATATAGCCTTCGGCATACGTGCCGTTTTCAAAATAGCGATCCATATAATCCATGTCCGCTTTGCTGAGCGATACGAACGCTTCTACTCGAGCCTCGGCTCCTGCCGGAACCGTAACCGTTTTAATCTCCATACCGTCGGAATCCCGGAAGCTCACGTTTCCCGAGAGATTTCTGGCATAGCCCGCCAGCGCGTCGTCGGAGCGGTCTTCCGTTGCGTCTCCCACAACCGCATCTGAAATGAGATCATAAGAAAGCGTGTACGTCACCTCTGTGTCCGATACATTTTTCACAAAAAACGCAAACGAAAATTTTCCGGTGCGTTTTGCGTCGTCTCCCAGGGAAAGCTTCGGCCGGTATTCATCCGCTGCGCTTTCAGTATATATATAAGCCGGCGTTTCCAGCGCGTCTTTGACATTCGGCACCCCGTTTCCCTGACGGCGCGGGGAAATGACCGTACGGCTTGTAGAATCTGAGACAGGATGCGCCGTAGACATCAGCAGCTTCGAAATTATGCCGGGATAATCCGACTGCCCCTCGATCCCGTATTTTGTCTTCTGCTGCATAACATTCTGCTTCAGAATGGCATACAGGCCCGCCGCCTGCGGCGTCGCCATCGAAGTGCCGTTGAAAAATTCATATGCGTTATCCGGGACGGAGGAATAAATATTCCCTCCAAAGCAAAGCAGATCCGGCTTTAAAGTCAGCAGATTGGAACAGTTCCAGCTCGTAAAAGCGCTGACCTCGGGCTCTCCTTCCTGCTGTGAATAAAAAGTCCTGAATCGTACCGTTTTTTCCTCCAGAGCGGCCATTGCCTCGCCATCCTCCAGAGAAACCATAAGTCCCGGCAGCACGCTGCCCGCGGCAGCGGAAAGCGATTCTCCCTCTATATTGTTGTAAAAGATGATTCCTGCCGCCCCAGCATCGGCGGCATTCTTTGATTTTACTTCGAAGGAGATCTCCCCTCTGCGCACGAGCGCATATTTTCCGGAAACGTCGATCCCCTCAAAATCGGCTGCCGATCCAATGCCGGGGATGACGGCGTATTCCGCGGAAAGCCCTTCCAGTTCTTCGGAATCAAAGCCGCTGTTGATCAGTCCGACAAAAAGGGAGCCGTCAGCAGCCTCAAGCGCCGTTTGGATGGAAAACGGATTCTGCGCCGATGCGATCGTCAGCGTCTGCGGAATATTGTACGGATATCCCGGAATGGAATATGCAGGATGGCTCAGAAGCGCGTTCCCGCCAAGCGCATATTTATCGGAATTCCCGGCGGCGGCACAGACCTGGATGCCCGCTTCCACCAGATTTTCCACGATTTTTCGTTCAAACTCCAGGGCATCCGTTTTCCCGTACAGCATCACGCCCTCGGCGCCGAAGCTGCAGTTGACGACGTCGACTTCCAGATAAAGGCAGTCGTCGAACGAGGCAAACAATGTCTCGTCGCGCAAATGCGCGTTTCCCATAAAAACAAGCTGTGCATTTGGGGCGTTTCCGCTGATCTGATAGCGGCTGCCGGAAGCACCCGCGCCGTTACCGGCGGCGATTCCGGAAACATGAGAGCCATGCACGATATCCTGCGCGTCACAATATGTGTTTGCCGTATAATTTTCATAATTCGCGACGTACGGCAGCTTTTCGCTGACATAATACGAGTCCCTCTGAAAGCTCGCCGTAGAAAGATACGGTGAAATCCCGTCCACATACGCCTTGGTCAGCCGGCCCGTTCCCGGCTCTTTCATCGTAAAATATTCATGCCTGAAATCCAGCTCAGTATCAATAACCGCCACGACCGTTCCCGTACCGTCGCCGTATGTTCCGTCATTGCCTACGTACTCCAGGGCAGAACCGGAGGCATCGGCACGTGGTTCAGAGCCAGACGCCGCCGGCAGATCAGATCGCCTCGATTCAGGAGTGAAGGCGGCCGATGCCAAATACATTCCATCGTATCCCAGCGAAGCGGCGTGCTCCAGCACCCGTTCCGATTCCGGCTGCGAGAGATAAATGCAGATCCCGTTCAACGCCGCCGTATAGCGGTAAGCGGCCGTGACGCTCCGCGCAAGCACCGTCTCCAGTTCTGTCAAAAGTGCATCCTGTTTTTCAATCAGGGCACGGTATCTTTCCTGTCCCTCCGCCGTCTGTACAAACGTGCCGGTGCCCAGCCGCCGCGCCGCTTCATATTCGGAAAGCGGCCTGTCTTCCAGCGTCAGAACCACTGCGTATACGGCAGCAGGATCCGTGGTGTCTTTCATGTACTGTTCTACATAATCTTCCAAAAATACCGCGCCGGCCGGTTCCGGAAGCCATGCTGTAAGGCAGAAGCAGGCCGCCAGAAACGAAACCACGATCGACGCAAACTTTTTTTTCATAAAGACACCTCTTGCAGGCAGCTACATTTTTTCTACCACGCGTACCCCGATCAGATGCAGGGCCGACTTGATACAAGTACAGGCCGCTTCCGTAATCATCAGTCTTGCGTCCCGGAGCGCCGGTTCCGATTTCATGATGCTGCACGTATTGTAAAATTTATTGAACGACTGCGCAAGATCTGTTACGAAGCGGGTTACGCAGCAGGGCTCATATTTCTGCGCCGCTTCCCTGACAACGGATTCGTAGGAGTGAATCAGCTTTGCAAGTTCAAATTCTTCGGCGCCGTCTGCTAAAGACAAATCGGCCGCCGTATAGTCGATCCCGCTTTCCGCCGCTTTCCGCAGAACGCTTCTGCCTCTTGCATAGGCATACTGCACGTATGGCCCCGATTCTCCCTCAAAGTCAAGGATGTCCTTCCAGGTAAAAATAATATCCTTTTCCCTGCCGTTTTTCAGGAATGAATACAGAATCGCTCCGACGCCGATCTTTTCCGCGACCTCGTCCAGATCATCAATATTTTTACTCGTCGAGCTGTTTTTTATAACCTCTTTTGTTTTTTCAATCGATTCCTGCAGCACGTCCTCAAGAAGCACCACGTCGCCGTGGCGCGTCGAAAGCACTCTGTCCGGGAAGCGGACGTACCCGAAGCCGACGTGAACGCAGTCCTTTGCCCATTCGTATCCCATTTTCTCCAGGACGGCAAAAATCTGCTTGAAGTGCAGCGCCTGCGGTGTTCCTACAACGTAGACGTTTTTATAAAAATCATACGTTCTTTTCCGGTAGATTGCAGCCGCCAGATCACGCGTCGCATAAATCGTAGTCCCATCGGATTTCAGGATGATGCAGGGCGGAAGACGATCCTCTTCGAAGCGTACGACCTGTGCGCCGTCGCTTTCCTCCAGCAGATGCTTCTCCTTAAGAAGCTCCACCACCTCAGGCATTTTATCTGAGTAAAAGCTCTCTCCCGCATAGGAGTCGAAGGTAATGTCCAGCAGCCGGTAAATCCGGTTGAATTCCTGCAGGCTTGCATCGACAAAGAACTGCCAGAGCGCCCGAACCTCCGCGTCTCCCTCTTCCAGCTTTTTAAAATACAGCCTGGCTTCGTCCTCCAGCTCAGGATGCAGCTCCGCCTCTGTATGGAATTTCACATAAATTTTCAAAAGCTCGTTGATCGGATCCTTTTGGATTGCAGCCGCATCTCCCCACCTTTTATAGGCGCTGATCAGCTTTCCGAACTGCGTTCCCCAATCCCCAATATGATTGATTTTGACCGTATCATATCCAAGAAACGCATAAATCCGCTCGATGGAGCTTCCCAGAGCTGTCGTAACAAGATGTCCGATATGAAACGGCTTTGCAATGTTCGGCGATGAAAACTCTACCAGGATACGTTTTCCCTTGCCTTCCTCAGTCTTTCCGTAATCCTCTCCTCTGGACAGCACCTCCGAAATGACGCTCCTGACCAGCGCGCCGCGCTTCAGATAAAAATTCAAATATCCCCCGACGGCTTCCACTTTCAGGAAAATGCTTCCGGCTTCGGGGGATTCCAAAAGGCTCCGCTGAAGCTCCGCCGCGATCTGCGGAGGCGCTTTGCGGAACTGTTTTGCGAGGGAAAAACACGGAAACGCGATGTCTCCCATCTCCGGGTTCGGCGGAACGGTCATCAGACGTTCCGCCTGCTCCGCAGTAATCTGCTGTGAATTCAGAGCGGAGGCGACTGCTTCCGCCGCTGCTTTTCTATAATTCATAAGCAAGTCCTTTCCTGATTATATTACAATATTAACAAGTCTTCCCGGGACAGCAATGATCTTACGAGCCTCCCTGCCTGCAATCAGCGCCTTCACAGCATCATTTTCCAGCACGAAGCGCTCTGTTTCCTCTTTTCCGTATGATGAGGGTACCATAAGCTTCATTTTGATCTTACCGCAGATCTGTACGGCAATTTCCGTTTCCTGCTGCTCCATGGCCTTTTCATCGTACGACGGCCACTGCGAGCGATAAATCGGCTGATCGGAAAGCGCCTGCTGCTGCCAGATTTCTTCGGTAATATGCGGCGCCGCGGGATTCAGCAGCAGAAGAAGTGCCCGGAGCTCTCCTCTTGTAACGCTGCCGCGCGCGTATATTTCATTTACAAGCGACATCATCGCGGCAATCGCGGTATTGAACTTCATCTTCTCGTAATCCTCCGAGACCTTTTTGATGGTGCCGTGTACAGAAGCCTTGAGCGCTTCCGACAATTCTTCCTCCTCCGTCAAAAGGTTCTGCAGCTTCCAGACTCTGTCCAGGAAGCGGTAGCAGCCTCTTGCTCCCTGCGTGGACCACGGGATCGCCTGATCGAAGGCTCCCATAAACATTTCATATACACGGAAGGCGTCTGCTCCAATCTCCCGGACGATGTCGTCGGGGTTGATAACGTTGCCCCTGGATTTCGACATTTTTTCACCGTTTTCGCCTAATATCATACCGTGCGATGTTCGCTTGATATATGGCTCCGGACAGGAAATCGCTCCGATATCGTACAGGAATTTATGCCAGAAGCGGGAGTACAGCAGATGCAGCGTGGTATGCTCCATTCCTCCGTTGTACCAGTCTACCGGAAGCCAATAATCCATTGCCTCTTTGGAGATAAATTCCCGATCGTTGTGCGGATCACAGTAGCGGATAAAATACCAGGAGGAGCCTGCCCACTGCGGCATCGTATCCGTCTCCCGTTCTGCCGGAGCGCCGCACTTCGGGCATACCGTATGAACCCACTCCGGTACGTTCACAAGGGGAGATTCGCCGCTGTCCGTCTGCATATAATTCCGGATTTCCGGCAGCTTCACGGGCAGCTCCTTTTCCGGCACCGGAACCCAACCGCAATGCTGGCAATATACGAGCGGAATCGGTTCTCCCCAATATCGTTGTCTGCTGAATACCCAGTCACGCAGCTTGTAATTTACCTTCCGATGTCCAAATCCGCGCTCTGTGAGCCACTGTATGATAGTCTTTTTGGCTTCTGCTACGCTCAGACCGTCCAGGAATCCGGAGTTTGTCAGCACGCCGCTCTCAATATCGGTATACGGAGCGTTTTCAACGTCTCCGCCTTTCACGACTTCAATGATCGGCAGGCCAAATTTTTTTGCAAATTCCCAATCTCGCTCATCGTGTGCCGGAACCGCCATGATGGCTCCCGTTCCGTACGAAATCAATACGTAATCCGAAATCCAAACGGGAATTTCTTTATTGTTCACAGGATTGACAGCAGTAATTCCTTTCAGCGGCACGCCAGTTTTTTCTTTTGCCATTTCCGTTCTTTCAAAATCAGACTTTTTGGCCGCTTCCGCTTTATATGCAAGCACCTCGTCATAATTCTCAATTTGATCTTTTAATTTTTCGATCATCGGATGCTCGGGCGAAACCACCATATAGGTGGCGCCGAATAACGTATCGGGACGCGTTGTGTAAACCGTCAGGATTCCGTCTCCGAAGGCCTTTGCCGCGGGAACGGTAAAATTCACCTCTGCGCCTTCGCTCCTGCCGATCCAGTTCCGCTGCTGCGTTTTAACCTTTTCGATAAATTCGACATCCTCCAGACCATCGAGGAGTTTCTGCGCATAATCCGTAATTTTCAGCATCCACTGGGATTTTACCCGTCTGACGACCTCTCCGCCGCAGCGCTCGCAGACGCCGTTAACCACCTCTTCGTTTGCAAGGCCTACTTTACATTCCGTACACCAGTTGATCGGAATTTCGGCTTTATAAGCCAGACCTTTTTCAAACAGCTTGAGGAAAATCCATTGCGTCCATTTGTAGTAAGCCGGATCCGTCGTATTGATTTCCCGCGACCAGTCAAAGGAGAATCCGAGCCGTTTCAGCTGCTCTTTAAAATGGGCGATATTTTTCGCCGTAACCTCTGCCGGATGAACCTTGTTTTTGATCGCGTAATTTTCGGTCGGAAGGCCGAACGCATCCCATCCGATCGGGAACAGCACGTTATAGCCCTCCATCCTGCGTTTTCTGGCGATAATGTCCATCGCCGTGTTAGATCTTGGATGTCCGACGTGGAGCCCGTTTCCAGAAGGGTACGGGAATTCTATCAGCCCGTAAAATTTCTTTTTCTGATGGTCGATCACCGCTTCAAACGCTTTTTCAGCTTCCCAGATTTTCTGCCATTTTGCCTCGATTTCAGCCGGCCTGTATTCAAAAATTTTTTCCTTCAAGGTCATTCCCTCCTGTCCGATAAATCGACGTACGGCTGTTTTCTGCCCACATTTTTATATGCCGGTCTGATGATGCGGTTGCTGACCGCCAGTTCCTCCAGCCGGTGCGCGCTCCAGCCGGCAATCCTGGAGATCGCAAAAATCGGCGTAAATAACTCTTTTGGGATATTCAGCATTGAATAGACCAGACCAGAATAAAAGTCTACGTTTGCACACATTACCTTTGAGGAGTTTTTATATTCCTCGAAAGCCGACGGCGCCAGTTCCTCCACCGTCTTATAAAAGTTAAACTCTTCCTCCCATTCGCCGCCGAGCGCAGCCGCAAGCTCTTCCGCCTTCCGCTTCAGGAGCTTGGCCCGCGGATCGGACTTTGTGTATACGGCATGTCCAATGCCATAAATCAATCCCGATCCATCGTACGCCTCTTTATTAAGCAAACGAATCAGATAATCCTTGATTCTGCCTTTATCCCGCTTATCCCCGACATGCGCTTTGATGTCCTCCATCATGTCCATTACCTTGAGGTTTGCGCCGCCGTGCTTCGGCCCTTTTAAAGCGCCGATCGCCGCCGCAATGGCAGAATACGTGTCCGTTCCCGTCGAGGTCACAACATGGACGGTAAAAGACGAATTGTTGCCTCCGCCGTGCTCGGCGTGGAGTACGAGGGCAAGATCGAGGATTTCCGCCTCCAATTTCGTATACCTGCTGTCCGGCCGAATCATTTGAAGCAGATTTTCCGACGTAGAAAGGCCCTTTTGCGGATTATGGATATACAGGCTCTTGTCATAATAATAATGATTTCTCGCCTGATATGCGTACGCGGTCATTGTCGGCATCTGTCCGATCAGACGGATACACTGCCGCAGTACGTTTTCATATGAAATATCGTCCGGATTGCTGTCATAGGAATAGGAGGCCAGCGCACAGCGCGCCAGTTTGTTCATGATATTGTTGCTGGGCGCCTTCATGATCATATCTTCCGCAAATCCGTCGGGCAGCTTTCTGCACTCGTCCAGAAGGGATTTGAACTCTTCAAGCTGTCGGTCATCCGGGAGCTTCCCGGTGATCAGAAGGTATGCGGTCTCTTCAAAGCCGAACCGCCGGTCCTTTTCAAAGCCGTCCACCAGATGCTCGATACTGATTCCTCTGTATAAAAGCTTGCCGTCGATCGGAACCTTTTCATTTTCTTCCATGATGTACGCACGTACGTCGCCAATGCTGGTCAGTCCTACCAGAACGCCCGTACTGTCTGCGTTCCTCAGTCCCCGCTTGACGTTATATTTCTGATACAGCGCCGGGTCAAAGGAATCCGATGCGACTGCCGTTTCCGACATATCTCGTATAAAATCCTCATAATGCGCAAAGATCGAATCACTGTACTGATGATACATGTCCCATTCCTCCAAAATGAAATGCGAAAGCCATTATATCTTTTCCAGATATAATGGCTTATTGTATTAAATCGTGGAGATTCTGTCAATCGTTTCTTAATCCTCGTCCTCGCTCATATGCCGCTTTGCTTCTTCAATGATCTTCTGCGCAATATTGTCCGGCACTTCCTCATACCGAGCAAATTCGGTATCGAAGGAGCCTCTTGCCTGCGTCATCGAGCGCAGATCCGTCGCGTATTTGAACAGCTCCGCATACGGCACTTCCGCAACGACCTCCTGCATGCCATTTTCCAACGGATTCATGCCGAGCACGCGGCCTCTTCGCTTGTTCAGGTCTCCGATTACATCTCCCATATAACGATCCGGAATATATACCTTGACGCTTTCCACGGGCTCCAAAAGCACTGGAGCCGCCTGTTTCATGCCCGCTTTAAACGCAATCTTCGCAGCGGATACGAACGCAACCTCTTTGGAATCAACTGGATGATATTTTCCGTCTACCAAGGTCGCCTTCAGATGGACGACTGGATATCCTGCAAGCACGCCGTGCCGGACACTTTCCTGCAGCCCCTTCTCCACAGACGGGAAAAACTGCTTCGGCACCGCGCCGCCGAACACACGCTCGCAGAATTCCAGTTCTTCTTTCTCCCCGGGTTCAAATTCAATCACGACCTTTCCATACTGCCCTGCGCCGCCGGATTGCTTCTTATGGAGCCCCTCCGCAGAGACCTTCTTGCGGATCGTTTCTCTGTACGGGATTTTCGGATCCTCAAGCTGAACGGATACGCCGTACCGGTTCTTCAGCTTATTTACGATTACGTCGATATGCTGGTCTCCGAGGCCGGAAATCAGCATCTGCCCGGTTTCCGCGTTCTGATAAAAGCTGATCACAGGATCCTCGTCCCGCAGCTTGCTGAGGCTGGAACTGATCTTTTCCTCGTCGCCTCTGGCCTTCGGCGCGATGCCGAGCGTCAGCTGAGGCTTCGGGAAAACGGTGGGCGCCAACAGAATCGGATTCGACTTGGAGCCGAGCGTATCGTTAGTGACCGTCACGTTCAGCTTGGCAACGGCACCCAGATCGCCGCAGACCAATTCCTTAACGGGGATCTGTTTCCTGCCGCGCAGCACGAAGATCTGTGCAATCCGTTCGTCTGCCCCCTTGTTTGCGTTATATAAAACCGTATCGGGCTTCAGCGTGCCCGAGCAGACGCGGAAGAGCGACAGGCGGCCAACGAAAGGATCCGCAATCGTTTTGTAAACAAACAGCGTGGGATGCCCGTCGGGATCGGGCTTCATCTGCTTCTGCGCTCCGCTGGCGTCCGTATAGTCGAGAACCGTGCGTTCAAGCGGGGACGGCATATAGTCCACGATAAAGTCCATCAGCTTTTTAATACCGATATTTTCATAGGCGGAGCCAAGCAATACCGGAGCACATGTACAATGATTAATCGCAATTTTAAGTCCTCTGATGATTTCTTCCTTCGTGAATTTTTCGCCGCCGAAGAACTTTTCCATCAGCGCGTCGTCGGTTTCCGCTACGATTTCGGAAAGATTATTATTGATTTCCTCCGCCTGCGCTCTCAGCTCCTCGGGCATTTCGCATTCGGTAAGGTTCCCGTCCTGATCAAACATACTGGCTTCCATTGTGATGCCGTCCACAATTCCGACTAATTTGTTATTTTTGCGGATCGGAAGCTGCAGCGCAACGCAGGACCTGCCCAGCACGTCTTTCAGCTCGCCGTATATTTTATCGAAATCCGCCGTATCGTCGTTCATTTTGTTGACAAATATGACGCGCGGCAGATTTCTGCTGTTTGCAAAATCCCATGCCTTCTCTGTTCCAACGGACATCGCGCCCGCGGCGACAATTACTGCGGAATCAGCTACGGAAACGCCCTCGAGCATTTCTCCCGCAAAGTCAAAATATCCAGGAGTATCTATAATATTTACAGTAGAATTCTTCCAGTCGAAGGGGGCAATCGCCAGGCTTACAGATGCCTGCCGTCGAATTTCTTCCTGATCATAGTCAAGTACGGTGTTGCCCTCGTTAATCCTGCCGAGGCGGTCCGTCGCGCCTGCGTTATACAGCATGGCTTCTGCGGCGGATGTTTTGCCGACGCCGCCGTGCCCCAGCAGAACAACATTTCGTAAATCAGAACTTTTCATATACATTCCTCCTAAGAATAAAACATTATATAAATGAAAAACAGGTCCATATGAAGTTTTGAGTGCTTGTACAATAATAGATAAATTGTAGCATGCTTTTGCACACCTGTCAATGTGGTTTTACGGTGAGACGCAGATGCCGACCGGCTCCAGGACCTCTGCGGATGCTGTGTAATACGTTTTCCCATCGCGTTCCACGAACGATGCGGAGGTTCTTAAAATTTGAGCGTTGTCCGGAATTGCGGCGTCAAGGGCGCTCTCCGCTTCCGTTCTCGCTTTGATTTTCGCTTCTTCTTCTGTAAGCGAAACCGTTTCCCATTTCGTTTCTCGCTTGATTAATGTCGCCGTTCCGAACGGAAGCGATCCGTCCGCTCCGGCGTAGTTTTCGCTGTAAATGCTGTCGTAGGAGGTAAAATCCTCTTTTCCCCAGTTCCAGGGCAGCCATTTCCAGGAGGGCGCGTCGATTTTCAGTCCGAACAGCAGAAGGGAATGGAGTGTCTGTGTTTTCCCGGTCGGGCGAAGGATTTCCGTCTCTGATCTGACCTCGACCTCCGTCCTATACCAGACGCAGCCCAAAATATCGGCCTTTGCATGTTTTCCCTCTCCACTTACGACGATTTGACCGGCAAGCGCCGTATCGCCGGTGCTGACAACCTGCGTTCCCTGCTCCACCGTGACTTTATACAAAAGGCAATCCTTTGAAACGGCGATATTGCAGGGTTCGCCTGCCGCAATGGTTTCCCCCGTTTTTTCTTCATAAAACGTCCCCTCTTCCAGCTGGACGCTGAGCGTCATGCCGCGTTTCTGTACGCCAACCCAGCTCAGGTTCTTCTGATGAAGCAGAAGCTGTTCGGCAAGTGCTTTTGTATTGATATTAGACAAAAGGCTGCCGCGTTTTACACCGAATTCATTCATGAGCGATTGTGTTCTGAGGCGGTCCGCTGCGTCGCCTCCCTCGATCCGGATGCTCCATACCATCGAGCTCATCATGCAAAAAAGAGCCGTCAGCAATACAGACAGAATCAGCAGCGTCTTACGTGCCCGGTATCGCCGCAGCGTATAGATCAGACCGTTTTTTTTCAGTATTTTAACCTTCACATGGGATTTTCTCGCCGCAGACCTTACGTTTTTTTTAAAATCTCCTGCCAGCAGGAACAGCGTAAATTCATGGTCTGAGATGCGTGTCAGCCGCCATACAGCCAGACGCCTGCGCAGGCAGATATTGATAAATTTTTGCGGCTGTTCCCCTGTGATTTTAATCTCTACGTAATTCTGTATGTAGCTCATGAATCTATACATCGTATCCGTAACTCCGTTTCAGTCTTTATAGGCAATTCGATCGATGCAGCCCTTTATGGATATGTATTCATCGTTGATTTCCGTAATCTCCAGATTTTTTCCGCAGACGCAGATGATCCCGACGGCGCTGAGAATCTGGATTTCCTCGCCGCTGAAGCCGCACAGTCCCTTATGGGAAAGAATTTGCACCCGGGTTTTTCCATATAGGCGCATCGATGGAATATTCATGCCAGGTCCTCCGGATCTCCAAATTCATACCCCTGCCTCCTGGCTTCCTGAATAATCGAGGCCAGTGCGTCTGCGTTATCCTTTGAAACGGCGTGCAGAAGCAGGACTGCGCCGTTATGAAAATTTTCCGTGACAGACTGAAAGGCGTAATCCGCTCCTTTTTGCTCGTCGGTCAGCCAGTCCTTGTACGCAAAGCTCCACATAATGCATTTATAATTTAGGCTGTTCGCAATTTCAAGCACCTGGCTGTTATACTCCCCCTTCGGCGGACGCAGAAAGCGCATGTGCCGGCCGAATTTGTTGTAAAACAGGCGATCAAGCTCGAGGATCTCATTTTCGCATTTTTCATAATTGAGCTCCGGCAGCGAATAGTGACGCATCGTATGATTCCCTACCTCGTGGCCCTCTTCCAGCATTCTGCGTATGATTGCGTCGTTTTTATCAAAATAATCACCGGTAATGAAAAAAATCGCCTTTACGTTTTCCTGCTTGAGCGTATCGAGAATAGCCTCGGTATACCCGTTTTCGTACCCTTCGTCAAAGGTTAGGTACATTTTGTTTTCATTTACGTCGCCTAGATACAAGCCGCCGCCGGACAGCAGGATTTCGGTGTCGTCCTGCGCAGCTTCAGGGATGGAGCCGTTTTTGCCTCGGCACAGTCCCCACCTGCAGATGGATTTGTCGCTGTTCGTGCTCGTTTCCACGATTTCCACTGAATACGGATTTTCCTCTGCCTCGTAAAAAATTTGTAAAACCGGATACGTCAGCAAGGCCATGAGCAGCAGTACCGGCATGGCGATATATAATTTCGAGCGCATAAAAATCGGCACCCCTTTCCAATATTGTTGTACAACAATATCTATGCCGGGGCGCCGTCAATTATTCGGGCTTTCGATTTATTCCGCGTTTTGGAGCAGTCCAGTTACGATATCCTGCGGTTTGCAGGCGTCGATGATGATGTCGCTCAAAGTCGTATAGGTGACTTCGCAGGTGTTTTCATTTTTCAAGTTGGCCAAGGGGCCGTTTCCGCTTAAAAGCACGCCGCTGAGCAGAGCCTGCGGCTGTCCGATCGCGTAAATTTCGAATTTCTGGGCTTCGGTCTGCCGGCCGTTAATGACGACGTAATTTCCGACCACCCGGATTTCCGTCATGGCGGTGATCCGTTCTCCGTTGATGGAAATCGCCTGTGCCGTGGAAGCCTTCAGCTCGTTGATAATCGTCAGAAGGTGGCGCTGTAAGGTAGAAGGATACATTTCTTCCTGAAGGACAATCGAGATATAGATTCCGTCTCCCGTTACTTTTGTAGTGCCGCAGAACATTTTGATCTTATTCAATTCCTCTTCCAGCTTTTTGATCTGTTCCTCGTTTGTGGCACTTTCCAGAAGCGCAACCTTCTGTTCCAGCTCTTCTTTTGCGGTAAGAAGTCCCTCGTTCTCCTGGATCAGCTTCAGCTGCTGGGCCTGCAGGGAAGCAATTTTATCGGAATCGGAGCTTGTAATATTTTCGGCGGCGCTGAGGCTCTTATATTGAATAGAAATGATGATTCCCAGCACGACGCATACGAGCGTAATCGCCGTATTCCGGATAATTACAGCACGCTTTCTTCTCTTTCTGATATTCTTATTTCTGATAATGACGCTTACTTCGCTGCTGTCTTCCAGCTCATTGGGATTGTCAAATTGTTCCGTCATTGTTAGCACCGTACCCTTTTATTCAGATTCCGTAAGTAAATCAATAGAGTCTTCATAGGATTTGTTGTATTTTTTGATAACGATCTGCTCTTTGATCACCGGATCCACAATCAAATTCTCCTTCAGCATGGTCTCATAAATCGCGCTGCTCTTGACGGCTGCCAGGAGCGTCTGAGGATCTCCGATGGCTTCGATGTGATAGGGAGCGAACAGCTTCGTATTGTTCACGCGGATGCTCGGCCCCAGACACAGCGTTTCGGACATGGCCACGATCCGCTCTCCGTTTACCGAGATGGCCTGTGCACCGGCAATCCGTAAAATATTGATGATTTCATTTATGTAAATATCATGCACGATGAACGTGGACATGGATTCGTATTTTTTCTGTGCATCGTCAAGGCCGATATCGATGCCAGGACCTGATACCGTTGTCAGGCCGGCGTAGAATTTATACTGTTCTACATCCGTTTCGTATTTTTTGTAGAGCTCGTAAAACTGCTTGTCGTTTTCGTAAAGGCTTTTCATTTCGGCGTTGTACTTGTCCGATAGAACGGCGTACTGCGCTTTATTTTCGGCGAGCTCGGCTTCCAGCTGAGCGATTTTCTCTTCATACTGCGCAATCTGCTCTTGCTTTGCGGATTCCGTTTTCTTTTGCTCCATCGCCACTGATTTAATCTGGGCGGATATGACAAAGCCCAGCAATACCAAAATCAGCATTACACACGATGCATTTTGCAGTCTAGTTCTTTTCTGTCGTTTCTCCATATCCCGCGCCGGCTTCCTCCGCAGAATGCAAAATTTCTTTTTCAGTATAATCGGTTTTGTTTTTTCTGTCAATTGACATTAAATTGCGGATCGCCTATAATTTTACCGCTTTAAATTTAAAGGATCGGGTGGATGCGTCATAGAAAAAAAACAGTATACTGCTGCGATTTACACACTGGGCTGCAAGGTAAATTTTTATGAAAGCGAGGCCATTGCCGCGGCGCTTGCCGCGCGGGGCGTCGAGCTCCGGGAGTTTGACGATATCTGCGATATATATGTCGTCAATACCTGTACCGTTACCGCGGATAGCGATCGGAAAGCGCTCCGCGTCGTGCGCCGCGCGATCCATAAAAATCCGAACGCTTTTATTGCTGTCACAGGATGCTTGGCACAGACCCGGCCGGAATTGATTTCAAAAATCGAAGGAGTAACGTTGATTACCGGGAACGAGAACAAAACGGTGGTCGCGGAACGCATTTTAGCGGCCGCAAGCAGCGGGTGCCGGGAGCAGTCCGTTTCCATATTGCCTTTCTCGCATACGCTCTGCGATGTTTCTGTCGATACCTTTCATCGGACGCGCGCTTATATCAAGATTGAAGACGGCTGCGGGGCGCGCTGTTCGTACTGCATCATCCCAACGGCGCGCGGGCCCGTTCGCTCGAAGCCGCGAGCTGCCGTTCTGCGAGAAGTTCGTACGCTTGTCAACGGCGGCTGCAAGGAAATCGTTTTGACTGGCATCGAGATTTCCTCCTACCAATTTGACCTGCTTGCGCTTCTTTCCGAGCTTGACAGGGTGGACGGGCTTGAGCGAATCCGCCTTGGCTCTCTCGATCCGTTTTTTATCCGGAAGGACGTTGCGGACGCGCTGAAAACCGTCGAAAAGCTTTGCCCGCATTTTCACATTTCACTTCAGAGCGGCAGCAGTAAGATTCTTGCCGCCATGCGCAGAAGATATAATAGTCAGACGGCGATGGAGCAGATTTTATATCTGAAATCGCTTTTCCCGGACTGTAATTTATTCGCCGATGTCATTACCGGATTCCCGGGAGAGACGGAGGAAGACTTTCTGGAGACGGTACGTTTTCTAGAAGCAGTCCGCTTTCTGCACGTGCATATTTTTCCGTATTCACAGCGTTCCGGAACAGCGGCGGCCCAGTTGGAGGGGCAAATCCCCAAGGCCGTCAAAAAGCAGCGTGCCGCTCAGTTGGCTTCAATGCAGGCTTCCATAAAAGCTTCCCTGCTTTCGGAATTCGTATCTTCGGGGAAAAAAGCGAACGTCCTTTTCGAAACTTGGAAAGACGGGTTTCTCAAAGGACATTCTGAAAATTTTATTGAATTTGTCTGCGCGTCAGATCAGAATCTGCGCGGAAAAACGGGAACGGTAATCCCGCTCAGTACGGACGGAGAAACGGTGACCGGTTATTTGTCCTCATCGTCCTCTTCCGCATCGTCGATGTAATTGTTGTCGAATTCCTCTTCATCCTCGATCCTGTCTTCGGCCGCGTCCTCATCATCCTCTTCTTCGCCTTGATTCTTTTTGTTTTTGTCAAGGTCAATAAAGAATTGAGCCAGATATGCGACGCAGAACAGGGCGATTCCGAGGAACTGTGTTTTGAAGAAGCCGATGCCCTTCACGGTAAACAGAAGAAACGCGACGGCTACAAGGAACAATACGATTTTTATAACCGTTTTTACTTTATAAGAATTTTCATTTTTAAATCTGGACGCGTTGTCGATCAGCGGGAAAACAATATCCACCAGCGCAACCGAAATCAAGGCAAGTGACATCGAAGCAAATAGGATCGCCGACTGGGCGCTTTCCGGAAAAACTTCAAAGAAAGCCAGAAGTACGAATACGATGGAAATCATCAATACAACAATGAATATATTCGTAAGTAACGTTCTTTTTCTCATATATGAAACCCCTTCGATATAATATTTATATCAATTCTACATAGAAATACAACTGATGTCAAATCATTTTTTTACGATGCTTTTGACGTCTTCTGGGGATGAAAGCTCGGTTTGTTCTCCCGTCGCCATATTTTTGATTCGAAGGATTCCTTTTTCGCGTTCTTCACTTCCGACGACTATGACATAGGGAATCCCCAGCTTATTGGCATACGTCAGCTTCTTCGACAGCTTTCCTTCGTTCAGATATACCTCAACGCGATAACCGGCATTGCGAAATGCCGTGGCCTTTTCCAGCGTATAAGAAACCGTGTCCTCCATTGGAATAAAAAGAATTTCGGTCGGTGTGCAGGCGCCGTCGCAGCTGATTGCGCCCACCTCGTTGAGCTGATAAAACAGGCGCGACAGTCCGATGGAAATTCCTACCCCGGGAAGGCTTTGTCTGGTGTAATTCGATGCCAGCTCATCATAGCGCCCGCCGGAGCAAATGCTGCCGAGCTGCGGATAATCGGTGAGAAGCGTCTCATACACCGTGCCCGTATAATAATCGAGGCCTCTTGCGATTTTCAGACTGATTGTAAAATATTGTTCGTCTACGCCGAGCGCTTTTATATTCCCGCAGACCGCCTCCAGCTCTGCAAGGCCCTGCGCATACGCTGCGTTTGAAATGTTTTTTGACTTCAGCTGTGAGAGGATCTCCTGAATGCTGCCTGATATGCCGATAAAGTCAAGCAGCGCTTCCGCCGGTTCTGCGCCGATTCCAATTGCCACGAGCTCCCTTTTGACATTTTCTCTGCCGATTTTATCGATTTTATCTATGATCCTGAGCGCTTCGACGTGGTCGCGTATTCCCAGATGCGCAAAGCAGCCGTTGAGCAGCTTCCGATTATTGATCATGATTTTAAATTTTCCGATATTCAGCGCTTTAAATGTTGAAAAAATTACACTTACGATCTCCGCGTCATTTACGATTCCAAGCGTGCCATTTCCGATGATGTCAATATCGCACTGGTAAAATTCTCTGAATCTCCCTTTCTGTGGCTTTTCACCGCGATAGACCTTGCCGATATGATATCTGCGGAACGGGAAAGTAAGATCACCGTAATGCTGCGCTACATACCTCGCCAGAGGAACGGTCAGATCAAAACGCATGGCGATATCGCTGTCGCCTCTGCTGAAGCGATATACCTGTTTGGCTGTTTCTCCGCCGCTTTTCGCCAGCAAGATTTCCGCTTTCTCTAGTACCGGCGTATCAAGGGGGATAAAGCCATAACTTTCGAATGTATTTTTGATGGTATCCATCATGTGCGTCATCATCATCTGTTCTCTGGGAAGAAGCTCCAGAAAGCCGGATAATATGGTGGGTTCCGTTATTTTTTTCTTTTCCTGCGTTGTCTGGTTCTCAATCATTCTGATCTTTTCCTTCCAAATTTCCGTTCAATATAAAAATCCGAATCTGCGGCATGCAGATTCGGATTTCCGTGGTGATCTATCGGAGGCTCGAACTCCGGACACCCTGATTAAAAGTCAGGTGCTCTACCAACTGAGCTAATAGATCACGTCCAAGGCTTTGCTTCTGCAAAGCGCTAGGATATAATACAACACCGGACAGGCGTTGTCAATAGTCTTTTGAAAATTTTCGAAAATGCTGTTTCCCGATCACTCTGCGGAGACTTCTACTCTCTGGAGCAGCGAGGTCGGAACGCGAAGCACTGGCCGTATGCCCTCAGTCGTATCATGTACGGAATAACCGCCCTCCGTTACAGTACCCGCGCGATTGACGCCAAGCATATACGTCTTCGCACCCGGGTCTCTCAGCCACCAGTTCGCCTCAGAATCCTCGCCCACGGAAACGCCGCGTGCTACGGCATAATCCGTGGCATACGCCATTGCATTGATTTCACTGTCTTCCGCTTTAAAATATTCTTCAAACTCAGCCGCGGAGAGAAGATATATTTTATCGGTGGTGCTTGCTCCCCCGTCCGTACCGTATGTTTCGTTGTCCGCCGCGGTAAGACTGACCGTCTGAATGCGGCTGATTTCGTCGCTTGTAAACGCTCTGTTGATAAAGTTCAATTGCGTATTATATGCCGAACCCGTTCTCGCATCATAATCTCCCGTTCCGTTGAGCCAGTCGCGCATGGAAGATGTTTCCCATGTGCATTCGCCGTAAAGATCGCTGTATTTTCTGCCGCCGTCTATCACTTTATTGGAAATAATAATACTGTCGGATCCGACCGTCTCCAGAACAATCCATTGAAGAGGCTCAACCAAAAACAGGTCTTCCCCGCATTGCATATAATATTGTTCCTCCTGCCTGACGCCGTCAACTTTGGCCGCATATATGAAGTATCCCGTCTCAAGATCATATCTCGCATACATGGTTTCGTCATCGCATTCGTTCCATAATCCCGTTTCCTCATCGATCGTAACCTTGCTCTTGATATCACTTTGAATCTTACTGTCCGCTTTCGACTGAGGATATACGCCGAACTGCATCAGCTTGTCCGCGGAAACCTCTTCTTGTTTTTCAAAAGACGGATCGCCGCCATTTGCCGACCAAGTCGATACACCTTTCTCCGTACTTTTACAGCCCGCAAGCAATAAAACCGAAGCAAGAATCCCCGCTAATAATATTGCAGGCAATAGCCTTCTCCGTGTCATAGATCTGATTCCTCCTAATACGAGTGATACTCAATATACTGTTGAAGTATACATTTTATTGTATTCTATGTCAATAAATAAATATTGTATTTTCAATTAAAAATAGCGTCTCGGGCCGCCGCTCGTTTTTTCCCTGACGGACGTCTTTTTAGGGAAAAAATTTTTAAGTATTAATTCCGTAGCCCCCACATATACTTATTTTGTAAACCGCAGCGAGTACAGGGTTACTATTTATAAGGGAGGTATTTCGGTGGATAGATTTGATATTTACCAGCAAATAGCGGAGAGAACAAACGGAGATATTTATATTGGCGTGGTAGGTCCCGTCCGCACGGGCAAGTCTACTTTTATTAAACGTTTTATGGATTTATTGGTGATTCCGAATATCACGGATACCTTCGAACGCGACAGAGCAATTGACGAGCTGCCGCAGAGCGCTTCGGGGAAAACAATCATGACGACAGAGCCTAAATTCATCCCGAATGAAGCCGCAAATATTACGATCGACGGCAATATCAAACTCAAAGTACGCCTGGTGGACTGTGTGGGCTATCTTGTCGAAGGCGCCCTCGGTCATTTGGAAAACGACGTCCCGAGAATGGTTGACACTCCCTGGTTTGAAGAAAAAATCCCATTTGGTGAAGCGGCGGAAATCGGCACCAAAAAGGTGATTACGGAACATTCCACAATCGGCCTTGTGGTTACAACGGATGGAAGCATTACCGATATCGCACGCAGTGAGTATGAGGAAGCCGAAGAGCGAGTCATTACAGAAATGAAAAACACTGGGAAGCCCTTTGCTATTTTACTTAACTGCATCGACCCGGCGCAGGAAGAAACCCTTGCAATCAGAGAAATGCTTGGCGAAAAATACGGCGTTCCCGTCCTGCCCGTAAATTGCAGCTCAATGTCTCAGGAAGATATCAACGATATTATGCAAACTGTACTGTATGAATTTCCAATCTGCGAAATCGGAATCAATATTCCGTCCTGGATGGTCAGCCTGGATTATAACGAAGCCCTGAAAGCATCTCTGACAGACGCAATCCGAGATTCGTTTGAATCGGCTTCAAAAGTCAGACATATCAGCAAATGCGTGGAAGCTCTGGAAAATTATCCCTTTATAAAAAAGGCCACCGTTTCCTCCATAAACGCAGGAAGCGGCTGTTCTTTAGTCGAGCTTCAATTACCTGACGAATTATTTTACCAGATTTTGTCCGATCGTTCTGGTCTCGATATTACCGACGACAAAGCGCTTGTTTCAATGATCAAAGATCTCGGACGCATAAAAAGAGAACACGAGCGAATCGAGTATGCGCTTCGAGAGGTGGAACTAAAAGGGTACGGAATCGTGATGCCTACAATCGAAGAGATGCATCTGGAAGAACCACAGATTGTAAAGCAAGGAAATCGATTCGGAGTAAGGCTGCGTGCACACGCCCCTTCTATTCACATGATCAAAGCCGATATTGAAACCGAAATCGCACCCTTTGTCGGAACAGAAAAACAGTCCGAAGAACTAGTAAATTACATATTAAACGAGTTTGAGGGCAATCCGCAGTCTATATGGACGTCTAATTTATTTGGCAAGCCGTTAAACGAGCTGATGGGAGAAGGACTCCAAAGCAAATTGAACCGTATCCCCGATGAAGAACGCGTAAAGCTCCAGGAAACGATACAGCGTGTCATTAACGAAGGCAGCGGCGGCCTGATCTGCATAATCCTGTAAGGAAAAACTACGGCCTTTCAAAGCAGCCGAGCCATACAGACGCCGCGGATACGGAATTCCGTCTCCGCGGTCTTCTTTTCCTATTCCGTCCGTCTTCTGATTTTTCTTGCCTTTTGTATATTTTCCACGCCGTATATAACGCCCTGCGGCAGTTTCCGCGCCGCCAAACCGCAAAATACTGTTTTGATCCAGCCGGCATCTAGGTAATCCCGGTCCGTAAGATCCAGCACAATAAGATTTTTGCCCAATTCGATGCCGATTTCTCGGTAAGCCGTCAGTTTTTTCTCCCATCGTTCCCGATAGTCTTTTCGATCCATCATTCCCAGTATTTCCATATAATATTTTCTTCCGCCCACTTGCAGCAGAAAATCGCAGCTTAAAGCCGCCTCTGGCATATAATACTCATAAATATACGGGATTTCCAATGTATTTAGGATTTCCGCTACCAGCAGCTCAGCACGTGAGCGTACCGAATCACCCTGCGTCGTCTGTATGATTTTTCCGGCGCGCAGGTAAAACAGCCTCTGAGCATCGCTTTCAAATGCCGTACTGAGCTGTTTTTTTGTGCCGTATCTGGCAATCATTGTTTTTTCCATCGAATTTTCTCTGCACGATTCCATGCTTCTGCGTCCTATTTCATATTTGAGCCCAAGATTTCTGGCAATTTCCCTGGTAATTTCCTTTTCGCGCCTTCGTTTCCCGAAATTCAGACGTTCTCTCGTTTCTTTTGCCAATTTTTCCAGTTCTCTTACAGAATCCTCTATATATTTTTTATAACGCAATTTATCCCGAATTCCAGGCAAATTTTCCGGAATCCGATAATCGTTAGGATCATAGGTTCCATATTTCTTCCGAAGCTCTTCCTGGCTGTGCGGCTTCGCACGCTTGCTCACATGGAACTGTTTTCCGTCCACGTCAATATTATCATAAAAATTTGCATACTTCCGCAAGCCTTTCGTTTTGCTTTGGTATACCCGGCGGGTTACCTTTGTCACTACGCTCCCTCTTGGATAATTTGCAAAATTCCGCATTTCCTCGCGCAAAAAAATAAGCTGTCCTTCATATTTCTCCAAAAGCAGCAAATTTCTTCCACGGTCCGACTCATGATAACGCAGCAATGCAATCCTCTCCCCTCAGAGAAAAAAGTTGCTTATAGTTTATCATGCTCTCGTCTGAACTTCAACAAGTTTCTTTTTCCAGATTCTCCAGTTTTTACCTTTTTCAGCTTTTCTAAAATTGCTTTTTCCCTAAGGCCTCGGCTTTTAGGGAAAAACCGCCCGACCTGATCCAGGCCTGACGGGCGCTAGGCTCGTCAGGCTTTCTCTGCCCAAGCGGACAGGCGGTTCAAGCCTGCTTTGCTGCCGGATATAAACAAAATGTCTCCTTTCTTGAACACATAATCCGGATGAATGGTTTCGATTAAGATACCGCTGTTTTCTATCGCTATGATATTAATGCCAAATTCTTTTCGAAGATTGACTGACAGAACGGTTTTCCCGACAATTCTGTCCGGAATTATCAGCTTTGAAATATTGAGCTGCTCGCTGAGCTGAATGAAATCCAGCATTCTGGAGGTTTCCAGCCGGTGCGCAAGGCGGATCGCCATGTCACGTTCCGGATATACAACCTCGGCGCCGAGCTTTTCAAGTATTTCACCGTGCTCAAGACTCGTCGCCTTTGCGATTACTGCCGGTACTCCCAGACTGACCAGATTCAGCGTGGTCAGAATGGATGTGTCCATCTGCTCCCCGATGCAGACCACCGCGACATCACAGTTCTGTATCCCCGTTTCGGAAAGTGACTTTTTATCGAGGCTTTTTACCACATAGGCGTTTTCGGTGTAATCCCGCAGTTCCCGCACTTTCTCCTCGTCTCTGTCTAAAGCGACCAGGTCGGCGCCGGAGGTGGCGAGCTCCATTGCAAGCGCATAGCCAAATCGTCCCAGACCGACGATCCCATAAGTGTCTTTTTCTTTCTTTGCTTTGTTAAACATTTTCATCCTCCTGTTATCCTATTGCAATATTTCCTTCCGGATAGCTGGTACGGTCGCCTTTTGTGAAATACCACAGAGACGCGATCGTCAGCGGGCCGAGTCTGCCGATGTACATGATCAGGATCGACAGCAGCTTGCTGCCGTCACACAGTCCAGTTGTAATACCGGTAGAAAGGCCGACCGTTCCGAATGCGCTGGTGACCTCAAACAGCGCATCCATCAGCGAAATTTCCGGTTCCATAGCAACCATCAAATAAGTGCCGGTTACTACAACGCCCAGCGCAATCAGAGTAATCACCGCAGCTTTCCGGAACGCATCGGACGGAACGGCATACCGGAAGCCCTTTTCTGATTTATTGGTTGCCGCGGATTTAATCCCTTGCAGCAGCACAAAAAACGTACTGGTCTTGATACCGCCGCCGGTAGATCCGGGAGACGCGCCGATAAACATCAGCACCGTCAGAACAAGCAGACCGGCATTTGAAAATGTGCCGAGCGGATACGTGGAAAATCCTGCGGTTCTTGCCGAAACACTGTGAAAAAAGGCTCCGAGCCAAGTAACATGCTCTGTCAGCTTGAGGAGAATCGTCCCTGCGACGATCAGGACCGCGCTGACAGAAAGCACCACCTTTGTATGCATCGAAAATTTCTTCCAGCGAAACCGTTTGCTTATGATCTCGCGGATCACCAGAAACCCGATGCCGCCGAAGAAAATCAAACCGCATGTCACAAGGTTCAGCAGCACATTATCCTGATACGGAATCAGATTCTGAAAATTCCCCAAAATATCAAAGCCTGAGTTATTAAATGCCGCAACCGAATGGAAGAGACTGATCCCGGCCGCACGCAGCGGCGGATAATCCTGTACGAAAACCAGAAAGCTCAGAACGGCTCCGCTGAGCTCAAACGCCAGTGTTGTCAGAAACACGCTTTTGATAAAACGAACTGTGCCCTTTCCGGAGTCCAGGTTCATCGCCTCCCGTATAATATTCCGGCCTTTTAGGTTTATCTTCTTCCCCATTGCCAGAATTACTCCTACGCCTACCGCCGTCACTCCCAGGCCTCCGATCTGTATCAAAGAGCCTAAGAAAAACTGTCCCAGCGGTGTGAAGGTATCCCCCGCGTCAACAGCAATCAGTCCAGTAACGCAGACGGCGCTGGTGGAAGTATACAGAGCGTCTATGTATCGTACTGTTACCCCATCCTGTATACTGCACGGCAGGCTCAGCAGCACAGAACCCAGCAGAATGACAAAAGCAAAGCCCAGCGCAATAATTCGGCCGGGAGACTGCCTTTTAAGCAATTGAAGCATTATTTTATACCCCCCATACAAACCATATGTAAAGATATCCAACAAAAACTGCCGACAAAGTGAACGGTACGCCGATTCGTAAAAAATCCCGCAATTTTACAGTTTCTCCATTTTTACGCAGAATCCCGATGGCGGCGATATTTGCCGAAGCCCCAATGGGAGTAAGATTCCCTCCGAGCGTTGCACCGATCAGCAGCCCGAAATAAAACACATACGGTTCCATTCCCGCTCCTCCGTTCATAAGTGCGGCAATGCCCTGTACAACCGGCAGCATCGTAGCTACATATGGAATATTGTCGATAAAAGCAGACAGCAAAACCGATACGAAAACGATCAGGGTATATAAAAGGAACGGGTTATCACCGGATACCCTGTGGAACAAATCCGCCGCGGCGTCAATGACGCCAGCCGCTTTGACTCCCTCGATTACAATAAATAATCCGAAGAGCAGCAGCAGAGTATCACGATCCAGGCCCTTCCATACGCGCCGGAACGGATCACCGGATTTCTTTTTGATGCACTCGCGGACAATACCGATCAAGCACAAGGCTGCGCAGATCAGCCCGCTGCGCAATCCATAGAGAACCTGAAGAACCGCGTTTTCCGGCTCCGGCAGAAAAGATGCGGCAATAAGCAGAACGACCGTGCCGATCATTAAAACGGACGGAAAGAGATCCTTTACCCTTGTTTCCGCAGCAGTCGAAACCGGCTGCCGGTTCTTCCGGAATAAAAACAGCAGCGCGGCAACAGACGCAAGCGCCCCAAGCTCCACGCCCCAGAAAATACCGGGTTTTCCGTTCATCCAGAAAAAATCAAGAAAGCTCATTCCGGCGAAGCCGCCCAGCAGCATGCTGGTGGTATCTCCCACCATCGTCGCCGCCCCCTGAAGATTGGACGAAACAGCAATGGCAATCAGCACAGGGACCGGAGATATCTTCAGCGCCCTTGAAATCGCCAGACCGACGGGCGCTACCATCAGGACCGTCGCAACATTGTCCACAAACGCGCTGATAATTCCGGCGAACAAGGCCAGCACCGTAACCGCCCATTTAATATTTGGAACACGCGTGATCAAAAGCTCCGCCAGACGTGCCGGCATCCCGCTTTCAATAAACAGAAGGACAATTCCCATCGTTCCGGCAATCATAAGAAGCACATTGTAATCCACCGCCATCAGCGCCGCTGCCGGCGTAAGCGCATAGACGCCGCACAGACCAAGAATCAGAAACACCGCCGCGCTGCAAAGCGCAATCCAGGGACGGTATTTTTGCAAAGAAAGCATCAGCGCATAGGTTATCAAAAAGATTACTAGAGCTAAAATCATAACGATTCCTCCCTTGCCGGTGAAGCTTTTTTATCCGTATCTTCTTCAATCATGCGGTATCCGACGCCAAGCTCATTCAAAATATACGGATTATCTCCCGGTCTGCTGCCAAATTTTTTGCGGATATTCGCCATGTTTACCTGGAGCCGTTTCGTACTGCCAAGATCCGTTCCGCCCCAGATTGCGCGGACGATAGAAGCATACGTCATGACCCTGCCGGAGGATTCGGAAAGCAGCGCAACAATATTATATTCTGTCTGCGTCAGTTTTACCTCCTGGCCGTTTATGAAAACTTGTCTGCGGTCATAATCGATGACCAGGCCGCCGGCAGTGAATCTTCCGCCGGGCAGGGCTCCCGCCGCTGCCGCGTGGCGGTTGCTCCGCAGCGCGGCGCGAATGCGCGCAATCAGCTCTGCCGTCCCGAACGGCTTTGTAATATAGTCGTTTGCACCGAGATCCAGCGCAGTAACCTTATCCTGCTCCGTCGTTCTGGCAGACAGAACGAGGATCGGCGTAGCAAAATCTACCCGTACCGTCTTAATAAATTCAAGTCCGTCTTTGTCCGGAAGGCCCAGATCCAATATGACAAGATCCGGGTTATGCGACAGAAAAAGGGAAACGCCCATGGCACAGGTGCTCGCCGTCAGAACCTGGTAACCGTTTGTATTCAGCAGCGTCTCCACGAAGCTGCTGATATTCGCCTCGTCCTCGATGACCAGAATTTTAAATTTATTGTTGCTCATGCTCGGAATCCTCCATTTCCAGCGAAAAACGGAATGTCGTGCCGCGGTTCGGTTTGCTCTCCACGCAGAGTTCCCCGCCGTGCGCTTTGATAATCGTGGCGCATACCGACAATCCGATTCCCATGCTGTGCTTGCTGCGGTCCACCGCAGGCGCATCTTTTTCCATACCGCCAGAGAAAAGCGTATCCAGCTTATCTTGCGGGATGCCGCACCCATCGTCAATTACCTCAAATACCGCGCGATTGCCAAGCGTAAACACCCGCAGGATAAGCTTTGTCATACCCAAAGCGTGGTTTACTGCATTTTCCAGAAGATTGATAAGAACCTGCTCGATCAGGATCGAATCCATTGGGATAATAATAAACGATTCCGGAATATCCGCCGTAACGCTCCATTCCGGATAATGCTTTCTGAATTTTACAAGGACAGCGTCGATGAGCTCTTCCAGAACGGTAGGCACCTTTTTCACAGAAACCGTTCCGCTGTTGATCCGCGTAACGGACAGAAGGTTTTCTACCATCCGATTCAGCCATTCCGCGTCTCCGCACACTTCGCCAAGAAGCTTCAGCTGCTGCTCTTTATCCAGAGAGTCATAATTTTCCATTATTGTAGAACAGGAACCATAAATCGACGTCAGCGGCGTCCGCAGATCATGCGAAACCGCTCTGAGCAAATTCGCCCGCATCTTTTCCTTTTCGTTTTCAGCGCGCATGCGCTCCTGATTTTTTACGTTGGTCGTGAGCGCGCTGGTCATAACGGCGACAAACAGCATTACAATCCCCGAGAACATATTTTCCGGCAGAGAAAAATTAAATTCAAAATACGGAAAAGTAAAGGCAAAATTAACGGCAAGCACACTGATCAGAGAGGCCGTAATGCCCCAGAGATATCCGTGCGTCACAAGCGAGACAAGAAATACCGCCATAACAAAAATCATCGGCGCCATTGCTTCCGTGTCAAATGCGTTCTGTATCAGAACAACGGCTGCAAAGGATACCGTCAGAATCAGCAGCGTTAATAACAGATCCTTTATGCAGCTCCGGAATTTCATCCTTTCCCCTCCCATATGAGTACCGTGCCATTATACCAAGGCCGCGCTTAAGATTCGGCAAAGGTTATGGCGCCGTATTCTAAAAAAGCGCCCCGCACAGCTGCGGGGCCGCTTCTCGTTTTCAGGCTTCGGTCACAAGGCCGATCCCGAGAATTTTACAAAGCTGCGTCATCGGCTCTGTAATATCTCCGTATGCGATGATATAATGCTGGCAGGCTACCCGCTGGGCGAACCGTTCCACATTCGGAAGCAAAATTTTCAGGCCGGGAAGCTGCGGCGCCGGCTGCGTCCAGCCTGCCTCCTCCCATTTTGCCGGCGTTTCACCTCTGCCGCGGCACAGGTGCATATAATACCGGCCGCCTTCTGTTACGAGACGGCACATCGTCAGCTCGCCCGTTTTTACTTTCGAAACGTTCAGGATTCCCTCCGACAATTCGCCGAAGGCCGCGGGGATGACTGTAATTTCCCCCTCGGTTGCACCCTGTGGAATATAATCCGGAACGCCGGCAAGCACGCCGTCTTCAAAAAACTCATAAAATTCAAGATACGGCGCGCATTGCCCCGTCAGGGCTTTTACCATCAGCTGCGTCACGCTGCCGAGGCAATCGTTTTCCGGAATCGTGCAAAGATCGTCGCAATTTGCCAGCAGCATGAAAATCGGCGCCGGAGGAAAACCAAGCAGCTTTTTCATTCCATCTACATCTTTCAGTGAAACTGCGGCATAGCCCCGCTCTTTTGCAAGCGCGCTTACGGCCAGATAATAGCCGGCAGCCTGTTCCAGGCTTTCCCGCTTGGCGGGCTTCAGGAATTTCCAGCCGGACAGCTGTTTTTCGATGATTTCAGCCTTTTCATCAGGCGTTATTCTCTGATAGCGCTGTACGATTTCCAGGAGCTCGAACGTCTCAATCTCCGCTCCTATAACGCGTTTCAGAGAAACCCCATCGCACAGCGTACCGTATAAGTTCATGTCCCGGTAACCGGCCATGCCGACACGCGCCGTGCGCAGCCAGCCGGCTGCGGCAGCGGCTCTTCCGAACGCTGCGACTGCCCCCGAACGCGTCGGCAGCCCCACGATGTCATAAACGTACCGGAATGTGTAGCCGAGCTCCTCCATCGTCTTCCGGAGTGCGGACGTTCCCGCCTGATCGGCCGTCGTCACCAGCCTGCCGTCCTCCATCCAGCCGCAAAGCCCCCATAATACCATGGGCTTATGGCGGAACCGCTCTGCAATCTTTATCACGGCATGCGTCGGAATCCAGCCGGCGACGCACAGCACCAGAAAATCAAACGTCTCGGACTGAAGAACGGAAAGCGCTTTGCCGATATCCTTTTCCGCATAATCGTCCGTCACAGGGTACACGGATACGAGGGAAACGCCCTCCTGCTTAAGCGCCTCCGCAGCCGCGGCGCATTTTCTGACAATAATTTCTGTCGGCGTATTTACTTCGCCGAAGCCAACAAAACCAGCCTTCATGAGTTAAGTCCTCCTTGCATCAATCGATCCGCAATGCGGAAATTTTTATAAACGTCCGACTGATCCGCTCCGGATGGATGAAACACCCGGTCCGGGACGGCGAAACGCCGGCTTGCCTCTTCAATGGAGGGAAACAAGCCGATCCCGTGTCCCGCCAGAATCGCGCTCCCCAGGCAAGCCGTTTCTTTATTTTTCAGCGTTTTCAAGTCTGTACCCGTAATATCCGCTTTAATCCGGCACCAAAGCGGACTTTCAGCGCCGCCGCCCGTCACGCGGATTTCCTTCGGCGAAATGCCAAGATATTCGAGATTTTCCCGCAGCATGCACGCGACGGACTCCAGAATGCTTCTGACAAAGTGTCCGCGCGTATGCTCCAGCGTCAGGCCGGCAAAGCAGCCCCTGGCCTCCGGATTATATTTCGGCATGGTAGAGCCGCACAAATAGGGCAGAAAAACGAGGCCTCCGCTGCCCGGAGGCACTTTTTCAGCCAAAGCGTCAAGCTCGCGGAAGCTGAAATTCTCACACAAGTTATTTTTAAACCATTTCAGCGCCATCCCCGCCGTCGGTGTCCAAAGGAGAAGACAATATTTTCCATTAAAATTATAATGGCACGGAATGATGCTGTCTGCGCGGAACGGCGGAATTTCCTTTGCGTTTGCAAAGATAGCCATCGTCGTTCCCGTCATCTCGCTGATTACGGTTTCCGACACGATTCCCGCTCCAATGGCGCCGGCAACCTGGTCCATCGCCCCCGTAACGACACGGCATGACCCGTAGGTGCCAAGAAACACGCCGCTGTCCTCGATTCGAGGCAGATACTCCTCCGGAATTCCGATAAAATCAAGCATTTCCGGCCACCAGCCGCCCGTATTGATATCAAAATACAGACTCGAAGACTGCAGCGTTTTTTCCGTCGCAAATTCCCCGGTCAGTCTGTAAAGAAGATAATCCTCCAGCAAAAAAATTTTCCTTGTTTTGCTCCAGATTTGCGGCAGATGCTTCTTTATCCATAAAATTTTACATGCGGGCCATGTGGCGGTAACTTCCGGCTGTCCCGTTTTCTCATAAATTTCTTTCCGGCCGAATTGCGCCTCGATCTCCTGCGCTTCCCGCTTGGCGCGGTTATCGAGCCAAACAATGGCATTCATCAGCGGATTCCCCTTTGCGTCCGCAAGAATCAGCGTTTCGCATTGCGTGTCGATTGCGATCGCGTCCGGAAGCCTGTCCGGGCATACCTGATCCAGTGCCTGCCGGAAAATCCGCCAATACGTTTCTGCCTCAAGTTCTACACGTTCTCCGGAAGCATGCAGAGTATAATCAACACAGACGGAGGACAGGGGCTTTCCGTTTTCGTCAAACAGCACCGCTTTTAATGAAGTTGTGCCGACGTCGACTCCCAGTAATCTCATGCTAAGCTCCTTTAAGTATGCAGCTCATCCCATGCGCGGCGAAGCGCGGAAATCATTTCCTCCGTCATCGCGGCAGGATCAGCCGCTTTCATAATTCCGCTCGTGCTTCCCGTGGCAAGCGCTCCTGCATGAATGACGTTATAAACGTCCTGTCCGTTAGATATTCCCGCTCCCTGCAGAACCATGATCTCCGGATTAATTTCCTGAACGATCCGTATTGTATCCCGCACATAGCTCAAATCGCTTGCCTGCCCCGTCCCGATCAGCGCGGCAGGCTCCGCTACGATGAGATTCGGGGACATTTTCGCAACGGCCGCAATCTCTTCCAGCGTATCGGCGCACACGATCGTCCCGAGTCCGACCTCGTCCGCGCGGGCGATCGTTTTTGCAAGCGTCTCACGGTCCAGCGGTTTTTCCGCATGGTTCAGCATGACGCCCTTCGCGCCGGCCGCTTTGACCGCCTCCGGCAGAACGGAGCCCAGGCCGCGTCCGATCGGCAGACAATCCATATGCTGCGCAAATACAAGGATTCGTTCGGTGTTCTCCGCAAGCAGACGGATATCCGTATACTGCGGCGTCACGATGATATCCACATCATATTTGACCGCGATTCTATCAATTTCCTTCGCAAGCCGAAGCATTTCGTCTCCGTACAGGTATGCTTTCGGTCCGATTTCAAAAAACGGCGGTTTAATTTTCAAGTCCCGATACATATTTCTGGTTCCTCTTTATTTCGTGCCGAACAGCCGGTCGCCCGCGTCGCCCAAGCCCGGAACGATATACGCATGAGCATTTAACCCCTGATCGATCGCCGCGCAGTAAATATCCACATCCGGATGATCGCGGAGGATTTTCTCGATGCCCTCCGGAGCCGCAATCAGATTCATCAGTTTAATGGCTTTCGCGCCTCTCTGTTTGATGAAAGAAATCGCCGCAGACGCTGAGCCGCCCGTAGCGAGCATGGGATCGAGCACAACGACCTCGCGCTGCGCTACGTCAAACGGAAGCTTGCAATAATATTCAACCGGCTGCAGAGTATCGGGATCCCGATACAGTCCGATATGTCCTACCTTTGCCATCGGGATCAGGCTGAGCACCCCGTCTACCATGCCAAGGCCGGCACGAAGCACAGGCACGAAGCACAGATTCTTTCCCGCCAGCATTTTCGCATGGGCGATTCCGACGGGCGTTTCCACATCCACATCCTCCAGCTCCAAATTTCTGGTGACTTCATAACACATCAGCATCGCTATTTCAGATACCAGCTCCCTGAAATCCTTGGTATTTGTGTTTTTGTCGCGAAGCATTGCGATCTTATGCTGTATCAGCGGATGGTCGAATGCATGTACTTGTCCCATTTTTTCTACTTCCTTCCGTAAAATGATAATTTAGATCCGTTGTTTGTCTTTATTTTGAAGTAATTTTATCGGCCGCCAATTTCAGCGCTTTTTCGATTTCAGCCGCGCATCTTTCATAATCCTCGGCATCGCCGCGATATGGATCTTCTATGTCCAGGCTTCCGTCAAGTCCGTCCTCTCCGTATGCAAGCGCTTTTAATGGAAACGTCTTGTCTGCCGCCTCGGGATAGGCCTCCTCCAGCGCCTGCTGGTGCGCGTCTGTCATCGTAATAATCAGATCGCTTTCTGCAACCAGATCGTCGTCAACAAGGCAGGCGCGATGCTTGTCGGAATCTTCAATTCCGTAAACCTTCTCGAGTACTTTCACCGCCAAAGAGCCCGGTTCGTCTTCATCCAGTGCAAACAGTCCGGCAGACGATACTTTATAATCTTTCCTGTTCAGCTTACCCGCCTCATCGGCCTTTTCCAACATATCCCTGAAAATGTATTCCGCCAGAAAGCTCCTGCATGTATTACTCGTGCAGACGAAAAGAATACGTTTCAAAATGAAAATAACACCTCACTCTACTGCTCGGATGCGGCCCGCGGTGTTCCGGGCGAATCTGCGCCGCACAGGACGACGGCGCCCCCGGCCGCACGGTACAATCTGTTCATCACTGCGTCACCCGCGCCGCTTCGGGGAAGTGCCTCCGCAAAAACCACATCAATTCCCAGGTCGTCAAACCTTCTCAGACAATGGAACAGATTGGATGCCTGCTGCAGACTGTTGTTCAGGCTGCCTAAAGATTGAACGACAATTCCAACTTCTTTATAATAGCAAATGCTCTCATCGGTTGCAAGAACTCCGATCGAAAAACCGTCTTTTTTTCTGCGCTTGATTTCCGCGTTGATCCGCTCGGCTACGGATTCTCTTGGTCCTTCGAAAATCGTTACCGACGCTTTCGGCGCGTAATGCTTATATTTCAGCCCTGGAGAGCGTGGAGTACCGATTTCCGCTTCGCTTTGCGGCCGCATCCAGTCAAGCTCGTCCGCCGAATCGACGACTGAGGCAATCTGGTCAAGCGTCACCGCACCGGGACGTAAAATACTCATTTTCTCGCCGGCGATATCAAATACTGTAGATTCGACGCCTACGTCGCAACAGCCGCCGTCGATAATGAGATCCACCCGTCCCATCATATCCTCAATGACATGAGCGGCTCGCGTCGGACTCGGCTTCCCGGATAAATTCGCACTGGGCGCCGCAACGGGAACGCCTGCCGCTTCAATCAGCGCGCGGGCCACGGGATGAGACGGGAAACGAATCCCCACCGTGTTCAGGCCGCAGGATACATTAGAAGGCACGGAGGCGGAACGATTTGCAATGACCGTCAGCGGTCCCGGCCAGAATTTTTGAGCCAGGCGATCCAGGATCTGCCTCTGGCTTGCACTGCATTCAGTGACAAGGTCTAACATTTTACAGCTTGAAATATGTACGATCAGCGGATTATCCGCCGGCCGTCCTTTTGCTTTGTAAATTTTATCTACCGCGTCCGCCCGCAGCGCATTCGCACCGAGTCCGTATACCGTCTCGGTTGGAAAGCAGACCAGTCCCCCATTCCGGAGAACTTCCGCGCAGTGTCGAATTGCGTCCGAGTCGATCCGCATCCGATCTATTTTTATGACTTCCGTATTTTTATTCTCCATTCCCATGTCCCAGCTTTTCCGCGCGTTCGTTCGTTATCAGTGCATCTATTATATCGTCCAGATCCCCGTCCAAAACCGCCGTCAGCTTATAGAGCGTCAGATCAATTCTGTGGTCCGTTACCCGGTTCTGCGGATAATTATAAGTACGGATCCGTTCGCTCCGGTCGCCGCTTCCCACCTGACTTCGGCGTGCTTGGGCGACAGAGCTGTCGCGTTCTTCTTTCTGCATTTCATACAGCTTTGACCGCAGCACTTTAAATGCGCGTTCCTTGTTTTTCAGCTGCGATTTTTCGTCCTGACACGTAACGACGATGCCTGTGGGACGATGCGTCAGCCGAATTGCAGATTCCGTCTTGTTAATATGCTGGCCCCCCGCGCCGCTGGAACGATACGTATCGATTGCAACATCGTTTGGGTTCAGATCGACCTCTACCTCATCGACCTCCGGCAGAACCGCTACGGTAGCAGTCGAAGTATGAATTCTGCCTCCGGCCTCCGTAACGGGCACACGCTGAACGCGATGGACGCCGCTTTCAAATTTCAGCCGGCTGTACGCTCCGCCGCCCGAAACTGTAAAGGTACATTCCTTGATTCCTCCGATTTCCGTCTCATTGATCTCTACCGCTTCCGTACGCCAGCCGGAGCGCTCCGCATAGCGGGCATACATCCGAAACAATACCGCCGCAAAAAGCGCCGCCTCTTCTCCGCCGGCGCCGCTTCTGATTTCCATGATTACATTTTTTTGATCGTTGGGGTCTTTTGGAATCAGCAGGATCCGCAGCTGATCTTCAAGTACTGCAGTCCGCTCCGCTTTTTCGCGATATTCGTCCTTAACGAGCTCGCGGAATTCATCCTCAAGAGGCTTTTCAAGCAGATCGCGGGCTTCGTCTCTGTCCCGAACGGCTTCTTTATAGGCACGGTACACACCGACCAGTTCTTCAAGCTCCGCATGCTCCGTAGCAATCCTTTTATACAGCTCCGGATTTCCCAGAACGTCCGGATCCGTCAGCTTTTGCGTCAGCTCCTCATATCGGTTTTCCGCAGCCTGCAATTTCTCTGTCATACTTACAATTCTTTCCTATTTTCCAGCGCTCGTGCAATTGTGACCTCATCGACATATTCGAGGTCTCCGCCCACCGGAACGCCATGCGCGATCCTGGTAACCGTCACGCCGAGCGGCTTTATCAGCCGGGCGATATACATCGCCGTCGCTTCGCCCTCTACATTCGGGTTTGTAGCAAGAATGACTTCTTTCACGGAATCATCAATCCGTGCGAGAAGCTCCTTGATTCTGATTTCGTCCGGACCGACATCGTTGACGGGCGACAGAACACCATGAAGCACATGATATCTTCCTGTAAAAACCTTAGAACGCTCCATTGCCATGACATCCCGCGGATCCTCAACCACGCAGATTTTTCCATTGCTGCGCGCCGGATTTGCGCAAATATCGCAGATGTCCCGGTCGGCGATATTTTGGCATACTTTGCAGTACCGCAGTTCTCTTCGCGCAGTTTTAATCGCTTCGGCAAACTCTTCTGCCTCCTGCTCCGTTCTTCCGAGGAGGTAAAACGCCATGCGCTGTGCGGATTTACGGCCGATCCCGGGCAGCTTTTCAAATTGTTCAATTAATTTTGTCACCGATGCTCCGTATACGCCCATCTTACATTCCCATTGTATATTTTCCCATAATTTCCTGCGTCTCGCTGTCGATGGTGTCAATGCATTCGTTCAGCGCAGCCGTAATCAGGTCCTGAAGCATTTCCACATCGTCAGGATCGACCGCTTCCGGTTTGATTTCAAGCGACTGCAGCTTCTTTTCCCCATTCATCACAACCTTTACCACGCCTCCGCCCGAGGTCGCTTCAAATGTTTTCTCAGCAATGGCCGCCTGCTCCTTTTCCATTTCCTTCTGCATCGCCTGCGCCTGCTGCATCAGCTTTTGCATATTATTTCCGCCGCCGCTTTTTGCGCCGAAGCCGCCTCTAAATCCTTTCGCCATTTCGTCTTCTGTCCTTTCTGATTTATGATCGGTTTATTTTACCATAATCCATATGGAATTTCATTAAATTTTTTGTCCCCATGCCAATTCTTCTTTTTTCCCTTACGCCCCAGGGCTCAGGGAAAAACTTTTGCGTGCGATTTGCAATCAAGGAAATATTGTTTTATAATCGGTACAATAATGATTTATCGTGATGGAGGATTTGTTTTATGGTACAAATAGAACTGCTGAGTTCGCTGGCAAAAGTCTACCCAGATCAGAACCTGGACCTGAGAGATCGTCAGGATACCGGCTGCATGCTGAGAAACGAGGTTTTTTCCTTTCAGGCAGCATTTCGGGTCGATCATGCCTGGCAGAGCACCGTCCGAATCGAGCTGGAAGCTCCGGAGGAGCTTAGACCGTGTCTTGCGCTTCAGGCAATCGATTTCGTCCCGTGTGACTTTCCGATGTATGAAGCCACGCTGAAGCAGTGCGAGCATCCTGCGCCCGGCCTTTTCCCCGATATTTTGCGTGCGCTGCCGCCGATTCATTGGGTATATAAAAATTCCTGGCGAAGCGTTTTTATCAGAATCGACGCCGCCAAGCATGCGCTGCGGCCGGGAAATTACGAGCTGACCGTTAAAATCACAAGCGATGCCGTCTATACAAAAACATTCCGCCTCGACGTGCTTGACGCCATGCTGCCTCCGCAAAAGCTGCGGATGACGAACTGGTTTCATACCGACTGTCTCTGCAATTATTACGGAGCAGCATTCGACAGCGAAGAATACTGGCGTATAACAGAAAATTTTGCAAAAACAGCCGCGGAATACGGCGTCAACATGCTTTTAACACCCGTATTTACTCCGCCCCTCGATACAGCGCCGGGCGGCGAGCGCCGCACAATCCAGCTGGTCGATGTCCGCAAAGACGGAGATCGGTATACGTTTGGCTTTGAAAAGCTTTCCAGATGGATCTCCATGTGCCGGCGTGCGGGAATTAAATATCTCGAGATTTCGCATCTTTTCACGCAGTGGGGATGCAAATATGCGCCGAAAGTAATGGGCCTGGAAAACGGTGAATATAAAAGAATCTTTGGTTGGGAGACCGATGGACATGGCATAGAATATCTGGGATTTCTGGAGCAGTTTCTGCCTGCACTGATTGCCGAGCTCAAAGCGCACGGCGTATTTGACAGCTGTTATTTCCACGTTTCTGACGAGCCCTCCGGTGAAATGATGGAGGATTATAAAAAATGCGCTGAATTTATGCGCCGCTATATCGCGCCAGAGCGGCTTTTTGACGCGCTCAGCGATATTGCGTTTTACAAAAACGGGCTGATTACCTGCCCCGTCGTCGCGATTGACCATATTCATCCCTTTATAGACGAAAAGCCGGAGCATCTGTGGGGATATTATTGCTGCGGCCAGATTACATCCTCAAACCGGTTCCTGGCATATCCCTCCGGACGGAACAGAATGCTCGGCGCAATGCTGTTTAAATACAATATAGAGGGATTTTTGCAATGGGGCTTCAATTTCTATAACTCTCATCTTTCTCTGGAGACCGTTGATCCGTACGCGACCTCCACGGCAGGAGGCTGGGTCCCCGGAGGCGATCCCTATGTGGTTTATCCCGGAAAAGACGGAAACGCGCTGCCGTCACTGCGTCTGGAAGTCTTCCGAGAAGCGCTGCAGGATCTGAGAGCACTGGAAGCGCTTGCGGAAAAAATGCAGAAATCCTCTGTAAATCCGCGGGAAGCCGTTGTGATCGCCTTAGGGCTGGAGGAGCTCCGTTTTGATAAGTTCAACGCAGATCATACGTATCTCATCCGTTTAAGAGAAAAAATCAACCGCATGCTGGCAGGGGAAAATTATGACGGACTTTAAAATCGGTCAGATTATCACAACAAAAAAAAGCCATCCTTGCGGCGGCAATCAATGGGAAATCCTGCGTGTCGGCGCGGATTTCCGTTTAAAATGCACAAAATGCGGGCATCAGATCATGATGCCCCGCTCTAAATTTGAAAAAAGCCTGAAATTATGATTCAGGCTCAGTCTGACGGTACCATCTGCAATATTCCTCATACAGACGGTCATAATATGCCGCCGCTTCCCGATTCGGAGATAGCGTTTCCCGGATGCCGCCGGCCTTACAGTCAATTCCCGGAATTTCTCCTGCGGCAAACAGCGCCAGCTTTGCACCGCCCAGTGAGGACGCGTTTTGAATCGGGGAAAGCGAAAGCTCTTTCTGTAAAACGTCCGCAAGAATCCGGGACCAGATTGCGGAACGAAGAATCCCGCCGGAAACATGAATCCGAGCCGGCGTCCGGTTTACCCGGCAAAGCGCTTCATAGCATTGCCGGATATTAAAACAGATTCCCTCCAAAACGGCGCGGTACATCGCTCCCGTATCATGCTGTCCGCTTAAAGCCAGGAAGCCTCCCTGCCGATATTCACTCCAGCCCGGCGCGCGCTCCCCAAATAAAAAAGGAAGAAATACCGGCAGATCTTTCGTTTTCCGTTCCTTGCTCCGCGCTTTCTCCGCCAATTCGTCAAGCGCAGAATATGTATACTGATTCCCGCAGACCTGATCTGCAAACCAGTCAATACAATTGGAGCAGCCGGCCGTCGCCGCTCCGGTGAGATAGCGGCCCGGCGCATAATAACACCAAAGCGACGGCGTGTCCGGTACGGCAGCCCGATCGGATACCATACGAAGCGCGGCGCTCGTACCTGCGGAAAGCGTCATGATGCCCTCCTCGAGCGCATCGTCGCCAACCTGGTTCATTGCTCCGTCCGGATGCGCCGTTACGACAGGGATGCCCTGTGTGAGGCCAAGCAATGCCGCGGCGCCGGAGCAAAGCGGCAGGCAGCGGTCATACTCACAAAGCTCGGGCAGCGCCGCCAGGGGGACGCCCATTTCCGATGCAAGCTCCGGATCCCAATCCAGAGCGCGCAAGGACAGCAATCCCGTTCCGGAGGCCATGGAGCGGCTTTCAAGAAAAGCCCCTGTCAATTTATGAAACAAATACGTCCCCTGATCGATAAGACGGTCCCCGTTTTCAAAGCGAAGGCCATTTTCAGTTAAATATTTCATCCGAAACGATACGTAAGAGCCGTTCACAAGGCAGCCTGTCTTCCGATAGTAAGCCAAAGCCCGCTCCGGACGCTCCTTTTTGTAAGAAGACGCGACCGGCCCGGGTTCGCGGTACGTCCACAGATACGCAGGAGTTTTTGCCCTTCCGTCCGAATCCGCAACCAGAGAGCTGTGCCAGGTTGAAACGATTCCGACCGCTTTTATCTCAGCCTGCGGATTCTGCTGCATACAATGCTCTGCCGTTTTCCGCGCAAGCGCAAACGCCGTATCGCAGATTTCATCCGGCTGCTGAATGCCTCCGTCTCCGGAACGGATGCGTTCGGAATGCTCGGACAAAACGCGGAACGCCGCGTTTACCGCCATTACCTTTACAGAAGACGTGCTGATTTCGATTACCAAGACTGCCATTCTTTTGAATTCCTCCGTCACTGTCAAAGATTATCGGCTGCCCAGACTGCCGCCGGAAGCATTTTCTGCCAAATCCAAAAAAACCGTGCGTTTCTTTTCCGATCCGCGCCTTTTTCCGGCCGTATCGGAAATTTTACGATCCAGCCGTGCTTTGTATTCCTTTTCATACGAAAGCAGCGGATCCGTGCAGTCTGTCTCTGCCGCAAACGAAACCCAGTCGTCCTTCCACGAAGAAAGCAGCGCCGCGTTGCAGAGGGAAAGGGCGTAAATTCCTTCCTTTCCAGAAGCGATCAAAGGCTCGCCCCGTAAAATCGAATTTACAAAATTCGTCATGATGCCGCGATGCGCCGTTTCCGTTCCGGGAACCTCAGCCTCCTCATACGAAATCTCCGGAGCGCTGAAAGGCTGCTCCGTACGATCTGAAAACGACCGTGCGCTCTCCGACAGGCTCCAGATTCGCAGAAGACCGCCTTCATAGATAATTTTACCGGCGTCGTATTGAATCTCAAGGCGGTTTGCGCCCGGATACTCGCCGGTGGAGGTCATAAACACGCCTGTAGCGCCGCAGGCATATTCTGCATAAATCGTAACGTCATCCTCGACCTGAATGTCATGGTATTTTCCCTCATACGCAAACGCCCGGATCCGGCGCGGCATTCCCAGCATCCACTGCCACAGATCCAGATTATGTACGCTCTGATTCAGAAGCACGCCGGCGCCTTCCCCCTCCCAGGTGGCGCGCCAATCGGAAGAGTCATAATAGGCCTGCGTTCTGTACCAGTTCGTGATGTTCCATATCACCCGACGCAAAACGCCCAGCCGGCCGGATGAAGAAATTTCGCGAATCCGTTGATAGTATGGATTCGTACGCTGATTGTACATGATTGCATACCGAAGCTCCGGACGGCGCGCGGCTGCCGCATCATATGCTTCATTCATTCGGCGCGCCGCCTCCGTGTATACGGCTTCCGGTTTTTCAGTAATTACATGCAGCCCTTTTGCGAAAGCGGCGATCGCAACCTCCGGATGCAGGTAATGCGGTACGGCGATATATACCGCGTCGAGGGGAGCCGTTTCAAGCATTTTCAAATAATCGGTATAGATACAAGCTGCTGGAACTTCCGCATAATGCGTTTTCGCATACAGCAGCCGTTCCTCGCAAATATCACAGACCGCGCCGATCACACAATTTTCGATTTCACCGGCATGGATAAAATTTGCGGTCAGCGTCCCCATATTGCCAAGTCCTACGATTCCTATTCTGACGCAATTCATGGTATGCCGCCTCCTTTATCCGTTTAGCTCTTCTGATCGTGCTCCCGCAGCGCGGCCCGCCGGATTTTGCCGCTTGTGGTTTTCGGAAGCTCTTCTACGAATTCCACGATCCGCGGGTATTTATACGGAGCCGTAACCCGTTTCACATGATTCTGCAATTCTTTCTTCAGCTCCTCTGTCGGCTCATAGCCTCTGGCAAGAACGATCGTCGCTTTTACCACCTGTCCGCGGATCGGATCCGGCGCCGCGGTGATCGCACACTCCAAAACGGAAGGATGTGTCATCAAAGCGCTTTCTACCTCAAACGGCCCGATTCGATACCCGGAGCACTTAATGACGTCGTCCACGCGGCCAATAAACCAGATATAACCATCTTCATCGTACCACGCGTTGTCCCCCGTATGAAAGTCGCCGCCGGCAAAAAGCTTTTCATTTGCTCCTTCATCCCCGAGATAACCGATCGTCAGGCCCGCAGGACGGTTCTTTTGCGCGCCGCGGATCACGATTTCCCCTTCCTCTCCAATCTCACATTCCTTCCCCGCCTCGTTCACGATATGGATATCAAACAGCGGAGACGGCTTGCCCGTAGAGCCGGGCTTCGGAGAAAGCCACTCAAAGTTTGCAAGCAGCACCGGCCCCTCCGTTTGACCGAAGCCTTCATACAGCTTATGCCCCGTAAGCCGCTCCCATTGCTCGAATACGACGGGATTCAGCGGCTCGCCCGCCATGCAGCAATGGTGAATGGAGGACAAATCATATTTCGTCACATCCTCCTTAATCATGAAGCGGTACATTGTGGCCGGCGCACAAAAGGTTGTGATTTTGTATTTTTCCATCACGCTCAGCAGCTTGTGCGGATCAAACCGATCCATATCATAGCCCAGTACCGCAGAGCCGGAAATCCACTGACCGTAAATTTTTCCCCACGAAAACTTAGCCCAGCCGGAATCCGCGACGGTCAGATGCAGACCATTTTCTTCTACCTGCTGCCAATATTTCGCCGTGACGATATGACCAAGCGGATAGGACTGCACGTGCTGCACCATTTTGGGCATCCCCGTCGTCCCGCTCGTAAAATAAATCAGCATCAGGTCGTCTGCGTTTACGGCGTCCTTTCCCTCCGGTCGCGTAAATACGTCGCTCTGGCAAGAATAGGCATCCGTATAATTGATCCATCCCGCCCGCCCCGCGCCGGGCTCCTCAATCAGCGCTTTATACTGGAGCGACGGACATTGCTGCTCTGAATTTTCCACATGAGAAATAATGTTTTCATCCTGCGCGCAAAGAATCATTTTCACGGAAGCCGCATTGATCCGGTAAATCAGATCCTTTTCCGTCAGCTGAAACGTAGCGGGAATCACAACCGCCCCGATTTTATGGAGCGCAGTAACCGTGATCCAGTATTCGTACCGTCTTTTTAGAATGAGCAGGATGCGGTCGCCCTTCCGGATTCCGATGGAGCGAAAATAATTACACATCTGGTTGCTGATCCGACTGATCTCCTGAAACGTAAAAATACGCTCCTCTCCGCTATCGTTGCACCAGACAAGCGCTTTTTTTTCGGGCTCTTCTTGAGCCCAGCCGTCTACGACATCGAAACCAAAATTGAAATCCGCAGGCACGTTCACCCGATAGTTTGTTTTAAAATCCTCATACGAATCGAAGCGGATCCGCGGAAGATATTTTTTTAGCATATAATCCATTTGCCTGAACCTCCGGTATTATAATAAGATGACTGTCAGGAATTTTGCGTCTTTTCCGCCGACGGCCGTCTGCGCGTGCGGCGTAACCGGATCGAAATATAAGCAGTCTCCCTCGTTTAAAAGAAATTCCCGTTTTCCGAAAATGACTTTAACACGTCCCTCCAGCACGTAGTTAAATTCCTGGCCGGTATGGCTGACAAGAGCGGGCGGCTCGGTTTCCGTTTTCGCCGCCACCGTCACGATCATGGGCTCTATCTTGCGCCCGATGAATTTGTACGCGATGCTTTCGAAATCGTAGCCGACGTACCGGTCTACCGCAATGCCTTCGCCCCGGCGGACGAGAGAACAATTCGCCAGCCGCGGCGGCACGCCCGTCAGAAGCTCTGTCAGGTCTACGCGCAGAAGCGCCGCGAGCTCGTATAGGACGCTTACGGGAAAGTCCGCTTCCGCATTTTCATAAGATAAATACGTTTCTAATGAGATCCCGAGCTGTCCGGCAACGGCTTCCGCACTGAGCTCCGACACTTCCCGAAGCTCCTTGACGCGGGACGCAATTTCCTGGATTTTTGAAGAATGTTCCATATTTTATACTCCCTTGCCATTTGTCAATCAACTTTTATAATATCCGAAAAATCGAATGTGGCGAAATAATCCTTCGGCGTTTCCGCTCTGCGAATCATTTGTACGGAACCATCCTCTTTCAGGAGCAGCTCCGCGCTCCGCAGCTTGCCGTTATAATTGTAGCCCATCGCAAAGCCGTGCGCACCGGCATCAAGAATGGCCAGCAAATCGCCCGGCACCGTTTCCGGCAGGCGTCTGTCTATCGCAAATTTATCGTTGTTTTCACACAAGCCGCCCGTAACGTCATATGTTTTTACGCAGGGCTCGTGTTCTTTTCCCAGCACAACGATATGGTGATAGGCTCCGTACATCGCAGGGCGCATAAGATTCGCCGCGCACGCGTCCGTCCCGAGATAATGCTTGTATGTATTTTTCTCATGCAGGACGCGCGTGACCAGTATTCCGTAGGGCCCCGTGATATACCTTCCCAGTTCCGTTTTAATATCCAGCGAGCCGATGGGAGAAGGAACAATAATCTCGCGGTACGCCTGCTCCACATGTCTGCCAATATAATCGATGTCCGCCGGCTGCTCGTCCGGAAGATACGGAATCCCGATTCCTCCTGATAAATTCACAAAGCTGAATACGGCTCCAGTCTCCTTCTGGAGACGAACCGCCTCTTTAAAGAGCACCGCAGCAAGAGCCGGATAATAATCCTTATCAATCATGTTGCTTGCCAGGAACGCATGAATTCCGAAGCGCTTTGCTCCCATTTTCATCAGCTTCCGGATCCCGTCGACCATCTGCTCCGGCGTCATGCCGTATTTGGCATCTCCGGGATTTCCCATAAAGCGGTTCCCTACAGCGAATTTACCGCCCGGGTTATACCGGAGACAAATTTCCTCGGGGATTCCGCCGTGCTGCGCCAGAAAATCAATATGGGTAAAATCATCGAGATTAATAATCGCATCCAGCCTCCGCGCATATTCAAAGTCCGCGGCCGGCGTCGCATTGGAGGAAAACATGATGTCCTGTCCGTGAAAGCCCAGGCTTTCCGAAAGCATCAGCTCCGTATAAGAGGAGCAGTCCGTCCCGCAGCCCTCTTCCTGTAGAATCTTAATCAGAAATGGATTCGGGCACGCCTTGACCGCAAAATACTCCCGGAATCCCGGATTCCAGGAAAAAGCCTGTTTAAGGCCGCGCACCGCGCTGCGAATCCCGGCTTCGCTGTATATATAAAACGGCGTAGGATATTTCCTGCTGATTTCTTCTGCCTGCTCCTTCGTTATAAATGCTTCTTTCATTTTGTTGCTTCCTCCTCTTCCGTTATGTATCCGTCGATCGCATCCCAAAGCGCTTCGATCCCGGTCCGTTTTTCGGCCGATACGCATATAATATCCTTATTTGGTGGTATTTGTAAAGTGGATCTTATCAGCGCGGTATTGTGCTGGAGCTGCTGTCTGCTGATTTTGTCTGATTTTGTAGCCACAATCAGATACGCAAGGCCGGAGGCCAAAATCCATCGATACATGTTTTCGTCGTCCTTGGACGGTTTATGACGGATATCCAGCAGCAGCAATACGAGATAAAGCTGCGGCCGAACGTTGAGATATTCCTCGATGACCTTCGCCCACAGATTCTTTTCGCCTTTCGAAACGGCCGCATAGCCGTAGCCGGGCAGATCTACAAAATGCAGCTCATCATCCAGATTATAATAATTGATCTGCCGCGTCATCCCCTGGCGAGAACCGCTGTATGCCAGATTTTTTCTGCCAAGCAGGGCGTTGATCAGCGAGGACTTACCGACATTAGAGCGCCCGGCAAACGCGATTTCCAATAAATTCCCTTCGGGATACTGCTGCGGAGATACAGCCGAGATCACAAATTTTGCATTTTTCACTTTCATCGTTCAGCCTCTTCCTTTCAGGAACGTGCGCCTGTGCAGAGCGCAGGGACCGTATCTGTTAATTGCATCATAGTGCGGCGCCGTTCCGTACCCTTTATGTTTTGCAAAACCATATTCCGGATATTTGGCGTCATATTGCCGCATCAATCTGTCCCGCTCCACTTTCGCTAATATTGAAGCGCAAGCGATCGTGATACTTTTCGCATCGCCGTGCGTAATAGATACCTGTGGAAGCTCTACTTGCGGGATCCGAACGTGATCGACCAGAAGCCGTTCCGGAGCTTCACCGGCAGCGGCGATCGCGATTCGGAGCGCCTCCCGCATTGCCTCATACGTTGCCTGCAAAATATTGATTTCATCAATCCGATCGTTTCCGACCATACTCACGCCGTAAGAAATACAGGACGCCCTGATCTCTTCGTACAGTGCCTCCCGCCGTTTTTCGCTGAGCTTCTTGGAATCATCCGCGCCGCGTACGAACGGTCCCCGCGCCGGGAAGATAACGCAGGCCGCCGCCACCGGACCGGCCAGAGGCCCTCTGCCAGCCTCGTCGATTCCGGCAATCAGCCGGACACCTTCTCCCGCCAGCTGCCTTTCATACTGACATAATTCCGTAAAATGCTGCTCTGTCATATCACTGCTCCGCCGGATTCAGCAGCTCCGGTCCGTCTAATGTAATCCGTCCCAGCTTTCCGCTTTGGAAATCGTCCAGCACAAGATTCGCGGCCCGGAGCAAATCCACCGCGCCTCCTTTAGCGAGACAGCCCCTGCGCCTGCCGCATGCCAGCAAAATGTCAGCAGGATCCGCCATTTTCTCGGTACTGAAGCCGTATTTCTCTTCCATCAGTCCGGGATATTGTTCGGTAATATACCGCAGTAAAAAAAGCGCGATATCCTGTACGTCAAGGACGTCATTTTTGATCGCTCCCGTAGCGGCAAGCCGATAGGCGCACCGTTCGTCCTCGAACTTCGGCCAGAGCAGGCCGGGCGTATCGAGCAGATGAATATCCTCTCGAATCCTCAGCCACTGCTTGTTTCTCGTGATGCCGGGACGATCGCCCGTTCCCGCTGCGCCGCGTCCTACGATCCGATTAATCAGGGAAGACTTCCCCACGTTTGGAATTCCTACGGCCATAGCCCGTATGACGGGAGGCCGCCGTCCCGCCCCCGCAAAGCGCTTGAATTTCTCATCCATCGTTTCCCTAATTGCAGAAAGGACCTCCTTCACGCCCGCGCCGCTTCTGCAGTCCGTATAATGCATACGGATGCCCTTCCCCGCATAATAGTTTTTCCAGAATCCGTTTTGATTGGGATCCGAAAGATCCCTTTTATTTCCAAGCAGGATCCGCGGCTTCTGTCCGAGGATCCTGTCGATTTCCGGATTTCTGCTGGAGAATGGAATCCTTGCATCTACAATTTCAAGCACGATATCTACCAGCTTCAAATTTTCCCCGAGGATCCGGCGCGCCCGTGCCATATGACCCGGAAACCATTGGATCTGTTTTCTGTTGATATTTTCTCTATCCATTTTAATTCCCCTGCAGCTTCTGTCTGCGGTTTTGCAGTGCGCTCATACGTTCTTCAAACGCATCGATTGCACTGTAATCCTGAATGTTGTTCTGTTCCCATGTTAGGCTGCGGAGCGCAGGCATCGTGTTGATTGCATCAAAGTTCGAGATCATATTCAGAGAAACGTCAAGCGTCCGGATCGTAGTATTGCCCGCCAGCGGATCCAGAGACGTAAGCGCATTACTGTGAAGCAGCACGGTTTCCAGGCTTGCTGCCTCAGCAAGCGGCGCCAGGGAATCCAGATAATTGTCTGTAAGGTCCAAATAAGACAGCTCCTCCAGCGCGTCGATTCCCTCCACATCAGAGATCAGATTGTGGCCGGCGATCAGAGTCCGGAGCTGCGTATTTTCAAACAGCGGAGATAAATCAGAAATTCCCCGTTCCGTATTGTCTGAATTCAGACCGTAATTATAAGACAAATCTACATATGTAAGAGATTTGCAGCCGGCAAGCGGCGAAATGTCCGTAATGCGGTTATTGGCAAGCGTCAAGGTCTGCAGCGCCGAAAGAGAGCCAAGCACCGTCAGATCCGTCAGCATATTGTCGGAAGCGTCCAGCTCTTCCAGAAGCACCAGGCCTTTCAAAGGCGTAAGATCCAGGCCGGAAGCTCCCGACGTGTTCGGAGTCAAAATATTATAATTTTTCGCAATATTCAGCTTTTTGAGAGAAGGCAGCTCTGCCAGAACGGAAAAATCCGTGATCCTGTTTCCGTACAGATCGAGTTCCTCCAGGCTCGTAAAATAGCGCAATGATTCGATTGAAGTAATTCCTCTGACGCGAGCGCTGAGCTCCGTAATATTTTCCACGTCCGCCCGCCGGATCGCACCGATGCTTTTTCCAATTTTTTCTCTCACAACTGTTTCTAGGTTAATATCTGTAAAATGAATTTCCTGCTCAGCGTCCGGTGTTACGGTCGGCGCAGGAGCAGCACTGCCCGCAGGAGTCGCCGTAGCCACCGCAGTCGGCGCCGCCAGTGTCGGAGGAGCGGTCGGGAAGCTGCCCTTACAACCTGACGCGGCGGCGGAGCCCAGACACAAAATTGCCGCAATCATTCCGATTTTGACCTGCATCGTGATTCCTTTCCTCATTTTATGATATCCACCGCTTTTACATCCTGATACTCTCCGGCGCACGTGATTTCTCCATTATGCCAGACGTACAGCTTGGCATCCGAATTATAAACGATATATTCCATATCCCGGTCAAAAAAAACGTTTGTCCCGACGTTGCCTGCAATTCTGGTCATTTTATCTTCGACGACATAGTCCAGCGACATCAGTCCATCCCCATTCTGCCGGCACAATAAATAGATTTCATTGCTTCTGCCGTAAAGCCTCATTTCAAAGGCTGCATCGAAGCGCTCGATCTGATTCTTTAAAACGAGATACAGCTCGCTCCCGTCCGCATTTTCATAGGCAATAAACGGTTTATTATAATAATTATAAATATTCCCGGTGTTTTCAGCAACCGTAACGCTCTTCTGGCGAACGTCATATATATTATACCGGCAAAGCAGCCCGTCCGCTTCCTGATAATACAGATAGTTTGTCCTTGCATCAAAAATAAATCTGGCATTGACCCCGCAGCTGATCTGCTTCTCAGGCGCTCCGCCCTTTGATGTCATATAAATATCCATTCCATCCCCATTCAGCACGGAATAAAGCAGAAAATCGTCGGCCTCGGAGTAGTAAAGCAGTCGATACACGTTTCTCGCGATTTCCTTCAGCTCATCTCCGTCTAAATACTGCAGCAGCCCCGCCGTGTATTCGGACGCACCGTTTTGCTCAGGATGGTAAACCATGCTGATATCGCTGAGAAAATACCGGAACGGAACGCTGCCGTCGCTGTCCAGCTCCTTTGTAGAGGGATCGAGCAGCACCGGCTCCACTTGAGATAATACCGGCTGCGCATTGACAGAGCTCAGAAGTATGTTTCCGTCCGTATCAGCGATATACATGATATCGCCCTCGTAATAGCAGATTTTTCCGCCATCTTTTGAAAGATAAAATTTTCTGGAGGAATTCAGATTTTCGCTTATCGTGCGCATCTGCCCGGTGTAGTCGCTGTAGATAAGCTTTCCGCCGTCCGCAAGCAGCACGCCCTCGGAAGATACCGCGTACGCGGACGCGGACGGTTCCCCGTCACGCGTTTCGCTCAAAAGCCGGGTTTGGTCTCCTTTAAACAAATAAAGCTGGATCTGATTTGATGTATTTGTGCAAACGATCGCCCTGCGGTTTCCCATCAGGCTGAAGCCAGTAACGTTCTCGCACAGGGCGACTCGCTCGTTAGACTTAATCGAATACTCATAAAGTATATTATTTCTGAGATAATAGATTTGGTCGTTTACGGAATCATGAACCGGCGCCGCAACGGCATCGTCAATCGCCGTCACAGTGCAGTCCTCCTTCATAAGATACAGATTGCTGTTGCTGTCAAGAAAAACAAAAGGATACAAAAAGGAGCGTCCTACGCCGTTCATGTCAGAGTAGCCAAGCTCCGGCGCGCTGCCGGGCAAAAGCTCTATCACCGCAATGACAACCGCCACAACAGCGATTGTAATCAGCGTTATGATGAGATTCCACTTTTTTTCCTTTTTGATATAAGTCTTTCCGATATTGCGACGCATCAGACAACCAGCCCCATCGTTTCATCCGTTCCGCTTTTCAATTCCCGTTTATTATACAATGAAAACAGGGAAAATACAAACCTAATTCTCATTCCTCGTGTCCGACGGGAGGCTTGAACTCCATAGTAATATGACTGAGATCGTATGGCGTAGCCTGATAAACATAATAATTAAGCCAGTTGGCGTACAGCAGATAAGCATGACTTTTCCATTTAAAATACGGAGTTTTCGCCGGATCATCGTCCGGGAAATAGTTTTCGGGAATTGCGGTTGCCAGTCCCTTTGCCCGATCCCTCTCATATTCCAGCTTCAGCGTATCTCTGTCATATTCCAAGTGGCCAAGCATAAAAATCTGCCGTCTGTCATGAGAAGCACAGATGCAAAGGCCCGCCCGGTCGGAAGTCGCCAGAATATCCAGATCCGGTTCCTTCTCGACGTCCTTCATTCGGATGCCTGTGTAGCGCGAATGCGGCACGTAAAAGCAATCGTCAAAGCCGCGGAGCAGACGGGCTACACGGTTGTGTGATTTATGCTCGAAAACACCGAACAGCTTCTTCTCCAGCAGGCACTTATCAATTCCGTAATGATAAAACAGCCCTGCCTGCGCGCCCCAGCAAATATGAAGCGTTGTCGTCACATTCATACGCGACCATTCCATCAGGCGGCATAGCTCGTCCCAGTATCCAACCTCTTGAAAGGGCAGCTGTTCGACCGGCGCTCCAGTGATAATCAAGCCGTCGAATTTTTCGTTTTTTACAGCGTCCGGCGTTACGTAGAACGCGTTCAGGTGACTGAGCGAGGTATTTTTTGAACGGTGTGTCGCCGGATGAAGCAGCGTCGGCTCCACCTGCAGCGGCGTATTGCTGAGCAGACGCAGAAGCTGTGTCTCGGTCACGATTTTTGTTGGCATCAAATTCATTATTGCAATCTTCAGCGGGCGGATATCCTGATGAAACGCCATGTTTTCGTGCATCACAAATACATGTTCCTTCTGCAGCGTTTCCGCCGCTGGCAAATCATTCGGTATCTTTATCGGCATGCGCTCATCCTTTCTCCGTACGCGGAAGCAAATAGCAGATCTTTCTTATTTTACACTCCGGCGTGATAATTGTCCATATCCGGCATAAATATATTATAATGATTCATGCTTTGGCGGTGTGGTATGCTTCTTTCATCCATCATCGGGATTTTTTCGTTCATACTGATTCTTTTCTTTGTAATTTTCAGCGAGAGCTGTGTTCCGGAGACAAGGAACGCCGTTATGATGTTCCTGAACACGGTTCTTCCCACAATGTTTCCGTTTTATGTGCTTTCCTCGCTCATTGTATCCGGTGGATTTCTGACGCGCATAGCAAAGCCTGTAAAACCGCTTATGGAGCGTGTTATGCATCTTCCCGGAAGCTGCATCGCGCCCATTATTCTGGGCTGCCTCTGCGGCTTTCCGATCGGGGCGAAAATCACATGTGATTTAAAGGCAAGAGGAGATATCACGGAGGAAGAGGCTGAACGTCTTTCGTCTTTTACAAATAATGTAGGCCCCGTATTTATGGCCTCGATTGTAGGCAGTGCATATTTAGGCAGTATTCGGAGCGGTCTTCTGATTTGGCTTTCCGTCACGCTTGCTTCTCTGGGCAGCGGTATTCTGCTTTGCCGCGTCCGCCGCAGCTCCGCTGCCCCCGGATTATGCGGAACTGCCCCGATCCAGGGCAAAACCGACATTCCTGCCGCACTTCTTTCTTCTCTTAATACTGTACTGTACGTCGGCGCCGTAATTATCTTTTTTTCTTCCGTGACATCGCTGCTGAAATTGATTCCCTGCCTGTCTGATTTTATTTATTCGGCGGCCTATTCCTTTTTGGAAATTACCGGGGGACTCCGCAGTCTTGGAGAAAGCGTTCAGACCACAAATCCCATATTAAAGTATATGCTGTTCTCCGCCTTCAGCGCCTGGTCCGGCTGTTCCGTCCATATGCAGGTGTGCGGCATTCTGGCCTCCGGTAAAATTAAAATTAAATATTATTTTATCGGGAAATTGCTTCAGTCTCTGCTCGCCCCGCTGATTACCGCAGCGCTTTTCTTTTTTCTGTAAACGGATTATTAAGACATAAAAACGGCGCCGGATTCCGAAGAATTCCGGCGCCGTCCCGCTGCTTCATCCGGCAGCGATCAAATCTGCAAAACCTTTATACCGTCAGCAATGACCAAATTTCATTACATCTCGTCTCAAGTTCTCTAAATCCGTCCTGATAGCTTTCAGTTCCTGCCAGGTCTCTTGACAAGATATTCCTGATATCCGCCTCGATCGCCTCAGCAACATCGATTGGCATTCTGCAGTTTACCTGACCAGGCGTGGAAGCCGTATCTGCCAGATATACAAACGCATCCCAGTTCTTTCCGCTCCATGCCGGATCGTCCGGATATTTCCAAGCATCATAACCCTCGTCATCCAGGGACTTCAGCAGGGGAACAGAACCGCCCGTACCGGAATTGAAGGCCCGCTGTCCTTCCGGTGTCAGGAAAAAGAGCGCCAGCGCTGCGGCAGCCGTTACGTTCTGCGTTCTTGCAAAGACGCCCACTCCCGATGCGCCGCATCCGAAGGAAGGATTCTGGAAGAGCGGCATATTAATGATATCCCAGTCGACATCCCTGTTGTCAAATTGCTTGCCGGTTGCCTGTATGGTCGGATATACGTCCGTTTTAAAGATATACTCCCTGCCTGCGATGTCTTCCGCACTCTCATTTACCGAAGGAATCATGACATAGTATTTTCTTGCCATGTCCAGCGCTTCGCCGATCGCTCTTAAAATATCGCCGTTTTCATCGATAAATGTAATCTTCTTCTCCGTGGTGTTGCACCATGCGTCTCTCGACGCATAGGCTTCGAAGAACGGAACATATACAGGTGAATATGTCAGATTCAGATTCAGCGGATAATAATCTTCTCCCTCCGGATCATACAGCCGCTCGCAGATGTCCTGGAATTCCTCCCAGGTCCATTCCGGTCTGATCTCCGCATTCAATCCGGCTTCCGTAATGGCCGATTTATTGTAAATCAAAACTATCTGATTGTAGTCTCTGGGGACGAAATACAGACGGCCGTTTACAAGACCGAGACGATAAATACCGCCGTAAACGTCGTTTTGGCTGATACCGAACTTCGTTATAAAACCATCCAGCGGGATAAGCGCTCTGTCCTGCACCGCATATTTGTACGTCTGCGTCTCCGCAAAATAGAAAACATCTCCGATATCCGCGGAAGCGATTCGGTTATCCGAAGTCGCCGTGTAATCGCGCTCCACCGTTACGTTCGTGTACTTCTGCTCAAATGCCGTCACAAACTTATCCGCTGCCTGCTTGTAGTCTGCGCTGGTAGCCGCCGGAGAATACGTAAACGTGATTTCGCCTTCCGGTTCGCCTTCTTCTTCAAGAGCCGCATCAATATCATCCTGCGTTAACATCGGCGGTTTCTTACAGGCAACCATGGTGAACGTCATGACAAGGATCAGCAAAAGCACTGATGCACTTTTCAAATACTTCTTCATTAACTGTGACCTCCTACTAAAGTTATTCTATTACAACAATACGATTTCATCTTAACCATATCCACTGGTTTTGTCAATATACAAACGCTTTGACTGGCGCGCTTAATCGCTGATTTTACAAAATATTTAAACCAAATTAAATAAATCAACGGTATTTTGCAGCGCTCAGCTTGCATTGGCAGCGTCCTGAATCTCCTGAAGGAGATCATCGATATACATCAGCTCTGTGTTTTCCGCATACGTCTTAAAGATCTCGTCGATACTGTCTCTAATCTCTCCGGAGGCGCTCCACGTCATAAAAGACGTAAGAACGGCTGGATAATCATAATCTGAATAGAGAGAAAATACCGATGTATTCTTACCGGAGACAGGGAATTCCCGCCAAAATTTCATGGTATTGGCAGACTTCAGCGCCGGAACCTTGTAGCCGAGCTCTCCGCAATACGCAATAGAAGCATCCTCAACCATTGCGTACAGCGCAAGGGCCTTGGCATTCTTCTCTGTATTCTCCCGCGCCTCGATTTCCGCCTGAATTTCTTCCTCCGTCTTATCAATATCGGTATTTCCGCTATTCAGGGCGTCGATCACTTCATGGTTAATAACAGCTAAGCCAAGCGTTTTCACGCCAATACTCTTATATATCGTACCGTCTGCTCCTTCAAATCCAGGAAAATGAGCAAATTCCCATTCAAATCCGCCGTTTTCCGCATCCTGGGACAGCGCCTCCTGCCATCTGACTACGTCAGAATGATCCGCTACGATGATTCCGTACTGAGAGAGCTCTTCGCTTGTTACCTCTGCCGTCGTCTTGTCCGCAGCGTATCCCGTACGGAGAAAACGGTCTGCCAGATATTTTAATCCTTCAATCACATCCGGATCCGTAAAGTTCAGCTCCGTAGTTTTATCAGCAAAGGAAACATCGTTATACAAAGCGCCGCCAAAGCCTCTTGCGAAAGCGCCCCAGATTGCATAATCCGTATAATTCATCAGGACGGGCGTTTCCACGCCGCTTTCCGAAAGCTTTTGCGCATATTCGTACAGCTCATCCCACGTCCAGTCGTCCGATGGAACAGGATCCTCAATCCCCGCCGCTTCCAGTAAATCAAGATTCAGAATAACTACCTGGTTCAGGTATTCCACAGGACACATATACATTCTTCCCTCATACAGGGATGCATTATATGCGGCCTCCATATATTCCTCTGAGGGATACAGCCGGTCAAAGCTGGCAGATGTATAATCTATGATTCCCTCTGCATCGCTGCTCAGGTCCAGGATCCACCCTTTTTCCACATATTCCGGCAGCTGCTCCGAGCTGATCAGCACCACGTCGCCGATCTCGCCGCTTTCGATCCGCTCATCCAATGTTGCAAAATATTCATCATACGAATAATCTGCATCAATCTGAACGTCTACGCTGGGATATTGCAGCGCATACGCCTGCGCAAACATAAACAGATCGTTGTCGTTCTCATAATTCTTATATGCGGAAATCGTTATATTTCCTGCCAGATCCTCCGGAACAGGATTCGCAGAAGAAGACGGTCCGTTTTCCTCCTCATCGCTGTCATTTCCGGAGCAGCCGGCAAAAGAAACGAGCAGCGCAATCGCAAGGATCCATATAATGGTGAAACGTAATTTCTTAAACATAGAAAAACCCTCCGTCACTCAATAACGCCGATTCGCTCAATTCCTGATGCAAGCTTATTCTGCCCCGCTATATATACGATTAATACCGGAATCATTACCAGCAGACAGCCTGCAAACAGCATCGGTTCTGTCATGGCCTTGTCAATCTCGCTGGCTTCGCCAGAATATCCCATTAATTCGGAATAATACTGCTGAATATTTTCCAGCTTCGGCTGAAGCGTCAGCATATTCTGGTTAAACATATAAGTAGGCGCTTCGTAGTTATCGTTCCAGTGCCATACGAACGAGAAAATGAAAACGATCGATATGGCGGATTTTACCAGCGGCAGCATGATCTGCAAAAATACTCTGAACGGGCCGGCGCCGTCAATACGCGCCGCATCGTCCATCGCGTCGGGTACTCTTTGGAAAAAGTACATATAAATTAAGGCAAATAGAGCGCCGCGCAGCCCCAGGCCAAATATGCACGGGATCAAAATCGGCCAATAAGTATTTGTCATGCCAAATGTCGCCCATAGACCGTATGAAGAAAGAATCATCGTCTGCGGCGGAATCAGAAGCACCAGGATAACCAATACAAAGAGAATATTTTTCCCTCTGAATTTAAAACGTCCCAGCGCATAACCGATAATTGCACAGGAAACGCACTGCAGAACAGCGCTTCCCAGCGAAGTAATCAGCGAATTCAAAAACGCGCGCGGATAATTCAGTCCCTGCCAGGCACTGGTAAAATTTTCCCATTCTATTGCGGTAGGGATCCACTCAACCGTAGGATCCAGATAATCCTGATAAGACATCATGGACGTCGTCAGAATATAGATAAAAGGGAGCAGAAACAGATAAGCAAGCTCAATCAGGACGTAATATAAGAAGATCCGGCCGATCACAAATCTGATTTTCTTTTTCGCCTTATAACCGAGATTTCTGTATCGATCGATAAACGTTTGAAAGAAACCCGTTACTCTGTGGATTACGTTCGTCATCTGAGCCACCTCCTCGTAAGCAGAATGAAGATAAGAATCGTGACCAAAGTAATCAGCATATACATCCAGCTGAGCGCCGACGCCATTCCGTATTTCGTACCTGTTTCCGTCATGGACTGCATCATGCTCATAATCGGGTTGTCATACTTGACAAAAGAGTCGACCAGGGCGTAGACGCAATTCAAAATGACAAACGGCGAAATATACGGGAGCGTAACATGCCAGAAGGATTCCCATGCCGTTGCTCCGTCGATTTCAACAACCTCGTAAAGGATATCGGGAACACTCTGCAGCGCCGCCAGGAAAATCAGAATTTCCACACTGCTGCTCCACATGATATTTCCTATATATTGTGTCAGCGTTCCGAAGAAGCCCCCGGAAGCAGAACCGACAATGGAACCGAATACGCTGATGCTGCCGACGCCGTCATTGAACAGATAGCTCATGATAACGCCAGCCAGAATCACCGGGATGAAAAAGATGACCCTGAAGTACACTCTTCCAGGAAATTTCTGCTTCAGAAGCACGGCCACGAATAATGCGAAGAACACGATAATCGGTACCTGCCACAATGCGTTCAGGAAAGAATTTACCATTGCTTCTCCCACGCTCGGATCCTGGATAATATCCATGTAGTTTTCAAAGCCTACCCATTTGCTCTGTCCCTCAAACCCGTAAAGGTCCGTCAGCTGCGTAATGTAAAAACTGATTCTGACAGACAGGATAAGCGGAACCAGCGTAAAAATGAGGAAGCCAATCAGCCACGGGGCGGAAAAGCACCAGCCCTCCAGCGTTCTTCGCCTTTCAAAGGAAATAACACTGCCTAACGTTCTTTTGTGCGCCAGCTGCTTTTTTACTTTGACTGGTTTCTTAGCCATGTATTACTCCCCTCCCTTCTCCAATATTTGATAACTTCTTCCTTCAAAGGACAGCGTCTGACCGGACGCAGCGTCCTCGACGGTAACGCTCTCGGTTTCGTAGCAAACATATACCCTGGTACCGTCGGAATATTGCGTACAGAAAATTTCGTAGTCCGGATTCACTCTGTAATGATCCGTGATTTCAAGGCCGATGAAAGGCTTCACGGCTTCGGCGATGCTGTTGTAGCGCTCTACGATCTCATTTTTCAGATTTGAATACTCAGAACGGTAAAGGGCATCGTAATACGTATAACGAAGCTCGCTTGTTTTTTCCTGCGTAAGCTCATAAGACATCAGCGCGCCGTATTCAATCGATCTGAGCATAAAATAGGTTTCGTCGTCCTGATTGTTTACGGGTGCGGAATAATAATTTACAAGCCCGTGATATACGATCTGAAGGAATGGGATTTCCTCATCCAGAACAATATGCGAAGATTTTTCTACAGGGATATCGACAATGGTATTGACGTAAGGAATTGCATAGGAATTCCCGCTGTAAACCGCGACATCCTCAAAATTCGCCCCGTACTGCTGAAGCCATTTTACATATCTGCTGATGGCCTGCACGCGGTATAAGGGATTATTCTCGTTGTAATCAGAATAAAGCATATCTCCCAGCTGCTGGAGGTCTACATTTGCCGCGCCGTAGTCCTTCAGGCGTTCAATCACATCATTCAGAATTTCGCGGTCGAAATATTCCGGACTGAGAACATAAAAATCAGCATAATTGTATACGCCGGACGTCGTGCTCAGCAAATAATTCAGATAAAACGTGTTGGCTTCCTTTACGACGGCATTCCGGAACGTCGCGCCGTTAGACGGGCTTCCGTAGAGAATCAGAAGGTTATTATCCAAAACAAGCGTAATGTTTTTGTCCTTTGCCCATTTCGTCAAATCCTGAAGGCCGCCCGCACCGCCGTACGCACCGTCGGGCTTCAGCTTCGAGGTACAGTTCCAATAATAACCGCCCCTCTGCCAGCCAAGCAGAGAAAGACGCAGGTCAGAAGCGCCGCTTTCACTAAGATCATTATAAATGTTCTGTACGTCCTCAAAATCCGTCATTACTTTAACCTGATTCAAAACGCCGCCTGTTACATTTTTGGCTCCCATAAACATTTTCAGGTTAAGCACTGGCGCATCTTCAGCCGAACCCATGGAAAGCTCAATGCCATAGCGCTCGTTCCATTGTGCCAAAAGCTTTTCCCGAACCCTGGCAGCAACGTCTACATAGGAATACTCATCGTCTTCCGAAAGATCGATCGTAATTCTCTGTTCGACATCTCCCAGCTGCATGTCTTTTACGACCATATCGTACTGCGTACCGGAGTTCGAAATCTGAAGCTTGTAAAAATTCCGGTAATTATACTGAAAATAGATCGCATAAAAAGGCAGGCTCCTGATGCCGGGATTTGAAATCTTCAGCTCCGCATTCGAATCTCCTTCCTTAATGAAAGAAGTCATCATGGAATTTGCAAGCTGATTAATATTTTCTGTTCCATCCTCAGTTCTGTTTTCCACGATACCGTAAGCGCCGATACTCAAAAGCAAATTATTGTAATCCGGCGAGTCGGTCGCGTCAAAGGTCAGATCCGGACCGTATACTTTCTTGGAATATTCATTATAGTTTGTGATTCTGGCGACATCAAAGCGCGTCAGCGCTCCTGTTCCGTCAGGCGCTACAAAATAGCCCTCCTGACCGGTGCGATGCGCTCCGAGATACGGCAGGACGCTCAGCGACGTAAGCAGCGGTCTTCTGTCCTGCTCCTCGTTTTCCAGGCCCTCCCGCTCAATGATTCCATTGACCGGAATACGGTATACAAGCTCGTTGCCCTCGATCGTAATTTCAACGGAAAATTCCAGCTCCAGCTCTGTCATCTCATAGCGCAGCCGGACGCCGTTCTCAATGAAATAAACGGTTTTCACATGTGGCATCTGGTTTACGCCCAATACGAAGCCGCCGTCCATACCGGACTTTGTATAGCCGACAAACACCGGCGACGTAATAAATTGGCCCGTCTCCGTGGAAAGATCGTAAGCTGCGAGATCAGAGGTTTCGCCCTCTGCAAGCGTCGTCTCATAAATCGGCTCCGGATAGGAACGGAAGGTTTCGCCCGTTGCCTTATCCTGGATCAAAAACAAATTTTCTCTGTTGGAAAAGCTGAGTATCAGATTATCGTTCTCAGCTACTACCGTCATTCCCTGATCGGTAAGCATCAGGCCGTTGACTCCCTTCGATGTGTCGGTAGCCGAAACCTGTCTGCTGCTCTCAATTCCGTCCTTCCCGAAAATAATATTGTGGTCGTCCCCAAAAGCGACTTTCAGCACAATAAAAATAAGCAGCAAGACCAATACAAGCGGAATAACGATTTTCAGTACCTTTTTTATTTTTTCACGCGATGCTGATTCATTCACAGGCGTCTCATTGTTTTGTTCCAGGTTTTTTTTCTTTTTCTTAAACAAGATAACTCAACTCCTTACCAAATTGTATAATGAAATCAAACATCTGCGCAGCCAAGCCATAGACAATGAAGAAGAGGATCGCCACTGCGGCAACGCCCAGCACCGTCAGAATGGATACGACAAACGCCTTAACCGGATGGAAGCCGTGGACGCCTTTAATACAGAAGTAGACAAGCAGCACGGTCCAGAAATAAAGCAATATATTTACAATCCTAAAAATTCCCGCTTCGTTCTGCGTAAGAATATGCGTCAGCAGGTTGATCGGCAGCATCAAAAGAAGGAGCGGTCCATGACAGTAGGCGCCTCCTATGATCACGTCGCGGAATCTGCCCTCGCCATACATAATTGTCGTAACACCGTAATTCACAACGCAAACCACAATCCATGGCAGGAAGGCTAAGAAGAAGGTGCTCACCGGCTCGATCACGTCCAAGGGCGTACCATCGCGGTATATAAAGCTGACTGCATACTGCGATACGACGGAAATCAGAGCGTACAAAATCATAATGATAGCCATGTCTGCATAAGAGCCCTGGTTCTCATAGCGGATTCCCTCAAAGCCATCGATCGGATGGCGCATAATCCCCGTAATACGCCTGAAGAAGTTTCTGATTACCGTAAATACATTATGGCGCTCCTTCGGCGGTCCATATTTTCTCCGTCTGGCTCTTTTAACGGAAACCCAAATAACCCACGCAATTAAAAGCACAACGACTACGATAACAATTGTCGAAAAATGCTCGCGGAGAAAATCAGCCCGGATTTCTTCGTACGCCTGTGAGGCATACAGCGCATTCTCGGCCTCGTAAAAATATTCGATGGCGGCGTCGTTTTCCTCCTCACGCATCAGAATATTTCCGATATTAACAAGGGCAAGCGTATAATAATTGCTTTTTTCGATGACCTGCTCCCAGATCACCTTAGACTCTTCGTATTTGCCCTGACTGTAAAGCAGATTTGCTTCGTGGACAAGATCGGCAAATTCGGTCGGAGTGTATACGGTGATATTGCCCGTCGTTTTGTTTAGGACGTATACCCTGCCTCTGTGGTCCGTCTCAATGCTGACCGGATAGGAGAGCTGTCCGTAGCCGTTTCCTCTCGTGCCAAACGCAAACAGGTTGTTTCCCCTTTCGTCGTATTCATAAATTCTTCCATACATTCTGTCAACAATCAGCATATTGTTGTAGCGGTCGACCGTTACATCGCAGAATACCTGATTGTACGAGGAATAGGACATAATACTGTTATCACGGAAATCGTAAGCACCGTATAAAATATCGGATCCGCCGATATTAATTTTACGAACCTGGGGCGGCGTCTCCGTTGTCGTCGTTGCATACATATACCCATCGTCGCTGCAATAAATATTTGTGAAGGTATACGGAAGCGTAACAACCGTACCAAGCCGGTCCTCGCGGCTCCACAGCAGCTTTGCAATCGAGTCCCAAAAGGAAAGATTTACTCTATTGGTTCCGTAATAGCTGACAAATTCTCCGTTCGAATTCATCTGCATAATTCCGTTGAAGTCTCCGTTATTCGCCACATACATGAAACCTCTTGCGTCCTTTGTAACCTTCAAAGGCTGATAGGAAAAATCCTGGGAAAGAATTTCGCTTTGCGGCGTCGGATAGGAATAACGAAGATTTCCGTATTTTGTAAATTCAACGATTCTGGCATTTCCGGAGTCTGCAACAAGGATCGCTCCATCGTCCGGATCTACGTAAACGCCCTTCGGCTCCTTCAGAGCGGAAAGATCTCCCTCTTCATACGTTCCATCGCTGCTGATTTCAAAAAGAAACGAATAATCACTGTCATATACGACAATCCTGTTGTTGCCGGTATCGGCCACATAAATCTTGCCGTCGTCGTCAATGAACATATCCTCCGGATTATTCAGCTTTCCCGTCTCCGTAGACAGGAAATCGATAACTGTGCTCGTTTCATAAGCCGCGGGAATCGGCATCGCCGTTCTTTCATTTTCCTGAATATAATAGTTCGCGTATGGCGTCCGCGCGGAAACCGGGATCCCGATGGAAAAAACCAGAGCAAACAGCAGAAGAAGACTGATAAATTTTTTGTGTCTCATATGCCCTCTACCCCCTTATTTGATTCCGGAGTGCGCCATCGTATCCATAACACGGCTCTGCTGTATTATGAAAATGATGATGCTCGGTAAAGTCATTATCAAACCTGATGCGGCGCTCGCACCCGTACGTGCAATACCGCCGCCAATCGTATTCATAAAGAAGCCGAGCGTTCTCAGCTGTTCTTTATAAATATAGGTGGTGGACGTGGCCGTGTCGGCCCAGATGCCGCCAAACGTCAGAATAATAACGGTTGCCTGCGCATTTCTCAAAAGCGGAATTGCAATTTTTGTGTAAAGCTGCCACTCAGAGGCCCCGTCAATTTTTCCCGCTTCAAAAATATCATCGGGAACCGTATCCAGAAATTGCTTCATCAGGAAAAGACATGTCGTATTCGCAAGCCCCGGAATAATGTACACAAGATAAGTGTTGTCGATTCCCAGCGAAGTAATAATCAAATAAGAAGGAATGGCCGCCGCTGCCGCAACAAACATCAGCGATGTCGTAACGAGCGTCATCAGACCGTTTCTGCCGGGGAATTTATGCTTGGAAAGCGGATAGCACGCCATCGTAAGGATAAATACCAGGCAGAATATATACGCTACCGTGATTAAGACCGTATTAAATAAATATCTGGAAAACGGTACGGCGCTGTTGGCAGTAATCGCCGTTAAATCTTTGAAGTTCTGAAGCGTAGGATTTTTTACAAAAAACGTAGGAGGATACAGGAAGAGCTCCTCCGCCGGCTTGAATGCAGTACATACAAGATAAACCAGGGGCAGCAGCGAAACAAGTCCCGCAAGCGTCAGAAATACCAGGATGACCACTCTGCCGTGATCCTTCCGTTTTTTAGCTCTTTTTAAATAATCAACGTCTACCTGAAACATATCATCACTCCTTCTCGCCTAAGACCTTAAACGCAACGCGTCCGATACCAAGGATCATAACGGAAAGCACAACCGCAATTGCGGACGCATAGCCTACCTCGAACCGCGTTCCGGAGTAGTCACTTAAATGCAGCATGATCGTCAGAGCGGCGTCTTCCGGGCTCGGATGGGCCACGATCGTCTGTCCAACAGTAAAAGAACTGGTAATTGTAATAACCGCCGAGAAAAGCAGCTGCGGCATCGTCTGCGGCACGTCGACATACAGCAGCTTCTGGAATCTTGAGGTAACGCCATCGACGGCAGCGGCATCGTACAGTTCTCTGTCTACGCCGCGGAAGCCCGCAACAAAAGCAAGGAACTGTGTGCTCAAGCTCGACCACAGCGCTACGATGATAATAACAGGCATAATATAATTGACATCCTGCAGCCATTGGATCGGTCCATAAATCAGTCCCAAATTCAAAAGCACAGAGTTCAGATATCCCGTGCTGTCGTTGGAAAACATAACCGCCCATACGACCGACATCGCAACGCCGCTCGTCAGCGCCGGCGCATAGAAAGCCAATACATACAGCGGGCGCACCTTATCCGGCACCTGATTGATAAACCAGGCAAAGAAATACGACATCAGATAGGAAACAGGTCCAACGATGACCGCATACGTCAGCGTATTTGTAAACGCTTTCAGGAAGAGCGAGTCGTCTACAAACAGGTACACGTAGTTTTCAAGCCCCGTCCAGCGCGGATCCTCGAAAATATTCCAGTATGTAAAGCTCAGGCCGGTCGACCACAGCAGCGGAATCAAAGAGAAGGTTATAAACAGGATGAAAAATGGAGCCATCAGACCATAAGACATCTTATGCTTCCACATTTCGTGAAGCGTATAACCAACTCTTTTTTCAACGTTGAAAAATCTTTTCTTAGGTACGGCGGGCGTATTTGTTTTTGTTTCTTTTTTTGTTCTCTCTTCTTTCTTACTCACAAATCATCCCTCCCACTTTATTCGTCAATGCGCTCGGCGTAAAGAACGGAGCCATCCTCTGGGATTCCAAACTCGCTTTGCTTACGCCGCATTTCTTTATTGATCTCCTTCACGGCGTCCTCCAGCGCAATTCTTCCGCTGAGTCCCTGAATCACCGTCTGGTTCAGCGCAGTCAGCAGATATCTGGACGTATAGTAGCCGCCCATCGCATTGGGAGATTCCTTCAGCCATTCCCACTGCGCATTGATAACATCAAGCTCATCCTGCGTATAAGGAAGCGTCTGCGCGGCATTTTTGTTGGCAGGATTCCAACGGGAAGCGACACCGAACGTAGCCTCCACCTCCCTGCCGTATTCAGCCTGTACGCTGTCGGACAGCCACCACTGCAGAAACGCCCAAGATTCTTCATAATGGCGGTTTTCTTCCGCAACATTATCTTTATTAATAATAATACAGCACGTTCCCAGACCGCTCATGGATCTGTCAACGACTTCTTCTCCATCGATTACACGCTTGTGTCCCGGCACCGGCAGCATCGCCCATTTGCCGTTCAGCTCGGGAGCGGAATAATTCAGCTGCTGGTAAAACGTCAGATCCGCTATGCCGACCGGCATTTCACCCGATTTAAAGCGCATATAAAAGTTGGCGGCATAGACAAAATTATATTGCAGATACAGATTTGCGTATTCCATGAACGCCTCATAAGCCGCCTCGGTATTCAGGCCCGAGGTCATTCCGTTCGCGTCATAAAAATCTCCGCCATACTGATAAAGGAACGGCGTATATCCGCCAACCGCGTAGTTATAACAGAAATCATATCCGTTGTTCGTAAGCGTAGGCAGAATATTGTAAACGTCCTCCCAGGTATCCGGAGGTTCCAGACCAAGATTCTCGAAAATATCGGTTCTGTAGAACAGCGCGCTCCACGTCTGCGTCTCGGGGAAGCCATAATAATTGCCTTTATACAGATAAGGAACGAATGCCGCATCGTAGTACGACTCTTCCCAAAGCTCATAAAAGCCTTTTACTTCCGTTCCATTATACGTCGTGCTCTCAAACTGATCCAGATTTACAAGGGCGCCGCGGATCGCAAACTCGAAAACGTTTCCTGGGGAAATGGAAATGGCAAGATCCGGCGCTGTTCCGGCTACGTAGCGCGGCATGATCAGACCCTCAGAGGAGCCGGCCACCATGTTGATATTGACTTTAATACCGTAATCGGGCGTAAACTGCTCGCTGACAAGATTGCGCATGATATCCACATGCTCACGTCCTCGGGAAACATACACTTCGATCTCCGGCATTCCATCCGTATCAAGCCCTTCCCTGGCTCCGGCATTTTCATATTTGCTGTTGTCAAAAGAGGAAAAGAACCGGACTGCGCTTACATAAAAGCTCTGCCAGAAATTACTGCTCACATTGGGATAATCGTATCCGTTCGGTGCAAGCATCATATAGTCGACGGTAATCGGCTGCTGCTTGATAGATACCATCGTATTGCTGAGTCCCGTCTGCGCATTGGTAATATCATTTAAGGAAATTGCGACCTCTTCCAGGTTTTCGTCAAAGTCTCTGAATAATTCCTCCGCGACCTTGACGGCAGATGCATACGAAGTAACCTTTCCCCCGTTGATGGTGACGATATCGTCATAGCATTGACTGAAAACATCTACATAAATCTTGATATCTTCCTGGATCGTAGGAATATAAAGCTGCAGATCATAGTCCCGGTTTTTATCAACCACATATCCGCCTGAGGAGGTACGCGCAGAAGCAGTGATTTTTACGATCTGATTCACCAGGGTTGAAATGGAATCCATCGATTCCTCGATTCTCTGAAGCGAGTGGCGCAGCGGGCCAACCTTGTTAATCAGTGTAATGGTATGCGTCTGACCGCCCTCCAGATAGAAGTAATACGGGTTCTGATTTTCATCGATCAGAGAAGACGCCGTCCAGCCCTCGGCATACGGGAAACAGTATTCTTCCATTTCCGCAAACGGAACGGCGCCGTCGATTCGGATTTCTTTAAACGAGGAAACATAGGTGGCCTGCGAGCGGTAACGGAAGCCAAGCTCGTACCAGCCGCTTTCTTCCACATAAAAGGACCACTGTACGGTATCTCCTCCGGAGCCCCACTGCTCTCCGCCAAATACATTGAACAGCGTAACGCGGAAAGGATCCATATTCGTTTCCGAGCTGGTATAGTAATCGTTGTCGGACTCCATGCGGATGTTCAGGCTCGTCGCATAATCGGGCACCTCGAGTTCTTTTTTGATTGCGTCGCCCTGATATACAGCGTCCTCCGAGAAGCCGTTCTGCGCTTTATACTCCTCATAAGAAGGATTTACTACAGGCGCAATAAACTGAATATTTCTGATAGCGCCGGCCTCACGGGTAAAAGTAAGAACGATTTCATGCGTGCCTCTTTGGAGATAAAAACGGTACGGATTCTTGTACAGGCCGTCCGGATTCGACAGAACCGTGCTCTGCCACCCATAAATCTCCTGGGACTTCGGACGGATCTGATTTCCAACGACGTCCTTATTCGATTCATACTCATAATCGTAAAAGCCGTACATCCTCTTCAAAGACATATTAGACGCCTCAAGGAACGGAAGCTTACCGTCTATCGTAAAATTAATAAGCATGTCGGAGTCTCTTCCGTCCAGCATCAGATATTCCAGAGAAAGAGAGTACAGCCCCGCCGTTTCTACCGACACATTGAACCGGAGTGTCGTCGTCGTCCCGGACACATAAAGAGCGCCTTCGTTTTCCTCGGGCGTAATAACCTTTTCGGAGCCGTCGGCACCATCCGTATATTTAAAGCCGTCTTTATATTTCTCGACTTCATTCAGATACTGCAGCGGGGAAGAACCATCCGAGCCGTCGCTGCCGGACACCGTTTCAAAATCCACCGAAATCGGCTCGCCCGAATAGTAAGTATAGCCATTCTTGGAATATTTCGTAAGCACCTTTCCGTATTCCAGGAAGCTGTTGTCCAGGCGTTCCTCATTCGTTATGTACGGGTTGAATTCCATCTCGTCGCGGTTTTCCACATTGTACTGCAGCGCGGAGGTATCCCGCGTCGCATACAAAACCACAACAACCGCAAGCGCAACCACAATCACACCGATGATGACTGAATAACGAATAATTTTCTTTTTTTTCTTATTCATACGATCAACCTTCCATGATAAATTGGCTGTAATAACGACAAATTTTATGCAATCTGCCTTTTTTGGGCACTCTAAACAAAAGGATTATATATATTTCGTGCAACTGTGTCAACAACAAAATACAGTATTATGCTGGGTTATTTTATGTGCAAATTGTAAATTATTCGAGCGCCCGGACAAGCGATTTGAATACATCGCCGCGTTCCTCAAAATTCCTGAAGAGATCAAAGCTGGTGCTTGCCGGCGAAAGCAGAACCGTATCGCCTGGGACAGAATTCTCATACGCACATTTTACCGCATCCGCGTAATTTTTAAAATGGTAAATTTTTATCATATCCTTCTGCGAAGAGTCCGCAGCACGAACGGCCGCTTCTATTTTATCCGACGTAGGACCTACAAGGATCAGTGTTTTGACCTTACCGCAGATTGCAGGGCCAAGCGCGTCATATGGAATATTTTTATCTTTTCCCCCCGCAATTAAAACTACATTTTCCCGGAATACGGAAAGCGTATGGATCGTGCGGTTCGGACTGCTGTCAATGGAGCTGTTATAATATTTTACGCCGCGGAGCTCCCGGACAAACTCCAGCCGGTGTTCTACGCCGGAGAACTCTGACGCGACGCTTTCGATATCCTCCTGCGTAACGATTCCTGCGCAGGCGGCAATTGCGGTAAGCAAATTTTCCGCGTTGAAAAGCCCCGGAACGCGGAGAAGCCTTCGGTTCACACTGTAACTATTTAAGGAAGAAGAAAAAACAAGCTCCCCTCCGCAAAGATATCCGCAGCCCTGGGCACGTTCGTCAAACGCGCTCTTGTCGTTAAAATATGCAGAAAAAAGACGAACCTGACGTCCCTCAGAAAGACACGCGTCCGCGATTTTTCGCGTTGCTTCGTTTTGGAAATTCAGAACGACGGTATCGCCCGCTTTCTGATAAAGATAGATATTCTTTTTCGCTTCAATATATTCGTTGTAGTCCTTATGGATGTCAAGATGGTTGGGCGTAATGTTCGTTATTACGGCCACATTCGGACTTTTTCTGAGTGTCATCAGCTGAAAGCTGCTGAGCTCCAATACCACAGCGTCCTCCGGCCCGATTTCGGACAAATGATCAATCAGAGGCCGTCCGATATTTCCGCCAAGCCAGACTTTTGTGCGCTGTCCCGCGTAATGAGTGGATAAAAGCTTCCAGATCAGCGTCGTCGTAGTTGTCTTACCGTCGCTGCCTGTAACGCCATATATTCTGCATGGGCATAATTCAAAAAAAAGCTCCATTTCAGAAGTCAAAAGAGCTCCGTTTTCCGATGCCCGTGCAAGCTGCGGCAGATCCGGGCGGATTGCAGGAGCTCTGAAAATTACGTCATAGCCCGCTTCTCCAATTTCATCGAGATATCCCTCTCCCGTGACGGCTTTGCAAATCGTTCCGCCGGCAAGAAGCGAATCGAGCTTCGCACGGATTTGCTGATTTTCAGACCGGTCATAGACTGTAATCTCTTTTGCTCCGAGTCTGCCCAGGAAACGAATCAGCGGAACGTTGCTGATTCCCAGTCCAATGACGGCGATTTTCGCTGAAGATGGATTCTCCATAAAGTGCATGGTTCGGTTTGTCATGTAAAGCGCCTCCCGCTCGATTATACATCTTATAGTATGAAAAGTATACAAATTTCTGTCAACCATTTTTGAAAATGTCCCAAAATAAGTAAAGTATATACCCCGGAGAAA
>UQSG01000010.1 GCA_900543695.1 uncultured Clostridium sp. | reverse complement strand
TATCTTGTGTTATCTTATTCATAGTGAAGTTCCTTTCTTTAATCTTTTTTCTGTAGTAACTTAAAGATAACACAAGAAACGGGACTTCGCTATTTTTTTCTAGGTTCACTTGTAACACATGTATTGTAATCCTACAGATTTTTTTGAAAATTTCTGAAAACCAGGCTTGACAAGCCGGTTTTTTTTGACTATCATATACACGCCATGCGGATATGGCGGAATTGGCAGACGCGCTAGTTTCAGGTACTAGTGAGGGTTCCCTCGTACAGGTTCAAGTCCTGCTATCCGCACCAATTTTTGAAGATGCAGCGCTGTTTGTATCTTCTTTTTTTATTGTTTTCAATTAACAGCGCAGAAGGAGTGCTGTGTATGGCGGAAATCATGCAGTATCAGAAAAAACGCGACGACAATCCGGCTTTCCGGGAAGCGCTTCGTAAAATATGGCTTTCCGGCTTTGACGACGCGCCCGGTTATTTTGATTTTTTTTACGAGAAGAGGGTGCGGACAGGACAAGCCGAAATTTTCTGCGCCCTGTCCGGCGCGCAGGCAGTGGGAGCCGCGTATTTTCTGCCCGCAGAAATCCGCCGCCCCGGCGTGCCGCCGCAAAAGGCATATTACGGCTACGCCTTTGCCATTTTACCGGAGTACAGAGGAACGGGCATATACCAGAAGCTGGCCCATGCCTTCTTCCGGTTTGCGGACGCGGAAAAAGCCGGAATCCTTTTCTGCCCGGAGAACGAAAAGCTGCTCCGATACTATACCGCAAACGGCACCGTTCAGAATTATATCGCGCAGCAGGCAGTATTTTCGGAGGCCGCGTTTGCACGGATGACCGCCGCCGGTGCGCTCCGCGAGCTTTTGCCGGAAGAGTCGGAGCTCTACAAGGAAATTCGCGACACCGCTTTTCAGGAGAATGACTTTTTATGCTGGGATACGGACGCAGTAAAATACGCGCTGGAAGAAAACCGTTACTGCGGCGGCTTCTGTAAAATATGGAACATCGCCGGCAAAAATTATCTGCTTTTCGGGAAAAAAGAGAAGGACGGATCCGTTCGGATCAGCGAAACGACGCTTCCGCCTTGTTTTCTGATCCGAAACGGCGCAAGGCTGTCGGAGAAGCCGCTCGTGACGTACGGAATCCTCCCCGCTCCGCGCGGCAGAGCCGGGCTGCTGCTGGACTAGCCGAATTGACAAAACACCCGTTCCGTTATACTATAAGAGCGTTAATCTTCAATCAGACGGGAGCATGTCTCATGCAGAATACATATGCGAGAAAAGCAGGAAAAATCCGCAAAGGAGCCGCAGCGTTTCTGATCGCCGCCCTTTTGGCCGGTGCGGCAGGCTGCGGACAAAATCCAGCGCCCGGTCAGGGAGTGCCCTCCGCTTCGGTGGAGGCGTCGGCTGCGCCCGTCTCAAGCGCAGCGCCCACGGCCGTTTCCACGCCCACCCCGCCGCCGGATCCGACGCCTACGCCCGTACCCGACTATGAGCCCCCCGTACTGACAGGCGTCGTAAACAGACAATTTTACGTCGGAGAAGGCATATCCTATCTGAAAGGCGTCACCGCAATAGATGCGGTAGACGGAGAAGTAGAAATCATCGTAGACCGCTCCAAAGTAGATCCGAAAACGCCGGGCGAATACGAAGTCACATATACGGCGCGCGACAAGGCCGGCAACGAAACCTCCATGACGGCCATTATCACGCTCAGCGAAGTAAAGGTTACGGAGGAGCAGCTGGACGAGGCTGCGGAGCAGGTGCTCGCGGAAATCACCACCGAAGACATGACGATGGAGGAAAAGGCCTGGGAAATCTATAAATATGTAAATACCCACGTCAGATACTGGGATTCCTCCGATAAGAAGGACTGGCGCGCGGAAGCCTACCGCGGCATTACCGAAGGCTGGGGCGACTGTTTTACCTATTTTTCCGTCAGCCAGATTCTGCTGACAAAAATCGGCGCGGAAATTCTCCCCGTAGAACGCATGGGCGGCGTCTCGCGCCACTACTGGCATATTATCAATCTGGGCGGAGGCTGGTATCACTTCGACGCCTGCATCCACATTCCGAAGTTTGTTTCCTTCATGCGGACAGATGCGGAGCTCGACGCGTTTGCCGCAACGCAGAGGCCCGGATATAATTACTATACTTACGACAAAACAAAATATCCGGAAGTATCCACGGTTCCCTTTGAATGGGACCGGTCCTCCATGGAATAAAGAAAGGAGGAAGCAGCGTGAACCGAATCAGCGTTCTTTCCTACCTTGACGAAACATATTTAAAATATCCTGACAAAACCGCCTTTTTTTCAGAGGCCGGAAATATGACCTTTCTGCATCTCTATCAATATTCCCGCTCCGCCGGGAGCTATCTGGCCGACTCCGGATATTACAGAAAGCCGATTGTGGTTTTTATGCGGAAATCTTCCGAAATGATCGCCGCCTTTCTCGGCGTCGTCAGAGGGGGCTGCTATTATGTACCGATCGATGAGGAAATGCCGGAGCACCGCATCGCTTTAATTTTCGAAACGCTCAGACCTGAGCTCGTCATCTGCGACGGCACGACGGCGCGCGCCGCCCAGGCGCTCCAAAGCTCTGCCGCTCCGTTCCGGATCGTAAGCAGCGCGGAGCTGCGCGGCTATCCGGTCAATGAACCGGCGCTTGCGGCCATAGAGGAAAAAGCAATCGATACGGATCCGATCTATATCGTGTTTACCTCCGGCTCCACGGGGATTCCAAAGGGCGTCGTTGCCTGTCACCGCTCCGTGATCGACTACATTGAAAATCTTTCGGAAATCCTGCAGATTTCCGACGACACCGTGTTCGGGAACCAGGCGCCGCTTTATGTGGACGCCTGTCTGAAAGAAATTTATCCCACTCTGAAATACGGCGCCTCGACCTATCTGATTCCGAAACAGCTTTTTATGTTTCCGGTAAAACTCGTAGAATATTTAAACGAGCATCAGATCAACACGATTTGCTGGGTCGTGCCGGCGCTCACCCTGATATCGAGTCTCGGCACATTTAAAACGGTCGTGCCGGAAGCTCTGCGGACCGTTGCGTTCGGCAGCGAGGTTTTTCCGGTCAAGCAGTTCAATCTTTGGAAGCGGCAGCTTCCAAAGACGCGCTTCATTAACCTTTACGGTCCTACGGAGGCGACCGGCATGTCGTGCTATTACGAGGCAACGCGGGAATTCGGCCCGGAGGAGGCGATCCCGATTGGCAGGCCCTTTCGGAATACAGAGATCCTGCTCCTGGACGAGGAAAATAAGCCCGCCGCGCCGGAACAGGCCGGAGAAATCTGTATTCGCGGCACCTCTCTTACGCTTGGGTATTACAGGGATTTTGCGCGGACGGACGCGGCATTCGTTCAGAATCCGCTGAACGATTCGTATCATGAGCTGATTTACCGGACGGGGGATCTCGGTCGGTATAATGAACGCGGCGAACTGATGTTCCTGTCGCGCAAAGATTATCAGATCAAGCATATGGGCCACCGCATCGAGCTCGGAGAAATTGAAATGCTCGCAAACAGGAGCGCGGGAGTGGAATGCTCCTGCTGTATTTTCGACAGGGAGCGGAGCAAAATCATTTTATATTACGTCGGCGCCGCCGAGGAATCGGCTTTGCTTGCGGAATTAAAATCACGCCTGCCGCGCTATATGCTGCCGGGCGCGATCCGGCGCATATCCGCCGTTCCTCTTACGGCGAACGGTAAAATAGACAGACTCGCGCTGATGGCACTTTATCAGCAGGAAGGAAATTGATTTATGGAAGAACTTATTCGGATTCTGCAGTCGATTCATCCCGATGTAGATTACAAAACAAACGACAGACTGATCGAGGACAAAATCCTCGATTCCTTTGATATCATTACGCTGATCTCCGAAATCAACGAAGAATTCGGCGTTGCGATCCCGGCGGAGGAAATTGTGCCTGAGAACTTTAATTCCGCTGAAAAGCTATATGACTTGATCCTGCGACTCGAAGAATAATCGGCATGCTGTTTACCTCGTTTTCCTTCCTCTGCTTTTTGGCGCTGCTTTTTCTTGTATACTACTTCGTGCCGCTGCGCTTCCGCTGGATGCTTCTGCTGCTGTGCAGCGCCGTATTTTACGCGTTCGCCGGACTCAGCGGGTTTCTGTTCCTTGGGGCTACCGTTCTTTCGACCTATGTAGCCGGTTATTGGATTGGTAAAGTCCAGGAAAAGCAGGCGGGATGGCTGTCGGCAGACGGCAAAGCGGCGTCCCGCGAGGAGCGGAAGGCTTATAAGGAAACCTGCAAGAAGCGGATGCGGCTGTTTCTGGTTCCCTGCCTGCTCTTCAACTTCGGCATTCTTGCCGTGCTGAAGTATCTGCTGATCGGTTCCGGCCTGACCGGCACGGAGCTTGTTCTTCCGATGGGAATCTCCTTCTATACCTTCCAGACCATGGGCTATCTGATCAACGTGTACCGCGGAAAAGCCGCGGCGGAAAGGAACATTTTCCGGCTCGCGCTGTTTACGTCGTTCTTTCCCCTGCTCGTTCAGGGGCCCATTTCCGACTATAAGTATTTGACGGAAACGCTGTATACGCCTGAGCCGTTCTGTGCGAAAAACCTTCTCTTCGGGATCGAGCGGATCCTGTGGGGATATTTCAAAAAGCTTGTTATTGCGGACAGGCTGCTTGCGGCGGTCCGCGTGCTCATCGGAGATCCCTCCGTATATACGGGCGCATATGCGCTGCTTGGAATGGCGCTGTATGCAGTTCAGCTGTACGCAGATTTTACAGGCGGAATCGATATCACCATCGGGATCGCGCAGGTGCTTGGTATCCGCGTGCAGGAAAACTTCAACAGGCCGTATTTTTCCAAAAGCGTTACAGAATACTGGCGCCGCTGGCATATTTCGCTCGGCGAATGGTTTAAGGAATATTTATTTTATCCCGTTTCCGTGTCAAAGCCCATGCTGCGCCTTTCAAAAAACGCACGGGCCAGACTGGGCGATGCCGTTGGAAAACGGATTCCCGTTTATCTCAGCACGATTCTGGTCTGGCTTACTACGGGAATCTGGCACGGACGGGGCTGGAACTTTGTCGTCTGGGGCCTGGGCAATTGCGTCATCATTTTAATTTCACAGGAGCTTTCGCCGCTGTACCGAAAATTTCACGCACGGTTTCCGTCGCTGAAAAATACCGCGCCCTATAAATCCTTTGAGATCCTGCGAACGGTCTTCCTGCTGAGCAGTCTGCGTATGCTCGACTGCTACCGGGACGTCCCGCTGACGTTCCGGATGTTCGGAGGGATTTTTACGGAAGGCAATTATGCGGAGCTGCTTGGCGGCGGCTTTTTAAAGCTCGGCTTATCCGGCTGGGATTATGCGGTCGTACTGGCCGGCGGATTGCTTTTGTTTGGCGTCAGCATGCTCCAGCGAACGGGCAGCGTGCGGGAACGGCTGTACCGCCGCTCTTTTCCGCTGCAGGGCGCGGTCATTGCGCTGCTGCTTATTTCGATTCTTATCTTTGGCGCGTACGGAATCGGCTATGATTCCAGTCAATTTATATATAATCAATTTTAAGGAGGGCGCGCATGAGCAGGAAAACGAAACTTATTCTTACGATTACAATTACCGTTCTGGCTACGCTGCTGCTCCTGTGGCTGCTCCAGATGCTGCTGATGCCCAAATATATGACGGAAATCCGGGAAGGCGCGCTGATTTCCGAATATTACGACGAGATCAAAAAGCACGACATCATATTCGTAGGAGACTGCGAGGTCTATGAAAATATTTCACCCGTTACACTATGGGAACGCTATGGAATTACCAGCTATATCCGCGGCAGCGCGCAGCAGCTGATCTGGCAGTCGTATTATATCCTCGAGGACACGTACCGTTATGAGACGCCCAAAATTGTAATTTACAACGTGCAGTCCATGATTTACGGGGAACCGCAGAACGAAGCGTATAACAGAATGACGCTGGACGGTCTGGCGTTCTCTTCCGTTAAAATTGACGCGATCCGCGCCTCCATGACGGAGGAAGAAACGCTGGCCAGCTATCTCTTTCCGCTGCTCCGATACCATTCCCGCTGGAGCGATCTTTCTGCGGAGGATTTCCGGTATTGGTTTCACCGCGATACGGTCTCGCACAACGGATATCTGATGCAGACGGCCATACGCCCCATGGAATCGCTGCCCGCCGTCAAGCCGCTCGACGATTACACGCTGCCCGCCGTTTCCTTTGAATATCTGGATAAAATGGCGGAGCTCTGCCGAAGCAAAGGGACGGAGCTGATTCTGGTCAAATCTCCGAGTCTCTATCCGCACTGGTACGACGAATGGGACGCGCAGATTACGGAATACGCGCAGAAAAACGGGCTCAGATATTACAACTTTCTGGAGGCATCGGACGAAATCGGCATTGACATGCAGACGGATACTTACGATATGGGAATGCACCTCAATGTGTTCGGCGCGGAAAAATATACGGATTATCTCGGCGGCATTTTACAGGAAGAGTTTGGCAGCCGCGGTCTGTTCGACCATACCGGAGACGAAGCGCTCGCAGACATCTGGGAAGAAAAAAGGGAGCGGTACGAGCAGGAAAAAAGGGCCGGAACGGACACCGGGCAAACGGAACCTCCCGGTCCGGCAGACAATACGCCGGATCCAGGCGGCGAATACGAGGAGCATCCGCACGACGGATATTATTTTGAGGCTGGCGGCGTAGAAATCAGCGTCCTGTGCGACGCGCGGCTCCTGGATCGGATGAAAGAGGCCGGTCTGGACTATAAATATTATGAAGCGCAGAGCTGCGCCTATCAGGGACTCGATCAGTTCTACACCTTTGACAGCTTTGAAGTGCTTGTTAATACGATAGACGGCCGGAATGTCATTACCAGCATTTCCATATTGGACGATATGGTGGAAATCCCCGAAGGCTTGCGCATCGGAGACTCGTATGATACCATGGTAAGCGCGCTGGGCGACGGCTATACGCAGTCCTCGGATCTGTACCGGTACGTCCGGGACGGCACGATGCTGACAGTTCTGATAAAAAATAATTCCGTAAGTTCCATTGAATATACAATCAGTGAAACATAAAATTTCAAGACGGTGGGGTTACGAATGACAAGAAAAACGAATCGATATCATCAGAAAAAGAGAAGTGAACGAATTGCTTTAATAATACTGCTGCTGATCATTGCAGTGCTCGTGTCACTTCTGGTATACCAGCATTTTAACGATAAAAAGGACGACGCCCCCGGAGGCGCCTCCTCCGCGCCTTCCGGAAGCGCCGAGGGAACGGCCTCTCCCGCTCCAACCGAGGATCCGGTATGGTTTGAAAACAGCGCGCCCGCAGACAATACGATCATCTATACGCCGCCGGCGGGTGTGGAATATCCGTATTATATCAAGGTAAACCGGGCGCTGTGTACCGTTACCGTTTACGGGATTGACGAAAACGGAGAGTATACCATACCGGTCAAGGCCTTCGCCTGTTCTGTCGGAAAAGAGGGCGACGAAACGATTCTCGGGGAATACAGCATCCACGAGCCGTTCGGCACCACGTGGTGCTATATGGTAGACGGAACATGGTCGCAGTACGCTTACCGGATCGAAAGAGGCTATATGTTCCATGTCGTGCCGTATTTTGAGAAAAGCAAGGACTCTCTGGAAACGCTGGAATACAACAAGCTGGGTTCCCCGGCCTCTCTGGGCTGCGTCCGTCTGACGACCGCAGATGCAAAATGGATTTATGATAACTGCAAGGCCGGTACTAAGACGCTGATTTACGACGACACAGAAACACCCGGGCCGCTGGGAAAACCGGAAACCATTAAAATCCCGCCTGAGCACGAGTGGGCCGGCTGGGATCCTACCGATCCCGATGAAAACAACCCCTGGCACAAGGCATCGCCGCGGATCGACGCCGCCGATCTCAGCGTTTCCGTCGGAACAGAAATCGACATTTTACAGAACGTAAAGGCTTACGACACCTGCGGGAACGACATTACGAGCAAGCTGTACTGGTACGGAAAATATACCTTAGATCTTCCGGGGCAGTATGAAATAACGCTGGGCGTGACCGATGCGATCGGGAAAAACACGGAGAAAACAATCACAATTACGGTGACAGACGCACAGGGAAATCAGGCGCCTCCTTCCCAGGCGCCTGCGGCCGCTCCTGCGTCCGTCACCGTAGACGGAAATTCCCTTACAAGCGAATATGCGCTCCTCGTCTGTATCAATGACGGAAGCGTACTGCTTGACAAGAATGCCGGGCAGCGCGCTTATCCGGCGTCCATCACGAAAATCATGACGGTTCTTCTTGCAGCAGAGCGGCTTACGGATCTGGAGGAGCGTCTCGTGATCACGCAGGAGACCGTTGACGCCCTTGCCGCCAGAGACGCATCGATGGCAGACTTCCCCGTCGGGGAGGGGATTCGCGTGATCGATCTGCTCTACGGCGCGTTTATGCCCTCCGGAGCCGATGCAAGCGTGACGCTTGCCATCAGGATCGCAGGAAGCGAGCAGGCCTTTGCGGAGCTCATGAATCAAAAGGCCGCGGAAATCGGCATGAAAAATACAAATTTCGTAAACGCAACGGGCCTTCATGAGGAAAATCAGTATACCACCTGTCAGGACGTGGCGCTTCTGATGCAGTATGCCTTTCAGAATCCTCTGGTCCAAAAAATTTTTACCACCGTCACGTATACGACCGAGGCCCTGTCGGGGCATCCGCAGGGAATGACGTTTACGAGCACGATGTTCAACGTGCTGCCCAGCGCGGAATTATCAAACGGGATCCGGATCTCAGGAGGAAAAACGGGCTTTACCAACGCCGCCGGCCTGTGTCTGGCCAGTCTTGCCGAATCGTCTCTGACATCGAATCAATATATTCTCATTACAATGAAAGCCCCCGGAAGCTATTGGGACGAGCCGTATCCGAACCACATAAAGGACGCTCTGTCCGTCTATGAATCCATTAAAGAGGGCTGAGCGGAATCAGCACCTCGTGACGCTTTCCGTCGTTTTCCAGCCGGATGACACGCGGCTCCTGCGCAAAGGTGTCTTCCGTTTCCTTTTGTCTTCGCAGCGTAATCACATAGAGCGTTTCTTTATAGAGAAATTCAATCGTATATTCATTCCATTCCTGCGGCACGGACGGATTCAGCAGCAGTTCGGCCGAGCCATCCTTTCCGTAGTTTCTGACGGAAAACCCAAGAAATTCTTCCAGAATCACAAGATACAGCCAGGCGGCAGAGCCGGTATACCAGCTCCAGCCCCCGCGTCCGAGATTGCTTCCGCTGTAGACGTCGGCGGCAACGGCGTACGGCTCTGTTTTATACCGCGCCGCTTCCAGCCGCGTACGCGAATGATTCACGGGATTCAGCATTTCCAGCAGCCGCCTTCCCTTCTGCGCAAATTCGGAATCTTTTCTGCCGATCTGAAAAAAAGCCTTTGCCAGCCAGATTGCGGCATGCGTATACTGCGCCCCGTTTTCCCGGATTCCCGGAGGATAAGAAGCGATATAGCCGACATCAGTAATGGAATCCTCCGTAAAGGGCGGCGTCAGCAGCTTGATGACGCCGTTCTCAGCATCAACAAGAAAGCGTTCCGCGGACAGCAGAGCGGTTTTACTTCGCTCCGGATTGCCGTATCCGCTGAGCACGGACCACGACTGCGCGATGGAATCGATCATGCATTCCGAAGAGGACGAGCTGCCAAGGATTTTCCCGTCGTCGCAAAATGCGCGGACATACCAGTTTCCGTCCCAGGCATTTTTTTCAATGGCAGCCGCAATCTGATCTGCCTCAGATAAAAGAGCGCGCCGGTCTGCTTCACACGCCGGGACAAGCAGGGAAAGCTTGCAGACGGCACGAAGGCAGCAGCACAGAAACCAGCCCAGCCATACGCTTTCGCCCTTTCCCTTGATTCCTACGCGATTCATGCCGTCGTTCCAGTCTCCCCCCTTCATAAGCGGAATTCCGTGCTCCCCCAAGGACAGGGCATGCTTGCACGCAAGAAGACAGTGGGCAAGCAGCGTGTCCGTGCGCGCCGTTGTTTCCGGAGCTTCATAGCGGTCAATTTCATTTGCTTCCAGCGGCTTGCTGTGCAGAAACGCTACCTGCTCGGTAAGAATGCCGCTGTCCCCCGTCGCCTCCGTATACCGGTATGTGACGTAAACGAGCCATAACAAATCGTCGCTGTATCTGCTGCGGATGCCGGCATTTCCCGGCGGATGCCACCAGTGCTGGACATCTCCCTCTTCATATTGGCGCGAGGCATGCAGCAGGATTCTGCTGCGTACTTCTTCCGGCTCCGTATACAAAAGAGCAAGACTGTCCTGCAGCTGATCCCGGAAGCCATACGCTCCTCCGCACTGGTAAAACGCCGTCCGGCCGTTGATTCTGCAGCTGATGGTCTGATACTGCAGCCGTCCGTTCATCATAACGTTGATGCTGTCATCCGGCGTTTTTATCCGGATTCTCCCCAGCCTTCGGCTCCATTCCGTTTTGATTCGTTCCAGCTCAGAAAGGCAGGCGTGGTAATCCGTTACGCCCTCAAAGGCCGCCTCCGTTTTCGCCAGCAGAAAGACAAACCCGCACGTATCGCCTTTTTTAATTTTATAAATGCGTCCCTCCCCGGCAGAAGAAAACGTACGATGCTCGTAAACAGAATCGACCGTATAGGCGGCCGATACCTCCCGATCCTGCTCCTGCGCCGTCAGAGAAAGTACAGATACCTTAACAGGTCTTCCATACGGTACAAATACCGTAAGCTCCCAGCGCAGACCGGAGCGCGCCCCTGTGAAAACGGAATATCCAAAGCCATGGCGCGCCGTACAGCCATCAAACGGCGAGAAGCCGGCCGCCTCGCCGCGGAGCAGAATTTCATACCGCTCATCCGACGGATCGGACGCCGGATCGCAATACCACTGGGTGAGCGGATTTTCTCTGCTGTTCTCCTGCCAGACATACCCGCCTCCCTTTTCCGAAATCAAAAAGCCAAACGGCTCGCCGGCCAGCGAAGCGATGCAGTTAATCCACGGAAGCGGCGTATTTTCACAAATTACATACTCGCCGCGTTCGGCGTCGAACCCCCCGTATCCGTTATAAAATTTTAAAGATTCGATATCCATAGGAACTTCCTCCGGTTTCAAAGCCAGAATACAATATTCGACGCCTCTATTAAAGGCTTGGCGCTTTCGCCGTTCTTCGGCACAACTACGTAAATATCTCCCCGGACCGGGAAGCAGCCCCACATAGCTTTCAGGGAGAGGCTGTCCGCAAGCTCATGAATCGGACTGATATAGTCCGCATGATCAAAAACGGCAAGCGCCAGGTCGATTTTGATCCCGCGGAAGCTGTAGAAGCACCATAGCCTGACAAGCTTTTCCAAATGCGAAGCATTTTCGATATGGCGGAGCATCACCGTTACGATCGGATAATCTCCGGAAATGCCGAAGCCCCAAAGCTTCCTCTGCAGCTGCTGAGAATAATGCTTTTTCCCGTATAGCAGCTTAGACGAAAAGCTGCGGAAATACTGCAGGTCTCCTTCACGGAGTGATATATGCTCGCGCTCGATCAGACTCCGCGTCCGTGCCAGTTCAAAGACACGTTCTGTGTTTTTCAGGCGTTCGAGCTTTTCCGTCAGAGCTCCGCCGTTTTCTTCCGCGCCCAATATATAGCAGATTTCCACTGTGGAGCCAGCCTCTACGCGAATTTTCGTATTTACTGCAAAGCAGGGATTCAGCACGATTCCTGAATTTTCCGCCAGAAGCACGTCGCTGTGCGAGCCCCGGCTCCGGAAAACGGCTGGTTCCGCAATTCCGCAGTTTCTGCCCTGAAATGACAGGACATCCGTGTCATACATTTCAGATTCAACTGCCTCCTTATACTTATCTGACACGCTCATGGCGCAGTAAGCCATGAGCGGCGGCTCGGAGGGCTGGTGCCTGCGTCGTTTGGCGGACAGGAATACCGTACGGTTCTCCCGGTCCGTCTGCGCCTCCGTCGTAACAAACATCCCGGTATAAGAAGGATGATCCGCGTAAGCGCGCGGTTTTGCCAGCATCAGCTCGCAGTACAGCGTAAGATTTACGCTGCGGGCCTCCTTTTCCTTGTTGGTTATGCGAATCAGGCGAAGCTCGGCGTTTTCATCCGATGCGACGCAGATGCTCTGCTGCACATCCGCCTCATTCGTAAAATACGTATATTCCGCTTTACCAGAAGAAAGCTCGCATTTTACAGGGACAAGCAGCTTGCCGTTGAGATAGAAAACGATGCCGTCTGGCGCTTTGTTTTCGCGCCGCACGGTAATACCAATCTCTCCAAGAGTGGAATAGCCTCCGCCCAGGCCGTTCAATACGACGCTGTATTTGCCGTTTGAAAGGACCTCCGCATCGCGGCCGGAAATGCATACGGGCGGCTCCTCCTCTTTTTCAGGCGCGCGGCTGGGGAGCCTTACGGTTTTCAGCGCTCTTCGCTCCGATGCGGCCGGCTTCCGCGGCGCGCACCGGCGGCGCGGCATTTTCCCTGTCAGCATGACGTTTACTGCCGCCATCATCGGCATTTTTCCAAAGGCTTCCGTAAGCATGCCGTCAAACAACAAATTTGCGGCCGCACAGAGCGACATTCCCAAATGATGCGCCATGAAGCTTTCTACCACGCCTCTTCTGCCCGGCGTATAATCGATTGCCTCGTAAAATCCGTATTTCCCCGCCGCGCCCGCCTTTGTCAGCGCTTCCATATTTAAAAGCACTGCGTCGGGGATCTGCGCGCACGCCATGAGAGAGGCGTACGGAGCAACCACGCTGTCATTTTCCCGCATCCGTTTCACGGCAAGAGCTTTGAGCCCAAACGCTTTATATTTATAGTTCATGTTGACATCCAATACATTATAGCCCGATTCAGAAACGCCCCAGGGCTTGCCCTGTGCCTGCGAGATTTCCGTTTTGAGCATGTTCTGTACTGAGCCTTGCAGAAGAGAGCCATGCGGGGAAGCCAGAAACAGCTCTGGTAAAATATATTCGAAAACGGTTCCGGACCAGGAAAGCAGCAGGGTATTGTCGTCATTCCACCGTCTTGCAAGCGCGGTAAAATGCTCCGCGCCGATATCGCCTTTTCCCATCGCCACATAAGAAGTCAAACGAGCCTCTGACATGAGCATATCGTAATAGGACGGGGAAAATTCTCCCGTTGTTTGATTATATCCGATGTGAAGGTGTCTGCACTGCTTACTGTATAGAACTTTAAAATCCATGCGGAGCGCTGCGCGCGTGAGGCGGTCTGCCAATTCGCGCGCCTTGCTTTCAAAGCCGCAATATTCTTCGGCGCCGTTCAGGCTCTCCCACAGCCGCTGCGTCATTTTCAGCAGCTTGCAGCGGAAGGAATGTGCGTCGGCCTTTTCCTCAGGGATGATGTGGAGATTCTCTTGATAGTACTTTACGATGCGGAGAAGCTCGCCCTCGTTTTCGTCTTTTGCCAGATAATCTTCCAGAAGCGCCGCTTCCGCGCGGTGCTCCGGCAGCGCGATCTCATTCAGGCAGTAAATAGTGTCAAGAAGGCCCTCCGCCGCCCGGCGCCGCTGATTTTCCCCGCATGCGTTTTCCGTCCTGCTTCTAAGCAGCGAGGCGGCGGTAAGCAGGGCCGCCGCAAGGTTTCCGCTGTCTACGCTTGATACGTATCTGGGCTCGAGCGGCTGCAGCGTAATCGTATCGTACCAATTATAAATATGGCCGTTCCACCGCTCCATTCTGTCGATCGTATCGAGAATGGCGGAAAGCCGCTCCGTCATTTCTCCGGAGGAGAGATAGCCAAGGCGTTCCGCAATCAGCACGCCGACAATCAAAAAGCCGATATTTGTGGGGGAAGTGCGATGGGCAACACAGTACACGGGCGAGAACTGCACATTATCGGGCGGAAGATAATTTTCATTTTCCACGGCATAATCATCATAAAAGGCCCATATTTTCCGTGCAAGAATCCGGAAGCTCCTGCGTGCCGGACCGGATACGGAAACTGTTTCAGGCCCTTTCGCGCGGACCGACAGAAAATACGCCGCATAGGGCGCCGCAATCCAGAGCAGACTCGGGATCCCAAATAAAAACGGGGCGAACAGTACGGCCGCCGCGAAGCTGAACCACATTGTTTTACAATAATAGGAAGGCGTATCGCCGATGCTGCGCTCTGCATCCGAGGAAACGACCCATTCCAGCATCTTCTTTCGGCTGACAAAGGTTCTCCAGACTGCCCGCACCGCAGCGTCGCAGTGGTAATAGGCCCGGTGCGGCAGAAAAAGAAACTCGAAAAATGCGCGGAGCAGTCGGCGCGGTCCGGTTCCTCCCGCCGAGAAAAAAACGGCCAGAGCGGTAATCAGCACCCACAAAAACGCGTATTTTCTGAGGAAAATCATCCCGATTGCAAACAGCAGAAAGATGGCGGCGGGCAGCAGGCTCCGAATCAGGTTCATATCCATTTTAAACAGAGAATAATAATTCAGCGGATTGTTTTTCATCGCGCCCGCACCGTCTTCAAACCGTTTTCTGCGGAACGGAAGAAGCTGCCAATCCCCGCGTACCCAGCGATGCTGCCTTTTTACAAAGCTTCCGTAGCTCCGTGGGAAATGATCATACAGATGTACGTCGGAGACGAATGCGGTGCGCAGGAAGGAGCCCTCGATCAGATCATGGCTCAATATGCTGTTTTCCCGGAAGCGCCCCTCCAGAAGTCCGTTGAATACGTACGGGTCATACATCCCCTTTCCCGTATAAATCCCCTCGTTGCAGATATCAAAATAAAAATCCGATGTTTTGCATTGATAGGAGTCATAGCCTTCGTCGTCACAATATATTTTTTCAAACGGTGTTGCATGCTGCCGGTCCAGCCCGGCGGGAGTCACCGCAGGCTGAAGCAGCGCATAGCCTTTCGTAACGACGGGTTCCGAGCGTACGTAGGAAATCTGCGGGCGGTTCAGCGGATGATGCAGGATCTGTGCCATTCTGATGGCCGTATCGATCGGGATAATAGTGTCGGCATCTACGGTCAGTACATAATTGACGCGCGGGAGCCTGCCTTCTATGATGGCGCGGTTCAGCTCGATCAGCGCGCCGCGCTTCCGCTCCGCGCCCATCCATGTACGGTCTTTTTCATAATAGACACGTTCTCTGACCATCACATGAAATTTTTCACTTTCCTCCCGGCGCGGGAAGCTTCTCTCCAGATTGCGTACGGCTCGCCGCGCATATTGTATGAGCTCTTCGTCCTCCGGCCGCGTCTTGCTTTCACTCTCCGGCAGATCTCCTAGAATGGTAAAAAAGATTCCCGTCTGCGGGTTGGCCCAGGCAGCGGCTTCCAGCTGTTTTACGATTTCGTCGACACGTTTTTTGGAATTGAGCAGGCAGGGGATCACGATCATGATTTTGCAGTCCTCCGGAAGGATTCCCTGAAAATCCAGCTCCGGCAGCGAAAATGGCATTCGTTTCTCCAGATACATATTTTGTGCGATCGTAAGCGCAAGATTCAGGCCGATCAGGAGGATCAGCCCGACGGTAATGAGGATCAGCGGCAGCCCTGCCCATCCGTACCGGGCTGCCGAAAGCCGGATGGTATAAACCGCCGGACAAAACGCCAGCACCGCCGTAACGAAAAAGAGCATGAACAGAAACGATCGAAACTCGTTTTTTCTGGTATACTCCTCATAAATGTATTTTCCGACGTGGGTTCCTTCTTTTTCCGCCTGTTCAACGATTTTCAGCGCAAACGCTTCCGGCGTTTCTCCGCGGCGCCGCGCGCATACGCGCACGAGCCGGACGTACTCCCCTCTTGATTTGGAGGTCATTTTTCTGAAAATTCCGGAGGGATCCCGATTCAGGATCTGTTCCGTCACGCATAGAACGGATGTGATTTTATCCCAATCCAGAGAATTCAGCCCATGAAGGCTTTTAATGGCGTTCCCTGCGGAAATCCCCATAGAAATGCGCGTACTGTGCTCGCGTGCGATCAGCTCTTCAACCGTAGTCCCCTTTGCGGCCAGCTTTTTAGACAGCGCCGCGCGGATCACGGCGCTTCCCGTGCCGCTGCTCTGTTCGCTTCCCTCATATTCCGCAGAAATTCGCAGTATGGTTTCCGCAAACACGGGAGAAAGCAAATCCTCGTTTTCAAACAGTACGTCTGCCGAACGTCTCCGCCCGTTTTCCATGTCTCCCGTGTAGGAGAGAAATTCCCGGAAAATACGCTCGGCCTCTTTTCGAGCTTTATAAATGGAGTCCGAAATCTCACAGATTTCGGCGAGTCTCTTAAGCAGCGCCACCTTCAGCATATGGCAGAGGCAGGCAAGCTCGTTCGTTGTAAGCGGCTTTACCTTTTCATAATGAGAAACAAAATCTATGATTTCCGTTTCTCCTATGCGGCCGTCCGTATGCGCGGCAATTTCCGCTGCGATCTCGTACACGCCCAAAGAGCTGCTCGTTTTTCCAATGCTTTTCACCAGTTTCCTGCTTTCCTCGGAATCGGCCGATTCAGCAGCCTCGTTAATCAGGTGGAAATTGTCGCCGATCCATTCATCGGAAGGAATCGAATGGATGCCGCCGGCTGCAGCTTCGCCGGCGGACAGAATGCGCGCATACGTGTCGGCAATCAGATCTGCGCATTTTGCCGCATTCGGCACGCTTTTGACATCGTATTTCCCCATGCGGTGCTTTTCCGCGATATTGGCCGCATGGCGGATATATTCACTTCTTGTTAACAGCGTATCCTCAAGAATCATTTACAATTCCACCTCGTTATGCTATTATTTACGGGAATTGCAGCATTTATTCAGTAAGGAGTTATTTTCGGAATGTCGTTGTATTCGTCAAACAGCAAAGTAAAATTTCTGGTTCAGGCCGCTTTGATCGCCGCTGCCTATACGGCGCTTACGTATTCCGGCTTTGCCTTTGCCTACGGCCCCATCCAGTTCCGATATTCCGAAGCGCTGATTGCTTTTGCGGCGCTTACGCCTGCAGCGGTTCCCGGTCTGACGATCGGATGCGTTCTCTCCAATCTGGGGAGCGCTCAGCTCGGGATCTACGATATTGTTTTCGGATCTCTGGCAACGCTGCTTGCTGCGCTGTTCGCTTATTTGTTCCGCAAAATCCGCGTGCGCGGAATGCCGCTCCTTTCTCTGGCCGGCAACGTCGTTTTTAATGCTTTTATTATTGCGGGCATGATCGTGCTTGTCGCCGGGACGCCGGAGCTGTTCTGGATCAATGTTGTCCAGATCTTCATCTCGGAGCTGGCTGCGACCTACGCGCTTGGGCTTCCGCTCTTTTTGCTTATGGACAGGCTGAATCGGAAATACCGTATGTTCTGAAGCCGTTTTTATATTTCAGTCTGCCTGAGCCGCGATTTGTCGTCAGGCTTCATCGTGCAGTAAATCCGCATCGGATCCAGCTCCCAGCCGTCTCCGGTGTTCCTGTTTAAAAGCTCGTCGACCGTGACGAACCGGTACCCCTGCCTGGCAAGGAGATCCATCGCCCTCAGCGCCGTATCTACCGAGGTCTCGTAATTGTCATGCAGTAAAATGATATCGCCGTCAAATGTGTTTTCCACAATCGTCCGGACCATTTGGTCAACGTTGCGGCACTCCCAGTCTCTGGTATCATAATACCCCCAGCAAACCGTGATCATGGGCGCCGCCAGCTCCCGCACCCAGGGAGCCGTCAGCGCGCTTCCTCCCGGCGGTCTCATGTATTTCGGCGTGCTGCCCGTGATCTCCCGGATCAGCTCATTTGTTTTGGAAAGCTCAAGCGCGGCTTTTTCCCTGGAGATTTTACTCAGCCAGCAGTGAGAATACGTATGATTCCCGATTTCATGGCCCTCGCGGGCCATCCGTTCCAGAAGTGCTCTGTTTTCCGCAACGTTCGGCTTGTCCGACGCATAGTCAAGCTTCTCGCCGACCACAAAGAACGTCGCTTTTGCGCCGCGCTCCTGCAGACCGTCCAGGAGACGGCTCGTCTGTACGGCATTGGGACCGTCGTCAAACGTAAAAGCGATCATAGGCGGCTCGCCATCCTCCGCCTTCACTGCGAAAGGAACCAAAAGCAGCACCAGTATAATGAGCCAGATTACAAATATGATTTCCAACAAATATACTTTTCTCATAAAAATAACTCCTCACATTTTGGTTTCGTTTCATGTGACGGAGTTATTATCTGCATTTTTTCTAAAAGAACACTGCTAATTATTACTAAAATTTATTTTGTCCGGATCAGAGCCATGTCGCCGGGGCCGATCTCAATACGCGCGGTGTCGAGCGGCGCAAATCTGCCGGTTTCTATGTCAAGCCTTTCGGCTTCGCCATCGAAAGGCATCGCGAAGACAGCCGGTTTTTCCGTATTTTTGTTCGCAATTGCAGTATATCCGCCCTCAAATGTGCCGATCGTAAGCTGAACCGGAGAAGCTGCTGATATTTTGCCTGTGAAGCGCTTCACTTCTTCCCCTATTTCTCCATAATGCGATACGTCGATAGACTTTTTCCCGTCCAGATATGCGGCATACGCGTGGAGCTCCCGATTGATCTTGCTGACATCGTAATAGTGCTGGAGCTTTTCCCCCTCGCAGCTGACGCAGCCGTTTCTCCAGTTCCACCAGGAGCCTGGTTCAATCACCGTCCAATATGTAAAATAAGAAAGCATGGAAGCGCCGTATGCCAGCGTCTGAAAGGCCTCGAAGCGAAGCTCAGCCTCCGTCACATTCCGATACGGACCGTGCTCGATCAGAAGCACGATTACCATAAACGGAATTTCGTACTGCGCGCATAGCGTTCTGACAATTTCAAGATTTTCAAAGAAGCCGGGCCGGTCAATGCTGATCATGGCGGAACGGCGGATTGCATTTTCGCGCTCGTCCTCCGTTTCTTCGATTTCGTAGCCCTGCGGCAGCGTATCGTGGGTAAAATGCAGGAAATGGTAATGGTCGTAGCTGACAAAGGCGGGCCGGACCGTTTCGATATAGTCTCTGACATGGTCATAATAGGTCGGACTGCCAAGCTGTTCCAAAGTTGCGTAATTGGGTAATAAATTAATATAGCCGGGATGCTCCGGATCGTATTCTTTTAGCTTTGCAACGATGTCTCCCAGCATGGGGAACATGCCTGCGGAGGGTTCGTCGATGACGTAATAGCAGGCAAGCGCCGGGTGGTGCTTGTAATCCTCTGTCATACTCTTCAGCGGCGCGTCCCAGTCGGCCTCGCCGTTTTCGTATTTCTGCAGTGCATGATGGATCCGTCTGTCATGAACGCAGGCCTTCAGGCCCTTTTCCCTGCAAAGGTCAAGAAATTTGAGATTGTCCTCTGTATTTACGCCGGCGCTGCCCATCGGGCCGGCAAGCGTGAAGCCCGCGTTTTTCACATCCTCATAGGTTTCCGCATTTAAAAAGGCGCGCGGCGGGCCGTACCAATACGTAATTTCCATATAAACACCTCCAAACGCTGTCATAGTAGCATGCCGCCGGAATCCCGTCAAGCAGGCGCATACCGGATTTCAAATTTTATTTTAGCGGCGGAAGCTTTGCCAGCCTTCCGAGCAAAGCCGTCATCAGCTCCTGAAAGCATTTCTCCGCCCGGTCCGCCGTCTTTTGTACCTCCGTATGGGAAAGCGGCGCGGGATTCCGTCCTGCCGCCAAATTTGTTATGCAGCTGATCCCGCATACGGGCATCCCCATGTGCCGCGCCGCAATGGCCTCGCAAACCGTGCTCATGCCGACGGCATCGGCTCCCAAGAGCTCCATCATGCGGATTTCTGCCGGCGTCTCATACTGCGGGCCGGGCGTTTGCAGATAAACGCCCTCCTTCAGCACGAGCCCGATCTCCTCTGCGGATTCTTTTGCCGCAAAAGCGAGCTCCGGTGAATAGACGGCCGTCATATCCGTAAAACGGCTGCCCAGCTCATCCAGATTTTCTCCCCGAAGCGGAGACGGTACAAAGCTCGAGATATGATCCCGGATCAGCATCAAATCTCCGGGGCGAAAATCGCGATTGATCCCGCCCGCGGCATTTGTCAAAATCAAATTTTCCGCGCCGAGCAGCCGCATCACACGAATCGGCAGAACCGTATCTGCCGCCGAGTATCCCTCATACATGTGGATGCGTCCCTGCATCAGAACCGCCGGAACGCCCTGTACAACTGCAAAAACAAATTTTCCCGCATGTCCGGGAACGGTCGACACGGGGAAGCCCGGGATTTCCGAATACTCGATTTCAAATTCCGCTAAAACGGATCGGCTCTTTGCATAGCCCCCAAGCCCCGATCCAAGCACCGCCGCGGCAGCCGGGCGGAACGTTCCGATCTTTTTCTTCAGATACGCCGCGGCAGAAGCCGCACGTCTGTATTCGCAACTGTCAAGCATTTTACATTCACACTCCTGCCACACTCACGCCGTCTAAACGGACGGCATACGGTCCCTCGTACGTATGATCCTTATAGCGCTCCCTGGAAAAAGCCAGCGTTTTCTGCGCCTCCAGAATGTTTCCGCTGATCGAGCCTCCGGTGAAAAAACGGACGCGGGACGTTCCGTCCTCCGACGTTTCGTATAAATAAGCGAGACGGATTTCCCCGCAGAACTGTCCCGACAGCGCGTCCATCTGAAAATCAGAAAATGCTGCCACGGAAAGGACCTTGCCTCCCGGCAGACCCGTTCCCGCCTTTAACTCCTCCAAGGACATGGAACCGTTCCGGCACTCCAGCGCAGAATACTCTCCCGTGGCCGGAATCCCGAGATAATACGCATAGCGCGCGCCGCAGTGGATCGTTTTGAGAACGCCTCTCTCCGAAAGGACCTTGTCCTCCATGAGGATTCCCTCCGCGCTGCAGGGCTCCGTTGCTTTCAGCAGCAGCTCCAGCTTTTCTCCTTTCACGTCCGCCTCGTCTCCCTGAAGAAAACAGCCTTCCCGGAACGAGGAATATCCTGCGTAAATCATGCCGCCCTGTGTTCTCGCCGCGTAATAGCGAAGCAGCTCCCCTACCTGCGCGCCCGACAGGATTACGGCGTATCGCCCCGCCGGAGGAGGCGCGCAGGCGGCTGCGCGGTCCCGCGCATTTTTCAGCGCGGCGCGCGCCTTCTCTGCAAGCTGCCCGTATTCCGGAGCGCGATAGGAAAACGACGTATGCAGCTCGATATCCTGCCCGTCGGCAATACACTGCGTAACAAATTCCCCGTGAAAGGAATACTTCACATAACTGATATCAATCCCGGTTGAGCAAAGCACACGGCTCGCGCGACGTTCCGCAAAAATTTCCGCAGAGTTCAGAAAGCTTCCCGGAGCGCCCTCCTCTGCCGTAAAAAGCGCGTCCGCCATTTGAAAAGCTTCGGAGATCAGATCATACGCCTCCGCGGCAGCGCCGCAGCCCGCGCGCTTCTCTGCATCCGGCAGCTCATAAAATTTATTTTTCACATACAAGGCCGCGTCGTACGCCTTCCGCAGCGCCGCTCCGATTTCCGTCTCCGTCATGTCGGGATAAATCATCGCCGCGGCCGAGCCGCGCATTTTTACTCCGCCGCTTTCAAAATCTCTGTAAACCGTCACCGTACAGTCGGCAACATCCGTACTTCTTACGATGTCCAGGTCCTTTTTGATATAAAATAACTCTGCCGACTGTTTCCGGCTTTCGTTGATTCTGTAGTGTTCGATCCCTGCGCCCTGCAGCTGCTTCCGGATCCGTTCCGTTGTGTTCATTCCGCCTTGCCTCCCTTTCTCCTTTCCGATCAACTCACATCAGCCGAGGCGAATGCGCGCTTTGATATACGGGCCGCCGTCGGAAACCTTTACCCATTCTTTATAGCCCTTTCCGCAGTAACCGCTTCCGCTGAGCTCCGCCCGATCGGAAATCATGGAAATGGACTTCAGCAGCGTGGGAACATAACCGGTCAGCACAATCGGAGAAAAAATTTTCCCCGTCAGGGCGCCGTTCCGAATTTCCCGCGCCACATTCACCATGCACTGGATCCCCCAGTTTTTGGGATCCTCCATGCCGCTTCTGGCGTTTTCCAGCAGGAAACCGTATGAAACGGATGCGATCATATCCTCAAGCCGATCCGTCCCCGGCTCGAAAAACGTATTTGTCATCCGGGTATATGCTTTTCTCCTGTAGCTTTCACGCCTTCCGTTTCCCGTCGGCTCCGTGCCAAGCCGCGCCGCGCTGCGGACGTCGCTGATTCCGCGTTTTAAAATGCCCTTTTCTATGATGACCGTGTCGTGAGCGGCCGTTCCCTCATCGTCGAAAAGAAAAGAGGCCGTCTGCTGCGCGGCCGACGCGCCGTCATGCATGGTGACAAGCGGAGACGCCACGGATTTGCCGATATATTGTTCGGCGAGCGCCCGCTTTTTCACAAACATATCCATCTCCACTCCATGTCCGAACGCCTCGTGCGCGATCATCCCGGTTACGTCAGGCGCGCAGATGCATTCGTACTCTCCGGGCGCGATTGGTTCGCTGTCCAGCAGGGCCACCGCGCCGCCGACAAGCGCAGCGACATCGCTTTCCATCCGGTCAAAGACCTCCGCGCCGCCGAGATTGGAATATCCTCTGTAATAATCCTTGAGCTCCTCGCCCTTTGCCGCAAGAACCGTCATTGCGCTCGTCATCCAAAGAAGATTCTGCTGCTTCTGTATTGTAATTTTTCCGCCGCTCCCGCGCAGAAACAGCTCCGCATGCCTGCGGTACGCGCAGGAGACGCTGCAGTCCGTTACGCGTTCGTCACAGGCAAGCGCTTTATTCCGAATTTTATCGAGATGAGAAACGATGGCCGCATCGCCCAGCTCCTCCGGATGAATCTCATATTCCGTAAAATACTCCGTTTCCGGCTGCTCCTCTGCTTCGAGAAGCCGTTCGGGCAGAATCCGCTTCCCGGCGCGGCGCTTTGTTTCGGAAACGATCCGCAAAAGCGTTCCCGCAATATCGGGGAAAATGGATTTTTCAAGCTCGCATCCGGAATATTCGGCGGACAGCGCTCCATCATAAACACGGATCACAAAGCCGCGCGAGCTGCACAGGCGGTCGTCGGAAATACTTGTCCCCGCCTTGGATATCCCGTACTTTTTGCCTGCTGAATTTACAAAAAGGATCGTTGCATCCCGGAATCCGCAGCCCCTCGCCGTTTCACATCCGATTTCATACTCCTCCGAACCCGTCAGATATTCGATCAGCTCAGCGGCAAGCGGCCGAACCGCATTCAGATAAGCATCCGCTGCCAGTCTTTTCTTTTTTCGTCCGGACATCGTAAAACACGCCTCCTTATCAAATCAATTATAGTATTATATGCTATTCTCTGTTTTTATTCAAATCTTTCGGCGCGTCGGAAAACGCATCCGCATTTTTTTGAAAGAAGGTATTGACAAAATGAGAAGCAAGGTTTATTATAATGCCACGAAACGGCAAAGGCGCCGCAGACGCAGAATCTGCGGCGCCTTTGCCGTTTCTTTTTATAAAATGAAAAGGAGAAATTGTTATGAGCATGGTAAGCGAAAAATTCGGCAGCATGGTATTCGATGACAGCGTGATGAGAGAGCGGCTCCCCAAAGAAACGTATAAGGCAATGAGAAAGACGATGCAGGACGGCAAAAAGCTGGATATCTCCGTTGCAAACGTGGTTGCAAACGCAATGAAGGACTGGGCCATCGAAAAGGGCGCCACGCATTTTACGCATTGGTTCCAGCCGATGACAGGCATCACTGCGGAAAAGCATGACAGTTTCATTTCTCCCGCTCCCGACGGAAAAGTCATTATGGAATTTTCCGGGAAGGAGCTTGTAAAAGGAGAACCGGACGCCTCCAGCTTTCCTTCGGGCGGTCTGCGCGCTACCTTTGAAGCCAGGGGGTATACGGCGTGGGATCCGACGTCGTACGCGTTTATTAAAGAAGGGATTCTGTGTATCCCGACCGCCTTCTGTTCCTATGGCGGGGAAGCGCTCGATAAGAAAACGCCGCTTCTGCGTTCGATGGAGGCTATTAACCGGCAGGCGCTCCGCGTGCTGAAGTTTTTCGGAAACGAAGACGTTACGTCCGTCAAAACAACGGTAGGCCCCGAGCAGGAATATTTCCTGATTGACAAGGACGTCTGCGAGAAAAGAAAAGATCTGATTTATACGGGCCGCACGCTGTACGGCGCAAAGCCTCCGAAGGGCCAGGAGCTGGAGGATCATTATTTCGGAACGATCAAGCCGCGCGTGCTGGCCTACATGAAAGACCTGAACGACGAACTGTGGAAGCTTGGAATCCTGGCAAAGACGGAGCATAATGAAGTGGCGCCGGCGCAGCACGAGCTTGCCCCGATTTTTACAACGACCAACATTGCAACGGATCACAACCAGCTTACAATGGAAATCATGCAGAAGGTTGCAAAAAAGCATGGAATGGTCTGTCTGCTGCATGAAAAGCCGTTCGCCGGAGTCAACGGCAGCGGAAAGCACAACAACTGGTCGATTTCCACCAATACAGGCATAAACCTGCTGGAGCCGGGGGAAACGCCGTATGAGAACGCGCAGTTCCTGCTGTTCCTGTGCGCGGTCATCAAGGCCGTCGACGAATATCAGGATCTGCTCCGGATTTCCGTAGCAAGCGCCGGCAACGATCACAGGCTTGGCGCAAACGAGGCGCCTCCCGCAGTCGTCTCCATGTTCCTGGGCGATGAGCTGAGCGAAATTCTGAAGGCAATTGAGGAGGACGCGCCCTACGGCGCCAAAGCGGCAGAACAGATGAAAATCGGCGTTCACGTGCTGCCCCGCTTCCCAAAGGACACGACGGACCGGAACAGAACCTCGCCATTTGCATTTACGGGGAACAAATTCGAATTTCGGATGCTCGGTTCCACGCTCTCCATTTCCGGGCCGAATATCGTTCTGAACACCGCGGTTGCAGAAGCGCTTCGGCAATACGCCGACAGACTCGAGCAGGCGGATGATTTTGAAAGCGCCCTGCACGCTCTGATCAAAGAAGAAATCAAGGCGCATAAAAGAATTATATTCAACGGCAACGGTTATGACGACGAGTGGATCCGCGAAGCGGAGAAGCGCGGCCTGCTGAATCTGAAAACGACGCCCGACTGTCTGCCATATTTCCTGAAAGAAAAGAACGTCAAGTTATTCACGGAGCACAAGGTGTTTTCAGAAGCGGAAATCCGCTCCCGATACGAGATTTTGATGGAAAATTACTGCAAGGTTCTGCATATCGAGGCGGCAACCATGCTCGAGATGGCAAAAAGAGATATTCTTCCGGCCGTAAGCGCATATTCCGAAGAGCTGGCCAGAACGGCCAAGACGAAAAAGAGCGTATTGCCCGGCGCGGACTGTACTTACGAAGAAAAATCTTTAGAGAAGCTCTCCGCCCTTTCCGGCGCAATGTTTGTTAAAACGGACGCCCTGGAAGAAGCGCTCGCAAAAGCAGGCGGCCTGGAGGACGTCACCGAAGAAGCCATGTACTATAAGGACAGCGTAATTCCGGCAATGGCGGCGCTCCGCGCCGATGCCGATGCGCTTGAAACGATTACGGCAAAGAAATACTGGCCGTATCCAAGCTACGGAGATCTTTTATTCAGCGTCAAATAACCGGTCGGAGGGAATGTATCATGTGTTCAATCATGGGTGTCTGCGGAAGCGGCTATACAAAGGATTTTACAAAAGCCCAATTTGAAGAGTGCTTCGGCAGAACGCTCTCCAGGGGGCCGGATATGAGCAGAGTGATCGAGACGGAATCAGGTCTGCTCGCGTTTCACCGGCTCGCAATCATGGATCTGAGCGAAACGGGAATGCAGCCGTTTGAACGCGACGGGAACGCGCTCGTCTGCAACGGAGAAATATACGGCTTTCGAAAAATCAAGAAAGAGCTGGAAAAAAAATACCGGTTCTGCGGCGATTCGGATTGTGAAATTCTCCTTCCGATGTACGAGGAATACGGACTAGAGATGTTCCGAATGCTGGACGCGGAGTTCGCCCTGATCCTCTTTGACGGGAAGCGGAAAAAATACATTGCGGCAAGGGATCCCGTCGGGATCCGCCCGCTCTTCTACGGCTATACGAAATCAGGAACGATTCTGTTTGCCAGCGAGGCGAAAAACCTCGTTGGCCTCACGGAACGGATCATGCCCTTTCCGCCCGGGCATTATTATGTCGACGGAAAATTTTACTGCTACAACGATATTGCAGACGTTCCGGCCGTCTGTCACGATTCGCTCGAAACGGTCTGCAGGAACATCCGGGAAAAGCTGATCCGCGGCGTGGAAAAACGGCTGGACGCAGACGCTCCGCTCGGCTTTCTCCTCAGCGGAGGCCTTGACAGCTCCCTTGTGTGTTCTATCGCTGCAAAAATTCTGCAAAAGCCGATCCGCACCTTTGCGATCGGCATGAGCGAGGACGCCATCGATCTGAAATACGCCAAAGAGGTCGCCGACTATATCGGCAGCGACCACACAGAGGTCATAATTAATAAAGATCGGGTGCTCGAATCGCTGGAAGAGGTCGTCAGCATTCTTGGTACATACGATATTACAACAATCCGCGCCAGCATCGGGATGTATCTGGTTTGCAAGGCCATTCATGAAACGACCGATATCCGCGTTCTTTTGACGGGCGAAATTTCCGACGAGCTGTTCGGCTATAAATATACGGATTTCGCGCCCTCTCCGGAAGCGTTCCAGGAAGAGGCCGTGAAGCGGATCCGGGAAATCCACATGTACGACGTGCTGCGGGCGGATCGCTGCATTTCGGTCAACTCCATGGAAGCCCGCGTACCATTCGGGGATATCGATTTTGTGCGCTATGTCATGGCAGTCGATCCGGCGCTGAAGGTGAACCGCTATGGGAAGGGAAAATATCTTCTGCGTCACGCGTTCGAAAACGCTCCGGAGGGCGAGTATCTGCCCAGATCCATTTTGTTTCGCGAGAAGGCGGCCTTCAGCGACGCCGTCGGCCATTCCATGGTAGATTATCTGAAGGAATATGCTGAAGCGCTTTATTCAGACGAGGAATATGAGGCAAGGCGCTCGCGTTACTCCTTCGCGCAGCCTTTTACCAAGGAATCGCTTCTTTACCGAGAGCTGTTTGAAAAGTATTATCCCGGGCAGAGCGCCATGGTCAAAGACTTCTGGATGCCGAATAAAAGCTGGGAGGGCTGCGACGTAAACGATCCCTCCGCGCGCGTGCTGTCCAATTACGCCGCAAGCGGCATTTAACGCAGCATAGCACCAGAATTTCAAAGCGAGAAGCTCCGCGCCCCGGTGGGCGCGGAATTTTTATTCCTGATTTTGTATTGATATTTCAATACGGTTCTGCATATAAATAAACCATGCGGTATACTTTTCCGTAAATTTTGGAACACTACCGGCGGTGATTATAATCATGAGTCTTCGGAATTTATTCGGAACCCGGAAAAACAAGGAAGATCCCGAAGTTACGGCCATTATGAACGAAATCAGCGATTTGAAAAAATTAATCGACACTGCCCGCATCAACTTCAACAACGTGACCGATTCGGACAGTATCGATTATTATACTTATATTCTGAAAGCGTATCAGGTCCGATACGATAAGCTCATAAAGCAGTTAAAATGCCACGATTATTTCAACGGTCCCACGCCGCAGATCCGGATCAAGGAGGAAAAACCGTCGTAAGCGTCCTCCCGTACGCTCCCTCCGCCCGGGGCATGGATAATATAATGTACATCATTTATAACGCCGAGATAAATCATAACGTGTCCTGACTTGTAGAGCAGCACCTGCGAATCTGCCTCCGCCAGCACGGAAAGCTTTTCGGCCTCTGACATAGCTTCTGTATTCGTGATATTCCCTACTGAGCCGTTCTGCTGGCCCGTATTGCGCGGAAATACGAATCCGAATGTCTTAAATACGCTCAAGACATAGCTGGAGCAGTCCACGCCGTCCTTCATGCCGCCCCATCCGTACGGAGTTCCCACATATTTAAAGGCTTGTATATAGAAGTTCCGGAACGTATAGTCCAGATATCCGAGGCTCGCAGACGCTGCGGATAGTTCCGTTTCTGTATGTATCAGCCTGCCGTCTGCGTCTTTCCCCGGTAAAAGGATCCGGTATGTCCCGCTCTCTGCGCTTTGCGTTTCCGACAGAAGCAGCGCCGTTCCCATATCCAGCTTTGTTCCTTTTACCTCAAGCAGCGGATCGGTAATGACTGCGAAGCGCAGATCCTGCGACGCATTTTCCGTCATATTCAAAAGCCTCGCATATGCGTCCCAATCGCTGCTGCCCTCCGCATCCGCAATGTCGTCGGCATCTGCCCAGCCCACATAATAATAAGACTGAATAAAGCAGAACGCGCCGTCCCGGCTCGTGTGCAGAATCCATACCGCCGAGCCTGCGGCAAGCTCGGACTCCTGCATTCTGTCATAGTCCTGTACAGACGCCCGATCATAAAACGCACGTGAAGTGGGCAGCGCACGAATATCCGTTCTCTGTATGGTCACGCCTCTGCGGAAGGAATTGGTCTCTTCCAGTGCATCCAGATTGCGGTTCTCTCTGATTTCAGCAAGCTCTTCTGCCGTAATTTCGATTCCGTCCTCGTCGTATTTCGGAAGACTCGGACCGGACGAGCTTTCGATCAAAGCGGTCAGCTCGCTTTTCGACATGCTTTCCGGATAGGAAGCGATGTCCGTGAGCGCCGTGCAATTCGCGCGGATCGATGCGTTCATCTCTTGAATTTGCTCATATGTCATCAGAATGCGCTGCGCGTCGCCGCATGCGTCGATCCATTTTTCCGCGCCGGAAGGGACTTCAGAAACGGCAGGGGGCTCGGTGCTTTCGGCCGGCGTCGCGTTTGGCGCGTCCGTTTTGACCGGCGCTGCGGTCTCCTGAGAAGAAGGCGTTTTCTGTGCTTCCCCGAGCTCTGCCCCGCCCGAACAGGCTGAAGCCGTAACGGTACACGCAAGCAGCGCCGAAGTCAAAAGCAGTTTTACAAATCGATTCATTTTTCAGCCGCCTTTCTCACGCCTCAGGATCGATTCTCGGGAACAACGCCTCCGCCTTCCGAACCTCCGCTCCATCGGGATACAGTCCCCAGGAGGCGGCGTTTTCCCATTTCAGGAGCTCGTCTCTTCCTTCGATTCCAAGCTGCGATTGGATCTTACGCGGCGTTTCCGGCATGAAGGGCTCGATCAGAATGGAAACGATGCGGATTCCCTCCAAAAGCGTATACAGAACGCCCGCAAGCCGCTTTCTGTCCTCCGGCTCCGCGCTTTTTGCAAGCACCCAGGGAGCCGTTTCATCAATATATTTATTCATTCTGGAAATTCCCTTCCAGATTTCCGTCAGCGCTGTGGGAAATTGAAGCGCATCCATTGCCGCATCGACGCGCTCCGTACACCCGGCCGTCAGCGCCTGGACCTCCACCTCGGGTCCGCAGGACAGGCGCTCGCCAAGAGGCGGCATTTTTCCTCCGAAATATTTCAGCTGCATCGATACCGTTCTCGACACGAGGTTTCCCAGATCGTTCGCCAGATCGGCATTGATTCTGGTAATCAGCGCGTCGTTGGAAAACTGGCCGTCCGCTCCGAACGGAACCTCGCGGAGGAGAAAATAACGGATTGCATCCGCGCCATATTTTTCCGTCAAAATAATGGGATCTACGACGTTTCCTTTGGATTTCGACATTTTCCCGCCATCCAGCAGCAGCCAGCCGTGTCCGTAAACCTTTTCCGGAAGAGGCAGGTTCAGCGCCATCAGGAGCGCCGGCCAGATAATCGTGTGAAACCGCACGATTTCTTTGCCGACAAGATGCACCTGGGCCGGCCAGTATTTCCGGTACAGGCTGTCGTCCCCGCTTCCATAGCCCAGAGCCGTAATATAGTTGGACAGGGCGTCCACCCATACGTATACGACGTGCTTTTCGTCAAAGGTGACGGGAATGCCCCAGTTAAACGTCGTTCTGGATACGCACAGATCTTCCAGCCCGGGACGCAGGAAATTGTTCAGCATTTCGTTCTTGCGGGAAACGGGCTGTATAAAATCCGGATGGCTTTCAATATGCTCGATCAGCCGTTCCTGATATTTAGAGAGACGAAAGAAATAGCTTTCCTCCTTCTTTGTATGCTCCACCGGTCTGCCGCAGTCCGGGCATTTTCCGCCATCCAGCTGCGTTTCAGTCCAAAAAGCTTCGCACGGCGTACAGTACCAGCCTTCATATTCGCTTTTATAAATATCTCCCTGATCGTACAGCTGCTTGAAGATCTTCTGAACGGCTGCGACGTGGCTTTCATCCGTAGTCCGAATAAAGCGGTCGTTGGATATGCGCAGGATTTTCCACAATTCCTTGATTCCCGCTACGATCCTGTCGACGTACTCTTTCGGAGAAATTCCGTTTTCCTCCGCCTTCCGCTGAATCTTGAGGCCGTGCTCGTCGGTGCCTGTAAGAAACATGACGTCATAGCCCTTAAGCCTTCTGTACCTGGCCTCGGCGTCGGCCGCAACCGTTGTATAAGAATGTCCGATATGAAGATTGTCGCTGGGATAATAAATCGGAGTCGTAATATAATATGTGGGCTTCTGCATGCTCATATCCTTCTTTCTTTTATTTTATAAGGCTGTCAAGGAAGGCCTTTGCCGTCCTGATATCCTGCTCCGGATTGTCTCCGACCTCCCGCTCAATGGTGAGGAAGCCATGGTAGCCTATGTCGTCGAGCGCTTTGAGATAGTTTTTAAAATCCACGTCGCCCGTTCCGAGCGGAACCTCTATAAACGACGGGCCCGTAGGCACCTCGCCTTCCTTCCCGGGCCTCACTCCGTACACGACCTCCGCAGGCGTAGGGAAAAGATTTCTGCCGTCCTTGGCGTGCGTGTGAACGATATAATCCTTCAGCGTATATACCGCCTGTACGGGGTCGTCCTTTGTTACCATGACGAGGTTTGCCGGATCAAGATTGACCGCGACGCCCGTCGAGTGAAGGTCATCCAGAAATGCTTTGAGCGTCGCTGCGATCTCAGGGCCCGTTTCAATGGCGAAATGCGCATTCAGAGAATCGGCGTATCTGCTCAGCTCGAAGCACGCCTCCTGCATGATTTTATAGCGTTCGGCATTTCTATCGGCAGGGACGACGCCAATATGCGTCGTTACAATGTTCGTTTCCAGATCCAGCGCCAGATCGATAATCGCTTTGGAATGCTCGATCAGTTTGGGATTTCGTTCCCTGTTTGCGAAGCCCTCGCCCAAATCTCCGCAGAGTGCGGAGAAACGGAGCCCGTGCGCCTTGACCTGCTTCAGAACTTCCTTTCTCTGCTGCGCATTCAATTGATACGGAGACAGCTCCCCATATGTGGCATAAGCCTGTATGCCGTCCGCGCCGAGCTTCTCCGCTTTTTCAAGAGCCGTCTCCCGGTCGCAGCGGAACGAATCCAATATAACACCGATAGAAAATTGATACATATTTGTAAGCTCCTTTCCCAAGAAAGAAATTGTGAATGTATTATAACATGCTTCCCCGCGAAATACAAAACGTTTCCTTCCGTAAAATTCCGCATGAAAATTTTCTGAATTCATGATACAATACAATCTGTTTATTTTATAAATGAAGGAGCAATGCCATGCGTCCCAGAAATAAAAAACACCTGGAAGAGCGTTTTGAAAAATGCAGTTATCTTACGGAATCCGAACCCGCCGTCAGAAAAGGGCGCTGGCGCTTTGCATTTGAGCGTCCGGACGTGCCGCTTCATCTGGAAATCGGGTGCGGGAAGGGCGCGTTTATAACCGGAATGGCCGCCGCCTGCCCTGAAATTAATTTTATCGCCCTGGAATGCGTGAAAAACGTCATTGTCACTGCACTTGAAAAAACGGAATGCGCCGGTCTGAAAAACATTCGTTTCATCAATGCAAATGCAAGCCAGCTAACCGACTTTTTTTCACCCGGCGAGATCGACCGGATCTACCTCAACTTCAGCGATCCCTGGCCGAGAAGCAAGCAGGCGAAGCACCGTCTGACGCACCCTTCTTATTTAAAAGCATACGCAATGATTCTTTCCCCGGGCGGCCGCATCATTCAAAAGACGGACAACAGGCAGCTTTTCGATTACTCCATCCAAAGCTTTACGGAAAACGGCTGGACCTTATCCCATATAACTTACAATCTGCACGCTCCGGAAACGCCGGGTGAAATTCTGCGGCAGAATATCGTCACTGAATACGAAAGCCGTTTTTTGAAGGAAGGTCTGCCCATCCACAGGCTGGAGGCCTGCCGGCCGGAATGGCGAACCTCCTCTTAATCCCTGTTTGCATCGGATTGCGTCCGCTGCAGATCAATTTCACTTTATCTTCCTCATAAAAAATGATATGATTGCACATTATGACTTTACTCGGGAGGCTTCGACATGGCAGCGGGCGGCAGAAATACAATTTGTACCATCTTTAAAGATCTTGCGCTCCCTCATAAAACAAAATACGTTGCGGCAGCCGTCAGATTTCAGGGGCAATGGGTATTCATTAGAAGCCGGAGCGCCGAAGCTTACGAAATGATCGGGGGCTCTGTCCGAAACAGCGAGCCTCCCGAGACCGCGCTCCGGCGTCAGCTCTATGATAAGGCGGGGATCGTCGCCGGAAAAATTTATGAAATAGCTTCATATTCCCTCTCCTCCGGCAGCGGAAAAGTTGGGACTGCAGGCCGTATGACGACTTACGCCAAGCTTTACTATACAGAGTGCTCCTGTATGGGAACGCTTCCGAACAATAAAACGGAAGAGGTGCTCTGCAGCGCCTCCGAGCTTCCCGCGCAGCAGTATCTGCATCCGGAGACAAGTCAGCCGCTGATGCGGAAGGCCATCTGCTGGCTGGCAGGCGGCGGCGCGGAACGGCAAGCTCCGTTCGCCTTTGAAAAGCTGTGCGGCGCCGTGACCTACTGCCGGGAAAACGGGATCATAAAATACATTCTGATCAAAAACCTGTCCGGTCATATCGGCTTTCCAAAAGGTCACTCGGAAAACGGAGAGTCGGAGCAGCAAACGGCGCAGCGCGAAGTTTACGAGGAAACGGGACTGAAGCCTGTGCTCCTGACAGATTTCCGACACACGTTTCAGTATGTAGCGCCAAGCGAAGCAAACGGATCGCTGCCGGGAGCCGACATGCATAAGCTGGCCGTTTATTTTGCCGCGCGCTTCACGCCTGAAGAAATCCCTCAGATTACCATTCAGGAAGAGGAGGTCCTCAAATGGTGGTTCGTTCCGTACGACGAGGCAATGAAGCTGCTCAATAAAAACGCAGATAAACGGATGCTCGAGCTGGCAAACCGCTGGATCGAACAGAATCGCAGGGAAACGGAGGCGTAAACAGGTGAGCTGGATCGAAGCGAGAGAATTTGCGTGGATTTTTTTGATATACGGCTTTCTCGGATGGTGTACGGAAGTCATCTTTGCCGGTGTAAACAGCGGAAAATTCGTGAACCGCGGTTTCCTGAACGGTCCGATCTGTCCGATCTACGGATTCGGCGTGTTGACCGCGGCAAAGCTTTTGCAGCCGTTTGACGAAAATCTCCTGCTGCTGTTTATCGGCTCCGTTCTGATCACGACGCTGCTTGAATATCTCACCGGGTTTCTGCTGGAAAAGCTGTTTCACCAGAAATGGTGGGATTATTCCGCGCTTCCGTTCAATATCAAGGGATATGTCTGTCTGAAATTTTCGCTGCTCTGGGGGCTGGCCTGTCTGTTTATCCTGAAAATCATTCATCCGGCCGTTCTGAAATTCATTGAAAGCCTGCCAGGCACGCTCAGCACGATATTGTGCATCATATTTCTGGCTGCCGTCGCCGCCGACTTTACAGTAACGCTGATCAACGTCCTGAAGCTTCCCAAAAAGCTGCGCACGATTGCCGAGCTCGAAAAGGCGCTGACCTCCGTATCGGAGAATCTCGGCGAACGTCTTTCCGCACGCGCGATTTCACTTAATTCCCGCGCGGAGGAATTGAAAACAAAGCAGGAAGCCGAACGGGAAGCGCTTCGGGAAAAATACAACCGTTTGACAGCAAAGCCCAATTTCGTTCAAAGGCGCATTATTAAAGCCTTTCCGAATATAAAAAAGGGCCGCTATCAGAAAACGCTGGAGAAGCTTTTCAAAAAAACGCCAAGAAAAAAAGACCGAAAGAGCGCCTCAGAGACATCTGAGCAATAAGAGCTCATTCGGCCGGCTCCGGCTGCGGGATGCTGGCCGCGACGAGATTCTGCCAGTCAAACCCCTTGTTTCTCGGAAGGCTATCTTCACTCAGCGTCTGTCCATAATAATATTCTTCAAATATTCTTCCGGCAATAGGAAGCGCGTTCGCGCCGCGCGCGCCATGCTCGATTACGATAGAAACGGCGATTTCCGGATCGTCAGCCGGCGCATAGCAGATCAGAACGGAATGCGAGCTCTGTCCGAATGCCTCCATTCCGGTTTCCGGAGTACCAGTTTTTGCTGCTACAAAGCCCTCCGGGAATGCGGCAAAGGCTTCTCTGGCCACATCGCTTTCCAGAACCATCTGAACCATGCCGGACTTTACAGATGCCAGCGCAGACGCCGCCACATCGATTTTTTCCGCAGCTGCATTTTTCCCTGCATTATCCAGCACAGACGTGCCATCCGCCGTCTGCACGCTGCCAATCAAATAAGGCACATTGAGAACGCCGCCGTTTCCGAGCGCCGCGGCGTAGCGGGCAAGCTGAATTGGCGTAAACAGCGTATACAGCTGTCCGATCGCCGTCTGTGCCGTGTCGGAATCGGTCCATTGATGATAAATGTCCGTTTCTTTAATTTTCATCGTGTCCGGGTTGCTCCGGTATCCTGCGTATTCATTGATTTCGATGCCGGTCTTTTCTCCCAGACCGAATTTTTTCGCCCATGCGTCGATGTCCTCGATCCCCGTTTCGACGGCGATCTGCTGGAAATACACGTTGCAGGATTTCGCGATGGCCGACTGCAGTGAGATGTTGCCATGATATCCCATGCAGGAATGCGTATGATTATTGATCACAAGAAACCCGTTGCACCGAATTTCCCGGGAATCATCCGTCACATGCGCGGAAAGCGCCGCGAGCGCCGTAATCGGCTTAAAGGTAGAGCCCACAGGATACAGCCCCTGCGTTGCACGATTCAGGCTCGGCGAAGTTGCGTCATTGAAAAGATCTACGATTGCCTGCTGCGCCTCCTGATTGGAGGAGGGCTCCAGAAAAATACTGTTGTCGTAATTGGGATAATTCGCCATCGCAAGCGTTTCTCCGGTTTTTGCGTTGAGCACGACGACCGAGCCCGCTTCTGCGTCGCCGAAATTCTTAATATCATCCTTTTCTGCCTTGATTTTTTCAATTTCCTCTTTCAGGATCTCGACGCATTTTTGCTGAAACGTATAATCGATCGTGAGATATACGTCATTTCCCGGAATCGGCTCCGTATAGGAATATTCCCGTACCACGCCGTCGGCGTCGAGGTAAACCTCGCGGATGCCGTCCACACCGCGCAGATATCCCTCCGCAGCCTGTTCGATCCCGATTTTGCCGATAATATCGTCATTGGAATATCCCTGATCCTTCATTACTGCGTACTCTTCCTCGCTGATCGCTCTGACATAACCGAGGATATGGCTTGCTTCTTCGGCATTGACATATTCTCTGAAATACGTTTCCTCCGTTGTCACACCGGGGAAATCAAGATAGCGTGCCTCGATCACCTCCACCGTCTCTTCACAGCAGTCCTCTGCAATAACGGAAGGCGTGATATAGCTCAGTCCAAAGGAAAACGTCTCATAGCGGATAATCATAATTTTATACGCTTCCTCATCCGTATAGCTTTCATCGATTTCAAAGCGTTCATTCCTCAGATAATCGAAAACCTCCTGCGGTGTGTTCAGGCGGTCTCGATCCGATTTTCTGATGGCAATGGTATTGATCCAGCTTTTTCGGTCCGCGCCTGCGTCCTCTCCGCTCAGAGCCGGTCCCCAGTCGATCGGGTAAGAAAGATACCGGCCAAACGTATTCGTATACGTATCGCCGTTTTCCATAAACAGATTGACCAGCTCCAGATACATCGCGTTTCGTTCCTCCTGGGGATTATCAATATTTACCATCTGCACCTTATAAGATTTTCTTGTGGTTGCAAGCAGGATGCCGTTTCGATCGTAAATATTGCCCCGCGGCGCGTCGACGGAGAGCTTTGTCGTACTGTCGATCGTATTCATCGCTTTATTCCGATAATCGCTGCCGTCTATGAGCTGCAGCTTGTACAGCCTTCCGATCATGACCGTCATGACTACGAAAAGAAGCGCGCCGACGTAAAAGCACCGATTCTTCAGCAGGCGTTTTACTTTATCAGATATGTTTTCCCAATTCGGCTTGTTTATTTGAACCCACCCGGCTTTCTGTCTAAAAATTTTAAAACGGGTATCATAAATACCACAATGCAAATACAGTTGTAAAACGTTACGGGAAGGATCCTCGCCGCAACGTGCGTCCAGAAGCCTCCCGCATACAGATTCTGTGCTTCTCCCGCATATACGGCAAGCAGCCGCACGAGAAAGCTTTCCACAAACGCATAAAGCAGGAGCGGAAGCGGAGCCGCCGCTGCCGGCCACCACAGCTTCTCAGCGTAATTGAACCTGGACGTAATCAGAACGATTCCCAGCGCAAGATATAGATACAGGAGCCCGTAGAGCCCGATATATCTTCCGTAAACAATATCTACAAACAGTCCCGTGGACAGGCCGTATACCATCGCCTCGGCATAGTCCATGCGAACTGCCGCAACGCAAAGCAAAGCCAGCGTCAGGTTCGGCTTGGCTCCGAAAATCCGCAGGTCGTTAAAGAACGCCTCTTGCACCAGAGCAAGGAACACAGCCGATAATATATAAAATATTATATGCTTTCTGTCTCTCATTCCGTTCTCCCCGCCCTGCGGCGTCTTAGCCGGCCTGCTCCTGAGACGGCATCAGCACATAAACATGGCTGACCGCAGTAAAATCCACCGCCGGCTCGATATAGGCCGTTCTTGTCCCCGATTCGGCATTTTCTTCGATGCGCACAACCGTTCCAATCACCAGACCCTTCGGATATACGCCGCCGCTTTCCGCCGTAATAATCGTATCCCCTGCATACAGCGTCGTCTGATCCGCGATCCTGTCCAGCTCGAGCATATGCTCGTAATTTTCATTGGACATGCCCCGCACGCGCACCAGCGCGTTGTTTCTTGAAATACGCGCCATAATGACATTCTGTTCATCCACAATGCAGCGCACCTTGGAGGAAGCCGGGCCGGCGTTATAAACGATGCCCACCAGCCCCTTCGAGGTTATTACGACGCAGCCGTTTTCCAGTCCGTCGGAGGTTCCCCGGTCTATGGTGAACTCATTGAACCAATCCGTAACGTCCTCGGAAATAATATTGGCGGCAACCATGTTATAATCTTCAAAGTACCCCTTCAGCTCCAGCAGATCGCGAAGCTCTGCATTTTCTTCTTTCAGCTTTTCGTTTTCATTCTCCAGATTTTTAAGAGAATCGTTTTCCTCCTGAAGCTCGCTGATTCTGTCTTTGATCTCGCTGTAATCTCCTATTACAGAAAAGGCGTTTTTAATACTCCTCCCAAAAGAGGAAAACCCCCGCTGAATATATTGGAACGGCGTTCCGATTACTTTATAAACGGAATGCAGACTGCTTCCCGGCCTGCTTGAAACCGCTATCAATACCACAAGCAGCACCGTAATCCCCGCCAATATAAAAATAAGCCGTTTTGTTTTCTTGCTCACTGCGAATCAGACACCTCAGAACATTCCCGACGTACGGTTCTGATACAAAATTTTTCTCAGGTTCCCCTCTTCCAGGCATTTCCCCGTGCCAAGCGCAACGCAGTCCAGAGGATATTCCGCCACGCATACCGGCATACCCGTTTCGATTTTTATGATTTTATCAAGCCCGCTGAGCAGCGCCCCGCCGCCGGTCAGCATGATTCCCTTTTCCATGATGTCCGCCGCAAGCTCCGGAGGCGTTTCCTCCAGCGCTTCCTTAATGGCGTCTACAATGGCCGTCACCGGTTCACGAATCGCTTCTACAACCTCAGAGGAAGAAATTTTGACGTTTTTAGGAAGTCCGGTCAGCAGATCTCTGCCTTTAATTTCCATGTACTCCTCCTGCGGCTTGGGATGCGCCGCGCCGATTGTAAGCTTGATATCTTCTGCCGTCCGTTCGCCGATCACCAGGTTATGCTCCCGCTTGGTATACATGGAAATGTATTCGTCAAGCTTGTCTCCCGCTACCCGCAGCGATTTGGAATTTACGATACCGCCCATGGAAATAACGGCGACCTCGCTCGTGCCCCCGCCGATATCCACGACCATGCATCCCGTAGCCTCCTCGATCGGCAGCCCCGCTCCGATCGCGGCAAGCAGAGGTTCTTCAAATAAAAGCGGCTTCTTCCTCGCGCCGGCACGCTCTGCCGCCTCCTCAACCGCCATATATTCCACTTCCGTCACTCCGGACGGGACGCAGATAATCAGGTTCGGCTTCCCAATTCCGGCAACGGATGCCGCTTTTCTGATAAAATACCGCAGCATTTGTTCCGTCATATCGAAGTCTGCGATTACGCCGTCGCGCAGGGGCCGGATGGCAACGACGCTTCCCGGCGTTCTGCCGATCATCCGTTTTGCGGCGTCTCCCACCGCAAGGACCTCATTTGTGTTCTTATTGATCGCCACGACGGACGGTTCCCGGATGATAATCCCCTTCCCGGACATATGAACAAGCGTATTCGCCGTGCCCAAATCGATTCCTATATCACGTGCCATAATCTTCTGATCCCTCGTTTAATGTTTTTTCTTTCATTTTTATCAGATCGCCCTCACGGTACATACTGTAATATTTCCCATTTCCGACAATCATATGATCTGCGACGTCGATCCCGACAAGCCGTCCCGCCTTTACCAGGCGTTCCGTCGTATCGTAGTCGGCCCGGCTCGGCCTGCAGTCTCCCGAAGGATGATTATGCGCCAGTACCACCGCGGACGCCAAATTTTTGATCGCATTGTAAAATACTTCCCTCGGATGAACGAGCGTCCGGTCAACCGTGCCCGCCGAAATCCGGCAGGCGGAAATATAATTCCATTTCTTATCAAAAAAAAGTGCCTGAAAAACCTCCTGCCGCAGCCGGCCGATTTCCGATATCAGCATGTCTCCCAGATATTCATGATCCGTAATTTTAATTTTATCTCTGCAACGGCCGAATGCGATCCGCCTTCCCAGCTCAGCCGCAGCATGGAGACGGATAGACTTGACGCGTCCTATGCCCGCGCAGCTCTTCAGCGCGGAAAGCTCTGCGGTTCCGACATCGGTAAGGCTCCCGTGCTTTAAAAGAAGCTCCTCCGCTATAACAAGCGCAGACCGTTCCCGCGTACCGGATTTGATCAGGATCGCAAGCAGCTCCGCATCGCTGAGCGCCTCCGCGCCGCAACGCTCCAGCCTTTCATAAGGCCGCATTCCTTCCGGAATTGTTCTCATAGTCATGATTCATACCTCCTCGAGGTCTGTATCAGGCTACGGATACCGCATGGTTAGTATACCTGTATTTGGCGTAAAATACAAGTTTTTTTACGTTCGGCACACGGTTCTCTTTACGATTTCAACAGACACCAGATCAGGAAATCCTTCCTCCAACAGCTTGGCAGGCGGCGTATGGAAGACACGCTGGATATCTGTACTATGCTTTCACAATTGCCGCCGCAATCGGGAGCCTCGTCATGCGCAGAAAAACAAATCTGCCTGCGGAACGCGCGCAGTCAGACAGCGCCGCAGAAGAAGCATCCCGCTTATGAAATCAGAATGGACGAAGCGATGGCAGGCCGTCGCTCTTTGGTTCTGCTTAACTCTGTTTCCACAAAGGTCAGTATATCAAATTTATCCGCGGTCTATCTTTTTGAAAGCGTCAGTGGAAACAGCAAGCTCCGTCTTAAAAATCAATACGCCCCAGCCGAAATCTAGGTTCCGCCGCGCAGAATTTGCTGAGTGCTCTTGTAAATGGCTCTGTATTCCTTTTCCATAAAATTGAGATAGCTTCGTCCTGTTTCCGTAATTCTGTAATACTTTCTGTAGCGTCCTCCCTTGATCGGCATCTTATACTCTTCCACAAAATGCCGCTGCGCCATCCTGTTCAGCGGAATATATAAAGAAACCTTGCTTACCTTGAAAACGCCGTTTGATTTTTCTTCCAGATCCCGGGTAATCTGGTAAACGTATTTATCCTCTTCTGTCAGAAGCTTCAGAATCAGCATATCTGTAATTCCGTATCTGAAGTTTTCTTTGATCGTCTCTTCTAAAGAAGCCATATTTTTCATTCCTCATGTTTTTTATATAATACAACGAGTGTTATATCTGTTTTTTCGAAAATGTAAATGCTTTTGATCTTTTAAAATCTATTTTGCACGAATCATTGATATTAATTTTAATATTTTTGTCTAATAATATCAATCTTTTATGTTGTTAATTTTTTATTGAAACGGATAGATATTTGTGTTACAATTAGGATCACTAAATGAAGGAGAACGCAGTTAATGCTGGAAATCGATTCTTATCATTCCGAACTGAACGGAATTTTAAGTGATCTTAAGATCACTACGGATGAAATCCTGCTTTTCGCATCGTGCGACCTGTCTGCGGATCTGATGAAAAGCGATACGTTTCTGCTTCTGACAAAGGAGCTGCTCGTGATAACGGAGGGCCAGCTTGTCCTGACGGGACAGAGCCGGCCGTGCGCCCGAAGGAACAGGCTGCGTTCCTCTTACAGAAAGAAAAACGTTTATACCTATCGGCTTTCCGAAATCACCGAGCTTTCTCTTGAAGCGCTCATTTCAACCGCGCGCCTTACCGCAAAATGCGGAGATCAGACGCGCTTCTTTGCAATGCTCACAAACGCCGCCAAAGAAAGCGTGCGTCTTTTTGTAAAGTACGCCAATCAATACATAAAAGACGGAAAAATCGAAAGAAACCCGGACGATTTCAAAAAAGAAGCCGTCTGCCCGACCTGCGGCTGCCGGTATCCCGATCCGAATCGAAAAATCTGTCCCAAGTGCATGGATCGCGGAAAGCTTGTGAAAAGAATGTGGATTTTTCTAAAGAAATACCGGAAAGAAATTTTTCTGATTCTGCTTGCGCTGGTGCTGGTAAGCGCGCTCGGCGTCATAGCTCCCTATTTTTCCTCAAAATTCTTCTACGATCAGGTATTAAATGAAAACGGCAGCTTCTATGGGCAGCTTCTGTTTGTGATTCTGCTGATCGCTTCCATGAACATATGCAGCGTACTCATCAATATGCTGTCTGCCATCATTACTTCGCGCGTTGCAGGAAAGCTCGTCTACGACATGAAGCGAACGATCTTCGACTGTATAAAACGCCTGTCCCTCAGCTTTTTTACCGGGCGGCAGACCGGCGGGCTCATGACGCAGATCAACAACGACGCAACGTCCATATACTGGTTTTTTGTGGACGGCCTGCCTTATTTTCTGATTAATATCGTACAGGTGATTGCGGTTTTCATTATAATGCTCACCATGAATCCCCTGCTTGCGCTCCTCTGTCTGATCGTGATTCCGCTGTTTTTGTTCGTCATCAGCAGGCTGTTCCGGCGTTCGGGGCATCTTCACGCGAAAAACTATTCCTGCTTCCGTGCCATGAGCAGCGCGCTTACGGACGTTCTGTCCGGGATGCGCGTCATCAAAGCCTTCGCTCGCGAGAAAGAAGAAGGAAAGCGCTTCCGCCGGCATGCCGGAAGAGTCACCGATATGTATAAAGAAATTACGATATTCAACAATGTCGCCTTCCCGTTTGCATACGTCATTATGTACATGAGCACGATCATCGTCTGGATCGTGGGAGGCTGGATGACAATGAACGGCCAGATGACCTACGGAACGCTGCTCACCTTCCTTTCTTATGTCGGTATGATGAACGCGCCGCTGTTCATGTTCGTAGATATGACGTATTTCTTTTCCCAATGCACGAATGCGGTGCAGCGTCTGTTCGAGATTTACGATGCTGAGCCGGACGTGACCGAAGCGCAGAACCCGGTTCGCAAAGAGACGCTGGAGGGCAGCGTAGAATTTCGTCACGTGGAATTTTCTTATGACAAAAGCCGGAAAATAATCGACGACGTTTCTTTCGCGATCGAGCCGGGGAAAATGATCGGAATCGTCGGACATTCCGGCGCGGGGAAAAGCACGCTTGCAAATCTTCTCATCCGCCTTTACGACGTGACGGGCGGCGAAATTCTGATCGACGGAATCAACGTCAGGCAATATGCGTTTGCCGATCTCCGGCGGAACATCGCCATCGTATCACAGGAAACGTACCTGTTTATCGGATCGATTCTGGAAAACATCCGTTATGCGAAGCCGGAAGCAACCAAAGAAGAAATCATCGAGGCCGCCAAAATCGCAGGGGCCCACGAATTTATCATTAAGCTCCCGGACGCTTACGATACAAGGATCGGATTCGGACACAAAGAGCTTTCCGGAGGAGAACGGCAAAGAATTTCCATCGCCAGAGCCGTACTGCTCAATCCGAAAATATTGATTCTGGATGAAGCCACCGCCGCGATGGATACGCAGACGGAGCGCACCATTCAGTCCGCGCTGGAAAATCTCGTCGCCGGCAAAACGACAATCATGATCGCGCACCGTCTTTCCACGCTGCGTGACGCGGATCGGCTGATCGTCATCGAAAACGGTAAAATGCCAGAATACGGGACGCACGCAGAACTGATCCGTCAGAAGGGAATCTATTATAAATTATACACGCTGCAGATGGAAGCGCTGAAAAATATCGGCGTTACGGAATAGGAGAAACAGCATGGGAAACGAAGCTTTATCAAATATTGTAAAAACAACGTATTTCACCCGGGAAAACGCCCATTTTATCGACAAAGACGGTTTACTTGCATTAAAAATCCCTGCGGAAGAAAATGGAGAAGAAAAAGAATACGGCCGCGTATTTCTGCATCGGATGTTTCCGTTTGAAGAAACAGAGCGGTATCTCAGCGTGCTGGACGAAGAGCAAAAAGAGCTGGGAATCATAACAGATCTATCCCTGTTCGGAGACGACGAGCGCGAAATCCTGCGCCGCGAGCTGAAACGAAAATATTATATAAAAAAGATCGTTACAATCGACCGCCTGAAGGACCGGTACGGCTTCACATACTGGGACGTTACTACGCCGGAGGGCAAAGCAAGCTTCACGCTTCAGGACACGCAGCGCAGTATTTTAAAAATGAATGAGGATCGGCTCATGATCATAGACATCGACGGGAACCGATACGAGATCCCGAGCATCGAAAGGCTGGACCGCGCAAGCTATAAAAAAATCGAGCTTTACTTGTGATGGCAGAAAGGCATCGTTATGCATATGGAAGAAGGATCCTATTACAGAACGGCTCTTCTGAAAAAGCTGCGCGATAATGGCTGCGGCTTGCAGGAGAACCAGATACTTTCCGTATTTTCCTATAATTTAGATAAAAACGGCAGCGCCGCGGACGGAATCGCCATTCTCACCGAAACAGAATTTATATTGTGGGAAGGGACGGCCGAAAGGGAGGCGCACGCGCTGTCCTCCATACAGAAATTCGTATATCGGCCGGAGGTCGGCTCCGTAGCAGTCGAATGCATATGGAAAGAATCTGAAGAGCCGTATGTCTTTTGCCGCGGCAGCATGGATCGTCAGAAGCTCTTCGGTCTTCTGGTAAACAAATACAATCTTTTTCTTGAGAAAGGCATTTATCGCCAAGAAGGAGAAAACGCCTCTGAACGTGTTTGCCCCGTATGCGGGACGCCGTTCCAGCCGGGCAGCAGTATCTGTCTGAATTGCGTAAACAAGAAAAAGCTTCTGGGCAGGCTCTGGGATATTCTGCGGCCGCATAAAGCAAGGCTGATCTGGTCCTCCCTGCTGTTTATCGGCGTGCTCCTGATCGGCCTGGTCAATCCTTATATCAATAAAATTCTGGTCGATTCCTACATCAACAACCCTGAAATCGGAGCGGCGATCGCTTCCGATCGAGGCCGCGTATTTATCGGCTTTCTGCTGGTTGTCCTTTTAATGCTGGCGGCATATGTCCTGAACTTTATCATTTCGATTATCCGAAATCTGCTCATGATGCAGGTCGGCGCCAAAGTCATCGTGCATCTGCGGATGATGGTGTTCGACAAAGTACAAGAGCTCTCGCTTTCCGGCATTTCCAAAAAGACGACGGGCGAGCTGATGAACCGTGTTGTCAACGACACGCAAGAGGTGCAGAATTTTATCAACTCGCAGGTTCCGAACGTACTCGGCGTATTCCTGCAGCTGATCGGCGTCAGCGTCATCCTGATCCTGTATGACTGGAAGCTTTTGCTGATTTTTCTCCTGCCCATGCCGATTGCAATTATTCCGACGAAAATTTTTTGGAATTATACTCGTAAAATTTATAGCCGTCAGTGGAGCGCATCATCGAAATGCGGCACGATCCTGCATGATATTTTTTCGGGGATTCGCGTTGTAAAAGCATTCGGCACGGAAGAAAAAGAAACGAAGCGGTATGACGCCGCTGCCGCGCGCGAACGCGATATTTCGGTGAAAAACGAGACGATGTACGCGCTGCTCTCTCCGTTTATCCGAATCAGCCTCATGATCGGAAATTTCCTAGTGCTTTATTATACCGGCAGCAAAATCCTGAACGGCGCCATGACGATCGGCGAAGCCTCGATGCTTTCTTCGTATATCGCCATGGTTTACGCGCCGATCGATTGGCTGGTCAGCATTCCGAATGCGCTCACCCGCGTTTTCACCTCTATCGTGCGGATCTTTGATATTGTGGATGAAAAGACGGAGGTTGCCGACGCAGCGAACCCGGTCGACGTCTCATTGCGCGGTGAAATTGAATTTGATCATGTATCTTTCAGCTATGACCACATTACAGATGTGCTGAAGGATATCAATTTAAAAATTCAGCCCGGCGAGATGATCGGCCTGGTCGGAAAATCCGGCGTTGGAAAGTCTACTCTCATCAATCTTGTCATGCGTCTGTACGATGTTACCGAAGGAAGCATCCGAATCGATGGGATCGATATCAGAGAGATTTCGCAGCATTCACTGCGCAGTCAGATCGGCGTGGTGCTGCAGGAAACGATCCTGTTTTCCGGTTCTGTATACGACAACCTGCTTTATGCAAAGGCAGACGCTACGCGGGAGGAAATCATCGATGCCGCAAAAATAGCGGGCGCGCATGAATTCATCATAAAGCTTCCGGACGGCTACAACACCGTCATCGGAGAACGAGGGCATACTCTTTCGGGAGGAGAACGGCAGAGACTTGCCATCGCACGCGCGCTGCTCCGCAACCCTAAAATTTTGATTCTCGACGAGGCTACAGCCTCTCTGGATACGGAAATCGAAAAGCAGATTCAGGACTCTCTGCAGATGCTGACGAGCGACCGCACAACGATTGCGATCGCTCATCGCCTGTCGACGCTGCGGAATGCCACGCGGATTGTGGTGCTCGACAAAAAGGGCGTCGCCGAGGTTGGGAGCCACGAGGAATTGCTGAAGCAAAAGGGCATTTATTACGATTTGGTCATGGCGCAGCGTCAGATGTCGAAAATGAGCAGAAACCGGCAATAGCTTATCCGGTACAGTCTCTGCGTTTTCTTACCTCTTCATATTTCGCTTTTGTAGCCAGGCCTCCGCGGATGTGGCGCTCGGCCTTGTTTCCATCCAATACCTTTCGGACTTCTTCCGCAAGCGTGCCGTTCAGATGAGGCAGGCGGTCTACGAGGTCTTTATGTACGGTTGATTTACTTACTTCGAACTTTTTGGCCGCCGCGCGGACCGTACAGTTTGTATCCAGTATATACTGTGCGACCTCGTAAACGCGGTTTTCTATGTAGTCCTTCAGAATTACAGAATGGTTCATTTTGTACAAAACCCCTTTACGGCTGTTCTTTGTATAAAACTTATGACGGCCGGAGTGGTTTTATGCATGCAGGAAATTGCATTCAGGAGGAAATCATAGTAAAATGAATTGGTACGGAGGTGTTATGCGCTTGAAACGAATCCTTTCCCTGCTGCTGGCGTGCTTTGCGCTTACGGCCTGTTTTTCAGCCTGCGGGCGGGCGCAGCTGCCCGCGAGCGAAGAACTATCCGTGGTGGCGACAAATTTTCCCGCATATGATTTTTCAAGACAGGTCCTGGGACGCGCCGGGCAGGTTACTATGCTCCTGCCTCCGGGAAGCGAGAGCCACTCTTACGAACCGACTGCTCAGGACATTCTGAAAATACAGGGCTGCGATCTTTTCGTATATACCGGCGGCGAATCGGACGCGTGGGTGGATAAAATACTGAACTCGCTGGACCGGGAAATCAATACGCTGAAAATGATGGATTGCGTTTCCGTATTGGAAGAAGAGGATGGACATGAGCCCGACGAGCATGTCTGGACCTCTCCGGTAAACGCCATCCGGATCACAGAGGAAATTCGAAACAGACTGTGCGAAACAGATGGCGATCGGCGGGAGGTCTACGAAGAAAACGCAGCGGCCTATATCGCGGAATTAAATGCTCTTGATGAAGCGTTCCGCAGCTTTTTTGAAACGGTAGAAAATAAAACGCTGATTTTCGGGGATCGATTCCCTCTCATCTATTTTACTGAAGAATATGGGCTTGAATACTACGCCGCATTCCCGGGCTGCGCGGAGCATTCCGAGCCGAGCGCCGCCGCAATCGCCCTGCTGATTGAAAAAATTAAGGAGAAAAAGGTTTCCACCGTATATTATATTGAATTTTCAAACCACAATATCGCAGACAGCCTTGCCGATGCGACCGGAACCGCAGCCGCGCTGTTTTACACCTGCCATAACGTGTCGGAGGAGCAGCTCTCCGGCGGCGCAACATACGTTTCTCTGATGCGTGAGAATCTGGCCACGCTGCAGGCAACCATGCGTTAAATCACTGCTCGATCCAGATCGTAAATTTCTCCAGAATTTTAAGCGGATGATAGGAAAGCTTGGAGGTCCGCAAATTGCTGTCTCCGGAATCGTCCTCCCGATTGATGTATTTTACCTCCGGCGTAACGAAGCGCTTTGCAAATTCATTTGAAAGGACCTGATAGACGCCCTCATAATCCGTATCGCCCTTTTCAATATGTACGATCAGCGTATCATAAACAATCTCTCCAACGGAAAATCCTACGATCTGGTCTTCCACATACAGGCAGGCGCCCAGCATCCCATAAACCGCATAATTTTCCAGTACCTCTCGCGTCTTTGCCAGCTCCTCCAGCGCAATCGGATCGCTTTTGGTATTGCGCCGCGTGATTTTCTCCAGAAGGGAAAGGCAATCCGGCAAAAGCTCCGGCCCGATTTCTCTGAAGGTCCAGTTCGGATACGTCGCCTTAAATTTATTCACATGATTGCGCTGTCCGTGCATCCGCTTGCCCTTGAATTCCAGGAAGCTTTCTGCTGTATATAAATAGTCGGCCCACTTGCGGTCGCTTCTGCACAGGACGGAAAAGCCCTTCCACGAGAAATAGTCTTCAATGACAGAACGGTCCTCCGCGCTCGTCATGCAGAAAATCGGATCGTAGTGGTTTTGCGCGGCATAGCCGCACAGCAGATCCAGACCGCGGCGCACTGCTTCCTGGCTTTCGGCCATAGGAATCGTAAAGGCGATCATATCGTTTACATATTTTACTTTAAAAAACAGGATATTTTCCTCAACAGCGTATTCCGTATAGAAAAAGTCGCGCCACATAAACAGACCGCCGATGCTGTAGTCGCAGATTCTGCTTTTCTGAATTACGAAAAACGGTTTAATCAAAGGAATTTCATTTAACGTCAGCTTTTTGAATTCCATATGTCCCTCTTTACCGCGCCGAACAGATTCGAGCGCAAAAAATGATTTTCTTTCTCCAGCGTGCGGATCAGCGTCTTCATTTCCGCCCGGCTGCTGGCCCTGTCCATTGGGCAGGGGTTGTGAACCACTGGCAGAGAAGACGCACCGGCAAACTGCCGAATTTCTTTCTCCTCCACATAAAGGAACGGACGGATCACACGGACCTGAGCCCGTTCCAGCCAGGTTGCCGGCGCAAAGCAATAAAACCTGCCCTCATAAAAAAGCGAAAGCAGCGCCGTTTCGATCACATCGTCCTTGTGATGGGCCAGCGCAACGACATTGCAGCCCATCTGCGCGGCCGCCCCATTGACCGCGCCGCGGCGCAGGTTTGCACAAAGGGCGCACGGATTCTGCTCATTGCGGATTTCAAAAACAATCTGTGCAATATCCGACTGCACGATATTGAGCGGCACCTCCAGCGCGTCACAATATGCCTTTACCGGAGAAAAATCCATCCCCTCGAAGCCCAGTGCGATCGTCACAGCGGAAAGCTCGAACCGTTTCGGGTAAAACCGTTTCAGTGCGGCAAGCGTCGTCAGAAGCGCAAGACTGTCCTTTCCGCCGGAAAGGCCGACGCATACGCGGTCGTCCTCGCGGATCAGATCGTAATCCTGCACGGCTCTGCGCGTCAGACTGAGCAGCCTGCGTAATTTTTCTTTCTCGTTCCGGTCCTCTCCAGTCATATTAAAAGCTCCATGTGCTGAACCATCTCAGGAAGTTGTCGATATAGCTGCGTGAAACCGCGCGGCCTGTAAGGACCGGATAGAACATGATAAACAGAACCAATACCAGGGCAAGATAAATCCACAGGACGCGTCTGCTGATCACGCCGTCCTCAATCAGATTTTTAATGACGTATACAATCATAAAAATCATAAACGGTACGGCAGTGAAATAGTGGTATATAAACACAACTCTCGTTACGAGAATCCAAGGGAAAAACTGCGCCGCATAGCCGACAAACGCTACGAGAATTCCTTTATCCCGCTTCTTCCAGGCGTAAAAGGCCGCCGGGAAGATACACGCCAGACCCGTCCACCAGATAAGCGGGTTCCCCATGGAAACAATGGAGGTGCTCATTCCCTCTGCCAGATTGGCATTGGAACCGGAATAGTAATAAATCGGACGCATGTTGATCGGCCACGTATACCAGGCCGAGCCGTACGGATGTCCCTCCGTCAGTCCGGAATGGTAATTAAACATATAGGTTTGATTCTCCAGCACGATATCAATCAGGCTTTTATCCGGAGACGGCGCCATATATGGGATATACGACAGAATATAGATCGCCGCGGGTATAACAATGAAAAAGACAACACAGGCGCAGCAGGTCGGTATAAAATTGTGCGTAAACCAGGACTTTTCTTTATTTGCAGGCAAGGCTCTGCCGGATGCGATATCGTCCGCCTCCAGATACTTCGCCAGGAAGAACAAAAACGCAAGTCCGACTCCTGCATACAGGCACACCCATTTTGTCGAGGCGCCGAGCCCGAACATAATACCGCAGAATAAAAGCGGGAGCAGGGATTTCCAGAACGGTTTTTTCTCATAGGATTTCTGCGTAAAGTAGTCGTACATGAAATAGTACATGCACAGGATAAAAAACGCGGAATACGAATCGATCGTGGCAAGCCGCGTCTGCGCCAGACGCATAAAATCAAACATCATCAGGAATGCCGCCGCAAAAGCGTAAATCCGCTTCTTAAACAGCTTCAGGCCGAGCAGGTACATTAAAGGCACAAGCGCCACGCCGAACAGCGTGCCCATAAAGCGCCAGCCAAACGGATTCATTCCGAAGATCCGGATTCCGATCGACATGAGAATTTTCCCCATCGGCGGATGCGTGATCTCATAAACGGGGTATCCGTGAATATGCTCGTAAGCCGTACGCGGGAAATAAATTTCGTCAAAGTACGTTGAGCTCATATAACTGCTGTACGGCTCCACGGTATCCTGCTCATCAAACAGCATGGCGGGATTATGGCTTTCATTCAGTTCTTTATTGTAACTGGTTTCTGCCACGGTTACGTTCAGCTTTTCATATTCCCCGCTGTCGTTTTTTCGAAAAAAGCCCATTTCATTTATGCCAAGCCCGGAGCGCGTGGAAACGATTTTGACCCGCCGTGTCGTAAACGAGCTGTCTACGTGCTCCCATTCAAAAAACGCGCCTGCCTTGATGCTGAAAATACTTTTATACTCGCCGCTGCCGTCTTCCGTCTCATAATATACCGTATAGGAAACCGCATTATTGTTCGCCGGAATATTATTGGAATATACGGTGCGGGCCACCGTCTCTGGCTGATCAAATTCCACGATTACATATTCGCCCGCCTCGGAAGCCTTCCAGTAAGAAGAAGCGGCGTATGCGTTTCCAAGCTTATAAAAAGACATCGCAGAGCAAACAACAACCAGAACGACCAGAATGATAAAATCCTTTTTATTCAGAAGCGGATTTTTTTGTGAAAGAGGGTTGTTTTTTGCAGCATTTTCTTTATCGGCTTTGAGAGAAACCACAATAACAAAGGCGATAACGCCTCCCGCAAGCAGCAGGAAAAGGAGCTTCAGCCAAATGCTTGCGCCTGGAGCGGCCTGGCTGTCGGAAGAAGAGACTGCCGCGCTGAATGCGACTTCCCCTTCAGGAACGCTGTCTACCTTCTCTATGCGGACATTGTCGATGTACGCCGTTCCGCTCGACTCCGCCCCGTATCCGCCGATTCCAATCGTAAGCTCCACGCTTTCCTGATCGGAGACTGTTTTAAAATAGACGGTAACCGTCTGCCATTCGCTGACGCTGCCGTAAAGGCTCCCAGATCTTTCCAATCCGTCTTTAACAGAAACGTTCAGGCCGGCACCGCGTTCCGTCTCCGGCACATCGGCGTCGATATTCTCGTACAGCGTATCGAATTTTACACAATAATTCGACTCTGGCTGAACCTGGATCTTTTGATAAATCCTGGCGTCGTTCTGGTCCTGGCTCGCAATCCTGACGCATTGCCCGCTGAAATCCATCTTTGCAAGCGTGATCTGCGTGCAGTCCGTATTGCCCTCATAATCTTTTTTGTAATTATACTGGCTCCAGCCGTCGATCGAAGCTCCGCTTCCGCTCTCAAAGCCGCTGTTTTCAAGCTCCGTGCTTCCACCCTCCGAGCAGGCGGAGAAGGTAAGCGTCAGAAGCGCCGTCACAGCAAGCGCCGCAAGACCAAGGCGCCGCGGCCGGTTCCTTTTCTTTTCAGAATTTTTATTTTTCATGCTGACCACCTATCTGTTCTATCGGATCGTTTCCTGCATCTTCCCAAATCCGGAAAGATTTTGCACTGCCAATTTTTGTAAAAATCAATATGCATGCGGCTGCGAAGAGCGCCGCCGCGCAAAGTACATTGAAAATCGTCATCGCCGCCCGCTGCGTATTCAAGGGCGGCCAATAGTAGTAGCTTGCCGTAGCATAATCGGTTTCAATCAGCTTGCCGCCGATAGAAAGGCCGGTCATTACTTCCAGGACCGTATAAAAATTCGAAATCGACATTACACCATAGATTCCAAGCAGCAGCTTGTTATTCGAATGAATCACGGCAGCCAGCAGCAGTACGAGCGCCGGATAAAAATATCGTTCATGCATCCGCGGTCCGAAAGTCGCCACCATATAAATCAGCATTGCAGAAAGCAGATAAACGTACGGCTGTTTTTCTCTTTTCACAAGATACAGCACTCCAGTCAGCAGGCTGATCACAACAATCGCGATCATTCCCCATGCAAAATACGTCAGCCCCAGAAAAGGCGTGCTGTCATTTACCCAGTTTGCCCCTAGCAGGTAGAAGAAATTAAAAGAATTTACGGTTGCATAGCTGTATCCGCCCGCTGTATTCGTATAGACGCCGAAAATCCAGCTGAAAAGATTCGGCTCCATTTTGATCCCAAATGGGAGAATAATCACGAGCGCCGCGGCCAGAAACGCAGCCAGGCTGTACACAAACCGGAGCAGCCTTTTTGCCAGAGGCAATTCCCTTTCCCATATGAGCTGCCGCAGCAGAGCAAAGCCCAATATTGGCACGAAAAAGATTCCCTGAGGCTTTAAAGTTACTGCAAACGCCAGCGCCACAGCGGCCCAGGCGTAGCGGTCCTTCTCAATGCAGTATGCGGACAGCAGCAGTGCCAGCGCCAGCAGAGAATCTACCTGTCCCCAGCATGCAGAGTCAAGCAGCACCATCGGATTAAACAGCCAGACTGCGGCAAGAAACAGCGTCCAGTTCTTGCTCATGCGTCCCCTGGCCATTTTATAAAGAACATACGCAATTACACAGTCCGCCAGCATCGAGGGAAGCTTCAGCAGCACATCAAACAAAAGCGTCTGACCGATGTTTCCGATCCTGCCAACAAGTCCGAGGAAATAAAGATAATATAAAAACAGCGGCGGATAGTCAAGATTCATCGATTCGGCATATGAATAAAAGTCAGGAATCCCTTTTTCCGCCAGATTTCTTGCCCAATACTGGAAAAGGCCTACGTCAATATCGCATTGCGGCATGGTAAAAGACAGCACCAGTCTCAGCAGGAAGCCGGCGGCAATCAGAAACAGGACCGCGCTCCCGGCTGACAGACCGCGGACTGCGGCAGAGCCGCTTAGAAGATCAAGCTGCTGCGCCTCCGCATCGCGCTTTTTCGCATATTGGTAGGCAACGGCCAGATACAGTACGATGCACAGGACCATCACGGTCGCTGCAAGCATCGTGTCCTGATGCTCAGACTCTGCCTGGGCCCTGCCCGAACCGCCGCTTAAAGTATCTTCCATGGAGGTGCTGACCGCACCGCTCGGGAGCGCATCGAGCTGCTCCAGCTCAAAATCATCAAAATATACCGTTCCGGTATTCATGCCCCCATAAAACCCAAGGCGGAGACAAACGGTAAAATCAGTCTGTCCTTCTCCTGTTTTTCCGTAATATTCAATATAGGTCCAATCGCTGCTTCCCGTATAGGATACGGAGTGGCTGTATGTGTTCAAAACCGAAAGATTGGCTCCTACCGCAGTATTATCGGTTCCGGAAGCGCTTGTCCCAACGTTTTCCGTTCGAACCCAGACGCTCATTCTGTAATACGTCTCTTCCAGAGCAGATTCATACCGATATGTAAACCTTGCGTCGTTTTCGGCAGAGGAATGTATGGTAACGCAGCCCGTTCCGTCAAGGCCACCCGTCGGATCATAGCCGAATTCCGTTCCGTCGGCCTGGTAGCTGTCTGTCCGGAGTTCCCCATATTGTTCCGGCTCATTAAAGTCAAGCAGGCAAATCTGCAGATATTCCGCAGTTTCGCCGCTCTGCCGTTTTACAAAATAAATAACAGCAATTGCCATAACAAGAACAGCCGCTGCCGCGGCAAATAGAATGGATTTCCTGTTTCGTTTCACGTTCTGGACAACCTTTCCACACGAGCGCCCTGCTCTATTTCAATGCTATCTCTGTACAAAATCTCATGAATCGTACAGCCTCTGCGAATTACGGCGCTGTCGCAGTAGAGCCGTTCAATATTGCAATCCTCCAGGTCGGCGGAAAAGCAATCGACAAAATCGCTGACTAATAAAAAGCTTCCGTCAGGAATCGGCTTCCCCGAGGCGGTATTGTACTTTACCAGAAGCTTGTCCGCACGGATCTCCTGAATCCGCGAGGTCCGATCGCTCGAAATCAGCAGATTCTCACTGGTCAGCACGCCGGAGTTATTCATTATGCCGTGGACCGTACAGCGCGAGGTTCTCAGCAAAGCACTGCCCTTTACCAGCGAGCCGGAGCGGACAGACAGCGCCGCCGTTCGGAAGGTGCTGCGGAATTTCAGCGCGCCGCCGACAATTACGGTTTCGGAATACAGCTTTCCGTAAACCGCCATCTCACCCAATACGCGTACGGACGTCGTCAGGAGGCTGCTTTTGCAGACGCATCTGTTGCGTACGGTCAGCTTGTCGCAGGATACGTATACATCGAAGCAGGCCTCGCCTGAGATGTCTACATAATCCGCCTCCACCTCCGACATAAATTCAGCAGTGCCCTCTACGCTCAGATTGCGGCAGACTACCGCGTCTTCTACTACCTGCCGGTCTTCGATTACAACGCCGTCAAAATCGTTTCTCATACTGAACCAGTCAGAGCCTCCAGCTGTTTCGTTTTCTGCTCGAAAAGCTCCAGCGCGGCCTGCACCGGCTCAGGACCGGACAAATCGACGCCAGCCTTTCGAAGCAGCTCCATCGGATAATCGCTGGAACCGCCCTTCAGAAAAGCAAGGTATTTTTCAAGCTTTTCCTGATCTGCGCTCAGGATTCCCGAAGCGAGAATCGTCGCGGCGGAAAATCCCGTCGCATACTTATACACGTAAAAAGCCGTGTAAAAGTGTGGAATCCGCGCCCATTCCAGAGCAATCTCCTTATCTATTTTCATGACCTTTTTAAAATACTTCTTCTGCAGGCGGTAGTAGACGGAGGACAGCGCCTCGCACGTCAGGCTCTCGCCCCTTTCGTACATTTTGTGCGCGGTTTTTTCAAATTCCGCAAACATCGTCTGACGGAATACGGTAGCCCGGAATTCTTCAAGATAATGATTCAGCAAAAAGGCTTTTTCCGTATCGTCCTTCGTATGCGCCAGCAGATATTCCATCAGGAGATTTTCGTTTACGGTAGAAGCAACCTCCGCGACAAAAATTTTATATTCCGCATATTGCAGCGGCTGCGCCGTATTGCTGTAATACGTATGCATGGCGTGGCCGAGCTCATGCGCCAGCGTAAACACATCGTTGATCGTTCCCTGCCAGTTCAGCAAAACAAAAGGATGGCAGCCATAGCAGCCCCAGGAATACGCCCCCGTGCGTTTCCCTCTGTTTTCCTGCACATCGATCCAGCCATCGGTGAACGCCGTTTTCAGCACGCTTCCGTATTCTTCCCCCAGCGGCTTCAGCGCTTCGAGCACAATTTCGCGCGCTTCCTCGAACGAATACGTTTTCTGCGGCGTTTTAACAAACGGGACGTAAAGATCGTACATATGAAGCTTCCGCACGCCCAGCATTTTCTTTCGCAGCTCCAGATACGGCGTCAGCTTTTTAATATTCGCATGTACCGTCTGAATCAGGCCGTTGTATACCGTAGAAGGTACGTTGTCCTGATACAGCGCGGCAGAAAGGCAGGAGCTGTATTTCTGCGCCTCCGCATAGAACTTATCGGACTTCACGCTGCCGGCATATGCTGCTGCCAAAGTATTCCGATATGCCCCGTACGTGTCATACAGCGCTTTGAAGGCTCTTTTTCTCGTGTTTCTGTCAGGCGATTCCATGAACTTCAGATATCTGCCGTTTGTAAGCTCTACTTTCTTCCCGTTTTCGTCCGTTATGACCGGGAATTTAATGTCGGCATTGTTAAACATCATGAATACGTCCTGGCCCGCGGAAGTCGCTTCCGCAGACATTGCCAGCAGCCGTTCCTCTGCTTTGCTGAGCACGTGCGCTTTTTTCCGCATGATTTCTTCTATTGTAAAAGCATACTCTCCAAGCGCAGGCTCTTTTTTTATATATTTGGATATTTTTTCTTTATTTAATGTTAAAAGCTCCGGTTCGAAAAAGGATACCGCGGCAGAAAATTTTGTTGCAAGCATATCTGCTTTTCCCGCCAGGTCCTGGTAAAACGGTTTCGTACTATCTTCGTCGCGGCGCATATATGCGTATACGTATAATTTGGTTACAATTCCATTTAATTCATACAGCTTTCCGATGCATTCCGCCATGGATGCCGCATTCTTCGTGAATTTCCCGGAGTACTTGCGGATTTCTTCAATCTTTTCCTCCGCAGCCTGCGCGGTTTGCAGCCAAAGCTCGTCCGTTTCAAAAAGATCCTCCAGACGCCATTTATATCGGCTGTCGATTTCCTCCCTGTTTTTCTGCATCTCCATTAATTGTAAGCCTCCTTACAAGTTTCCATCGAAACATTCCTGCATAGCTTGATCTCATTTTGATGAGTTTAGCATAATTTTCCGGCGCTGTCCACCGTATGCTTTAACAGGACAGACGTCGTTACGGCGCCCACTCCCCCGGGGACCGGCGTAGCTGCCGCCGCCTGCCGGGAAGTGCTTTCATAGTCAAAATCTCCGCACAGCTTCCCGTCCAAGAAATTGATACCGACGTCGATCAGTACCTGTCCTGCCGAGGTATGCTCTCTGCCGATCAGCTTTGCTTTTCCTGCTGCTGCAATAATAATGTCCGCCTCTCTACATTCTTTCCACAGATCCCGGGTTTTCGTATGGCATACTGTAACGGTAGCGTTTCTGTGCGTCAGCATTACGGCGAGCGGAAGGCCAACCACAGAGCTCCGGCCGACCACCGTGACCTTTTTCCCCGTGACGTCGATCCCATAATATTCCAGCAATTCCATTACCGCCTGCGGCGTGCACGGGGCGTAAGCTTCCGCTTTTCCGTCTTTTTCGGCAAGCAGGCCGCCCAGACTTGCATACGACATGCCGTCTACATCCTTTTCCATCCGAATCAGGCGTTTAATTCTATTTTCATCCAAATGCGCCGGAAGAGGCCGGAATAACAGGATGCCGTGAATTAAAGGATCCGCATTCAGGGCCTGAATCGCTTCCTCCAGCTCCTCCTGATTCGTGTTTTCCGGCAAAACGAATTTTCTGATTTCAGCCCCTGCTCCTGCAAAGCGTTTTTCCGCGCCTTTTTCATATGCTTCGTCATCGGCTCGTGCGCCAAGCCGCACGATTGCAAGCGTCGGCACAATATTTTTTTCCTTCAAAGCCGCAAGCTTTTCTTTGCAGGCCTCCGTAATCGCGGCAGCCACAGGGGCGCCTCTTAATTCTGTCATTCTCCGTTTCCTCCTGTCAGAGCTTCTTCTACCGCGGCGTAAACGCTTTCGCAGCGGACGACCTGTTCGCCGCAGAGCCGTTTCGTTTCCATGTTAATGTTTTCAGCATAAGCGCGGTCTTTCATCAGCTTCGTATTGATATATACGTTCAGCGCCGCGCTGCGCAGCGCCATGGCGCAGGCTGCCGCAGATACCCCGACGTCGCTGAGGACAAGCCGGGAGCCCTTAACCGCCAGTTCTTCCAGAATAGGAACAAGTCTGCAGGCCTCGCGTAAAATTTCGAGGGGGGCAGTACAGGCGACTCGGAGCGCTTCTTCCAGAATCCGCTCGCGGTTGGGATCCTCCTTCGGAATCCCATACGCTTTGGAAAGCGGCTCGAAGGCTTCCGCATCCTTTTCAATCAGGTTTTCCATGGTTTCGGTGATTTCAGCCGTCTCCCGCGCGATCCGGTCGATATCCTCCTGATATTGCGCGTATTTCTTCTTCCCGGACGTAAGCGCCGCAACCATGGAGCAAAGCGCGGCGCAGAGCGCTCCCCCCAGCGCCGCCGCGCCGCCGCCGCCGGGAACGGGCGCTGCGGAACCAAGTTTTCCAAGAAATTCCTTTATTGACAAATCTATCATATTTTTTCTCCTATTATTAAATTTCCCAACTATATTATCATAAAATTGCGGAAATCACAAATATGGATTCTATCCCTTTTTAGGCTTTTAACCTTTTCCTCCGTTCCAGAATATAATAGTAGTAAATGCTGCCACAGAATTTGAGGTGTGACAATGAAGATTGTTGTAATAAAACCTCCGAAGCTCATCAGCGGCCTGCTCAGGACGGCGTTCGGAATGAAACGGACGGACTAAGGAACCGATACGTAAATCAGCGGGTGTGTCAATTCAGAACAGCCAATGCGCTGATCCCGCGCAGGATATCCCAGCGCATACAGCTCTGCGGCCCGATTTTCCGTCCGCAAAAACAATTTTGCCGGCGCGGTTTCCGGCAGGTCCGCGGCTGACTTCAGAAATTTTGCCTTCGAAGTAATCACCGGAACGCATGCGCGTTCCGTGAGCGCGTCCATGAGCGGGCCGCAGCCGCGGTTCATCCCCAAAATCCGGATATACGGGGCCGGCATTTTTATCATTTCACGCGTAATGCCCAGGATCGCTGCAAATACAATGCGGCGGATCCGCGACGCGGTATAGCGGAGCGACGTACACGTCCGGATCAGCGTTTCAAACGACGTAGCGGAACACGCCGCCGAATAAATCTTGTATTCCAGCCCTTCGGCCACAAACGGGCAGCTCCGCAGTCCTTCGGCGCCTAAGAACCGAAGCGCAGCAAGCACGGACTGATCAAAATGCTCCGATAATACGGGGCTTTTTCCCGTTTCCATCTCTTTTTCCAGTAAATTTGCCGCAGTCTCAGGCATCAGTGCCTTCCAGGGCGCCTGCTCTGCCGCAGAAGGTGCGCTGCCGATCAGGCTGCGGATCTGTCCGGCGCTGCCGGGCCCGTCGTGCCCCGAGTCCTTGCGCGCAATCGTAATTGGACGGATCGCCGACGCCTGTCTGTGCAGCGCCCGGATATATTCGGCTCCAAGGACATCGTTTGGCGCGGCAGCGCCCGGTCTGCGCGCCGCGGCGGCATAGGATCGGCCGCCGCGCAGGCTGCCCCGATCAAGCTCCGGGCCATGAGGCGTCCGATGCGCGAAGCGTTCCAGCTCCGCAGCGCCGTCTTCTCCTCCAAACGCCTCGCTGCCGAACGACAAATGCGTAACAACTGACATTTTGCAGATCAGATCGACTGCGCCGCCTGCAAAATACTGCGCGGAGGACAGCGCATACGCTGCCGGCAGTTCAACCACAAGATCTGCACCGCCGCGCAGCGCCATTTCGGTCCGCAGCCATTTGTCCGCGATTGCCGGCTCGCCGCGCTGAACGAAGTTTCCGCTCATTACGGCAATCACATACTCCGCCCCGCTGATCCGGCGCGTTTCCTCTAAATGATATTGATGTCCCCTATGAAACGGATTATATTCGCAGATCACTGCCGCCGCTTTCCAACGCTTGCTCATCCGGCCACCTCAAAGAAAAGAAATTTTTTACGGAAATGATTGCATTTTACAAATCCGTGTAGTATTCTAACCAAAGTTGATTATATATATTTTTGTGCAGGAAAGGAAGCAGCATTATGAAATATAATTTAGCGATCGTCGGCTTTGGCGGCATGGGATCTTATCATTTCAGCTCCATTCGGGAACAGCTGCCGGAAATTAACGTTGTCGGTGCATATGATATCCGCGAGGAACGCAGAAATGCCGCAAAAGAGCAGGGACTTAAAGCGTACGGTTCTCTGGAAGAGCTCGAGCAGGATGAAACGATCGATATCGTACTCGTTGCCACGCCGAACAATTTTCACAAGGATCTTTCTATCCGCATGCTCCGGAGCGGCAAAAATGTAGTATGCGAAAAGCCCGTTACAATGAATGCTGCGGAGCTCGAGGAAATCATCGCCGTCATGACCGAAACGGGGAAGCATTTTTCCGTACACCAGAACAGGCGTTGGGACAAGGATTTTGTTATCATGAAAAAAATTGTGGACGAGAGCCTGCTCGGCCGTCCTTATGTGATCGAAAGCCGCGTGCAGGGCTCCAAGCGCGTGCTTGCGGGCTGGCGCGGTTATAAAATCAACGGCGGCGGAATGGTGCTCGACTGGGGAATTCATCTGCTCGATCAGATTATGTGGATGATCAAGGCCCCCGTTGTAGAGGTTCATGCAGATCTCTTCCAATTATACAGCACAGAGGTTGACGACAACTGCCGGCTGCTTGTTAATTTTGAAAACGGCGTATCGGCGCTGATCGAGGTTTCTACAAACTGCTTCATCAACCAGGCACGCTGGCACATGCAGTGCTCGGACGGCACGGTCGTAATCAACGGCTGGGACTGCTCCGGGAAAATGGTGAAGCTTGCCGACGACCGCGAGCTCGGCTGGACAGACGAAATCGTTTACACGGAAGCCGGTCCCACCCGCACGATGGCGCCGCGTCCGCGTGAAACGACAAGCGAGCTGCCGCTGCCCGAGGTAGAAACGCATTGGAGCGACTTTTATCGTAATTTTATCGCGGTGATCGAGCATCGCGCGGAACCGGCCGTGAAGGTTTCCGAATCGCTCCGCGTCATGAAAGTAATCGATCTTCTCTTTCAATCGGCCAGGGAAGGGCACAGCATCCGCTGCAATTTGTAAGCCTGTCCGATCTATGCTAAAATATCGGGCGGGGTGATTGCAGATGAGTATGAAAGTCCAGTTCAATACGGTAAAAATGCTGCGCCGCATTTTTGATCCGAACCGGTGTACCGACGTATGCATTCCTTACGAGCCCCAAAAGCCGGATCCGCATAAATATACCGGAGTGGGCGGTATTTATCTTGAAGATGGCACAGAGGCTGACGCGGCGAAGGCTGCGTCGCTTCTGCATAGAAACGCCGCCTTTTTTACGGAAGAGCAGCCGTTTGCGCGCTGCACTCCGGAAGAGCAGGGAATCGCGTCCGGCCATATTGCGCGCTTTGTAGAAGAGCTCTGGCTGGATCGTTCTCTGAATCTTCATTCGATCACAATTCTTCGCGGAAATAAAATTATATTCGAGGCGGCTTTCGGAGATTATCTCCTGAACGTCCCGCATGTTTGTTATTCTTTGAGCAAAAGCATTACGGCCACCGCCATCGGGATGCTCATCGCCGAGGGCAGGCTGACCGTGGAGGATCGGCTCACCGATATTTTTAAAGACGAGTTAACGCCGCTGCAAATCTCCACCCATAAGAAAATAAAAATCAGGCATCTTTTGAATATGACGTCCGGCATCGTCTTCAACGAAACCGGCTCCGTAACGGAAACCGATTGGGTAAAAGGCTTTTTCGATTCTCTCGTTCTGACGCCTCCCGGGAAAGCCTTTAATTATAACAGCATGAACTCCTTTTTGCTCAGCGCGGCTGTCAAAAAAATCACCGGCGCCGGACTGATGGAGTATCTGACGCCGCGGCTTTGGGAGCCGCTCGGAATCAAAAACGTCTTTTGGGAATTATCCCCGTGCGGGATTGAGAAAGGCGGATGGGGCCTCTATATCATACCGGAGGATCTTGCAAAAATCGGCCGGCTTTATCTGCAGGGCGGCATCTGGAAGGGCAAGCGCCTGATCCCGGCGGAATGGATCGAAGCCGCCACTGCAAAAAAGGTAACGGCCCCGCAGGATTTTGGCGATTTCAACTACGGCTACCACATTTGGGTTGGCCGCCGGCAGCATTGCTTTTTATTCAATGGTATGTTTGGACAAAATATGCTCTGCTTCCCTGATACGGACATCGTTTTGATCGAAAATGCGGGAAACAACGAAATGTTCCAGCAAAGCCACTTTTTTAAAATTGCGAGTAAATACTTCGGGAAAAGCCTCCGGCCTTCCGCCGCTCTTCCGCCTGATCAGAGCGCGGAGAAGCGGCTGCTGGCGGTAAAAGAGAGGCTGCGTTCCGATTGGTTTGGCCGCAGCAGGCTGCCCATAGAAAAATGCTGCCGCGCGCTGAATGGCCTGGAATACAATACCGGACAGGCGCAGGCCGCGACCGCAGGGCTGCTGCCCCTGATGATCCAGGCTCTGCAAAACAATTATACGACCGGAATCTACCGTTTTACCTTCCGCTATGATGTTTCCGGGGAGCAGCCTGTATTTAATTGGGAGGTAGAGGAAGGCGGTCAGAAGAAACGCGTGCCCGTCGGATTCGACAGGCCCGAATACACGACCATTGAATTTCAGTCGGAGCGGTATCTGGCGGCCGTTCGCGGCCGTTTCACAAGAGTATCCGTACTGAATTACCGCGAAGTGAGCGAGGACTATGCTGAAAACGACGTATACGATGCGCTGGAAATTCGCATTTCCTATCTGGAAATGGCAAATTCCCGCATTGTCCGTTTTATTTTTCTAAGCGAGGACAGCGTGCTGGTATGCTTCAGAGAATATCCCGATTCCGATTTTCTCCTGATGAATCTGGAATATTTCACCCTGAACCGGCTCAGAGGAAAGGGCAGGCTGACAGAGCAGCTTGCAAATAAAGTCTATAACGACGTTTTCAAGGCGCGGATCCGATCCGCTCTGGAATTAGATATTAAATATAAAGCAGTGGAGAAAACGCAAAATGAGCAGCCCGACTTATAAAACGCTCCGTCCCGTCCTGGAAAGTATGGCGGACGAGGCCTATCGTACGTTCCATATGCGCCTTGTTCCCGGAATTCATGATTTTCTGGGAATCCGCATTCCTCATCTTAGGAAGCTCGGAGGCAAGCTTACGAAGGAATTTGTCCGCTGCGCCGATTGGATCGCTTTTTTAGAGCAATCCCCCGTGCTGTATGAAGAAATCCTGCTCCGCGGCATATTAATCGGCCGGATGCCGCCGCAAATGATCCGAAACGCCGCTGACACCGCACAGGAGGATTCGGAGGAATACTATTTCCGACTGATTGCATCCCATGTGCGGTATATCGATAATTGGGCGCTGTGCGATTGCTATTGCTCGGGGCTGAGACAAAAAGCATTCCTAAATAATGCTTTCTTCAATCGTATTTCCGGAGAGCTTTTGCAGAATCCCGACGCCGGCTGCTGGGCGATCCGCGTAGGATTGATTCTGATGTTATCGCATTTTATCGACGAAACTTATATTGATCGCGTGCTTGCAGCCTGTCGGAACGCCGCCGGAAGGATTCCCGAATTCCGTTACGAGGACACCTTTTACGTACGGATGGGCATCGCATGGCTGCTTGCGGAATGCTATGTGAAGCAGCGTCCGCAAACGCACGATTTTTTGTTTGGAGCGGCCTCTTCCAGCAATCTTTCCGACAATTGGACGTTCAACAAAGCCATCCAGAAAATCACCGAATCCAGCCGCATCGATCCGGAAGAAAAGGCCATGCTGAAAACGCTGCGCAGAAAATAAAAAGCCTGTCCCCGCAAGGGGAACAGGCCGAAACTGAATTTTCCAGCAAATATTACGCTTCCGGAGCCGCAGTGGGCGTTTCCGCCGCCGCAACATGCGCGGGATTCCAGGCTTCCGCATCCTCAACAGTCTTAAAGAATCCTAAATAATCAATATAGACCGTATACGGTTCGCCGTCAGCGTAAGCGTCCTCCGCAGTAGGATCTTCAACATCCGCAAGATTGACCACATCGAGACGCAGTGCAGATACTTCGCCTGCGCTTACAAACTCTTCGCCCATCAACTCCTTCAGATCGATAATATATTCCTTGAACTCTTTATCGTTCGCCGTAATATCATACTGAATCTCATCATCTGCCGTCACGTTATTCGCTCCGCTGCGGTTGATGAAAAGCTCTCCGACCGTAGAAGGCGTTTCGTTTCTCATCCGGATTTTCAGCACAGGATAATCCTCCAAGCTAAAGTATTCGCCCATGTCGCTGGCAGGAACGATCAGGAAGTAAGGATCCCCTGTCTGTGCGATAATTTTCAGTCCTGCTTCGTCCTCATATTCAAGCTGCACGCCAATTACCAGCGAATCGCTCGGCAGTCCTGTATCTCCGGCGCTATCAATATTGATCCATCCGTACTCTCCCTCCGTCCAGAAACGGAACAGCATTGCGTCCACCTCAGGATCGGCGTCGGGATCTTCCTCTGGAGCAGTAGTCGGCGTTGCCTCCGAGGTGCTTTCCGGCGTCTCGGCAGACTCCGCTGTCGGTGTTGCCGTAGCGGCCGCCGTCGGAGATGCCGTAGCTTCTTCATTCTCTTCCTGATTGCTGCATGCGGTAAACAGGGAAAGCGATAAACAGAGTGACAAAAGAACCATCATCCATTTTTTCATATAAAAACCCTCCTGAATATAAAGTAAATTTAACGTTATTTTACCACATTTTCCAGTATTCTTCAAATGAAATAATCTATTTGTGCATCCTGCGCCTCACGCCGGCTTGACAAGCCGAATCCATCTTTATTATAATAACCAAAATTTCATGGGAGGATATCGTACGATGAACAGTAAAAAAGCCGCTGATTCCCACACCGTAATGTCGGAAATTGTCCTTTTGTCTTCTACAAACGGATCCGGTCGGCTGTTCGGGGGCCAGATCATGTCCTGGATGGATATTGCGGGCGCGATCTGCGCGAAAAGGCACTGCGGCTGCGAGGTTGTAACGGTCAGCGTGGACCATCTTTCTTTTATAAAGCCGGCGATGCCGAACGACGTTGTCGTGCTGACTGCGGATCTCGAAAGCGTCGGGAACACTTCTATGAAAATCCGCATCACCGCAGAAATCGAGCCGCTCGGGGCCGGCGGCACAAATGAGCGCATGCTGACGTCCGAAGCGTATTTTACGTATGTCGCCATCGGGCCGGACGGCAGGAAGCGTACCGTTCCGAGACTGGAAAAATAACCTGAAACAAGCTGAATTGGAAAAAAGAACGGAGGACGCGGCGTTGGCTGCATCCTCCGTTTGTTCCTTGTGCGTAATGCGTCGAACTTAGTTCAGTTCCGCAAAGTATTTAATGGTTCTTACCATCTGGCTTGTATAGGAGTTTTCATTATCATACCAGGAAACGACCTGTACCTGATAAAGATCCTCACCCATTTTGGAAACCATCGTCTGCGTCGCGTCAAAGAGAGAACCATACTTGATTCCGATGACGTCGCTGGAAACGAGCTGTTCCTCAGTGTAACCGAAAGACTGGGAAGAAGCCGCCTTCATAGCCGCGTTGATGCCCTCTTTCGTAACGTCTTTTCCCTTTACAACCGCTACGAGGATCGTTGTGGAGCCCGTAGGAACGGGAACTCTCTGCGCAGAACCAATCAGCTTGCCGTTGAGCTCCGGGATTACGAGGCCGATCGCTTTCGCTGCGCCAGTTGAATTCGGAACGATATTGACGGCAGCGGCTCTTGCTCTTCTGAGGTCGCCTTTTCTGTGCGGACCGTCAAGCACCATCTGGTCGCCCGTGTAGGCATGTACCGTAGTCATAATTCCGCTCTGGATCTCTGCGTAATCGTTCAGAGCCTTCGCCATCGGCGCGAGGCAGTTCGTCGTGCAGGATGCAGCAGAAATGATCTTGTCCTCTTTCGTAAGAGTTTTCTCGTTTACGCTGTAAACAATCGTCGGCAGATCGTTGCCCGCAGGAGCGGAAATAACAACCTTCTTCGCGCCCGCATCGATGTGCGCCTGCGCTTTTGCTTTGGATGTGTAGAAGCCCGTGCATTCAAGAACCACGTCGACTCCGATTTTTCCCCAAGGAAGATTGGCGGCGTCCTTCTCTGCATAGATCGTAATTTTCTTTCCGTCCACCGTGATGGAATTATCATCGGATTCAACCGTATGGCCCTCATATCTTCCCTGCGCCGAATCGTACTTTAAAAGATGCGCGAGCATCTCCGGACTCGTCAGATCGTTTATTGCAACTACTTCATATCCCTCGGCGCCGAACATCTGTCTGAATGCGAGGCGGCCGATACGTCCGAACCCGTTAATAGCAACCTTAACTGCCATAATTGTTACCTCCTAAAATAGATATATAATTGTACCGCTCCATATTATACCCCACGCATTGGAAAATTACAACAATTGTTTTCCTGTGTTTCGCGGTATAAATATATATGGCGGCATCGGAGCGGTTCACATCGCAATGCCGCCTGCTTTTCGCTTTTTGGTTTTTCCTTTGTTCCTCTGTTATGCCGTCACAGTCGGTTCCGGAAAATACGGCGTTCCGGTGATCCAGATCTCTTCTACGGCCGGATGCCCGATCAGCGTTCTCAGTACGCTCAAATCCGCCTGATCAAGCGGTACATGATATACAAGTCCGTCGTCATTGGATCTTGTATAATACTCCTCAAGACTGTTCAGCACTTCGATCAGCGTCCCGTCTATGGATCCGTTAATGGAGATGAAATAAATAAAATAATCGGATTCCTTTTCGATCTTTGTCCGCAGCTCCTGCATCAGGCTCTCGATCTCGCCGTATGCAGGTTTGCCGTCGTAGTTTGCCAGATGCAGCTTCCGCGCAACATCATAAATAGAGTTTTCCATAATTCGGATTCCCGTGACCGCAGGGTTCTCGTACAGCGTCTCCAGCACGCTGAGATCCTGCTCGCCCGCAGGCACGTGATAGCACAGGAAGGCATCGTAGTCCATGCCGCTTTCCGGCTCTCCCAGCTGCGCCAGCGTCTGCAGAAGCACTTCATCTATCACTCCATCTGTCTCGATTTCCCAGGCCAGATATCCCTTCTCCGCATCCTCCGCCGCGCTCTGGATCAGCTTGGCAAGCCACTTTTGCGTCTTCGGTTCCTTTCCGTTTACCGTTACCTTCTTATAGCTGCGCTCCGGTTCGGCCTCCGGCTCCGGTTTTTGCGTATGAGGAGCCGCCGTGCTCCGTCCCGGCGTGCCCGCCATCTCCGTTTCGTCTGCCGGCGCGCCGGCGCACGCGCTCAGGCACAGCAGAAGCAGCGCCGCGGCAAGCAGCGCGCTCATGGCGCGAAGTACACGGTTTGTTCTTCTTTTCATAGTACCGACCTCCTTTGTGCGGTTCTATTACTTTTCGAATTCAAATCCAATATATTCCAACTATTTTTACTGTTTTATATATAAATGATATAGAAAGCTCTGCTTTTTGTCAACATATTTTTAACATGCTTCCTAATCATTTCTTCCTCTGACGTCCGTATACAATCCGGAAGCGCTCACCGAATTTCAACCCGGAACGTGCGTTCCTCCTCGGGCGAATCCATTTCATATACGAAGGAATATCCGTATGTTCCATCCTCATTATAATGGATGCAGTATCCGTCGTATGCGTAATAAGAAGGATCATAGCGAAGCTCCGTCCCGTTTTTGACCTCATAGATCACAGGCGTGCCGAATACAGTAAAGCCGTCGATCCGAACCACATTGCGGTTGCGTCCGCCCGTCACTGTAAACTCCGCTGCGTTGGACTCCGCGCGCACGTTCGGCAGATAAGCGTCCTCCGCTACGCTCCCCGTCCGCGCTGTGACCGTGACCGGCCGCAGCGCGGAATCCTCCCGCACGTACCGGACGTTAGCGTCGTCCGTATCGTTATGATCCCCCCAGGGCAAAAGAATAAAATGAATCTGAATCGAATCTCCCTTCCGGAAGGCCACATCCCCCGCATCGAAAGAAAGATACGCGTAATTCAGACTGCCGTCATACGTATTCCGCAGGACGAGATTCCCATCCCATTTTTCGCCGGAAAGCATAATCTCATAATCCTTGACGATATAAGCGAAATTCATGATCGACGCGCCGTCCGCGCCCAGCCCGAAGTAGCTGAAGAACGGCGCCTCCTTTCCCAGCACAAGCGTCTCTGCAAACGGGGCGGACAAATCCAGGTCTTTATAAACGGCCGCTCCCGAAGCGTCCAGATAGCTCAGCTTTCGGAATGCAGCGGCGCGCCCGTCCATGCTGAACAGCGTAAAATTTTCTTTTACATTATCCACTGTAAGATCCTTCAGAAACGTAAGCTCCAGCGTATAATACGTCCTGTTCTCATCGTCCTGCGGGAACTCGAGGTGGCGCAGCGTGTATTCGTACGAGCCGCAGTCCGAAAGATAGCTGTAGTCCAGATCCGCGTAAACCGGCCCGGCCGAACGGATCTCTGTTCCCGTATACTCGGATTTCACCTTTCCGGCATCGGTCTGATAGGACACGAAGCGGAGGCGGCCGACGGCGTTGAACTGCGGCTGAGACGCCCACATGTTTCCGCTGCAGCCGCGGAAATCGGGAAGCGTCCACTCATCCTTTCCGTAAACGAAATACGGAGCGATGCAGTTTGATTCCGTAACGCCGGTCGATAAATGATAATAAGAAATATGAAACTGAATAGAGGAAATCTGCTTCAAAGGAAATTTTCCCCAATTCTGGTAAAGCTGAATGGAAGTATGAGAGACGGATTTATACGGCTCGACGCGGATCGGATAGAAGCTGTCTCCGTACTGCGTATCCGCCGGGTCATAAAACGGCTCTTCAATTTCCCCGGTAAAATTCTTGCATACCTCCACGGGAATTGGCACCTGCATCTGTCGGTCGTCCAGGATTGCCGCGCTCTCCAGGCAGCCTCCCGTGCTGTTCATCCAGATGTATGCGATTCTGTCATATTCGTCTCCCTCCATCCGGATGTCCGCCGTAAAATGCTTGTTCGGCTCCCTGTAGTAGGCCGTATTAAAGTCCGAGCCGTTCAGGGTAAAATGATATGCACCGCGCAGCTTGTCATAGCCGACATAACGGCATCCGGAGGAAGCAGCATTGCTGACCGTGATGCCGACGAGCGGATTCCGTTCGATTTCCGCCTGCGTCTCAATGCCGGAGTAAGAATGTCCCGAATCAGTGTAAAGCCTGTTTCCAAACAGGAACTCTCCGCCGGCGGAAACCGCGCCGGAAAGAAAAAGCTTCTGTCGGAATACAATAAAGCCGTCCTCAGCCGTTACGCTGACTTCCGAGGTAAGGCCGTCATTCGGAATGATGAAGCCAACAATTCCCGCATTTTTCATGTCAAACGCTGCAAAGCGCACCGTGCTGCCGGAGTACGCTCCATATTCGCTTTCCCTGCCCGATTCCGTATGCACCAAAAACGACGCGACATCTTCCTCCGGCAGCTTTACTTCAAGTCCGGCCTCCGTAATGCCGGAAACGGAATCCGTTGCGATAAACCGGTATTCCTGATGAAGCTTATCCGGATAAGTGTGGAACGTAGTGTCCAGCTTGAACGGAAGTGAAACGACGTTTGTTTTGACCGCCCGGATCGAGCGGAACGTGACCGTTTCTCCGATTCCCGAGCCGATATCAAAGCGGATTCCGCGCAGCCGCCCTCCCGTTTGCGCGGCCGCAGAAAGATCAATCAGATACGTATGATATTCGCCGTCATTTATTATGGAAAACGGCACGCGCTGCTGCGCGTTGAACGAATTCGTCCGATCTGTAAAGAAAAAGAGCTCTCCCGTATTCGAAGCGCCGTCCGTTTTCAGCGTCACCTCTATGGCGTTGTATTGTTCCTCCGGAATGTCAATTCCCGCGCGGTACACGTACGGATCATACGTGTCCGTTACGCGCACGGACATCGTCCCGTTTTCATAAGAGGGCGCGCTCATATCGTTCGTAAGCCAGACGGAACCGGTAAAGCCGCTGACGTCCACGGCGCGGACGTACTCCTCATCCGCAGAAATTTTCCTGCCGAAGCCGAGATCCCGGATATGCGTCTCATAATAGTAATATCCCAGGCGGGTTGTATTCATCCTGCCGCTTGTCTGAGAATTTCCGGCATAATAAACGGATCCGTCCGAGGTTTTAAGATAGGGCTCCATGGTGTTTTCCAGATAGATGTTCCCCGTCTCCGCATTTTCAAGATATGCAACTCTTTTCTCCTGATATCCGGTGAGCCCGTGCGCAAGTCTGATCCGATCATTCCCCACGACAAACCGGCTTCGGCCGCCGTCCTCATAATATGCCTGCACGCCGTTGGCTGCGTCGTTTGCATATACCACCGAAGCGCCCAGCGTGCTGTCTCTGTAAACCTCCGCCCGGTCATACGCCGGGCTGCCATTGGGATCATTTACGGAAGCCGAGCCATCCGCAGAGGAATCGCTTCCCTTTCCTGAGGCGGTTCCGTCTCTGCTGCTGGTACACGCAGCCGCAAGGCAGACGGCCATGCACAGCAAAATACTCCCGCAGACTACATAAATTCTTTTTCTCATACCCGTCATGGCAACCACAGTTCTCCCTTATATTTTTGCTAATTTATTAATATATTGTTATTTTACAAGATTTCCTCTCAGAACACAAGTCTCTATATATGTAGGTTTGTCAAACATATGTTACAGCGAGGATAAAAAATGTTCCAGGGTTTGA
>UQSG01000009.1 GCA_900543695.1 uncultured Clostridium sp. | reverse complement strand
GGAAAACCGCTATTTTGCTAATTTCACTTGTCCACTTTATTGACTATAGTCCAATACGCTTTTTACGGGGTTGCTTCCCGCTCTATCCGTAGTTTTACGACTTCGGATCGGTCATTTTTTTGCATAAAAAAGCACCCTGCTTACGCAAGATGCTTTTTAATCCATTGTTTGTTTTTTATAGGCCAGGGGTAATATCTTTTATCCCCTTTAAAATATTGGCCGCTTTCTTCATTACGGCGTTTTCACTTAAATATTCCAATCCTTTTAAGGTAATCACAGGGGTAATAGGTTCTACTATGCGGCTTCTATCATCACCTAACACCTTAGTGATATCTATACCTTTTATGTAACCCTCCTCCTGCAACATAATGATTAGTTGTTCCCATCTGGCATGATTGATGCCTAACCTTTCAGCTTTGATTGGTTCTATATCGGTATATTCACAGTCAAGAGACGCCTCCAGATGTTTTAATATCCGGTAAATTATTTTGAAGTTGTCCATTTATACCACCTCAATTATTTGGTCCTTTATAACTTCGATTATTTCCCCATCCTCGGGCGACGAGCCTACATCTACCAGAAATATATCTTGATTACCAAATATTTCTACAACCGCCCCTTCTCGGCCATCTTTTAATTTAACATTATCATATTGTTTTATTATTTTCATTGCTCTTTTGCCTCCTTGATGAGCGCTGTGTTCATTCTTGTGTCTCTATTCTTTACAATCCATCCATGGCATTATGCTTTAGAGGAAATTTCGAACACTTACTCAAATAGAAACGAATATTCTTCTTGAATTGCTCTTAACTTTTTGGCAAACTCTCTATCTATCATGCTATTTGCTCCATCTAACCCGCGCTGTAATGGCACAGATTTTGATTTATCATAATATTCAGCTCTGAGTTTAGAGCATTTTTCTTCATATTCTGCATATTTGGGATGATTTTTATTGACCATCTTTTAATATCCTCCTGTACGCAAACTTTAGCTGTTTACTAAGAGCTTCAACTGTTTTATGATACCCATCCTCATCTATATCAAGCTCACCTGTAATCGCTAAGCCATACACGTCATTATAGTATATACTCTCAAACTTTTCGAGAACTTCATCATATTTTACCTTCTGTGTTTCTTTAATGCGATGCATATAATACTTGTACTTATAATCTGATGCATATGATAATTCTGCCTCGCTGTCCAAAAACGATGCCACATCATAACGGCTGAACGAAAAAAATGTTTGATCGGCCGGATGATTATGATACATATAGGCTCCCTTCAGCGTAGTGCCGTTCTCCATTGTCTCAATTTGCTCCGGATGTACCGAGCCTGCAAGTCCTTGCGTCTCCCACACGCCTCCATCACGTGTGATTGCCATACAGACCTCATAATCATACGAACTGTATTTATGTTCCGCGTCCTCAAGTATTTTTGTAATGCTGTCCTTGTCTTGAAAGTCGATTTTACCAACCCTCTCTGGTTTTCCACCTAACGCATTATTGCTATTTTTTGCGGCAAGCCCGTCTTTTTTCTTATCAACAAACCTTTTCTTCCACTCCTCATACGTCATATCTGCCGGCACGAAGACATCTTTGCCCGTTTCCGGATCTACCGCCCTGCGCTGCATGCCCTCCATGATCTCTGCGTCAAATACAGCAATCGTGGTGCTGCGGCAGTTGGGATGCATCGGCGGGCAATTAACGTTTGGCTGCTGCTTGTCAACGGGAAATTCCTTGCCGTCTAAGCTGGCGCAGATCTCCGAAGTTCTCATATCCAGAGTCGCCACAAATCGGTACTTTTCGATCTCGCATTCCTTGTAGCTCTCCATTTCTGCCTGATTGGCAACGTAACAGCTCTCCGTGCGCACCAGACGGCGCGCCTGCATCGCCCCGACGCCCATTTTTTCCATGATTACAGCCGACATGTCGTGCTGCGATTTGCCTGTCAGGACGCCAAGAAACAGTTCGTTTTTGATCAGTTCCGCCACGGTCTGCGTGTTGCTCCAGATGCGGGAGGAATACGACGCTCCGCTCCAGTTATTACGAAGGGTAGAATATATCACGAAAAATCCGATCACTGATATTGGAAACTTCCGTGATCCTTATACACCCCCCTCCCACGAAAAGCTCCAATATTACACCCCGAGTCAATTCATTAGATATATCGCTGTGGCGCGTGATTCTGCTGCCACATTAACTGACTGGGGCTTCTACGTGTTTTTTTGCGTCGCTTATTACACAGGTATGCGTAAGGGCGAAATCAACGCGCTAAAGTGGTCTGACATAGACGGAGAAATCTTGCATGTACGGCGCAGCGTAGCGCAGAAAATCAACGGGCAGAGCATAATCGAAACGCCGCCAAAAAATAAATCATCCTATCGCGATCTACAAATTCCAAAGCCTTTGCTGGAAATATTAGAGGAACAAGCAGTAAGTGTTCTGGACAAAATAAACGTGTATGAAACGTGTAATCAAGTAGGAAGCGGTGATTAGCCGCCGTCCTCTCACACCACCGTGCGTACCGTTCGGTACACGGCGGTTTCTGTCCGTCAGACCAGAGGTTTGCCCGTGGGTTAGTATGTTCCCCACATCCGGCTTCCTTCAGATTCCACCTCACGATGGACACCCTTGCCTTCGGCTATATCCTTCCCACTACCGGGTGGATTCGGGACTTGCACCCGTTAGTAACGTGCGCCGCCAGGCGCACCAGAAATAAAAAAACCGCTTAAATAAGCGGTTTTTTCAGTATTTGGTGGAGATGATCGGGATCGAACCGACTACCTCTTGAATGCCATTCAAGCGCTCTCCCAAGTGAGCTACACCCCCGCATATTTCTTTGACGACAGAATATTATCATATCGCGCGGGAAATGTCTACAAAAAAATTTTTACAAAAACGAAGCCGTTATTCAAACAGCGCCCGCAGCTGCCCAAAGCCGCTGCGGTAACGCGCGTATTTTTTTTCATAAAATGCAGCAGATTCAGAATCCGGAAGCAAATTTTTCGTATAATGAACCATGCGGCGCGCCGCGTCGAAATAATCCGAACAGATTCCGCTTCCCACTGCTGCAATCATGGCGGCGCCAATACAGCAGGTATCCTTTTCCGCCGGGATCTGAAGCTCACAGCCGGTCACATCGCATGTGATACTGCTCCAGAGCGCGCTTTTTGCCGCTCCGCCCACGAGCTTCAGCCTGCGGGCATTCGCGCCGTGAGCCGAAAATTCCTCCAGCGTCCAGCGCGCCTCAAAGGCAACGCCCTCCATCAGTGCGCGCGCGAGATCGTATTTGTCATGCATCAGCTCCATACCGACGCAGCAGGCCTTCACCTCCGGCATGTGATGCGGGAAGCCGGAGCCGGCGTAGTAAGGATAAAACAAAATTCCTTCCGCCGAGCCGCGGCGTTTTTCAGCTTCCGCATCCAAAGCGGAAAAATCCTCTCCCGTCAATTTGCGAAACCATTTTAACGCTGAGCCCGCGCTGTTCAGCGAAGCGATATTCCCGTACAGCCCCGGAACGGGATGCACCCCCGGTGCAATATGTGAAGACGTAAAAAGCGGTTTTTCGGTAACGCCGAGAATCACCCATGTCGTACCGGTCGACAGAAGCAGCTCTCCGGGCGTAACGGCCCCGCTCCCCAGCGCAGCGCAGTATTGATCGTGCGCGCCGTTATATATTTTCACTCCGGCCGGAAGCCCCAGCGCTTCGGAAGCGTCCCGCGTCAGACTGCCGATCCATGCGCCGGTAGGCAGACATTCCGGCAGGCGGCTGCGCGTCAGCCCTGCGAGCAGGAGCAGCGTATCGTCCCAATCCGACGCAGCAACATTAATCAGCTGGCGCATCGCGGCATTGGTCGGATCCGTAACGCTGCGGCCCGTCAGGCGCATGTTAATGTATTCTTCTGTTGAAACGAACTGATGTGCGCGGCGGAACACGTCCGGCTCATGGGAAGCAAGCCAGCGCATTTTCGGAGGATCGAAAGAGGCGTCGCAGCGCCAGCCCGATATTTTGTAGATCAATTCCCCATTTTCCGCTTCCAGCTCGCGGCTTTCCTCGGCGGCTCTGGCATCCATCCAGGTATAAGCGGGAGAGATTGGCTTAAAATCCGAGTCAACCGCCAGCGTCGAGCCGCCCTGCGTGGACAGCGCCATAGCGGCGACCTTTTCCCGATCCGGGACCGTCTGGAGCGCGGCTCTTACGGAAAAAACAACGGCGTCCCACCAATCCGCGGCATTCTGTTCGACCTTCCCGCCCGGGCCCGCATGGAGCTCATACTCCCGGTATCCTTTTCCATATACCGTCCCGTTTTCATCCGTAATCACGGTTTTTGTGCCCGTTGTGCCGACATCCGTCCCGATCAGATACATGGCTGCACCTCTTCCCCGCTATATGCTATATTATGTAGCCCTTCATATGCAAAAGCGACGCGAAGTACAGAAGCTGTTCCGGCTCCGCATCATATATGAGCAGACTGTGGTGCGTGGCGCCGTGCTCGCTCAGCTTTCGCAGAAAATCTTTTACAGGGATCCGCGGCTTCATCCACCCCCGAATTACGGAATCGAAATTTTTATCATCCGTGATCTGCTGCATTTCGACCGCCGAGGCCAAAAGGCAATATCCGGTTTCGTCCCGATATACGTTTGCGTATACGGCTCTTCCCGGACGATAGCAGGCATAACCGGCCATCGGCATCACAGAATCGGTATAATTGGAGCTTCGCATACGGATTTCGGGCGTTCCGTCCGCCGTGCGGTAATTCATTTCGCCCATATGACTAAGAAACAGGCGGTCGTCCTTCCAGTCCGGACAGAAAATTTCTACGAAGGAGGCCATTTCAAACGTTCGGATCAAGGCTCCTGCCAGCATGGCATCCAGAGCGTCGCCCTCCCCTGCGTAGCCGATTCCGCGTGTCATTGCTTTGCACGCTTCCAGAAATGGCATGGTATCAATGCCGTACGCAGGACAAGCCTTCAAAAAATTTACGGTAAACGCATCGAGCTTCTTCGCTTCAATCCATTTTCGAATCGCCAGGCAGGCTCTTGTATTGGCGCGATAAACCCCGTCTTCAATCGGCTCCGGGAAGCGGAACCGTTCACGGTCCGCGCAGATCTCAGCCTCGATTTCCTCTTCGGTGACAGAACGGGTATATTCACGCATTTCATCGGCTGAGGCTTCGATAAGCTCCGCCCCGAAGCGCTCCGCCAGCTCCTGCGGCGTAACCTGAAAGTCGCCCATACCTTGAAAGCATCCGCCGAACACGCCGACTCTCGAGCCTCTCACGGCGCGCGCTGCGGCCGCGGCGCGGACGCAGCATACGGTCTGCTCCAGCACGTCGGAATGCTCCCAGTGTCCCGCGGCAACCGCATACGGCTTCCCTCCGCGTTTTAAAAGATTGCAGAAATCCATTACGCCGTGAATCCCGTGGTTATAATCAATCTCATCCGGATCCTGATCGGGACCAAACGCATACGTCATCGTCGTATCCAGAACAACGACCGGCAGCTCCGTCTGCAAAAGCGCCTCCGCCGATTCCAGAGACGGAGAATACGCCATATGAAGCGTCACAATGCAGACCGCGTTCTGCGCTTCATATTCCGCCACCGCCTTCCGGAATTCCGGTTCGATCCGACAAAAAGGCGTGCGGATCACCTCCAGGCCGCGTTTTTCCAGCGCGTCGGCCATCTGTTCATAAAATTTTTCCAGCCGCGGGCGAAGCTCCGGACTTGTGTCGTCATATAATTTGATATACAGCGGGAGAAACCCGATTTTAATTTTCTGCATGGCAAGCTGCCTCCTTTACAATTTTAAAAAATGCCAAATAACGCTTCCGCGTTGCGGCACAGAATGTCCTCAACTTCACCGGCGGTAAGCCGGAGCGCCTTTGCGGCTCTTTTGAACGCAAGCAGTTCCTCGTACAAAAAATTTGTGATGTTTTTCTCGTCCGTCTCGACCATATGCGGATCTCCGGAAACGTCCCCGTACAGGCCGCGCGGCACATGATTATAATAAAAGCCGTTTTCCGTCGTCCGGTACATGCGCATTTTTACAATCGGCAGATCGGAGCCAAACAGCAGGCGTTTCGGGCCGACGGCCTCCAGGCAGGCGGCCATGGCCTGATCCAGCGTATTTGCCGTGAAGTCAAACACCATGTTTTTCGTCCTCCGAAGAAGCTCAAATGCATCTCCGAGATCCTCCGGCGCATACGCCCTTCCGATGTGCGCAATAATGAGTTTCACGTTCGGATAGCGTTCTTCGATTTCCAGCATCTGTACAAGATTCAGCGGATCGCGCAGACGCCCGGGCCGCGGAATGTGCAGCATGACGATCCAGCCATGGCGGTCCGCCAGCCGGAGATGCTCGTGCGTGAGAAAATCAAAAATCCGTACCTCGTTTCCCGGTATATAGGAAGGCGAACGGTTCAGATACGGCTTGAGTCCCGCAAAGCCGCCCTCCGTTACTTCTTTTTCCAAAAATTCCGCCGGCATCGCATAATCGGTGCAGTACAGAGCCGGAAGACCGTATTTTTGCGCAGACTCCCGCGTGTAACAGTTTGTTTTTTCCAGATCGGCCTCCGGCTGGCCCATCAGCACCGGCGTAACCTTTTTTCCCGGAAACATGTCGCGGTACGTCTGCAGCAGATCCTCTGCCGTGCAGTCCCTGGCAACCATCCGCGTCCAGGCAACGCAGCCTTTTCCCGGCGTTGCTCCCCCGAATTCCTGCTTCCAGATGTGCGTATGACAGTCCGTCAGACGCGCGGGCAGAAACTCCCGCAGTTCTTCCTCATAAACCTCTTTGTCGTAGTCCGACATTTGATATCCGAACATCACGCATCTCCTATCACCATGACCTGCACGGTCCGCTCTCTGGCTCTGGTCTGATCGAAATCAATAAAATGGATTCGTCCGAAGTCTCCCAGATCTAATTTGCCGTCAGCCATTACGATCGTTTCGCTTCTGCCGATTATGGAGGAGCGCAGGTGCGCGTCCGTATTATGACAGCCTCTGGCGTCTTCGCCGTGCGCTTCGGCAAATTCCAGCGCCTTTGGGCCGGGATGCAGGTATATGTTCTCGTGCCTGCATACGGGGATAATATCGTCCAGAATATCTACAAGATCCTGCTGCAGCGTTTCAAGCCCCGTAACGGACTGGTCGAACGCACATTCCTGAGTAATCACGCAGCAGGTCGTATGGTGTGAATAAACGACGGCAATGCCATTCCTGATGCCGGAACGTGCTGCGATTTCCCGCGTCTGCTCCGTCACGTCATGGAACGTGCAGATTTTCTCGTCAGACTGTACTTTGAAGTCTTCTCTGTAAACCATGCTGTCAGCTCCTTTTTTTCAAATCGTCCGCGGCGGCTCGCACCGCTCCGATCATTTCGTCGATCATGGCAAGTGGATCCTTTGCGTTCATGATGCCCGATGCGGCGCCGGCCGCCTCCGAACCGGCCATAATGAAATCATAAACCTGTTTTCCGCTCGTAATTCCCGCTGCCTGCTCGACCAGAATCTCCGGATCGATCTCTTTTATCGCACGGATCACTTCTCTGACATACTTCATATCACTGACGCCGCCGGTCCCGCCGATCAGCTCCGTCGGTTCCGGATTGATGATGTCGGGATGAAGCTGCGCGATCGCACGCGCTTCGGCAACCGAGTCGGCGCAGGCAAACACCAGGAAATCAATTTCGCGCGCCCGGTCAATCGTCGCCTTAATGGCAGGCAGCGACATCGGCTTTTCACAATGATTGACAACGACGCCCTTCGCGCCGGCGGCCTTCAGCGCCTCCGGCAGAATATCCGCCATTCCCCTGCCCGGACGCAGCGTATCCATATAAGGAGCCAGAAGAATCAGACGCTCTGTATTCTCCGCAATTCTCCTGATTTCAACGCAGGGAGTAATAAAAAGCACATCAATATCATATTTCTCCGCTGCGGCTTCGGCTGCTTTTGCATATTCAAGCACCGTATCGCCGTAAATATAATTTTTGGTGCCGATCTCAAAATACGGCGTTCTGATCTTCTGCTTCATGCGTTTTACCGTTTTTGCTGAAGATCGAACTGCGGCAGATACGCCTTTTCCTCATCGGTATATTTCCGCAGCGTGTTAATCACTTCGCCGTTGTTCCATTTTCTGTCCTCGACGTCCTCCGTCGTCCCCATGATCGTAACGTTCAGCTGCCTGCGGCGCGCGCGCACATGGTCCCAGTCAACAAAATAAACATGCGCAAATTCGCCTCCGTCCAGTACCCCGTCCTTGACCGTCATAACTTCGCTGCGGCCGAAAAAGACGCTTCTTAAATGGCCGTCCGTATTCATGCTGGTAAAATCGCCAGGCTCGTCGACATAGCGTCCATATTGCAGGTGGATCGGACCGGGATGGCGGTATTGATGCTCCTCCGCGAAATCCGGAATCATTTTGCGCATAATGTCAAGCAGGTCATGCTGAAGATATTCAATATCAAAGGAATCGATGTCATGAGAGCACTCCTGAATCATGACGCAGCATGTAGTATGATGAGAGGCCAGCGTACAGGTGCCGTTTTTCACGCCGGACGCCTGAACAATTTCCAGGACCTCCTTTGTCACGTCGTGAAACGTGGGGATCCACCCTCTGGACTGGAGCTCAATTTCTTTCTGATAAACTTTAAATTCCATATAAAGTCCTCCGATACAATATTAAAATTTCACAGGAATCTGCATTCATCCCGCGCTGCGCTCAGCATAACACGTTTTGGAAACAGAGTCAATATTATTTTCTTATTTTCCATGTTTAAAATATTTTATTGCTTTATTTTTGTTTGTAATGTATAATTGTCGGCATAAAAGTAAATAATATTTACGTTTGATTTTTTTAAGAATTAAGAATGGAGTTGGATGCGATGAAGCAGGAATCCTGGGAGCAGGCCAGGCAGGCCTTTCGGATTGAAAGCGAATGTATTGGGAAAATGGAGGCGTATCTGGATCAGGAATCGTTTGGAGCGGCTGTTCGACTGCTTGCGCAGGCGCAGCGGATCGCAACCTGCGGCTGCGGTCATTCCGGAATCGCCTGTATGCATTTTTCTCACTTACTGTGCTGTATTGAGCGTCCCTCCCGCTTTCTTTCCCCTGCCGAGGCTCCGCACGGCGCAACCGGCTTCCTCCAGGAGGGCGACGTAATGGTATTTGCTTCGCGCGGCGGGAAAACCGCAGAGCTCCTCCCGATTCTGGAAATTTGCAGGAAGAAAGGGGTACATGTGATTACGATCACAGAAAACGCCGAATCTCCCCTGGCGCGCGGCGCGGAGGTCGTTCTGAGGCAGTACGTAACGCGCGAAACAGACAAATACAATGCGCAGGGAACAACGTCTACAACGTCTTTATGTGTTTTGTTCCATGCGCTTCAGGCGGCGCTGATCGAGGAAACGGACTACCGCAGCGAGCAATTTGCCCTGATTCATCCCGGCGGCGCCGTCGGAGAGCGGCTGAACCGCGGAAAAGCATCTAATCTTACAGGAGAAAAACAATGCCCGGACAAAAGCTGAAAATCGATACACGCAGAAGCAGAATCATTGAAATCCTGAACCGCGACGGTCAGGTAAAAGTCTCAAAGCTCAGCGAGGAGCTGAATGCAACGCCGGTCACGATCCGCAGTGATCTGGACGCATTGGAGCGCGACGGCTATCTCGAGCGCATCCAGGGAGGCGCCGTTCAGACCGCAGTAAATTACTATAACCGTGAATTTATTCAGAGAAAGCGGCTCGGCGCAAACGTCAAAAAGCGGATTGCAGCCGCTGCCGCGGAGCTCATTCACGACGGAGACACGATTTTGCTCAATTCCGGAACAACGGTTTATTTTACCGCCGTTGAATTGAAACGCCATAAAAACCTCCGCATCGTAACAAATTCGCTGACCGCAGCGATCGAGCTCGGCTCTGTGCCCTCCTTTCACGTCATCCTGCTGGGCGGCGAAATCAATTCCAGAGATTCCTTTACGTATGGAAACGACGTTTTAGAGCAGCTGAAACGCTATCGCGCCAACTATGCAATTTTATCGATCGACGGCGTCTGCGCGGAAACAGGAATCAGCACGCTGCATGCGGAAGAGGTCATGGTGGAGCGCATGATGATGGAGCGGGCCAACGAAACGATCATTATCGCCGACAGCAACAAGCTTGAAAAAGAAGGCTTTCTGTATGTCTGCGATACGCAGGCCGTAGACCGGCTCGTGACGAACCGCGAGGCCGATCCTTCTGTAATAAAAAGGCTCCGGGAAAAACGAATTAAAATTATATTAGGGTAACGGAACGCCCTTTCACCAGGCGCACGGGAGCAGATCCGCAATATTGCACTTGGCGTAAAGCTCGTATTCGTCCTTCGAGGCCGTTTCAAATACGCCGCGAAACGGTTTGCCGTTTGCATCATACGAGGCCAGCTCCGCAAGATTCCCGTTTTCATCGTATTCGGCGCTGCCCTGCAGCGCTGCCTCCCCGCTGCCCGCCGTCTCCGGCTGGTAACGCTCCCGATATCGGAAGACAGCGTTTCCCGCCGAATCGAATTTCGTCCAGCCAATCAGTTCGCCGCCGGCATTGTATTCGTAAACGGTCCGAATCGGCGTCGCCTCGTCGGCAGCATAATATAAGGACTCTTTCTTTTTGTGATCGGCGCCGTACAAAAACTCCCACCTTTCGGCTACTGTTCCGTCGTTGTCAAATTCCGTTTCGCGATTCAGTCTGCCTTCTGCGTCATAAACCCATTCCGTATTGCCGTTTCTGGCAGTAACGCGGAGCAGCGCGCCGCCCGGGGCGTACTCGTAATGAATAAAATCCTCGCGGTCCGTATATCTATATCGCAGCCTTTTTCCCGCCAGCGTTCCGTCCTCATCATATTCGCAAAGCAATTCGGCGCTGCCGTATTGCAGCCGGATCAGACGGCCCGCCGGATCGAACCAGTATTCCGAGTCGGCTGAATATGTAGGATCGTCTTTGATATGCACAAGATTCCCATCGGCATCGTATTCATAGCGATAATCGTAGGCATATCCGTTGTCTCCCCCTCCGGCATTATCATTATAGCCGGCCTCGCGTATTTTTCGGTTCTGAGCGTCGTATTCGCAGCTGTAAGAATGGAATTTTCGGTACGTCCTGTTGTTGAAATAGTAGGTCCTTTGGATCAGCCGTCCCTGCTCATCATATTCGTCGTCGTAGACATTGCCGACCAGAACATTCCCGTATGATTTCACAAGAAAATACTCTCCCGCTTCATTTTGACGGTATCGAGAGAGCGGTCCGGGAGCCTGCGCCGATGCAAAAGCAAGTTCATATATTTCTTCATTGTTAATTTTGTAAGTAAGCAGGCCGGGGCGTTCCTCGGTACGCTCCTGTACGACCAGATCGCCCACCGCGTCATAGCGGTAAACGGTCTGTGTTAAAATCTGTTCTTTCTCCGAGCGATACGTTTCCCGTGTCAGCCTTCCGTCTGCGTCGTATTCCTCCTCGCGTGTCATACCCGTCGGCGCTCCGTTTTCATCGTAATAGGTCACCGTTATTGTTACTGCCGGCGCGCCGCCGTACTCATATACGGCGGCATAGGACAAGACGCCCGAGGCGTCATAATAGTTCTCCGCCGAAGCCCTGCCGTCGCCGCCGTATTCGTATTCGCGGGAGGCGCCCGTCGAATATTTTTCAGTATGGCGGAGCAGGCGTCCCGTTTCGTCATATTCATACGTCGAAATGCCGGATCTGCCGAATACTGTTTCCGTTTCCGCAAGCGTCCCGTCCTCCAGGTAGCGGTATACGGATTCCTCCGCCGGACCGATTCCTGAAGAATAGAGCGCAGAAAGCCTCCCGTCCTCATCGAATTCCAGAACGCGGCTTCTGTCAGCGAAGCGTCCCCCATATACGATATAGTATTCCGTGCGGCGCAGCAGCGTCCCGTTTTCGCGAAGCTCCAGCTTCAGGACGGAATTTCCCTCCTGATCCCGCAGCGTGACAGTATTTTCAGCGTATTCGTATTCTAGTAAGCTGTCTTTGTCATACACTGAGTCGGTCGGATCCAAGTCCCCGTAGTAAAGTCCCGATAATACCCTGTACTGCTCCGGCGTCTGTGTCGGCAGCGGCACTGCGGAAAACGCCGGAGCCGCTGGCGTTGCTTCTTCTCCTGCCACTGTGGCTGAAGGCGTCGCGGTAGCCATAAGGACAGGCTCGCCGTCTTCCGTGTCCGGCGTGTTCACACTCCGGAGCGCCGCGGCGCAGACAGCGCCGGCAATGAGAACCGCTCCCGCCGCTGCTGCGGCAATCCAGATTCTTTTTTTCGACCGATTCGGCCGCTCGGAAAAATTTTCTTTCATTCTGTCTTGTCCCCTCCCCGTTACGGAATCAGCTCGGCGTATTCGCAGTACGTATAAAGGCGGTACGCCGGATCATCCGGATCAATCGCGCCAAATTCCATCGCGACACGATTCCCCAGCGCATCGGTTCCGTTCCATGCGGTCAGTGCTCCGTTCTCATCGAGCTGCATGCCTTCGCCCATCGTGTTCTCTTCCATTGAAGAATGTTTTTCCGACAGAATCGTCCCGTCCGTTCCATATACCGTCTCGGAATAATAGGCAAGCTCCCGCGCTTCGTCATATTCGTAACGGGTTCGGGCCCGAAGCGCCCCCTCCGCGTCGCTTTCCAGCTTCTCCTCCAGCAGTCCCGCATCGTTATACGTAAATACCGTCGAAGTAAGCACGACGCCGTCTGCGGCACATGTTTCTTCTCTGGTTCTCTTCCCCGTCTCATCAAAATATAGGACGGTTTCTCCGATCCGGCCGCTTTGCAGCACTGGCTTCCCGCCGACATATACATAAAGGAGACTCTGGCTACTCAAGAAATTTTCCGGTGAACCGAAGTTTACCTTTTTCTGCAGCAGAGCACCCGTCTCATCATATACAAACGTAACCAATATGTCGCCGTTTAGCTTCTCATAAGTAATCAATCGTCCCAGTCTGTCAAAAGAAGAACGGAATTCTCCCATATAGGAGGTTTCAGAAAGCCACAGCATCTCATGCAGGGTTCCGTCCTCGTTATATTCGTAGCGTACTTTCTCTTTAAGCTCCCATTCGGTGTCATATGGCCAACAGACGTATGATTTTCTTTCCGACAATCTACCCTCCTCGTCATAAGCGTAACAGTCCATAATGTCCCGTATTATCGGGTTCTCATGATAACATATACGCGAAATCACATTTCCGTCCCGGTCATATTGGTATTCATAAAATTCTTTGTCCGTATTGGCTTTGAATATTTCACGCAACAGATCCTCCGCGCGCGTACCGTTCACAGCCGGCGTGCCGTCCGGATTATATAAAAGTCCGTATATGGTATAATCACTATCCGATTGAATTTCAAACGCGGGGAAGTAAACGGATTGCTGTATTTTCCCGTCGGAGAGATGCTCCAGCATTTCATTGATTATCGAGGATCCGTTTTCATCCCGATACCGAGTAGTGTAAAATTCGCCGAATGAACCGTTATATTGTGTATACGAATTTACAAGCATGCCGCTTCTGTCGTATTTATAAAAATGATCGATATATCTGCCTGCAGACGCCGGGAAAGAGACGCCAAAGCCCTCGGTACGGATACCATCTTCATTGTACTCGTATTCATATTGGGAGCTCAGATAGCCTGCAAGATAATCAGTCGTCTTTACCAGGTTTCCATTTTCATCATAAAGGGATTCATTCCAGGAAGAGGGCAAGTCGCCTTCGTCAGACCAGAACTTTTCCGTATATTTTCTCCGCAGAGCGCCGTTTGCGTAATATTCAAATTCAGTAATCTGCGTTTGCATTCCGGCATGCTCCGTAATCCGAATCAGCTGAGCGGTTTCGCTCTCTTCATACGTATATATTTTGCGATATAAAGTGCTTCCGTCTCGCTTCCGCTCCTCCGTCAGCAGCCCGTCTTCATCGTAAAACCTCTGCGTCCATCCGGCTCGGATTGAGTTCGAATAGCTCCAGCGCAGCTCGCTCCGTTTTCTGCCGGCGTCGTCAAAACGCATTCGGACCGCGATCCGCCCCTCCTGGTCGCGCAGCACTACAGTTCCCTTTTCTGCATTGAATTCATACGTATAAGCTGCTCCGTCCTCCCCGTATTTCAGCGCCACGGGAATCGGAACGCCGCCGGTCTCCTGCGGCGGCGCCGTCTCCTGCGGCGTTGGCTGCGAAGTTGGCTGCGGCCGGGCAGCCGTGGGCGTTCTCCGAGCGGTCGGAGAGGCGGACACCGGGGCCTGCAGCGTCAGCGGTTCCCTGCCAACGCTTCTGTAGTAATCAGAAAGCGCAGAAAGACCGATCAGCACGGCCCCTATTCCCAGCAGGCAGGCCGCGGAGGAAATCGCGATCCGCCTTGCGGCGGCTCCGCTGCGCCGCTGCAAAAGCCCGTCCGGAATCTGCACGCCATTTCGCAGCGTGTGAAGCGCCTCGCGCAAGGCCTCCGGGGCAGCAAAGCCCAGACGCTCCCGCGCTGCCGCGATGCGCTCCAGAATTTTCTCTTCTTCCTCATCCTCCGCCTCCGCAAGCTCTTTCGCAGACACTCCGGCAAACTCCACCGCAGCAGCCGCGCTGCGAAGCGGGAACGGCAGCTCCCAGAAGGACCAAAGAAGCCCCTGTCCGGAATCCGGGAGGAGCGCGTCCTCCTCCCGGGACCGCACCGCCTCCCGGCAGCTCTCCAGCGCCATCAGATAAAGACTTTTCTTGATTTCCAAAAGCGTCAGCCCCGTATGCTCCGCTCCGAGAACCGCCCTGGCGATCCCCTGCGCTTCCTCAGCGCTTCCGGTCAAAAGCAGACAATAAAAATACAGATCTCCCGCAAATTCCCGGCAGAACCTCCGCCGTATTTTTTGTTCGCGCGTTTTCTTCATCGCCTTCCCCCACCCGAAACAATATATGAATAATTTCTTTCAAATTCCTTCTAAAGTTTATATCAGACATGAAGTTTTGTCAAATCAGATATGAACGCACTTACGAAATGCTTAAAGCCCGTCCCGCTCTGCAAAAAAAAGAGACGCCCCAAACAGGAAGCGTCTCACGGTCCGGAACGAAATCGGGCACTCAGGAAAGATTCAATTTGTTCTTCAGCAGGTGTCGTGTCAAATAATACGCAGCGATTGCAAAAATCAGGAAAGAGCCTGCGTTGATAATGAATACAGTATCAAGGATGCCGGTGACGTTTGCCTCATATGCGCTCACATATACAGGATAAAGATCTGTAAACATAAGAATTCCGTTAACAATCATCATAAACATGCTCATCACGGTATTAATTGCATAGTAAATCCCGATCGAAGCGAGAATTTTATGCTTTTTCGCAATAATAGAGCCGATCGTCAGCGCAAGATAGATGGAAAGCGTAGAATACAGCATCGCTACGATATAAAACACGATTCCTTCGATTACGTATTTTACAATGATTCCTGCGGAATATTCCTCTGCAGCCGCGTTGAGGAAGCGTTTTATGCCGGAAAAAAATTCAACGTTGATCAGGCCCGTGTCCGCGCTTCCAAATGCCGCATAGATAAAAATACACAAAAACAGGATCACAAATGTATACGTGCTCCAGATAATCGCATTGATTACCTTAGCGGTCAATACAGACGACGTCTTTGCCGGAAGCGTAAACGTCAAATATCCCTCATCGGTGAAAAGATTCGTATAATAACGGTACATGATCAAAATTTGCGAAAAAAACACGTATGCGATCAGCGCCAGAATCGTAGAGGCAAACAGGATCGCCAGCGTGCTGTTCAGGATCCAGGAGCCATGTCTTGCATTATTTACGCTTTGTATTCCCCGCAGCGCCGCCGTGCCCGCGATCGTCGTGCCGATTACCGCCAGCGAAAGCGGCACAAGAAGCCGCACCATGCTTTTTAAATCATATTTTAAAAGTTTCTTCAGCATCTGAATACCTCCCTGAAAAGTTCGTCTATCGTCTTGCCGTTCTTCTCTCTTGCCGCATCCACGGAATCATACATTACTATGTTGCCATTGTTAATAAAAATAAACTCATCGAGCGTCCGTTCGATATCGGCGATCAGGTGCGTAGAAATAATGACCGTCGCGTCCGGATCATAGTTCGAAATGATCGTCTCCAGAATATAGTCACGCGTCGCGGGATCGACGCCGCCGATCGGCTCATCCAGCAGATAAAGCTTTGCGTGGCGCGACATGACCAGGATCAGCTGAACCTTTTCTTTCGTCCCCTTTGACAGCGTTTTCATTTTTGCCCTGGGGTTGATGTTCAGCTTCGCCATCATATCCATCGCCTTCGCTCTGTCGAAGTCGCTGTAAAAATCCTCAAAATAGCTGATCATCTGCTCCGCATTCATCCACTGGCTGAAATACGGCCGCTCCGGCAGATAAGAAACGATCGCCTTGGTTTCCGGGCCGGGCGCGGCTCCGCCAATTGTAATTTGCCCATGCGTCGGAACAAGCAGACCCGCCGCAAGCTTGATCAGCGTGGTCTTGCCGCTCCCGTTCGGACCGAGCAGGCCGATAATCTTTCCTTTGGGAAGAATGAGGTTGACGTTATTCAAGGCCGTTGTCCCGGGGAACGTTTTCGTAATTCCTCTGATTTCCATAATTGTTTCCATTAGTTCTCCTCCTCCAAATGCAAAATCAGATCCGCAGCGTCATTCTTTGTAAAACCCATGGATTTGATTCTGGCGAGATACGCTTCGGTGATACCGCGAAGCTGCAGGTCCTTTTCTTTTTCGATCAAGGCAAGATCAGACGTGACCACTCTTCCGTTCGTGCCAAGCGTGATGATAAAGCCCTCCCGTTCCAGATCTGTAAGAGCCCGCTGCATGGTATTGGGATTGACAGACGCCTCCGTCGCAAGATCCCTTACGCCCGGAAGCTTCTGTCCCGGCAGATATTTCCCGCTGATGATATCGTTTTTGATTTTATCTTTTATCTGCTGGTAGATTGGCGCCGCAGCGTCCAAATTCCATGACATTTCCGCCGACTTCCTTTCTTGCTTCAGTAAATAATAATACAGATGTATTACTGTATTAATACAATAATACACCTGAATAATATAACTGTCAAGCATTTTTGGGAAAGTGGATTTCCTCCTCAGAAAGCGCCGGAACGCCCTTCAGCGGATACTCTATTCCGAGCGCAGCATATTTTCCGACACCCATTGTGTGATACGGCAAAAATTCAATTTTATCTACGTATTTTATAGCCGCTCCAAAGCGCTGCAGCGCTGCGATCTCTTTCGGCTCGTTATTGATTCCCGGAACGATTACAGAGCGCAGCCAAAGGCGTTTTTTCTTCTGCTGCAGCAGCTCCAGGAAGGCAAGGAAGGGCTCCATTCGGCCTCCCGTTATTTCCTCATAACGTGCGGGATCCGCCGCTTTCAAATCCAGCAAAACAAGGTCCGTGCGGTCCAGGAGCTCCAAAAGGCCGGGAACGCGTTCCGGGTGTTCCGAGACAGCGCCTGCAGTATCAAGGCAGATATGGATTCCATTTTCTTTCAAAAGAGCGGAGGCTTCGGCCAGAAAGGCCGCCTGCAAAAGCGGCTCTCCGCCGGAAAACGTGACGCCGCCGTGCTTCATATAGCTTTTATAGCGCAGCAGGGATTTTGCCAGCCGTTCCGGCGTATACACTGTTCCCCCGCGCTGTGGATCCCAGGTTTCCGGGTTGTGACAATATTTGCAGCGAAGCGGGCAGCCCTGCAGAAACACCACTGTGCGAACGCCGGGGCCGTCGACAAGGCCCATTGTTTCGATGGCGGAGACTCTGCCGCACTCCGCACTCCTGTTACAGGCGTTCATGGAACGTCCTCTCGATGACCTCCTGCTTGTGCGCCCGGCTCAGTTTGTTGAAATTCACGGCATATCCGGAAACGCGGATCGTCAGCGTCGGATACTTTTCAGGATGGTCCATGGCGTCGATCAGCATCTCCCGATTTAAAACATTGACATTGAGATGATGCGCTCCCTGCTCGAAATATCCGTCCAGAATATCGTCAAGATTTCGGATCCGTTCTTCTTCCGATTTTCCCAGCGCTTTGGGGATAATGCTGAAGGTGTTGGAAACGCCGTCCATGCAGGAGCGGCAGTACGGGATCTTGGCAACCGAATTCAAAGAAGCCAATGCGCCGCTGCGATCCCGTCCGTGCATTGGATTAGCGCCCGGCGCGAACGGCTCTCCCCGTTTCCTGCCGTCCGGCGTCGTTCCGGTCTTTTTCCCGTACATCACATTAGATGTAATCGTGAGCGCCGAAAGCGTATGGCGCGCATTTTTATAAAGCGGGTGCTTTTTGAGCTCCACAAAGAACTTGTCCACGATTTCCACCGCAATCCGATCCACGCGGTCGTCGTCGTTTCCATAGCAGGGATACTCCCCCTCCGTAATAAAATCGACGGCAAGCCCCGTTTCGTTTCTCACCGGCGTTACCTTTGCATATTTGATTGCGGAAAGCGAATCGGCGGCAACGCTGAGGCCGGCCATGCCAAATGCCATCAGATGCTCCACATCCGTATCGTGCAGCGCCATCTGGCTGCGCTCATATGCGTATTTATCATGCATATAATGAATGATGTTCATGGCATCGATATAAATCGAAGCAATTTTTTCGATGGCGGCAAAATATTTCGTTTTCACGGCTTCATAATCCAGAGGACCGTCGGCAGTAATCGGTTCGAGGCCTTCCACGACCGTTTTTCCGCTGATTTCGTCGCAGCCGCCGTTAATCGCATACAGCAGCGTTTTCGCAAGATTGCAGCGCGCCCCGAAGAACTGCATCTGTTTTCCCACCGTCATCGCCGACACGCAGCAGGCGATGGCATAATCGCTGCCAAACTGCGGACGCATCAGGTCGTCGTTTTCATATTGGATGGCGTCCGTTTTAATGCTGATTTCAGCGCAGTATTTTTTGAAATTTTCCGGAAGCCTTTCGGACCACAAAACTGTCAAATTCGGCTCGGGACTGCTGCCCAGATTGATCAGCGTGTGAAGATATCGGAACGAGTTTTTCGTAACAAGGCTTTTCCGTTCGTCCAGCATGCCTCCGATGCTCTCCGTTACCCAGGTAGGATCCCCCGCAAAAATCTCGTCATAGTCCGGCGTCCGCAGGTGTCTTACCAGGCGCAGCTTCGTGACGAGCTGATCCACCAGCTCCTGCGCCTGCTCCTCCGTAATTGTATTTTCCTGAAAATCCCGTTCCAGATAAATATCCAGAAACGTCGCCGTTCTGCCGAAGCTCATCGCGGCGCCGTTATTTTCCTTGATTGCGGCGAGATACCCGAAATACAGCCATTGAAACGCTTCCCTGGCATTTTCCGCAGGCCTTGAAATGTCAAATCCGTATCCCGCGGCCATTTCTCTGATCAGCTCCAGCGCGCGGATCTGTTCGGCAACCTCTTCCCGGAGCCTGATGTTTTCTTCACGCGAAAGATCCGTAATCCTTTCCAGATCCCTCGCCTTTTCTTCCTTTAAAAAGTCCGTTCCGTAAAGCGCAATTCTTCTGTAATCGCCAATAATGCGTCCCCGGCCGTAATTATCCGGCAGGCCCGTCAGCAGCCCCGCGCTTCTCGCGCGCCGGATTGCCGGCGTATATGCGTCAAAGACGCCGTCGTTATGCGTTTTCCGATATTCGGTAAAATGCTTTTCGATCGTTGGATTCAATTTCCGCTGATAGCATGCCAGCGACTTCTGCACCATCCGCATCCCTCCGTACGGATTGACAAGGCGCTTGAGCGGCTTATCAGACTGAAGGCCGACTACAACGTCGTCCTCCTCGCAGATATAACCCGGCTTCAGCGTGTTAATGCCGGAAATGCGCGTGGTTTCAATGTCAAGCACGCCTTTTTCGTTTTCCGTTCGGAAAAGGCGCAGGCACCTCTTCCAGATTTTTTTCGTTTTTTCTGTGGGCTGCGCAAGAAAATCCGCCGTTCCAGTATATTCGGTATAATTTTTTTGAATGAAATCGGATACGTTTACTTTTTCCTTCCAGTCTTTTCCTTTGAATGTTCTCCAGCCCTCAAAATTTTTTTGCAGCATCGTTTTTCCCTTTCTTTTTGCCTTTCGTGCTCTTACCTGAAAAATAAACAATGTGTTACAACATATTGTATTTATTTCCCAAACCATACAATATCTCGTATGTCAGGCTTATTATATCATAGATCTGCAAGGATACAAGTTGCATTTGCAACGGAGCGGGGGCTTGTTATTTCGGTTTTAGTTTGCTATGATAAAAAAGTAAAATTTAATGAGCTGCGGATGTGATGAAATTGGCAGACATGTTGGATTTAGGTTCCAATGCGAAAGCGTGCAGGTTCAAGTCCTGTCATCCGCACCAAACAGTACAAATCCGAACCCTAAACCAATCGGCGAAGGGTTCGGATTTGTCATTTTCATAGACTATCCGAACTTTAATTCAAAACGCAAAAACTAAATTCGGAGGTTACTTAGTGTGAAAGAAATGAGTCGAGCAGGCCCGAAAAAGGGCGCACAAAACCAGCCCTGCCAACCTAGGAGTTTTCAGGGTATGAGTGAGAAAGAAGAAAAATTTAAGCAAAATCAAGTACAGTAAGTCCTTGGGTTTCAAGGAAATGAACAGCCTGCTTCACAGCCTTGGCAAGCTGCTTCTCTTTGAGGTGCTCTGGCATATCGACTTTGTAGAGGTCAACTGGGCTCCAGACCTCCCCGGTAGAAAGCATACAGAAAACCGCCGTTAAAATCATTCTGGCAATGGCAATAATGGCCCGCTTTTTACCCCGACGTTTGGAGATGCGCTCATATTTCACAGCGTAGTAGGTGGAAGACTTGTCCTTCACGGCAGCGTGTGCAACCTGCACCAGCGCTGGTTTGAGATAGACTCCAGCACGTGAAATACGGACAGATTTCTTCTTCCCTGCGGACTCGTTGTTGCCAGGGGTTAAGCCAGCCCAACAGCACAGGCGTTTGGAAGAGCCAAACTGGGCCATATCGATACCGATCTCGGAGAGGATGGTAATGGCACTGCTGCGGTCAACACCAGGAATTGTGCGCAAAAGAGTAATGGAACCCTCGTGTTTTTGGACCATGCCTTCCACGCAATCATCCACCCGTTCTACCAGCTTGTCAATATAGTGAAGATGGTCGCGGACAATTCCAATGCGGGTTTTCTGCTCGGGAGCTATTTCATGACCTTCCACAGCCTCCAAAATTGCAGGAGCTTTCTTCTTAAGAGAGCGCTGCAGAAGAGAGATGCAGTGCTGGGCATCAAATTCCACATCGGATGTAAGGTAGTCTGTAATGGCAGTTGCAGACTTGCCAAACATATCAGACACAACGGAATCCAACGCCACATTGCAGACCGTAAAGGCATTCTGAAAACGGTTTTTTTCACTACTTTTCATGGAGATGAGCTTATAGCGGTAGCGTGTCAGTTCCCGAAGGATGCGAATGTCCTTATTGGGGATAAAGCTGCTTTTGACAAGGCCGATGCGAAACAGATCTCCAATCCATTTGGAGTCTTTTGTATCATCTTTGTTGCCTTTTACAGCTTTGACCCATTTAGGATTGGCGATGACCACGCGGATAGCCTGTTTCTCCAGGATGTTAAAGACAGGAACCCAGTACTTTCCGGTGGATTCCATGCAGACATCCAAACAGTCGTTCTCGCGAAGCCAATCGGCAAAGCGATTCAAATCGGAGTTGAAAGTGGAGAACCGTTTCTTCTGGTAGCTCGGCTGTAAGCTGTTCTGCGACGTTTTAATGATCGTTGCAACCAGAAACGATTTGTGGACATCGACCCCACAACAGGTTGGAAATACAACTTTCAAATCAACAACCTCCTCACAACAAAAATGTGAGAAGAAAGCAGTGACTGAACCACCAAGCAATTAACAGGTGTTAATACAATCCTTAGTGTACGGGCTCGAAGCGCCACTTATTTGTGCTTGAAAAGGTGATTCTAACACTGATTATTATACTGTTTTAAGCTCTGGAAGCAGTCTACGACTCCTCCTACCGTGCGTTGTAGTATGCTTCCTCCTCAAATTTAATTTTACAAGAAAGGCGACCGTTTGTCAGCTCTCTTTCGTCCCTATTTGTGCCGAGAGCGAAGCGGTCGGCATGGTGATTATTATGAAAACAGAACTTAAAAACATCGGCGCTTGGGGCAGAATGCATTATGATTTTCTTTACCGCAACAATCGGACGGTCATCAATGCTATGCGGTTGAAAGGCACATTGAATGATTATATTATGGGCATTGATAAAGACGCTGAGAATATGTTCAATCTTATTGTCAAGCAGACGGCTGAAATTGAGGGCGTAACCGAGCAACTCAAAGCTGCTGACCAAATGGAATGGATCCGCTGCATGAACAGTATCAAAAGCAGAGCAAGAGAATTCGTGCTGAAAGAACTAATATATCAATAATACTCAAAATGGCGAGGGACACTCATCTCTCGCCTTAATCATTTAATAATCAATATGCTCTCTCACAAATCTCTCAAACACCCAATCGGCGCCGTCATAAAGAACCTCATACAAGGTTTGCCGTAACTCTTCTTTGGAAAGACTGTTAATATAAGCGACAACCTTTTTATCAAGTTCTTCTTGCCGCCGTTCTTCTTCCTCCTCATATTCAACTTCTTTGTAGTACTGATCAGCTTCTTTTGGAAAAACAGAAAAATACAGTGCAACCTGATGCTTGCAAATAATTCGTTTGCCATTGGCATGAGGACAATTGCAATGAGATTTTCTCGGATGTTCGATGTCTATAAAGACATCATAATGCTTATTTCCGCTACCACGCAAAGTACCGCTATATTCGTGGTCGGTTATTTTCTTTTTTAGCAGAACACTACCTTCCTTATAGTATTCATAGCCTCTCCACGCAGAAGCGCCGCTTGCTAAATCTAACAATCCCATATTGTTCCCTCACATCACTTTTTGTTTTTCTTTTCTTGTTCTGCTTTCCATGCCGCAAATTCAGCCTGTCCTTCTTTTGAAAGAAAGAATTCACGGATATCCGGCAGCATTGTGCGAGCAATGGCTTCAAGAATGTTGTCCGGAATCTCCGATGTTCCGAAACGGTTTCCGAATATCCTGTATTTGATACGCACAAATAGTTGCTTGAAGATGTTTCCGTATTGCAGATTATAAATGTCACGCCAATACGGAATCATTTGTTTTTTGAGTTCATTTATATCCATAGAATTCTCCGTTCAAAGGGTTTTAGGGATTTGCCCTAACAAGTGCCAGGCAAGCGGCAGTATTGGGATATCAAAATGCGTTGCTTGCAAAGGCAATGTCGTGTGGACACAGGCGGCGATGCTTGCTAAGCCAAGTGTGGACACAAAGACGATGCTTGCTAAGGTAATGCCGTAGCAGCATCCCCGAATTTGGATAGCCAAATTCAGTGCTTGCTGAGACACAATCATAATGAATGTACTTTGTTATTGCTTATTATATCAAAAAAATCAAAAAATGTCCAGATAATATAAACATCAAATTGTTGTTCTAAATCGTACAATATCATACAATATATTTACAAATCACAAATCTTGTGTTATAATATAAAAAACATTATGTTGAGGTGCTTTTTATGGCCGAAATAGAAGACCGTTATTATTCCATGCCTGAAATCATGAAATATCTCGGAATCAGCAGAGATACAGCGTTGCGTTGGATTGCCACAAAAGAGATGCCAGCGCATAAAGTCGGGAAGAAGTGGAAGTTCAAGGTTTCCGAAATTGACGAATGGGTGAATAGCGACAAGGCGGAAGAGTAGGGAGACTGTTTTATGGGAATAATTCAAAAAATAATTTCCAAACATAAAGAAAAAGTAAAAGCCCGTAATGATATGTGCGACAACCTAATTATGCAGATTGATACAGCTCTACAAGAAATAACTATCATATTTTCGGATTTGCAGTCTTTTGTTGAGCCAAGCAAAGAATCAGAATGGCATAATCGCAATGCTTCTCTAATGACAAACGTCGCTTTAACTAATACTCAAAAGTTAAAAAAGGCAGCACACTATAAAAAATTATTGGAGAAACGAGCAGAACTATATCATAGCGAAAAATCTCTTAAACAACAAATTAGTATTCATAACGATAGGGTCGCCGATGTCAAAATTCAAAATGCGTATGCCCTGATTGGTGATGTTGAAGGACGGAGATTAGATAGGCAACAAATGACTTGTATTGTCAAGGACGCGCATAACCACCTTGTAATTGCTGGTGCAGGAACGGGTAAAACAACTACCGTAGTTGGTAAAATTAAATTCCTGTTAAAATCGGGAAAATATAAACCGGAAGATATTTTGGTATTGTCCTTTACCAATGCGTCAGCAAGTGAAATGAGCCAACGAATTAACAAAGAAACCGGTTGTAACATAGATGCATCTACCTTTCATAAACTTGGGTTGAATATTATTACTAAAGTAAATGGCATCGTCCCTAAAATTACGCAATTAAATTTGCGGAAGTTCGTTAAAGAGCAGTTGTTGTTGAATATGCAATCAGATGCATACTTAAATCTGTTAAGTTCGTATTTATTGTATAATCGCGTTGTTTCTAAGTCCGAGTTTGAGTTTAAAACACAGGCCGAATATGAAGAATATTTGCGATTAAATCCGCCAACAACTATAAATAATGAAACAGTAAAAAGTTATGGTGAAATGGATATAGCCAACTTTTTAACACAAAACGGAATACAATATATCTATGAGAACCCTTATAAAATCGATACACGCACAAGTGAATACGGCCAATATAACCCGGACTTTTATTTACCTGAATATGATATCTATATTGAGTATTTTGGTATAAACAAGAACGGAGAAGTTCCAACTTATTTCAAAGGCGCTAACGGAATGACAGCAAGCCAATCATATCAAGCATCTATGAAATGGAAGCGAGAAACCCATACTGCTAATAATACTGTCTTGATTGAATGTTATGCTTATGAAAAATTTGATGGTCTCTTGCTTGAAAACTTAAAAGAAAAACTTATTTTAAACGGCGTAAAACTAACACCGAAAGCTACAAAAGAATTATGGGAACAAGTGTCTGCTGACGGTAATTCTGTTCTTGATGGTGTTATAGAGTTATTTGAAACCGTTATCAATCTTATAAAAAGCAATGGATATTCAATTGCTACCGTGCGGCAGTTAAATGTTGGAAATAGTAATGCTCAAAACAATAATACCATTATGTCACTTCTTGAACCAATATTTAATTCATATTGTGCTTATTTGCACGAACACAAGGAAATTGATTTCAATGATATGATCAATATGGCAACCCAGTTTGTTGAACAAAGGAAATATATCAGTCCTTACAAATATGTTATTGTTGACGAGTATCAAGATATTTCCAAGGCTCGTTTCTCATTGTTAAACAGTATGAGAAAATCTAATGATTATGATCTGTTTTGCGTGGGCGATGATTGGCAGAGCATTTATCGTTTCGCAGGCAGTGATATCGGATATATTTTGAACTTTGAAAAATACTGGGGTTCTACCGAAATCAGTAAAATTGAAACAACCTATCGTTTTACTCAAAAACTTATAGAAATTAGCGGAAATTTCATAATGCAAAATCCAGTTCAGATCAAAAAGTCCATCAAAGGGAAAACTGATGCTGTAGGGTTTGCTTTAGGTGAAATTAGCGGATATACCGATAAGTTCTCCATTGAGTTTATGGCTAAAAAACTCGAAGATTTGCCGAGAGATAGTAGCGTGTTCTTCATCGGAAGATACTCCTTTGATGCAAAATTATTGAGTGATAGTGGATTGTTTGAATGTCAATATAATAATGTTAGCGGATTCGTGGAAGTAAAATACCGAAAGCGAATCGATCTAAAAATGAGTTTTATAACTGCACACAAATCAAAGGGCTTACAGGCAGATTATATCTTTATTATTAATAATAAAAAATCAAGAATGGGTTTTCCCAGCAAAATACAAGATGCTGCTATACTAAACTTATTACTCGATAATTGTGATCAATACCCATATGCAGAGGAACGCCGTCTTTTTTATGTTGCATTGACAAGAGCGAAGAAAAAAGCGTTTCTTGTTACTGTTAATAATCAAGAATCCGAATTTGCTATGGAACTCAAAGAACACTACGGTAACGAACTTAAACGAGAACAATGGGAATGCCCGTTATGTGGCGGGAAATTGTTGAAAAAGAAAGGACCGTATGGAGAATTCTTTGGATGTTCAAATTATAAGACTACAGGATGTAAATATAAAAGAAGGATTAATTAAAATAATCAGTCCACAGAAATCAATTTTGCGGGCATTGTCTCATCAAGCACTGAATTTGCTGCAGCAAATTCGCTTGTTAGGGAGATCCCTAACACCCCAAAATCCAGATAACATCAAGGAAAACTTGTGTTATACACTCCAAAAGAAAGGCAGGTGAAAAGTAATGAAAGGCGTAATCTATGCAAGATATTCTTCGGATAATCAGCGTGAAGAATCTATTGAAGGACAGCTCCGCGAATGCAAGGCCTTTGCCGAGAAAAATGACATTCAAATTGTAGAAACCTACATCGACCGCGCATTATCGGCGAGAACTGACCGACGACCTGACTTTCAGCGAATGATAAAAGACAGTGCAGGCAAAAAGTTTGAGGTTGTTATTGTTTGGAAACTTGACCGCTTCGCACGGGATAAATACGATTCGGCGCACTACAAACGCATTTTGAAAAATAACGGCGTAAAGGTCGTTTCCGCAACTGAGGCTATCTCAGCCGGAGCAGAGGGCATTCTGCTTGAATCTATGCTTGAGGGTATGGCGGAATATTATTCGGCTGAACTTTCCGAAAAGGTCACGCGCGGACTGACCGAGAACGCACTGAAATGCAAATATAACGGCGGAACATTGCCGATCGGTTATATGATCGACAGCGAGCAGTATTTTCAAATTGATCCGCTTGCGGCTCCGGCGGTACTTGACGCATTTAAACATTATGCAGACGGTGCGTCTATGCGTGAAATTACCGACGAAATGAATCTGAAAGGCGTTCGTACCAAACGCGGCGGTAAAATCAGCATAAACAGCGTAACCCGAATGCTGCACAACCGTAAATATATCGGCGAATACAGGTATAACGACATTGTTCATTCAAACGGTATACCGGCAATTATCCCCGAGGATTTATTCAACCGTGTGCAGGAACGCATGGCGGCAAATAAAAAAGCTCCGGCAAAACATAAAGCCGAAGACGAATATCTGTTGACAACAAAGCTGTTTTGCGGCAAGTGTCAATGTTATATGGTCGGTGAAAGCGGAACAAGCAGGAACAAGGTTCACCGTTATTACAAATGTGCAAGCGTAAAAAATCACAAGGGCTGTGACAAGAAAACAGTTAAAAAAGAATGGATTGAAAATCTTGTAATCGAGCAGATCAAGAAGTTGATTTTTGACGATGAGCTGATTGAGAAACTTGCCGATACGGTAATGAAATTGCAAAGCAAGGAAAACACCGCGCTACCGCTGCTCAAAAAGCGTTTTGCCGATACGCAAAAATCCATTGATAATATGCTTGACGCCATTCAGCAAGGTATTTTAACCGCCTCTACAAAAGAACGGCTCGAAAGCCTTGAAAAGCAAAAAAGCGAACTTTCCGTTCAGATTATCAAGGAAGAAATGGCAAAGCCCACACTTTCCCGAGAACAAATTATTTTTTGGTTTCATCGGTTCAGAAAGCTTGACACCAAGAAGCTTGACCACCGTCGCAGGCTGATTGACAGCTTTGTCAATGCGATTTTCCTTTATGACGACAGGATTACGTTCACATTCAATTACAAAGACGGCACTAAAACAATCAATTTCACCGAGCTTGAAAAATCGGGCTTGGGTTCGGATATTAATGCACTCGCTGCACCAAAGCATTCAAACCCGTACTTTTCCTACCGGTGAAACGTTCGGGTTTGCTGTTTTTCTCAATGAGATTGCGTAGTAAAAGAAAAATGACGGGGTACGGATTTTAACCTGTACCTCCGTTGTTTTTTTAATATGCTTTTCAGTTTGCTCCATCTTTTCGAATATTCCAGGCTCCTTGTTTAGCGGCAAAATGTTTTTTTACTGTGCGTCAAACTTTCGTAGTATCTGATTGCTGATAGCTCGGTACAGATATAACTGTTTTGCATTCTCTGTCGAAAAGGCTTTCAACATACGAGTATATATATCTTGCCGATACGTTTTTGAGATTTTTCAGCGCAGTATTCTCAGCAAGATATTTACAAAATTGGTATTCCGCTTGTCGTCAAAGTTCACTTCATCCTATGTGTCCAGATAGCCGTAAATTTCTTTGACCTGTTCTGGGCTGACTATTTTCACATTCAGCGCCGCACTTTTTTGGACGAGTTCCTGATTGCGGCCGTCCAGTTCTTCAATCTTGCTGTTCACATAGGAAAGCAGGACGGAATTGGCACCGGTCAGTGTGTCCTTTATGGGGAGAAGCCGAAGTAGTAAGCGTAGTCTTTGACGGAGCTTACCACACAGCCGGGTTTAAGGAGGCTCCCCAACAAGCTTTTTTTACATTTTGCCCTGCTTGTCAAAATGTGCGGTTTCCGGAAGTATCAGCGTTTGAGAATATCAGAGCGGCGATATTTCGCTCTTGTGTTATCTTATTCAACGTGATAAAATAAAGTCAAAATTTATAATTTGTTTTTATTGTAAGGAGGTGATGAAGTGCCAAAGGTTGCTTATTCTGACGAGGACAGAGAACGTATTAGAATGCAGCTTGTTACAGTTGGACTTGAACTGATGGCAAAACAAGGCATACAACATACAACCGTGGAACAAGTATATAAAAAAGTTGGTATTTCGCGAACTTTCTTTTATTCCTTTTTCGCAACGAAAGAAGATTTGATTGTTGAAACGCTTTACTTGCAGCAGCCCAAAATCATTAAATATGTACAAACGCTGATGGCCGATCCAACTTTAAGCTGGCGTGACGCAGTGAAACAATTTCTCCACGCCTGTTGTTATGGAGAAAAAAATGGAATTGCTGTTTTAACGATTGAAGAACAACAGCTCATTTTCAAGCGTCTATCAAAGGAAAGCTATCAAGTGTTCCGCCAAAAGCAACTTCGTCTTTTTGGAGAAATTTTAGAAAACTTTGGAATAAGGGCAGATACAGCAAGGATCAATCTATTTACGAATTTAAGTTTGACAGCGATGGTTGTACGCAGAGCTATCCCCGATACGCTTCCCTTGTTTGTTCCTGAGGCCGCTGATGAAACGGTTGATTTTCAGCTGAATGCGATTGTGGATGCCTTGGAAAAATTGAAAACAGACTCCACTCCCTGATGAGTAGGAATAAAAAAATCCGTCCGAATATTATGTTTCGGCATCATATTCAGATGGATTTTACTTTACTCAAAATAAAAACAATTTTTATTGTTTATTTTTATTTTATAGTTATAGGAATTAAAATCAAGCAAAGGAGAACACACGATGAAAGGATTTGATCTGTTCGTAAACAAATATCCACCGGGTAATGACTTGCGAAAGCCTGCCGCTGAAATGCTGGAACAATTTCAAGGAAAATTACCGACAGAGCTCCTTGACTTTTGGCAGAAATACGGCTTCGGAAATTATGGCGGAGGATTGCTGAAAATTATAGATCCTACGGATTATGTTGATACGCTCACACTTTGGCTGGGGGAGCAGGAAGATTGTTTTCCCATTTTGATGACTGGATTTGGAACACTTTTTATTTACCGCAAGCGATCTGAAACAGCCGACGATATGTGTCTGCTTGATATTCACTACCGCAGGTCGGGGAGCTTTTCTACCAGTTTTTCCGATTTTTTTGAGCGTATCCTTCCCGCAGAAAAATTTGTGGAACAATTTTTGCGAGTAGATTTATTCCAAGAGGCATCTGCTAAACATGGCGGCCTTGCAGAGAATGAGATTTTTTTCTTTGCTCCAGCTTTGGCGTTTGGCGGAACCGAGTCCATTCAATATATCGAAAAAGGAAATGCCGTTGTTCATCAGCACTTATTATTTGAAATGCAAGCAGACAATTCTGGCGATGCAGAGCCTGATGATATGTGGTCGCAAGCCTATGAAGCTAATCCCCATGTATTTGAATTGGAGAACGGTGGTTTAATGGTTAGCTTTCCCTTTTCGGAAACTGTAGATACCATCCTGCCAGCAGCACCAGAAACGCTATACGAGATCGAGGGAGAAACGGTTTCGCTGTGGGCGCTGACTTTTGTTAGCTTGACAGAAGAGGAAAGCCTCGGCTTTTTGGAGTATCACAAGGCTTTAAAGCGGCTGCAGCCCTACATTTTAGAAACAAGAGGCGACTACCTATTGATCCGCGGGCTGAGTCTGTCGGAGATGGAATGTGTTTTGTCGGAGGAATAGATTGATCGCCATTCACTTTCAAAAATAAATATTTAGGAGGAAAAAGGTATGAGTTTTTTCAGCAAGTTGTTTAAGGGGCCGGAAATTGATATGGAAAAGAGCAATGCAAATGCGATGAAAATGCGTGCTCTGTTTAACCAGGTCGTTGAAGGCGGGGACAATTATAGGCTGATTTTCGGATATACCGAAGATGTAAGCCGCTTCAATTATGGATTTGTTCATGGAAGTAAAACGAAAATCGGAAATTTAATTGTCGGCTGGAGCGAGGCCAGTCAAACGATTGTGGTCGTTCCCACGGTACCCGATCTTTCCGGCTGTGGTGATCCGACCTACTATCGTCGCTCTGAAATTTTGAAAGCCTATCGCAGCAAGTACCCTACAGATGCGTTTATCATTTACCCAGACAAAAAAGGGTATATCGGTATCAATGCCTATGATTGGCTGGAAGATGAAAAGCTGTATGTCTATGTGTCGCAGGACGAGGAGTTGGCCGCTTTTACTGACTTCTTTATGAACAGATTTGCAGCAAAGTGAGTTAAAAATGCCTTTTGTAGAAATTGGAGTGAGCCTGCTGTTCCTTTTGGTGGTATTTATATTTGGTAATCTGTGGTTTCATTTTATAGAAACAATATTAAGATGGATCAAAAAGCTGTTTTCACGCCGCCAAAAACCTCCGGTATGGCATACGCTCTCCCCTGATGAGGAGGACAGATAAAAAGATGGATATAAACGAAATTAGGAAACGGGCGCAGCAAGCCAGTGAGAAGGCCGCCGCTGCAATGAAAAAGACCTTTGAAAGAAGCGAGGAACTGGTTAATAGCATCGAGGTTTCCAGCTCTGAAAAAGAAGCATCACTATCTGCTGCTGAGGCAGAGGAACAGATCCATGCAGCCACTGAGCGGCAAGTAGAAATTCTTGGTCAGATATTCGGGGCCGATGGTATGGCACAAATGGCCGTCAACGAGGAACTATTACAAAAAATGGTCCATGAGAAAGTTGCTGAGACTACGGCTTCCACTACAGAGAACCTGATGGGGCAGCTGTTTGGAGAAGATATGGGCGTTCTCGCGGCGGCTCTGGAAATGCTGGAGATGGAGGATGGCGACGAAGAGGAAGAACTCGTATGGAATTTAGAGCTGGAGCAGAACCTTTATATTACCTTGGAGGAAACAATGGCCCGGCTTGAGGCCATCCCTGAACCAGAGCCGGTCCCTTACCAAAAAAATGACACAAAATGGGAGCGCTTTGGCATCTTGCTATCTGGTATTGTATCGACACTTAACGACCACAATCTGTATAGTATGGATGTAGAGGAACATATCCCAGTCATGGAACAGAAGGTCGTATCTCTTGTACGCCGCTCCTGGGGAATCAATGGCCGCAGCGATCTGCTGGATATGATCCGCTATTTAGCACAGGAGGGCTATATCCTGCGGTACCAGCTTTATAGTGAGGCATCCTCGCCTGAGGAACTGATGGACGAAACCATGGACGAGGATGGCCGTGAGTCTACCAGGCGGGCATGGCGGTTTGCACAACGATATAAAAGTCAATATGCCCCTGGCTTTATGGCTGGATGGGATATTGGCCGGGCGGCGATGCTGACCCGTTGGGGATGCTATTTAGGCTGGCTCACGGAAAGCGAGGCTATTGGTATTCTCTGGGATCTCTCCCAAAAGGTTGTGGAGGAGCTGCATAGCTGGCGTGAATTTGCTCAGTCTTATCTTTTTGGCGGTCTTATGTGGAAATTGCTATGCGGTGACAGCTCCGCTGGAAGTTACCTGGGCTACATTGCAGACGCCGCCACAGATCTGTTGACTGGAAAAGCAGAGCAAGACAGCGGCCAATGGCGGGATTGCCCTTGGCCTGCACAGAGAAAAATCGGCTTCATATGGTAAAACTTTTGAAAAGAAATCGGCGGAGGACTACTAAGGTTACTCATTTTTAAGGGCATGGCGGTATCTGGGAGGTATCGCCATGTCGCTTTTGTATTTGTAAGCTCAAAATGAAATAACTGCCTGAGCCGGCGGATGCTTCTTTGTTTTAAAATTTTATCAGACTGCTGGAAATCAAAAGAACTTCAAGCAGAAAGTAAAACTGCAATGAAATCATAACTGCAAAGCGTCACTTCCCTGCCCCGCTATGATTCATTCAAAATTTGTTGTATAATGAAACCAAAGAAAGCGAGGTGTTCCCTTATGACGCGCAGGACAGGCAGACGCTCCCCTATGCCGGGGCTTTGCATAAATCTTAGGATCATGCATAAACGGCCTGCGTCAAAACAAACGTCCGCGCATATGGTCGATAAGAAATGGGATACAAAATAGCGATCTGCGACGACCGGAATGAAGATGCAAAATATATCGCATCTGTTGTCAGCAAATGGGCGGCAAAAGAAAACATACCGCTGAGCCTCGAAGCCTTCCCCTCTGCGGAAAGCTTTCTGTTTCAGTATGCAGAGCAAAAGGATTACGATATCCTGCTGCTGGATATTGAAATGCAGTCCATGAACGGCGTGGCGCTTGCCAGAAGCATCCGAAAAGAAAACGATGCGGTACAGATTGTGTTTATTACGGGATACACAGATTATATTGCGGAGGGCTACGACGTTGCAGCGCTGCATTATCTGATAAAGCCGGTAAGCGAGGAGAAGCTGCACGAGGTTCTGAACCGCGCTGTAATAAAAATCAGGAAAAACGAAAAAGCCCTGTTTCTTTCCTCATCAGGGGAAGCGGTACGCATTCCGCTCTATGAGATCAAATACCTTGAGGTACAGAAAAATTATGTAACGATCCATGCCAAAAGCAATTACACCGTGAAAAAGACGCTCGGAGCGCTCGAGCAGGAACTAGACGAACGCTTTTACAGGATGGCCCGCTCTTATATCGTAAATCTTTCTTATATTGACAGAATCTCCAAAAGCGACGTTTTTCTGTCTGACGGAACGGTCCTTCCGCTGCCCAGAGGTCATTACGAGCCTTTAAACAGGGCGTTTATTAAACACGCATAACGGAGGCATCCATGAAAATTTTTTCAAAGCAGATTGACAAGCGCCTGGCCGCTTATCAGCGGGAGCTGATTGAAGTCCATTATGCAGAGGTCGAAAATATGTATAAACAGATCCGCGGCTGGCGTCATGATTACCGAAATCATATCCAGGTTCTGAAGGCCTATGCGGCAAGCGGAGATATGGACGCGATAAAAAGGTATCTGGATGAATTAGAAACGGATTTATCCGCGGTAGATCCTGTCGTGAAAACGGGAAATCCGATGGCAGACGCCATTCTCAACAGCAAAATCTCTCTGGCAAAATCAAGGAACGTCCCCGTGAAGGCCGATGTTTTTATCCCGATTGCTTTGAGAATATCAGAGCTTGATTTGTGCGTAATCATCGGGAATCTTTTCGATAACGCAATTGAAGCCAGTTTGACGCTGCCAGAAGGAAAGCGGCTGATCCGTATCTATATGGATATGAAAAACACGCAGCTTTATATTTCCTTTACCAATTTTACTGCTGCAAAAAAGCAGAAGAAGGAAAACGGAAGATTTCAAACCACAAAAGGCCCGGGGCACGGCCTGGGCTTAATCAGAATGGATACGATTATTGAACGTCTGGACGGATATATCAATCGAAACAGCGAGGACGGCGCCTTTACCACAGAAATCCTGATCCCGCAGAAATAAGGCAATTCGTCACCGGAATGGAGCCGTTCGTCCCCGAAATCAAAACAGGAAAGGATGTCATGATAAAATAAGGCCGCAGAAAGGGGTGGAATTTTGAAAAAAGAAAAAAGCACAAGGCCCAAGTACAACATGTGGCAATGCTCCGCTTATATGATTGCGCTTGCATGGCGTGAAAAAGAGAAAAAAGTCGTACTATTATGCCTGTTGCAGGTTTTTCTTGCTGTAGCAGGCAATTTAGTGAATCTCTATGTATCGCCGTCCATCCTGTCGGTTTTGGAACGGCAGGCTTCGTTTTCGGAATTCATTGCGACTGTTCTGCTGTTCGTCCTGCTGCTTCTGTTTTGTTCCGCGGCTGCTTCTTATGTGGATTCCAATACGATATACGGAAGGATCACCGTCCGCTCCGTCCTGATCGCTGATATCAACAGAAAGGCCTGCACCACGTCGTATCCCAACCTGACAGACGAAACGTTTATCAGGCTCAGTTCCAAAGCGCAGCAGGCAATAAGCAATAATCGCGAAGCCACTGAGGCCATCTGGGAAACGCTCGCGTCGCTTATGAAAAACAGCATCGGATTTATTATTTATCTATTTTTATTGGTATCGCTGAATTTATGGCTGATGATCGTCATATTGCTGACGGCCCTGACCGGATATTTCGTAAATAAAAAACTGACCGGATACGGCTACCGCCATCGGGAAGAAGAAGGCGAAATATCGGCAAAAATCTGGTATCAAATCGGGCAGGCCAAAAATTATGCCGCGGCAAAGGATATCCGGATTTTCGGGATGAAGCCATGGCTGCAGGAGATCAGCGACAAGGCCATGGCTGCTTATACTGCTTTTCACCGCCGCGCCAACAATATTTACATATGGGGGAAAATATTGGATTGCATTCTGGCATTTCTGCGCAATGGGCTGGCTTACGGCGTTTTGCTTTATCTGGTATTGACAAGAGGCTTGAGCGTGTCCGCATTTCTTCTGTATTTTTCTGCAGTTAACGGCTTTACGGCATGGGTAAGCGGAATTTTAGAGAGCATGACAACGCTGTATCGGCAAAGCCTGGATATTTCTACGGTAAGAGAGTTTCTGGAATATCCGGAGCCGTTCCGGTTTGAAGGAGGAGAAAAGCCGTCCGCTTCTGCCGGCGTCCGACATGAGCTAACGCTTGAAAATGTGTCTTTTAAGTATCCGGAAGCGGAAGACTTCACACTGGAGGATATTAGCTTTACAATTCATCCCGGCGAAAAAATTGCGGTCGTCGGGCTCAACGGTGCCGGTAAGACTACGCTTGTCAAACTGATTTGCGGTTTTTTCGATCCGACGCAGGGACGGGTTTTACTTGACGGAAGGGATATCAGAGCGTATAACCGCCAGGACTATTATGCGATGTTTTCGGCAGTTTTTCAGAACTTTTCGCCGCTTGCAGGAACGGTAGCCGCCAATGTCGCGCAGTCAGAGGAAAATCAGGATATGGAACGAATTAAGGATTGCGTCGAGAAAGCGGGGCTGACCGCTAAAATCAATTCCTTAAAAAACGGCTATCAAACCTATTTAAACCGAACCGTCTTTGAAGACGGAGCGGAGCTGTCCGGCGGAGAAATGCAAAAGCTGATGCTGGCCCGCGCTCTTTATAAAAAAGCGCCGTTTATCATTCTGGATGAGCCGACCGCCGCTCTTGACCCCATTGCGGAAGCGGATCTGTACGGCAAGTATAACGAAATGACACGGGACCGTACCTCCGTTTACATTTCCCACCGCCTGGCCTCCACTCGCTTCTGCGACAGGATTTTTCTGATCAGCGATCACAGGATTGCGGAGGAAGGCACGCACGAGGAGCTCCTGCACCTTGCGGGAAAATATGCGCAGCTCTTTGAAATTCAGAGCAAATATTATCGAGAGGGGGATGCTTATGCAAAAGGACACAAAGCTGCCGACCTGGCGTGAGGCATGGAAGCTGAACAGACGCGCTTTTATTCTGATTTATAAGCGCTGCCCCCGCATGATCCTGTCGCGGCTTATCTGCATTGTCTGGGACGCCCTGACTCCTTATGCGGGTATTTATCTTTCCGCCCTGCTGATAACGGAGCTGACCGAAGCGCGGGATCCAGCCGTACTTACAAAGCTTGTTCTGAGCATCCTGTTTTCGGCCGCGCTGATCTCTCTTATTGCCGCTTTTCTGCACAGATGGCGCGACATCGAATGTGCCGGGCTTTATTACAAGGTGCAGCAGATCTATTCCGAAAAAATGATGCGCATGGATTACGAAGACGTAGATAACCCCAAAACACATGAGCTGTATAATACCATTGAGCAAAACCGCTACGGCGGCGGCTGGGGCTTAAACCGGGTATATAATCATATTGAAGGGCTTCTGTCCGCCGTTCTCACATTGCTGGGCGGAGCCGCTCTGACGGTCTCGCTCTTCACAAGCCGCGTGCCGGAAGACTCCGGCGGATATACGGTTTTGAATAACCCGCTGCTCATTCTGGCAATGATCGCGATTATGCTGGCAATTACCTTTTTTGCTCCCGTGCTTTCCAATAAAGCGGGAAGCTATTATGCGGTTCGTTCCAATACCCATAATTATGCAAACCGACTGTTCGGGTATTTCGGTTTTCTGGGCTTCAAAAACGAGCTGGCAGGAGATGTGCGGATTTACCGGCAGGATTTGATTTGTGATAAATACAACAAAGACAAAACCGGCATATTTTATTCTAAAGGCATATTTGCAAAACTGGCGAAAGGACCGATCGGCCTCTACAATGCCGCAGCATCGGCCGTATCTGTTTTATTTACCGGCGCCGTTTACGTCTTTGTAGGCCTGAAGGCGCTGGGCGGGGCCTTTGGGATCGGCGCCGTTACACAATATGTATCAGCCGTCACGCGCGTCGCAGGAAGCATCGGCTCTTCGGTCGGGTTAATGGGAGGAATGCGGAACAACGCCGCTTTTCTCAAGCTGACGTTTGAATTTCTTGATATTCCCAATCAGATGTATCAAGGCAGCCTGACGGTAGAAAAGCGTATGGATCGCGATTACGAGATCGAATTTTGCAATGTTTCCTTTCAGTATCCCGGAAGCGACGCGTATGCTCTTAGAAATGTTTCGATAAAATTCCGCATCGGAGAACGTCTTGCGGTGGTCGGCCAAAACGGAAGCGGCAAAACCACCTTTATAAAGCTGCTGTGCCGATTATATGATCCCACGGAAGGAAAAATATTGCTCAACGGAATCGATATCAGGAAATACGACTACGACGAATATATGTCTGTTTTTGCAGTAGTGTTCCAGGATTTTAAATTGTTTTCTTATCCGCTTGGTGAAAATGTAGCTGCAAAAATCAATTATGATCCGGCATTGGCGGAACGGTGTTTGATCGATGCCGGTTTTGGGGAACGATTGCAGGAAATGCCGAATGGACTGAATACCTATTTATACAGGGATTTCTGCGAGCAGGGCATTGAAATTTCCGGCGGAGAGGCCCAGAAAATCGCCCTTGCCAGAGCGCTGTATAAAAACGCTCCGTTTATTATCCTGGACGAACCTACCGCCGCCTTGGATCCCATGGCCGAAGCCGAGGTTTACAGCAGCTTTGATAAGATTGTGGGGAATAAAACGGCGATCTATATCAGTCACCGCCTCTCCTCCTGCCGCTTCTGTGACCATATTGCGGTCTTTGATAATGGACAGATCGTGCAGCGCGGCAGTCATGAGGAGTTAGCTGCGGATATAAGCGGAAAATATCATGCGCTGTGGCACGCACAGGCACAATATTATGATAAACGGTCAATATCATAAAACCGCTATCAAATGCAAATACATCCTTGCACGCAAGGACGCCGGCAGCGAGGCAACCGTCCCGGTATCCTTTTATCGGTGTGCCGGCGCTTGAATATGAAGGCGAACGCTTCGAAAAAGCATACTGTCTTAATATGACGTATCATAAGGATCGGCAAAACCGAGCAGAGCTCTCGCTGATCTGCGGAAGCGTAAAGTATCTGATTCCATCTGTCTGCCCTGATAGGAGTGGTCGATATCAGTACAGAAACAGACCAATATGCAGCACACCGTGTCATGGAGCGGAAAGCATTGTGCAGCTGCTTTGAAAATAAGCTGCAGCCGGAAGAGCAAAATTCCGGCTGCAGCAGCATTGCGCAGAAAGAAAACACTGTTGACAAAACAGGCTCACACGACGGTAATGGGCACTACGTACGAAAAGCCGGCGCAGGATACGGTAACGGAAGTGCTTCCGACGCCTCTTACGGTTACAACGCCCCGCGCGTCCACACGCACCACATTTTCATCCGCCGATTCATATGTGATCTTGTAGTAATCGGTAGAATACTGAACCTTATCCTTTTGATCGTTAAACAGCTCCATCCAATTGCCGTCCTCAAATTCCGCCATCGCCCGCAGCTGAACACGGTCCTTCCGATTCTGATTGGAAAGCGTGATGGAGCCGTCCGCAGCAACCTTTACCGGACCGTCACAGGGATACCGCAGCGCGGAATAAAAAGCAACAATTTTCGGCGTCTGTTCCGCAATGAAAGCATCGTCCGGCAAAATCGATATCTTAAAGGTATGAATGCATCCGTCGTATTCCGCGGTTACATACGTCTCGCCTGTTTTCTTCGGGATGCATGTCAAACCGTCAAATGTAATGATTGAGTCATCATAGTCATAAAAGTGTACAAGATCGCCGGGAGTATCCCAAAGTTTGTGTAAACCTTCAAACTGATGTAAGATAGACTTACCAGTTTGGAGGTTTATTTTATGGCAAGGAAAAAGGATACCCCACAAAAAGCAGCCCTTCGGGAAATGATGGGCAACTATCTGAAGGAAAATAATGTAACAGTCAAGGATGGGTCTGATGTCAACTCCATCATGCGGGATATGATATCCATCATCCTGGAAGGTGCTCTGGATCAGGAGCTGGATGAAGAATTAGGCTATTCCAAGTATGATTACCACAATAAGGAGACTGATAATTCCAGAAATGGACACTCCCAGAAAACCCTGCATACCAGTTATGGAGATATGGAAATTGATGTCCCCAGAGACAGAAAGGGCGACTTTGAACCGCAGATTGTCAAAAAATATCAGAATACAGTCACTCAGGATATGGAGGAAAAGATCATTTCCATGTATGCCAAAGGAATGACCACGAATGATATCGAAAGCCATATGCGTGAACTGTACGACATCGAGATTTCTGACAGTACTATTAGCAGGATTACGGATAAGATCCTTCCTATCGTGAAAGAATGGCAGGAAAGACCTCTGGAAGAGATCTACGCAGTCGTTTTCATGGACGCCATCCACTATCATGTGCGTAATGAAGGCCGGATTGTAAAGCGTGCAGTCTATATCGCCATCGGGATCGATATGGATGGGCACAAAGACGTTCTCGGTATGTATGTTGGTCAAAACGAAAGTGCGAAATTCTGGCTCTCCATTCTCAACGGCCTGAAGAACCGCGGTGTGGCAGATATCCTGATCGCATGCGTTGATGGTCTGACAGGATTCCCTCAGGCAATTGAAGCCGTTTTCCCCCAGACAGAGATCCAGCAGTGCATCATCCATCAGATTCGGAATACCACAAAGTATGTATCCTATAAAGAGATCAAGCCGCTTATGGCCGATCTGAAACGGGTCTATGCAGCTGCGACAGAAGAGATCGCGCTGGCCGAACTGGACAGCTTTGATGAAAAATGGAGCGGGAAATATCCTAAAATCGCGAAATCCTGGAGGGATAACTGGGCGAATCTTTCGACCTATTTTAAATATCCGGAAGCAGTCCGCCGTCTGATCTATACAACGAACGCCATTGAGGGATTTAACCGGCAGCTGAGGAAGGTCACAAAATCCAGGACGGTGTTCCCTTCGGATGACAGTCTCCTGAAAATGCTGTATCTGGCGATGATGGATATCACGAAGAAATGGACGGGGCACCGCCAGGATTGGGGACAGATTCATTCGCAGCTAGAGATATTCTTTGAAGAAAGATTATCCGGATTATAAGCGGTTTTCGGCGGGGCAGGGCTGGCTAGCCCAGCCCTGCTTGACATGTCCGGGAACTGCATTATAATACAAGCAAGGGCAGAACCTCAAAAAATCGGCTCTGCCCAAAATAACTAATGGCATATCTTATATCAGTTTTTTGAATTTACACAAAACTTGAAACGGTCTCAGATCGCCATCTTTCACCACATCCTGTTCAAAGGTGGTGTAGAAATAGAGAATTTCTATCGGGAACGGCCCGTCGGAAATCCTTTTTTCATAATGCTGATTGTTTTTTGTCGTAATCCCGATGGTCCACATTTCATCGTGCGTCCAGGGCTCGACGTCCACCTTGCGGTTTTCCTTTTCCGCGTCGGAGGTATCGATTTCATCGCCCAGCGTAATCCGGAAGGCATGCAGGCGCGTACTCCATTTCCCCCACTCATTGCTGGTTCCGCCGTACGCATATCCGAGATACAGCGTATCGTTTAGATTGATATGCCCATTAGGACGCGACATGAAGCCCGCATTATGGCAGTAATAAATGACGTTCGTCCTCAATTCATTTGTCCGGTAGAACGTAAAGCCGTCGTTCGACTCCCAGATCTGCAGCGCGCTGTCCGGCCCCATCCGCCGCGTTGTATTGATTGCAATAAATTTTCCGTAATCCTCAACGTATTTTACATCCGCGGAATCTTCGTTGGCTCCCACATCGTAAGTCATTGCAACCCCTTTATACTGAATGGTTGCCGGCCAATTCTCATCCGTGGCATCCGCAATGGAAACTCTGGTGGTATTTTCATTCGGCGTTTTCCAGGTATAATAAATATACAGTGTGCCGTCAACCTCCACAAAGCTCATTTCTCCTGCGCCCCAACCGGTTTTGTCTCCGGTATAGTAAATAATCGGCGCCGGTTCGCCGCCCCAGCCGGAGCCGTTCCACTTTTCATACGGACCGTCCGGATATTTTGATCTCGCTACAAAGCCGTTGTTGCAGATGCCCTCTGCATAAATGGTCGACGTATAACCGAGATAATAGTAACCGTTAAAATAAACGCTGCCCGGATCACACACCGAAGGATAATCCATGGTATCCGCCAAAGGCTGCAGCACTACTTTTTCATTGCTCCAGTTCGTTCCGTCGTCAGAATGGCGATAGGTAAAAAAGTCCCACGGGCCGCCGGCGCCCGGCGCCGCAAACCACGCGTCCATACTGCCGTCCGCATAATTCATCATGGTCGGACCATAGCGGTAGCCCCAAGTCATTCCATAATCATAAGCATAAATATCCACGCCCTCGTCAACAAGCGATACGTTCATAAATTTAGTGGGATCTGCCTGGACGCCGGAAATCGTGTCCTCAAAATCCGTCAGCGGCTGATAAGGCGTTTTTTCCGGCTCATACTGCGATCCGTTTTCCCCGCTGCAGGACGCAAACAACGGCATACAGAGCAGCAGCATAAAAGCGCGTACCAGTGTTCTTACATATCTGTTCATTCTGTTCCTCCGATCTGATTATTTCTTCTTTTTTGAAACTATTACCGTTACAACAACTGCAATTATTCCGTACCGATGTATTCTCCGTTGACATAATAATTGAGTTCCTCAAAGGAAGCAAGGTATTCGATTTTGACGCTTAAATGCGCAGCTTCCGCAACCTCTCTCCATCTCTATCAAGCCTCCGGCAAACCGGTAGGATGGAACCGTTGAAGTTACCGGAAAGAGCGTAAACGCAGAATGCGACCCGTCCGGCTGCACGGCGGGATCAAATTCCTCCGCTGCAGGCAGCCCAAAATAAAAGCCCTCCTGGAGCCATCCCTCCTGAATCACAAGCTCATCCGGAGATGTGCTGATGATATCAAATTCATATTCCACCGTAAAAGAGGTTTTAACGTCTACCTATTGATCAGATATCGCGTATACGGTCTGATAGCTCTCGCCTACATGCATCCCCGTTTCATCGATCGTAAAATTTGTGTCAATGGCGCTTTTCGGCGTCCATTGCATATTCGTTTCAAAACCGGAAGCGGCGGGAGCCTGTTCTTCATCTGCCGCGGCAGCCGGGATTCCATGAATGCAAATCGCTAGGACAAGCAGCATACAGACGACAAAATTACGTTTCATGTAAATTTCCCCTTTCTGATTTTACAATATTTTAAATTTGTTTTAATTCAATTTGAATATACAATAAACATAAGAAGAAAGAACATAGATATTAGCGAACATTAAATAGACAAAAGAGCACTATCTGCATGAAAACTGCTTTTGTCATATATGCGCCTGCCGCGATCAATCCCGCAGCAGCTTTTCTTTTATTTCCAGAAAGCAGTCGCGGAAAAACGGCGTCGCGGAATTCCCGCAGCCGTAATTATAGTGCATGTCAAGCACTTCTCCCAGCGCTTCCAGCTGGTAAAAATCGAGCAGCGCGCCGTCAGGATCGATGTGCGATACGCTCTGATATCCCTTCAGCAGAAGATCGTAATATTCCCAGTAGTGCCATTCCAGCCGGATCCGCGCGAGCTCATTCAGCGGATCGCCGATTTCACAGGTTTCTGCGTCAATCACAAAAATACGCCCGTTTCGGAAAATCAAATTATCGGGACGGATGTCGCGGTGAAGCAGCCGGTTCGTGTTCCGTACAGGATACGACTGCATTTTCTCACAAAGCCGATCGACCTCTTCCGCGCGAATCAGTCCATTGGCTGTGATTGCCTGCAAATGCGGCCGCATCAGCTGATTTGAATAATACGGCGCCCAGGGGGCTCTGCCCATGGAATACATTTTATCTGGATCCGCTTCAATTTGATTGATGCGGGCGGTCAGTTGCCCCAGCTCATAATAAACCGCCTGCTTCTGGCTGATGTCGAATTCTTCCTGAAGACAGCGGCGCAGCGTTTTTCCCTCGATATATTCCGATATCTGAAACGACTTATGATAATACCGGCAGCTTCCGTCCACAATGTAGACCTCCGGGCATATTTTTCCGATATTCCTGTTAACCGTATCGTAAAAGAATTTTTCCCGTTCAAACAGCTCCGCATAGTCCGTACACGCGCGGAAAACCACCTTCCGGCGATTCTGCAAAGTAATCAGCCAGGATTCCTTCCAGCCGTTTTCCAGCCTGCTTTTCTCCAAAACGGACTGATTAAGATAATGTTTTATAGCCTCTTCCATTCTGCGCCGCGCCCGCCGTTTCTATAAAAATAAACTAAATTGCGCCTAGTATATCACCCTCATTTCCGGATTGCAAGCCGGCGCCCGCGCGCCCACATGAAAAATTTCCTGTTGTTTCCTCCGTTTTGTAATGGTAATATAAAGAAAATTTAGTACAGAAGGCGGGGAAATCATGAATCCAAAAGTTTTAAAAGAGCTTACCGAAAAAACGCGCGCGCTGATCGACGCGCCGACCTGCAGCAGCGAAACGAAAGAAGCCGCAAAGCGCTGGCTGGACGCCGTCGGAACGGATGCGGAAGCGGAGGAAACAAAAAAATATATCGCCGAGCTGGAAGAAGATATCATGCCGATCGACACGCTGATCGCTTTTGCCGGCTCCGAGCAGGGCATTTCCTATTTCGGCGCCGAAGCGGCCGCCGGCATCGCCGCGCACGCCAAAGAAATTAAGGCAGCCGGTGCGCGGTACTGCGACTGTCCTGCCTGCGCGATCGTAGAAGAAATTCTCAGACAAAAAAGCGAAATATTCGCGTAAAAGCAATACGACAAGGAGGAATCTGTTTATAGAAAAAAAGGCAAATAAGCATCTGATCGCCGCGGGAATTCTCCAAATACTCTTGGGAATTGGTTCCATTTTTGCGCTGCGCTGGCTGCTCGGCGAGGAAGGCAGCTTCGAGGGAATATCGGGGGAAACCGCCAAAAGCGCGTTGTTTGAAATCGGATACATCTACGCGGCAAATATTTTCTAAATTCTTGCGGGCTTGCTCGCGATTTTCCTCTGCCGCAGAAAATCGCTGCTGACGGTCATTCTGGGCTCGCTGCTTTTCATCGTGCAGCTCTGGAGCTTTTTCACCGCAGGAAAAGACATCGCGCAGATCCTGATCAGCATTGTTCTGCTCGCGATCCCCTACTATTATCTGCATAACGCCATTTCGAATTACCGCAAAAAATGACATTCCGGGTAATTGGCAAAAGCGCCTGCCGGCACAAGCAGCCGGCAGGCGCTTTTATCTACTGTAAAAGCTTATTCTTTATCGGTAATCTGCGCGTGATACGCCTGCAGGGATTTCACCGGAAGCGTACCGGCACGCTTTACGTCTCGGATCCCCTCAACAGTAGCCATCGCAGCCGCCATGGTCGTGATATAAGGAATTTTGCTCTTGATCGCCGCTTTGCGGATATAGCTGTCGTCCGTCTTTCCCTTTTTCCCAATCGGCGTATTTACAATGATGGAAACCTCGCGGTTCGTAATGATATCCAGCACATTCGGACGGCCCTCCGCTATTTTGAAAACCTTCCTGGCCGGAATTCCCAGCGCTGTGACGGCGGCATAGGTTCCGCCGGTGGCGTAAATCTCAAAGCCGCATTCGTGGAAGCCTCTGGCCACCGCCTCCAGCTCGGCTTTGTCCCTGTCGTTGATGCTGATTAAAACGGAACCAGAAAGCGGAAGCTTTGTCTGCGTCGCCTCCTGCGCCTTATAGAACGCCTCGCCGAAATCAGAGGAAATTCCCAGCACTTCTCCGGTAGAGCGCATCTCCGGTCCCAGAACGGGATCTACCTCCGGGAACATATTAAAGGGGAATACCGCCTCCTTGACACCGTAATGCGCGAATTTTTTCTCCTTCAGAGCGGGAACGGGCGAAGGTCTGCCCGTATACGGAGCGGTCATGATATCGGTGGCAAGCTGCACCATCTGAATATTGCAGACCTTGGAAACCAGCGGCACCGTGCGGGAAGCTCTCGGATTGGCCTCAAGCACATACACTTTCCCATCCTCTATGGCGTATTGCATATTCATCAGCCCCACCACATGCATCTCCTTCGCGATCCGGCGCGTATATTCCTTAATGACGGCAATCTGCTCCTCCGTCAGCCCTTTAGGCGGCAGAATACAGGCGGAGTCGCCCGAATGAACGCCCGCAAGCTCAATATGCTCCATCACAGAAGGCACAAACACATTTTCTCCGTCACTGATCGCGTCGGCCTCGCATTCCGTGGCGTGATGGAGGAAACGGTCGATCAGGATAGGCCTGTCCGGCGTGACGCCTGCGGCGGCGTTCATATAGAACGTCATATCCTCGTCATCGTGTACGACCTCCATTCCCCGGCCGCCCAATACATAAGAAGGGCGCACCATCAGCGGATACCCGATTCTATGTGCGATCGAGAGCGCATCCTCTACTGTGACGGCCATGCCCGATTCCGGCATGGGAATTTTCAGCTTCTCCATCATGGCGCGGAACTGATCCCGGTCCTCCGCGAGATCAATCGTCTCGGGCGTTGTACCAAGAATGTTGACGCCAGCCTTTTTCAGTCCGGCAGCCAGGTTCAGAGGCGTCTGCCCGCCAAACTGGGCGATCACGCCCAGGGGCTTTTCCTTATGATAGATACTGAGCACGTCTTCCATGGTAAGAGGCTCAAAGTAAAGCTTATCCGACGTATCGTAGTCCGTAGAAACCGTTTCCGGGTTGCAGTTGACGATAATCGTCTCAAAGCCGAGCTTTTTCAGCGCCTTTGCCGCATGAACACAGCAGTAATCGAATTCGATTCCCTGCCCGATCCGGTTAGGCCCGCCGCCCAAAATCATAATTTTGTTTTTATTGGTGCTTGCCGGACTTTCATCCTTCATATGATAGCTGGAAAAATAGTATGCAGAATCCTTCGTGGCGCTGACATGAATTCCCTCCCAGGCCTCTACAATGCCAAGGCTTTCACGCTCGGCCCGGATTTCCTCCTCCGGAATCGCCAGCAGCTGCGAAAGATAGCGATCTGAGAAGCCGTCCAGCTTGGCGCTTCTGAGCAGCTCCACAGGAAGCATCCTGCCTTTATAAGAAAGAATACGCTCCTCTTCCTCTACCAGCTCTTTCATCTGTTCAAGGAAATAATGCTTGATTTTGGTTCGTTCGTAGAGCTCTTCTACCGCGGCGCCCTTGCGAAGCGCCTCATACAGAATGAACTGCCGGTTGCTGGTAGGCGTATAGAGCAGCTTCAAAAGCTCCTCCTTGCTCATATCCGCATAGCCGCCGGCAAAGCCCAGGCCGTACCGGCCGTTTTCCAAGCTGCGGATCGCCTTCTGGAACGCCTCTTTATAGGTCTTGCCGATGCTCATGACTTCTCCCACAGCGCGCATCTGCGTGCCCAGCTTATCCTCAACACCCTTGAATTTTTCAAACGCCCAGCGTGCGAATTTAATTACAATGTAGTCGCCGCCGGGAACGTATTTATCCAGCGTTCCGTATTTTCCGCAGGGAATTTCGTCCAGCGTCAGGCCGCAGGCCAGCATTGCGGAAACCAGCGCGATAGGAAAGCCCGTGGCTTTGGAGGCCAGCGCGGAGGAGCGGGAGGTTCTGGGATTGATCTCAACGACCAGAATACGATCAGAAACCGGATCGTGGGCGAACTGCACGTTTGTGCCGCCGATGACGCCCACTTTTTCTACAATACGGTAGGCCTGCTCCTGAAGGCGCTTCTGCACCTCCCCGGAAATCGTCAGCATGGGCGCCGAGCAGAAGGAATCGCCCGTATGAACGCCCAGAGGATCAATATTTTCAATAAAGCAGACGGTAATCATATTTCCCTTTGCGTCGCGGACCACCTCCAGTTCCAGCTCTTCCCAGCCGAGAATGGATTCTTCCACCAGCACCTGGCCCACAAGGCTGGCCTGCAGGCCGCGGGCGCATACGGTTTTCAGCTCGTCCACGTTATATACGAGGCCGCCGCCGGCGCCGCCCATTGTATAGGCAGGACGCAGCACAACGGGATATCCCAGCCGGTCGGCGATCTCCAGCGCCTCTTCTACCGTCGTGGCGATTTCGCTGCGCGCCATTTCAATCCCCAGCTCCCGCATGGTTTTCTTAAATTCCATGCGATCCTCTCCGCGCTCGATCGCGTCCACCTGCACGCCGATCACCTTCACGTGATACTTTTCCAGCACGCCGGCTTTTGCCAGCTCTGAGCACAGATTGAGGCCCGACTGACCGCCCAGATTGGGCAGCAGCGCATCCGGACGTTCTTTTTCGATAATCTGCGTAAGGCGCTCCAAATTCAGAGGTTCAATATAAGTCACATCGGCCGTTTCCGGATCCGTCATGATGGTGGCAGGATTGGAGTTTACCAATACTATTTCATACCCGAGATTCTTCAATGCCTTACATGCCTGCGTTCCGGAATAATCGAATTCACAGGCCTGGCCGATAATGATGGGGCCGGAGCCGATAATCAATACTTTGTGAATGTCGTTTCTCTTCATACTTTTTCCTCGCAATCCTTTTTATTTACCTGTCTGACCGGGCAGAAGGCCCGGGCCTGCGGATGAAGCAGGACTCTTACCCGCCGGAAGGCTCTAAAAAAAGAGAGACGGAAGTTTCGTCTCTCTTTGCGTTTTCTCCGGGATAATGCTCTCTTGCTTCTCCTGAATGCCTGCGAAGCAGCCTGCGCTGCCGCCGGAAAAAGAGAGAGTTTCCCAGCTCCGTCCGGCATCCAAAGCTCCGGCCGATCCGGCTGGCGTTCAAGCCCTTTCGGCCGTTTCTTTTTCCGGATTATTTTATCAGGAGCAGTTTCGGAAGTCAAGCGTCGAAAGCAGCAGGTATTTCCGCTGCTCCGCGCTGATTCTTATACCTTTGCACGTCTTCTTAAAGCAAGCACCATGGCCGCCGGCAGCAAAACCGCGGCAAGCGCCGCCCAGGAAGCGCCGTCTCCAGTCGGAATATTCGGGACGTCCGGATTGTCGTCAGGCTCCGCGCCCGTTCCGCCGCTCAGGGCAAGCGCATCCGCTTCCGTCAGCGCGTAGTTGTACAGGCGGATATTCCGGATCGTACCGGTATACCCGAAGCCGTTTTCCACCAGCTGCCCGATCCGGAAAGCCGTCGTTTTATTCGAAAGAGTTCCGGACACCTCCATCGTGTTTGTGGCCTCTCCGTCAATATAGAAGGTCATGCTGCTGCCGTCGTATGTAACGGCAAACGCATGATTCTCTCCGTCGTTAAGGATTACGCCGGATCTTACGGAATTGTTGTTCGCCAGCTCCGGCGCATAAAATGCCAGTTCTCCGTTTTCTTCCAGATACACTTCGAAATGTCCCGGTGTGGCCTTGGTTCCCTTTGCGAAAAGGATCTGAATTCCTTCGAGGGGTGCAGCGCTGAATTGGGCTGCAATCGTAAAGGTTTCGCCCAGATTGTGTACGAATTCGCTCTGCAGCGTGTTCTCGCCGACGCCTGCCTCCAGCGTCACGCCCTCCTCCGCCAGAGCAGCCAGCAGCTTGGGCTCAGTTTCCACCACGACGTCTTCCTCCTCCTTCGGGGAACTCACGGCAGCCATCTGTTCCTCGCTTAAAGCGGAATCAAAGATGCGAAGATCGCCGATAAATCCGGAAAACGGCATGGAGCCCTCGTTCAGATCGCCGATCGACAAAATCGTGGAGCCGATATTCGCAACGGTTCCGGTAACCGGCCACTCGTTGATTTTCATACCGTTGTCATACCAGCGGAACGTGGCGCCGTCATAAGAGCAGGCGACCAGGTGCAGCTGTCCATCCATAACGCTGATGCCGGATTCCACCGGAATGTTCCCGTTTACCTCCGGCGCGTAAAACATCATTTTACCCTCCTGCAGATATACCTCGACATGCCCCGCAGCCTTTGGATTGACCGCGGTCATCACAGCAAAGCCCGACGCGTACTGGTCGATCTGCACCGCAAACGAGATGGTAAAGGGCTTTCCGAAGTCCATCTCAAGCCCGTCGTACCGCAGGCCGCTGACTCCGTTCAGCGATACGCCGTCGACGCCGTTCACGGTATTTTCCGTGTATTCTCCCGCAATAGCGTCCAGAGAGTCGTTCATGGAAAACACCGGTTCAGGCACATCCGCAGCAAATGACCGTGCGGGAGCCCATGCCGCCAGCAGCGACAGCGCCGCCAGCAATGCAAAAAACTTTTTTGCGTTACCTTTCATGTTCTTCTACCTCCATATATTTTTCATGATTGAGAGATTGCAGAGATTCAATAATCCGGACGCCTGCGCTCGTGCCCAGGCGCTCCGCGCCGGCTTCCAGCATGGCAAGCGCGTCCTCCAGCGTTCGGATGCCGCCGGCTGCCTTCACCTTTATTTTGTTGCCGACGATAGATTTCATCAGCCGCACGTCCTCCAGCGCAGCGCCGACGGCTGCCAGGCGGTCCCGCTCCGACGTACCGACGCCGGACGCAGGCGTGCCAAACCCCGTGCTGGTCTTAATAAAATCAGGGCGAACGCGCAGCGCGATTTCACACAGCGTTTTCTTTTCTTCTGCGGTCAGATAGCAGTTTTCGAAAATGACCTTTACCGTTTTTTCATGCGCGCGGCAAGTTCTCACCATTTGCCGCATTTCTTCTTCGATATAGGCGGTATCGCCGCTGCGCAGCCGGCCGATGTTGATGACATAGTCAATTTCATCCGCCCCGTCGGCGATCGCCAGCTCCGTTTCCTTCACCTTGCATTCCAGCGTCGTCTGCCCCAAGGGGAACCCGATCGCGGCGCCTACAAGCACATCGCTGTCCTTCAGCAGCGTTTTGCACAGCTTTACCGGCGCGGAATTGATCGCCACCATTTTAAAGCCATAGCGGTCGCTTTCCCTGCAGAACGCTTCGAAATCCTCCCTTGTGGCGTACGCCTTTAAAAGCGTCTGATCGATCATTTTTGCCAGCCTGGCCGGCGTATACGTTCCGGTTCCGTTCATTTTTATCTTCCTCCCATAGGCTTACATAAAATTTCTGTGTGAAAATCCTCTCAGAGATTCTCCGGGCACCAGCTCTGCAGCTCCAGATTCCGGATTTCGCCGTCAAACGGCAGACCTCCGTCGTTCAAAGCGCAAAGCGTCAGATCGCCCATCACAATATCGCGCGTTACGGCGTCGTGCATCGCCCGAATTTCTCTGCCATCCGAGTACAGGACGGCCGACATTCCGCGAAAACGCAGCTCCACATCGAGCCAGCCGCCCGCAGTATCCGCATTCAGCCCCAGACCGACGTCGCCCCGCATGGAATACATGCAAAGCTCTCCGTCCGGGCGCAGATACAGCTCAAAATGCTCTCTGGCCTGCTTGGGGCATTTTGCCAGGAGCACACGATGCGTTTTATTTTCCGGGTTGCTGCGCACCTGGAAACGGATCCGCGCGCTGTCGCCGATGCTGAACGCCGTACGCACCCGGCGTATGCCGCCGCACATCGAAAAATCCGCTTCCGTCAGGCGGCCAAACACTTCGCATTGCGTGTCCTCCATCCGGTTCCGGTGCTTTGTGTCATCCGTCACGCCGCGGATTTCCAGATGCTTTCCGTTGGGTGTGCCGCATCCCGGAGCCATGCTGACACGCAGCAGCACGCGTTCGGGCGCCTCCGGTCTCACGGCGGCAGAGAGCACTGTGCCGCCTTCTATCCTGTAAGCTGCCGGAGTATCTGCCGAGGCGGGATCCAGCGCCTTGGAGAAGAGGATTTCCACCAGGTCTTCTCCCCGCATATAGGCGTAAAGCGCCACCGGACGTTCTTTATCTTCCTGCACGGTAACAGGCACATCCGAAGACGCCGGATACAGCCGGCACTGCCCGTCAATGACGCCGAGCCGGAACGTATACGTCCGGCTTTCCCGCAGACCGCGTACCGTCCAGGAGCGCGTTTCCGAGCCGTCCCTGGAGACGGCCGGCACTACGGCAGCCTCCTGTCCGTCCACGGAAATGCTGTAGGCCAGAATGTCTGCGGCAGCCTGCGGCAGCTTTCTCCAGTGCAGCGTAACGCTGCTGCAATCCTCCGAAGCGCCGCTTAACTCCAGGATTTTTTTCGTTTCCTCCTGCGGCTGGGCCAGGCGCAGCTCGCAGTCGATGCCTTCGTAGTTGAAGCATCCTACGCCGGAAACATCCTGCCAGTCGCTGACATAGACCAGCCTGCCTTCACCGGGCATCAGCCAGAAATAGTTGTCGGAGCATACGAACGTGTCCTCGTTTTGGGAACAAAGGAAATGCACGCCCACTGCCGGCAGGTCGGAAGCATTGCGAACGAGCAGCGCCTTTTTCCCCGTACCGTGGCGTGCAAAGCAGCATGCCTCCGGCAGCCGGCACTGCGTTTCCTCATACGCAGCGATCCGCTCCGCGCCTTCCTCGGAACCGCCGTCCACCTTTTCCATCGTTAAAACGGCGTGCGGCATACGGAACAGGCAGCCCGGCGCCCTGTCGAAATTCATAGGCATATAATATCTGGCAGCATGCTTCTCTTCTACGGAAAGATCAAACACAATAAACTGCGGACCGTTTTCCATCAGCCCGGCGTCGGCGTGGAAGAGCCCCGCCATTCCGGATTTTCCGACAGAGCCCCGTCCCCGGTATTGTTTTTCCTTCAGCAGCTGAAGCGCTGCGCCGTACAGGCGTACCGTAACGCACCATTGTTTGCCGTCCAGCAGCAGATTGTCGTCCAGGATATATACCGGCACGTTCAGATCGTGCTCCGGTTTGTCATAGGTGTTGTAGCGATCCATCCAGCCACCGGCCATCAGAGGCATCTGCGCGTCCTGGCACAGATAGTGCGCCAGCTTCGGCGCTCCGTACCAGTCCACCACGCTCCAGGCGCCGCCCGGATAAATATCGTTCATTTTATAGTATACATTGGCCGTACAGTTTGGCCATTTAATGCGGGCGTTCAGGATCGCAGGCACCTTGGCCAGAGCCTGCGCCAGCTGCGAGCCTGCAGCCAGCTGCGCCAGATTGTTTACCGGCGTAAACATGGACGCGTAATGCACGTAGGTCTCCATATCGAAGCCGTGCGGCGTGGGAGACCAGCCATGCGCGCCGTTGAAGGTCGCCGTATGATAGGAGATGACTCCGCGGCTCCGGACAGGCCACTCCAGCATTTCCGCAAGCGAGGCGTACCGCCGCACGGAGCTGAGATTCATAAAAGCGTCGAGACCGTACTCGTGCATGTTTTTTTCATTGGAGAAGCCGTAGCGCGTCATATAATGCTCCGGCTTTTCCCCGCCCCAGTGGATATGGTCATGGACCATTCCCTCGCCCGAGGCACCGCCGTCCTGACGGAAATAGCTCCGGGTACCGTCGTATTCATAGGTCAGGCAGCCGATTCTGTTCAGCGCTTCGTCTTCAATTGCGCCGTTGCCCTCATTGCCGCCGCCATACAGGATCAGAGAAGGATGATTCCGCATACGGATCGTATTCAGGCGGACGCACTCATAAAGCGCATCCTTCGGCTGCTGCTTCTGACTGTCCCAGCAGCAGGGCCATTCCTGATAAACACAGAGTCCGTATTCATCGCACAGATCATAAAAAGCATCGGTTTCCGCCAGTCCGCCGCCCCAGGCGCGGAAGAAATTCAGCCCCTGCTGCCTGGCTCTTGAAAGAATCCGGTCGTAGTCCGCCCGGTCGAACCGCATCATGGCGTCGATCGTACACCAGTTCGCTCCTTTGAGGAAAATTCCCTCCCGGTTGATCACCGCGGTTCGGTTATATTGCGTTTCCTTTTCTCCGGAGGGAAACGGCGCCATTTCCAGAGAACGCACGCCGAAGGAAGACGCCCGTCCGCAGACAACGCGGCCGCTTGCCTTCTCAAGAATCTGCACATACAGCGTATACAGATTCTGCGGACCGCGGCCGTTCGGGTACCACAGCCGGAATTCCGGCAGGTCAAAGCGCACGTACAGCCGCTCCCTGGCAGGGCAGTCAAAGCCGTACGCAGTCCCCTCAAAATTCTTTGGCGCGGCAATTGCCCGCACCGTATAGTCCTCCAGCCTGCCTCGCCGCACCGTAACCGGCAGGCTCAGCTCCATCGTTCCCTGCACCGAATCAAAGGTAGAAATAAACGGGCTGCCGCAGTCCGCGTCCGGCAGATCCTCGATCCGTACTTTATTCCAGATTCCAAGCGGCCACAGGCGGGCGTAGTGCCATCCGTCAGAGCAATTAAATACAACGGTTTTTGTAAAATGCACTGCCGGCAGCAAGTGTACGCGCAGGCGGTTTTCTCCTTTTCGCACAACCGAGGTAACGTCAAAGACGGGGCCTCCGAACATCCCCTGGTGGCTGCCAAGAAGCATGTCGTTCAGATATACCTCGCACCGGTCGCAGACGCCGTCAAAGGACAGGCGTACCGCCTCGCCGCTGCCCTCATATATAAAGCTCCGCTCATACGTCCATTCCCGGCCGCTGAAGGCCATCGCTTCGGCGTCATTGAGTCCGACATAAGGATCCTTTAATATTCCCTGCACCGTACAGGCCGTATGCACGCTGCCCGGTACCTCCGCCGGGATCCGGTCGACCGCAGCGAAGCCGGGACCACCCTCCCCGGCCGGCGCCGAAGGCGAAGAAAGCTGCCAGGTGCCGCACAGATCCAGCGTATACGCCGGATGAACGAGCTGCGGGAGCTCCCCGTCCGCATTTCTCAGATCAGAGGCCGCAAGTGTGAAATCGATTTCATCCTTTCGAATTTCCGGATCGCTCTCCCATTGATCAAATCCAAAGTACTGCCGCATTTCCTTTGCCGCGTAGCTCCTGCCCGCCGCATGAATCAGTTTACTTTTTCTATCCATTGTTTTCCTCCGTTTTTCGAAGCCGCGTCATTGATAGATCTCAACGTCAATATCCAGAAGATACGCCGCATGCTTCAGAGCTTCCACATAATCGCCGTATACCCCATGAATGTGGTTGCAGGGATACCGCTCAATAAATTCATCGGCCGGAACGTGCAGCCTTGTAAAAGCGCAGGGCCATGCCGGCGTGGTCGTAGCGCCCATTGCCAGCATTTTCTCCCGGTCGAATTCCACAAACTCCGCAGGAACGATCGTCAGCCGATACTGGCCTTTCTTTCTGGTCAGTCTGGCCAGCGTCACCTTCCCTGCTTTTGCAAAATGATGTACGCTGGCGCCGCCGGCCGGATAATAATGCGTTTCCGGATAAAAGGTCACGTATTTCAGATTTTCCGCCGGATCGTAGGAGGCCCCCGCAAAAAATGTGGCATGGGTGCCGGAATTGGAGAAAAACCACACATCATTTTCCTTGTCATAGTGGCGGACATCTGCAAACAGCACCGGCGAGCCGGAAATCATTTTAAAAATCTGCATGGTCAGCGCGCCGTCCATGTCGGCCTCCGTAGCGGCCACAATCGGCTCGTGAGGCCCGTCGAAATCGTAAGGATCGTTCAGAAAGGCTTCCGCCACATCCATGGTCACATACCGGTCCGTCAGGTCGCCGTGCGCTTTAATGCCCACAAAGTCCAGCTTTCGTTCGTCGATAATTTTCCGGAGTCCGTAGTACGAGCGAATCTGGGTTTTCAGCTTTTCCGGCGTCAGTCCGAGGCCGTCATACTGAATGGAACCCACATGCGCCGTCAGCCATTTGAACGCCTGCTCTACCCTGCCTGCCGCAATCGTATCTCCGGCCCGAATAATGTCATCCTGTTCAATGTTTTCCACATCGATGCCAAAGCGCTTCTGCCATTCATCCACATTCGCCACCGCCGTATACATTCCCAGAGGGCGGCCGCCAAAATTTCCGAACGTCAGGCCCCGCAGCCGCACTGCAGCAGCCGCAGCCTTCAGAAATGCAAACAGCTTCCGCTGTACCTCCGGATCATGAACAGAACCCCATAACCGCTTGTATTTCACATCCAGCTGATCCAGCGTGCCGGCCGCCGCCAGCATCCCCACCATGCCGCACTCCGACGGATGCTGATTGCTGAAGAGCAGATACGGGCCCGGTGCAAAATTTCTGGCCACGGCGGTAAACTGGGGATAGCACCATATGGTGTAATTAAAAATGGTCATTTCCGCACCAGCCTGCAGCAGCCGCATCCCTTCTTCCTTTGCCGCCGTATTGGTATTGATTACCTGCCGGCCCTCAATCACCTCAAAGTCGCCGGAAGCCTCCAGCACAGCCGCAATGTCATGCTGATATTGAAAATTCAGCGCTTCATATTCCGCGTGCAGATACGGTCTGCCGTCGGACATGGTCAAAATACCGACTTTAATTTTATTCTTTTCCATTGTCACCGGATTCCTCCTCTTTCTCCCGATCGCTTCGGGCCTCTGTATTTTTTCGATTGATTTTCATTACCATGACGATCACGAAAACGGCGGCGGCAGCAATCAGTACGCCGCAGCAGACCGCCACGATCAAAAGCAAGCTCGGGCCGGAGCCGGACGGTTCCTCGAAGTCGCCGGACTCCAGCACGCACCGCTCGATATATTTTCCGTCCTCAGTATATGCGGTAATCAGAACCGTACCATAGGCATACGTCGTTACCGTACCGTCCTGATCTACTGTGGCGATGCTCTCGTCGGAGGAGGTCCAGATCAGCCGTACGCTCTCAGGCGATGCGTCGCCGGAGTAAAGGATATTGATTTTCCTGCTGCTGCCTGCTTTTACCTGATAATGGGCGAATTCCATGGCCACATCCGTAAACAGCGCGTTGGTATACAGGCCGGCGATCTGTTCCTCGCTCAGCAGCGAAGCAAAGAGATAGACCTCGTCGAAGACGCCGGGCGTTTTCATGGAGCCGGCGGGCAGGGAGCCTAAGCAAAGCTTTTGCTTCGTATCCTTAAGCTCGCCGGTAAGCCGCACGCTTCGGAGCGCGCTGCCGTTGACGTATACCGTCACCTTACGGTCTTCACAGGTAAATGCAAGGTGCGTCCACTGATCCTCATAATATTTCAGATTAACGCCGAAGCTCAGATCTCCGATCTCCGGACCGTAGATCCGCAGGTCTCCCTCGCTGGTATAAATTTCGAAGTGCCCCTCCGTTTTGTCGCCCTTTGCCAGCAGCACATTGAAACCGCTCAGCGCGCCGGGCTTGATCCAGAACGCGATTGTAGAGCCCTCCAGGCGGAAATCCGTGCTCTCTGACAGCAGCGTTTCACCGCTTTCCGGCATCAGCAGGCCGTTTCCAAATCGCCCCTCCGTAAATTCCGCGCCTCCCAGGCTGCCGTGGCTGTGAATTCCACTGTCATCCGCAAGCGTTTCTCCGCCGTCTTCGAAATGCCAGCTGCCGACAAGATCCAGTCCGAGCGTAAACTTATTCCGTCTGGCATAGTTTCCGGTGGCCGTGGTATCCTGAACGCCCATCACTGTCAGGGTATACGACGACAGATTTGTCTCATCCACGCCTTCCATGGTGATCCGGACCGTAACGCCGTCCTCAAGCAGCGCGGCGGAGGTGACACGGGCGCCGTTATTTAAAAGATAATAGTCCAGAACGGCCGCAGAATCCGCGCGCACCGGACGGCTGAACACGATTTCCGCCGTCGACGCATCCAGAAGCTTCAGGCGCTGCGCCACCGGCGCTTCCAGATCGGCCAGCGTGGTGCAGGCCGCCTCGCCGGAAGCAGAGGAACGGTTCATATTTCCGTCTACGGCAACAAGCGTTACCGTATATTCGGTCAGCTCCGAAAGACCTGTAATTTCCGCTTCCGTGGCCGAGCCCTTCACATATCCGTAATATTCGCCGTTAAGATAAATTTCGTACTGCAAAATCCGGCTGTTGTCCTTCGCCGCCGTCCAGGTCAGCTGCAGCGTGTCGTAAGCCGCAGCTTCCGCCTTTAGGCTGCCCGGCGCGCCCGGCGCTTCCGTATCGTCGGAATCCGCCAGATTAAACGCGTCGAAGCCTTCCACGCCCTCCGTGGAATTCACGGTAATTTGTTTCGTTTCTCCGGGCTCCAGCCAGAAATAGTTATCGCTGCACCGGAACGTATCCGAAACCTCCGGGCAGATAAAATGTACGCCCACCGCCGGAACATCGCCCGTATTGGTAACCGTATAGGTATTGCCCTCTACGGTATATTCCAGGCTGGCCGTCGGCACATAGAACAGGCTTCCCTGCTCCTGCTCCGCATTCAGAAACGCATAAGAGCGGGAGACCGCCTCGCCGTTTTTCTCCAGATCGATCACAATATACAGAGGCGCGGAATCCGTCTGCGATGCGTCCAGGTAGAAATCGCCCACGTGCAGGCTGTACCCGGTGCTGCCGCTGCCGCTCCAGGACTCCTCCTTAACCACGCGGAACTGATTGTCATAGGCTTTAACGGAAACCTTCCAGTCGGCGCCGTTCAGTTCGTCTGCGTCGTCCAGAATATGAACCGGCAGCGTAAGCTCCTTTTCCGACTTATCAAAGGTATTGTAGCGGTCAAATTTTGCCGTCGCCATTAAAGGCTGAAACGCATCCTGTATGAAATAGTAAGCCATCTTCGGCGTACCGTACCAGTCCACAACGCTCCACGACGCGCCGGGATACACGTCATTAAATTTATAGTAGCATACCAGCGACACGTCCGGATTGTTGATGCGGGCGTTCTGAATCGCAAAATACTTCGCCATGGTCTGTGCGATCTGGGAGCCGGTCACCAGGCTTTCCAGGTCGTTTACCTCAGCAAACAGGCTGGCGTACCAGATGTGCGTGTCAATATCATAGCCGTGCGGCGACGGATTCCAGCCCTTCATCCCGTTGAAGGTCGACGTGTGGTAAGCGATCGTGCCCTCCGGATCGATCGGCCACTGCGCCATTTCCTCCGCCGTAGCGTATTTGGCGATGGACTCCAGATTCATCATGGAGCCCAGTCCGTATTCATGAAGGTTGCCCGTGTACTCCGCATATACAGATGCATAGTGCTCCGGAGACTGTCCCCCCCACCAGATATGGTCGTGCGTCATGCCCGCGCCGCCGTGGCCGCCGTCCTGGCGCCAGAAATCGCGCGTGCCGTCATACTCGTACGTCAGCCTGCCGATATTGTTCAGCACCTCTTCGTCGGCAGCCGCCGTGCCCTCGTTGCCGCCGCCGTATACGATCAGGGACGGATGATTCCGGATCCGTTTCGTATTCAGAATTACCGTCTCATACAGCACATCCGCCGGCTGCGTCTTATAGCTGTCCCAGCAGGTAGGCCACTCCTGATACACGCAAATACCATATTCATCGCACAAATCATAAAAATCATCGGTTTCCACCAGTCCGCCGCCCCAGGCGCGCAGAAAGTTCAGTCCCTGGTCGTAGGCGCGGGAAAGGATCCTGTCGTAATCCTCGCGCGTAAAATGCATCATTGCGTCGATCGTACACCAGCCGGCCCCTTTCATAAAGACGGGACGTCCGTTGATCTCTACCGTACGGTTGTACTGCGCGGGATTTTCCGTCTTACTGCCGGACGTCAGCTCCAACGTGCGTACCGCAAAGGTGTCCTCGCTGTAGGAGGTGACGCCGTTTTCATCCGTAAAAGAAATTTCCAGCACATACAGATTCTGCTCTCCGACGCCATTCGGCCACCACAGCCGGAATTCCGGCAGGTCAAAGCGCAGCCTTACGTTGGCGTTCCCCGCAGCGGCTTCGTTTACCTCGTAAGTAAAGGAATATGCGTCGCCTTCGAAATTTTTCGGACGGATCGTACCGTTCAGCGTGCCGGATATCGGCGCGGTCTGCGCGGCTGTCAGATCCACGCTCAGATCCAGCGTGCCCGTTTCATGGGATACCGTCGTAATAAACGGACTGTCTACCTCGACCTCCGTCACGTCCTCGAGATACACGTCATTCCAGATGCCGATCGGCGGCAGATCCGCATAATGCCAGGCGTAGGAACAGTTAAATACGACGGTTTCCGTATAAGGCAGCACCGGCAGCAGCATTACCACCAGTGTGTTTTCTCCCTGAACGACATACTCCGTGACGTCCAGGTATGGGCCGCCGAACATCCCCTGATGGCTGCCGATCTCTTCCCCGTTCAGATAAATCCTGCAGCGATCCGCCACGCCGTCAAAGCACAGGCGGACGCTTTCTCCGGGACCTCCGTACGAAAACGTTTTTCTGTAATACCAGTTTCGCTCTCCGAGCGCTTTGGCTGCTGCGTCGTTCCGTCCGTACATGGGATCCTCGATTGCTCCGGCCTCCTGCAGCGCGCTGCTGATGCTCGACGGCACGGAAACCGTATACGCGCCGGCCCATGCCGCGTCCGGCCTGCTGTTTTCCTCCGCGGAGCCCTGATCGGTCAGCTCCCAGGCTCCGTTCAGATCAATGCGCTCCGGCTCTCTCCGAACCACCGTCTCGCCCTTCTGCAGCCCGATCACAATCGGCTCTTTATCCATGGGAGAAGAAGCTTTCATCGTAGTAGACTGCTCTACGTCGGACAGCGTCTGCGCCCAGCCGGCAAACGCGCCCAGCGACAGAAGCAGGCACAGCGCAGTCATCGCCGCCATCGTAAAATACTTTCTGTAAAATCTACGCATATTACACCTCACCGTTTAATCCCGTACCGGATTTTCATACCGGTATAGAAGATTTTTTATAAAAGCGCAGGCATTCGCCGCTTTTTGATCCATTTCTTCTTCTGTGCAGCCGCCGCTCAGATCGCGGTACAGCCGGATGTCGCGTCCCACCTCGCCGCCGGGCTTGATGAACGGCTCCATAACGATCCGGCCGCTGTATTTACAGTCGCCCAGCGCCCGTATGATCTCGTTCCACGGCATACGGCCGCTGCCCTCTCCCGGCGCCTTCCGGTTGCATTCTCCGATGTGGAAATGGCCGATCAGCCCTTTCTCTCCAGCATACCGTATGGCTGCGTACAGATCGTCCTCCTCGATGTTCATATGGAAGGTATCCAGCAGCAGCCGGACGGCGCCGGCACTTTGGCAGCAGCGTTCAAGATCCTTCAGATAGGCTGCTCCCTCCGATGCAGTATTCATAATAAACTGTTCAAAGCGGTTCACTATTTCCAGGCAAAGCGTGATTCCGAGATTTTCCGCCGTTTCCGCAAGCACGCGCATACTCTGGAGGCTTTTTTCTCTGGCCGCCTCCCGCTCGCTTTGAGAGGAAATGCGGTCAGGCCAGGCAGCGTACAGGATCCCGCCCAGCATGTCGCCGCCCATAAACGCGATGCGGCGCAGCAGCTCCTGCAGATATGCGACTCCGCGTTTCCGGACGGCTTCATCGGGAGACGCTACATTATATTGCGCGGGCAGGCCGATGCAGTAGGTCAAATCCATTTCCGCGGATTTCGCTGTATCGGCAATCCGCTTCAGCTCACTCTGCGTCATGTCTGCCAGCGCGCCGGCACCCAGCTCCAGCGTATCAAAGCCCAGCCGTTTTGTTTTCTCAATATACGCGCAGTAATCCGCGCTCCAGTTCCGTTCCCAGAATGCAAAATAAATGCCTGTTTTATTCGTCATGCCCTTCCTCCATAGATACCGTTTTTATTTCAACGCCCAGCTCTTCCAGCTTCTGAGCCTCTGTTTCATCGATTCCGGAATCGGTGATCAGAATATCGATTTTTGTTACATCCATGATTTTTACAAATACATTGCGGCCGATTTTTTCGCTGCCGCAGAGCAGAATGGTCTGTTCTCCTATGCCGGCCAGCTTTTTCTTCACCTCTGCATGATTCATATCCGGCGTTGACAAGCCGAATTCGGCGGTCAGGCCGTTGGTCGCCAGAAAGCATTTGTCTACCCGCAGTCCCTCCAGACCGTTTAACGTCATGCCTCCCAGCGTGCAGCCGTGCTTTTTGCGGAGGACGCCGCCCAGCAGGATCACTGTGATGTCTTCTTTATTGCTGTCAAAATACGCAGCAATATTCAAATCATTCGTCACAATAGTCAGATTTTTCTTTTCTGTCAGCTTTTTGGCAAAGGCCAGCATGGTGGTTCCCGTATCCAGGGCGATAATGTCGCCGTCCTCCACATAGCTCACTGCCAGCTCGGCGATTTTCTCCTTCTGCCGCTGATTCTTGCTCAGCTTTTCCGCGACATTTTCCTCATAGCCGATTTTGCTTTTCAGTACCGCGCCGCCGTGCGTCCGTTTCAGCAGTCCCTTTTCCTGCATATAATTCAGGTCGTTCCGTATGGTTACCGGAGATACGTCGAAAAGCTCGCACAGAGCCGGTACGAAAACCTTGTGCTCTGCCTTTAATGTTTTTAAGATCTGTGCCTGCCGCTCCTCTGCAAAGAGCGTTTCTTTTGATTTTCCTGTTTTCATTCTGTTTCCTCCGGTCGTATCTTATACAGGGCCTGAACGCCCTGCAGCATTTGCACATACGTTTCTGCACAGGATGAATACGCTGTATGCGCGTCTTTATTGAATCGTACGGCTTCGCCTTTTTTGACGTTGGCGGCAGCTGCCCGCCGCATATCCTGTTCGTCCGAATACAGGCCGGCCGCCATGCCGGCGATCAGCGCGCTGCCGGCAATTCCCGTATCTCCGCACTTCATCGGTACATAATCCGCTCCAAGGACGTCCGCCTTGATCTGATTAAACACCGTGCTTTCGGAACCGCCGCCGACGCCGTAGACCACAGAAGCGTTCTGTCCGGTTTTATCTGATATGATTTTATTATATAAGCGGTATTCGTATGCAATGGCTTCCATAACGGAGCGATACATATGCGCCCGGGTATGATGCCATTCCAGTCCCAGCCAGGTTCCCCGCACCGACGGATCGTTGGGACAGGTTCTGCCTGCAAAGTGCGGTATAAAATATAGTCCGGCGCTGCCCGGCTCCACGCCTGCGGCTTCCTGCTCCAGCAGGCCGTAGCCGCTCCCGCCCGAGGATGCGCCGAGGAACGTGTCTCGGAACCAGCGCAGGCAAAGCCCTCCGCCGCTGATATACGCCAGCGGGATCCACAGATCGCGGATCACAGAATGCGCATACAGCACAGTCCGATTTTCTGTATCCGGTGCGAAAAAATCCGTACAGGCCGAAAAAATAGACGCCGTTCCGGCCACGTCATAGAGGATGCCGGGCTCCGTTATGCCGGCGCCCAGGGAAGAAGCCGCAGAGTCTCCGCAGCCGGCCGTGATCGGCGTGCCGGCGCGCAGGCCGCAGACTTCCGCGGCGGCCTTTGTCAGCCCGCCCACGACATCGTAAGGAGAACGGATGCAGCCCAGCCGGGCTCCGTCCACGCCGAACGTCCGCAGCAGCGCCGGATTCCATGTATAGCTCTTCGTATCTGAAAATCCAGTGAAATGCAGATGCGTATAGTCAAACCAGGCCTGATCGCCTTTCAGCCCGCAGAGCCTTCCGGCAACATAAGCGCTTAAAGGTACAAACCGGTATATCTTTTGATATACATCCGGACGCTGCCGTTTCCACCACAAAATTTTCGGACCGTGGGCATAGGTCACCGGTCCGCCGGTGCTGCGGATGATTTCCTCTTCTGCTTCTGCTTTCATTTCGCGGATATACGGCTCGCACCGCGTATCCAGCCAGTTATCGTACGGCGTGACCGCATTCCATTCCCGATCGATTCCCTGAATGCCGGCCATCTGGCCGGCCACGCTAAGAGCCAGCACCGCGCCCGGCGCTGCGCCGCTTTTCTCCAGCACCTCCCGCACCGTATGCAGTACGGAAGCATACAGGGCGTCCGGATCCTGCTCGACCGCGCCGGGCGCGGGATGCAGCAATACAGAAGCCTCATAGGCCTCCGCATAGCAGACGCCGGAGGCGTCAAACAATCCGGCCTTTGTTCCCTGCGTTCCAATATCAATTCCGATCACATACGCTGTTTTCTTCATATCCGCAGTATCATCCTTTTGTGTTTTCAGTCTCTGCAAATCACGTGCTTCAAACCCTTTGCATGAGCCGCATTGGAAAACGCTTCCGGCGTCTGCTCCAGCGCGTACGTATCCGTAACCAAAGCATCCACATTCAAAAGTCCGGCTGCAATAAATCCAAGCGTCCTGCGGAACTGCGTCAGGCTGGAGCGCGTGGTGCCGCTGACAAGCAGCTGTTTATAATGAATCAGGTTTGTATTGAGCGCTGCCGGCTGTTTCCCCGCCGGTACGCCCCCGAAAAAATTTACCCTGGCGTTCAGTCCGCAGAGCTCCAGAGCCAGACTCTGCGCCGCCGGCGCCGGACAAGCCGTTATGCACACATCCGCACCGTTACCGGATGTGATATCCCGTACAGCTTCCTTTATATCCGACTGAACCGCAACAAACCGGCTGCTGACCCGGCGGCATGCGGCCAGCCGTTCCGCCGATAAATCATTAACAATCACGCAGCCGGCTCCGGCCATTTCAGCCAGCATGGCATGCATGACGCCGATGGGACCGGCGCCGATAATAACTACCGTATCGCCCGGCCGGATCCCGCAGCGTTCCGAACCGTTAAACGCGCAGGACAGCGGCTCGTTCACGGCTGCGGCCCGGAAGGAGACTCCGTCCGGGATCAGCGTCACGTTGCCGGAGGCCACCGCTTTTGCCGGAACGCGAACGTATTCTGCAAAGCCGCCCGCCATGTGAATGCCCAGCGCCTGATACTCAGCGCAAAGCTGGCTGTTGCCGCTGACACAGGCGCCGCAGACGCCGCATCCAAAATTAGGAGCGATCGCCACGCGCTGTCCGGCCCGATATGCCGTTACGCGCTGTCCGGCCGCGCAAATCACTCCGGCGATTTCATGTCCGAGAATCAGAGGCGTTTCCGGCGAAATATTTTCCGCTCCGTTCTGAAAAATGCGCACGTCCGTACCGCAGACCGCCGCCGCCTTTACCTCAACCAGCAGCTCATCCGGGCCGATTTCCGGCACAGGCACTTCTTCCATTCTCAAATCATTGATTCCGTACATTCTGGCGCTTAACATAAAACAATCCTCTTTTCTCTGATCGACTGATTTCCGGCATTGACGATTTTTACGGCCATTCTGCCGTCCGCCGCGCCGACCAGCGGCGGGCTGTCCTCCAGGATACAGCGCACAAACGCCGCGTCCTCTTCCAGATACGCATCCTTAAACAGGAATCGCCAGGAATTAATGAACTCTGTATGGCACTGCATCTCCTTTGTGCAGACGCGCATTCCGTTTTCCTCCATGCGGCCGAGAAAAATACAGCCCTCCGTACCCAGAACCTCTACCCGTGTATCATAACCATAACGGACGCCCTGCGCGCCGTCAATCATTCCCTGCATTCCGTTTTCAAAAGACGCCGTCAGGATCACATTATCGTAAAAATCCGGAAAGTCCTTTCTGGCGTCGGGGCACCTGAAATTGCCGGCGATTGCGTAAAGGGAATAAAATTCGCTGCCCGTAAACCACCGGAGCGTATCGATGTCATGACTGTTGACCTCCGCCAGCGGTCCGTTGCTTTTGGAAATATCATACATCCAGGGCTGCGGAATACTGGGGCCGCGCGTATTGGAGCGTACCATGACAACGTCGCCGATCGCTCCGCTGTCGATGACCTTTTTCGCCTCAGTAAACGCCGTGTCAAAGCGGCGCATAAAGCCGATCTGCAGCTTCACGTGATGCTCCTTTGCCGCGTTTTCCATTACAAGGCATTCCTCATACGTCATCGCCATCGGCTTCTCGCAGAAAATATGCTTGCCTGCGGCAGCGGCTGCCGCAGCGATCTCGCAGTGATATTTTGTCGGCGTGGCAATCACAACCGCGTCAATCCCGTCATCCTGAAGCAGTTCTCTGTAATCCGTATAATATGTATTTACCTCCAGCGTTCTTGCGGCTTCCTCTGCCGCCGATTCCACAGGATCCGCCACCGCAGCAAGGCGGCAGTGATCCACCGCAGTCCGAAAATTCCGGGCGTGAATCATTCCCGCTCTGCCGGCGCCGATCAATGCGATCCGCACGACGCCGCTTTGGCTGCTGCTCTTCTTTGCCATAACAAATGCTCCGTCCTTTCTGTGTTGTCCGCGCGGCAGCAAGCTGCGCCGCGCGGACTGCGATAATTTTGTTCAGGATTTTCTTACTTTTTTGCAGCCTTTTTCTTCATGACCAGTACGATCGCGACGGCTGCTGCAATCACGGCCACAGTGACCACGATAATGATTACCGCAATCGTCGTCGAATGGTCCGTTTCTGCAGGCTTTGCTGTCTTGACCGGCGTTCTCGCCGCCGTAGCCGCCGCGGTAACCGGCGCCTTGGTAGCGGTAGCCGGCGCTGCCGTCGCCTCCGGTGCCTCCGTGGCCGGCGCGTAATCCTCCGGATAGTTGGCTTTTACCAGACCTGCAATCTCAGCGGCGCCCTCCTCCGGGCTGCTGTACAGCTTGGCAATCAGCGCTTCATCAAACGCGTAATCTGCCAGAACGACCTCATCCAGCATCCCCATGAAGGGCAGCGTTGAGTCCGTAAGGCAGCCCAGCGCCAGCGCGTCGAAGTTGCTGCCGAAGCCGGCAGTTTCCACGTTTGCCGCTGTTTCCATTGCAAGCTCGCCGTTCACGTAAACACGGAGCATGGCGCCGTCATACGTACAGGCCACATGGTACAGCTCTCCGATTTCGATCGGAGCGAGTCCCTCCATCGGATTGCCCATTCCGGTATTGAAAAATGCCAGCTGCGCGTGTTCTCCATCGCTTGTCGTAGTATACAGCTCCGTATGATACGGCTGCTCTTTGCCCGCCGCGGCAAACAGGACGCCGTAGCCGGGCGCAGAGCCGTCCCAGCGCATCCAGAAAGAAATCGTAAAGCAGCTGAAATCCTGCTCCTCCTCAAACGGAACGGAAAGCGCCCCTCCGAAGGAGGTATCAACGCCCTGATTGACGGCACCGTCCGTATATTCCAGACCTATGTCATACTCGTCAAAATACATTTCATAATGAGAAAGATCCTCTGAGCTCTCGTCGAAGGGCCAGTAATAGATCGTAGTGCCTCCTGTCGGCAATTCGGAAGGCTCCGATGTGTTCTCGGGCGGCGTGACAATCGCATCCGGCTCTATGGTCTTCGTTCCCTTCGCCCAGCCGTCCAGATCGCCGGCAGCTGCAGCCGGATCGGACGCCAGCGCCGCAATTTCTGCGGCCTTCATTGGGTAGTTTGCATATACGGCTTCATCGATCGCACCGTTAAACTGGAACGTCACGGCGTCGTGATTGAGCGCGCCGATTGTGATCTGTTTATGTAAAGCAAGAGTTCCCAGGCCGGCGGCTGCGGTCCGCTCCAGGACCGGCGTTCCGTTCATATACAGCACCGCCTTTTCTCCGTTGAACGTCACCGCCGCATGCGTCCACGTTTCATAAGGGACCAGACAGGATTCCAGCTGCTCATCCCCGTCCCCCGGGAACGCCAGGGGATCGACGGCCGGCGCAAAAGCCAGAAGATAACCGCCGCCGAGCTCCGGTCCCGCCTGTCCGATATGGAGCTGGAAGCGTTCGCTGCCCTCAGCCGCCGTATTTCCGGATGACATGATGATATTGTATCCCTCTGCGCCCTCGTTCAGATAAATCCAGGCCGCCATGGTGAAACCCATAGTCGTGTCTGTCGGTATGGCGCCCGACTTAACAGCGCCGTTTTCGGCCACATTCAGTGCCTGTCCCTGCCTGCCTGCAGTAAAGCTGCCTTCGCTTCCCGATGTCAGCGTACCGGCTGCGTCCGCCGTGGTATTCTCAAAGCCCCAGTAGTACAGCGCCGTATCCCCATCGCCCTGTACGGACTGCATATTCCACAGAAAAGCGCATACCGTCAGGAAAGCAGCGCAAAACAAGGCAGTCATTTTACATAATTTGCATTTCTTCATTTCATTGCCTCCAATCCAATTGTAAAGTCGTATTTTTCCTCTGTGACGCATCTTATCATATTCTTTCGTTTTCTGTCAATACCTTTCGCAATATTTCTTTCGTTTTATTTCTTTTTATTTTGAAACGCTGATATATGAATATAAATGCAAAAAACAGACAAAATTGTCTTAAAAACAATGTAAAATTTTCACAATCCGGAAAACCGTCTTTTGTCATACGGCTCGTATGATATAATATCATCAGATATAGCGAACCTTTCGGCCCGTTTCCCAACTTAATGGGTGTAACCGGTTATTTTTTCAGCGACGGAGATGAGAACGACGGAATCGGCATATATCAATCAATCGCTTATTGAAGCGACCTATTTGTACTGTTATAAACGCCTGCAAAACGCGCACGATTCGGAGGAGCTGACGCAGGAGATTCTTTTCGAAGCGGTAAAAGCGCTGCATGGCGGCAAAAGCATCGAACGCTTTTACCCCTGGTATTGGGCCATGGCGAAAAACCGCTTCAATCTGTTTTTGCGAATGAAGCAGTACGGAGTCGTTCAGCTGGAGGAGGTCTGCAGCACATTGCAGTCCGATCAGGATCTGGAGGAGGCGCTGCTCAAAAGCGAAGCGGTCAGCGAATTAAATTATGCGATCTCCCGTCTTTCACAGCTTCACAGGGAAGTAATTATTCTTTATTATCTAAAGGAAATGAACATTCCGCAGATCGCGGAGGCGCTTTCCGTACCGAAGGGCACGGTAAAAAGGCGTCTGTTCGATGCAAAAATTAATATCAGGAAAGGAATGAACGCTATGACAAATTACGGAAAAGCCTCTTATGCCCCTGCTGAGCTTTTTCTGTGGGGAGGATACAGAATTCCCGATTATTGGGATCAGATCAGCGATATCATGACGAAGCAGATTTTTGTCGTCTGTTCTGAAAAGAGCAAAACGGTTCGTGAAATTGCTGACGAAATCGGCGTTGCTCCCGTTTATTTTGAAGAAAAGCTGAAATACCTGGTCGAAAAAAAATTTATAAAAGAGATCTCCTGCGGCAATTATATAACGGATTTTTGTATTTATCCCCGCGAGACGTGGGAAAACTTTCAGCGCGCGCTTGGGGAGGTCTACGGAAGCGTCGGCGGCGAGGTTACTGACGCAATCCTTTCATGCGAAAGCAAAATCCGGGCGCTGGATTTTTACGGAAACGATTTTCCGATGCGCCGGCTGCTTTGGATTCTTTACTGCGTAGCCGCCGATATGCTGAGCTGTTCGATGCTGGAAATTTACAACGGAAAATGGCGCGGTAAAATTCCCGAGCAGAACGGAAAAGACTATCGCATCGCCGGTACGGTGCAATACCCGGACGAGACCTTCACGGATCCCGGGCAGCAAAAGAACTGGCTTCTCTGGAGCAATCTTCACAAAAGCTTCCGGACCTCCGGCTACGCGCAGATCGAGCATGCAAACCTGTTTCAGGAATGGCCGTTTTCCGACAGAGATCATATCATAAATGAATCGAACGCCGATCTTTTTATGAGGATCTACGACTGCCCGGAGCTTGCCCTGACGCCGAACGAGGAAGAAATGGCCGCAAACCTGATCCGTCTGGATTATCTGCATAAAAAAGATGGCAAGCTGTATCCTTCCGTTCCGATCATGACGTATGAATGCCAGTCGAAAATCCAGCAGCTGCTGCGGGAAGCGACATCTGAAATTGCTTTCAAATATGTCGAAGCTGCGGCGGAGGTCGGAGAACGGATCCTGCTGCCGGCGACCAGAAAGGATTTGATCGAAGAATATGCGCACTTCGTCATGAGAGTGAATGCCTTTTTCCCAATCGGATTCCTGTATTATTATGGCATGAACGGAGCGGAGCCTGCGCTGGATATCCCAAAGGATTACTGTCTCTCTTCAAACGCTATTTGTATTTATTATAGAAAATAAAAGACAATTCGTACGGACGGTCGGAATGCAAGCGCGTTCCGACCGATCGTATTCCCCTCTTCCTGCGCAGCGGCTTCGTCAGATCACGCGATATCCCGCTTTGGATAATATTTCCAGCGCTTTGTCGTAGTTTTCCTTTTTTGTTAAAATATAGTCCGTATTATAAGTAGAAACGGCAAAGATTCCGATTTTATTCTCGGCCAGCAAAGTTGATAATTCGGAAAGGATCCCGATCAGCGAAAAATCCAAAACGCCTTGTATTCTGAACGCTTTCCATACGTGATCACATGCAGTCGTATTTTCCGGGACATACTCCGTGATGCAGACAATTGAGTTTTCTTCGTCTGTTTTTGCAAAAAAGCAGTATTCCATCGTAAGGTCGGCCAAAGAATAATCTTCTACTTTGCAAATTGAAAAGTCATAGTCTATGCGCTTGATTTCCATAGGTAGCCTCCAATACTAAAATATCAAATCCCTGCTGGGATGCCGCCGAGGGCTTTACAAAAATTGATATAAATTCAGGCCGGTCTCTTCATCATAGCGTCTATCGGCTCTTCCGTTTATGATTTGAATCACCATTTCACAGGTTGCGCTTACAGTCGCGCTGTTTAAATGCCCTCCGAAAACCTGTCCGCGTTCGTTTCCCGCGCTGATATGGAAATGGCAGTAAACTTCGTCCTGCATCGTGCTGATCGTTCCCGTCAGGGATAGGATTTCAAAGCAGCCGTTAAAGTCATTTGCCAAATATTTTTTCTCCTCCGTTTGAAAAACTCCGGCTGTAAAGCGATTAACGGCTCCAATGGCCTGCACGCCTGCCAGCGCAATCCGCTCCACCGACGCAATTTCTTTTACCTTCTCAATAATTTCTTCTCCTTTGTCGATTCTTGCTATAATGATATCGTCAAATTTCCTGTATTCCATATAAACGCCTCCTGATTTTCTCTAAATTCCGTCAGATTGGGGAATTGCGCTGTCCCCTTTGCCGTTTTTTCTTTTGCTCCTCAGCAAAGCAAGCTGCAATGCTGAAATATTATCACAGTCCATGGGAAAAGTCTCCCAACTTCTTATAGAAATGCTGGCATTTTTTTCTTTCTGTTATTAATTATAAAAACAAAAAATACAAAAGGCACACACTGGTGTGCCCTTTGCATGCTTTTGGCGTATTGATCCGCTCTTTCTGTTATTCCGAGCGCAGCGCCTCCACAGGATCCTTTTTCGCCGCAAAGCGCGATGGGATCAGGCCCGCGACAAACGTCAGGAACATGCTGATTGCAACGAGGATAATCGCGCCCAGCCATGGCAGCGCCGCCATTCCGGAAATTCCGGTATACGCATGGATGATCACATTCACCGGAATGGTCAGAAGCAGCGTAATACCGATCCCGATTATTCCTGCGGCAAAGCCGACGATCAATGTTTCGGCGTTAAACACTCTGGAAATATCGCGTTTGGAAGCTCCGATGCTGCGCAGAATTCCGATTTCCTTGGTCCGCTCCAAAACGGAAATATAGGTAATAATACCGATCATGATCGACGAAACAATCAGAGAAATCGCTACAAAGGCAATCAGAATATAACTGATTGCGTTGATAATCGTCGTGACGGATGACATCATGATGCTGATATAATCCGTGTATTGAATCTTATCCGCTTCCGCTCTGCTGTCGTTATATTCTTCGATTTTTGCAACAATTTCCTCTTTGGACTCAAAATCGACGGGATAAATGTTGATTGCGGACGGCTTGTCAAGATCGGCGACACCCATTTTTTCCAGGTTTCCCTCCAGCGTGGCGGAAGAAGTCGCGTTCTGCGCCATATATGCGCTGGCAAATTCCGCCTTTTCCTCATCGGTCAGGGACATGAAATATTCCTGCTCTTCCGGCGTCAGCATTGATACATCGAAACCGGCGCCGCCTTCTTCTCCCGTCGTCTCCGTGAATTTTTTCCCCGTAAACACATCTGTATCAGGCCTGGCGTTCTGATCCTTTACGATCTCACTATCATTGACCTTCTCGATCAGCGCCTCCATCAGATCGGAGCGGTAGGCCACGGAGCCGCGAACCGCAGTGCTGGAGGCCGTATCCTCCGCCTGACGCAGAATTCCTACGATTTTCACTTCAATTCCACGCGAATCGTCCTCGATGACGCTTTTCAGGTATTCCGTATCGCTCGAGCGGTCGATCCATCGATCCGATTCCTCATCATAAGAATAATAGTCCGTGCTGAGCAGCAGCTTATACGACAGAGAGCAAAGGTATTCATATGTGTATTCCTCCGCCTTCCCGACTTCTACGGGATTTCCGGCCATAATATCCTTCATCATCTGCTCGAGCTCCGCCGGGCTCTTAATCCCGAGTGCATACAGCGTGTAGTCGCTGATTTCATTATTTTTGTCAACGATGATTACCGCCTCGTCATATGCCTGCGGCATGCTTCCGTATAAAACGTCATACTGTGACTCCAGCAGCTCCTCGTTATCCATCAGCTCTGTCCAGACATTAAAGGTGGACATTGAAGAAGAGCTCCCGCTCATTTCGGTCATATCCGACATACCGGAAAGACCGAGCATTGTAAGCACCTGGCTCGGGTTTACCTGCAGCACACCCTCCGAAGTATCAGCTTTATAAATGTTCAGCGGCGTCGAATAATTGTACTGGACGTCCGAGACCAGCTCGGAAAAGCCGCTTTCAGGATCTTCCAGATGTGCTTTAAACGCTTCCAGGTTGTTTATAATTACCTGCCCCGACATCGTCTCCAGAATGTCCGTCATCAGATCATTCGAATAAATTTTATCATCTCCATGCTCGACCTTGTCCTTCTGCGTCGAAAGCATTGCCGACATGATCCCGGTCATGTCCATGGTAGAAGCCTCGATTGTCAGGGGATAGCTTGACAGGGTGTCGGCCTCCACCCGTTTTACGTACGCATTGACGCCGCTGGAAAGCGCCAGAATCAAAGCGATTCCTATGATTCCGATGCTGCCGGCAAAGGAGGTCATGAAGGTTCGCGCCTTCTTTGTCATCAGATTGTTCAGACTCAAAGAAAGCGCTGTGAAAAACGACATGGAGGTTTTCTGCTTTTTCCCCTTTTCTTTCGTCTTTCTTCGTTTTTCCTTCGGCAGCGGTTCGACGCGCGCGGCCGTATACGGATCGGTGTCGTCCGTAATCATTCCGTCTAGGAGCCGGATGATCCGCGTAGAATACCGCGCCGCAAGCTCCGGGTTGTGCGTCACCATAATGACAAGCTTTTCCTTTGAAATTTCTTTCAGGATTTCCATAATCTGTACGCTTGTTTCCGAATCAAGCGCACCGGTCGGCTCGTCGGCAAGTAAAATATCCGGGTTATTGACAAGCGCACGCGCGATTGCTACACGCTGCATCTGTCCGCCTGACATCTGATTCGGCTTCTTGTGGGCCTGATCACTCAGCCCGACCTTCTCCAGCGCCTCCAGAGCTCGTTTCTTCCGTTCGCTTTTGCTGACGCCGGAAAGCGTCAGCGCAAGCTCGACATTCGACTGCACGTTCTGATGGGAAATCAGGTTATAGTTTTGAAAAACAAAACCGATACGGTGGTTTCGGTATGCATCCCAGTCGCTGTCCCTGTACTCCTTTGTAGAGATCTCGTTAATTACAAGATCGCCCGAGGTATACTGGTCCAGCCCGCCGATAATATTCAGCAGCGTTGTTTTTCCGCAGCCGGAAGGGCCAAGCACTGACACGAACTCGCTTTTTCGGAATTCTACTGTAATCCCCTTCAGCGCCTCCACGTGCAGATCTCCAACGGTATATGTTTTCGTAATTTGATTTAATTTCAGCATGCGAAAAGCTCCTTTCTTTCGTAACGCAAATATTTTACACACGTTTTATAAACTGAATATAAACGGAAGCGCGGCGTTGTCAACCATTTTTGAAAATGTCCCAAAATAAGTAAAGTATATACCCCGGAGAAATCTAGGGTATATTCAATTTTTAGGACTGTTTTTTAGGCAGTTTCTGTTACCGTATCGAAGTGAAAACGATGCTGCTGTTTTTTTGCGAAGTTTAGAAAACCGGATAGTCGCCAAGGATGGTTGGTTGCGGGAATATTTTGCTTTTTAGGTTTATGTTTCATGTAATCGACGTCAAGGTCTTTGGATTTGGCTTGATGCATAGGGATTTCTTCTAAAACATAGATATTTGTATCATTTACACAGCAAAATTTCTGTTCGTCATACGACTCTATCAGCAGAGCTTTCGTTCCTTTCTTGTAGTGTACTTGAAACCCGTTTTGATCTAGGAGACGGTAGTAGTGTTTGTGGTGTTGGATACAGTGTCCGCTATCGATAGTGCGTTGAGTTAGTACAGAGAGAATTTGATTAATTTTTTCATCAGAGGGTTGTGTTTCGAAAACAGATTTGCTACTATTGATGGGCAGAGCGAATTTCGCGTTGAATTCTTTTATGTAGGAGTTTAAGAATTCATTTG
>UQSG01000008.1 GCA_900543695.1 uncultured Clostridium sp. | reverse complement strand
TAGGGGAGCAATTTCAAGAAAAACTCAGAGAGAACAACGACAATCAGACCGATGTATTTCGGAATGCGATGATTGAGTACATTAAGAATCACTGAGTATGATGCCGAAGGAAATTACCTGTGAAATATACTGGAAGATCTTTGGGCGTCTATTACAGACGCCCAATGCTGTATGTGGGCGGAAAAATAAAACAATTGATTTTCTATAAAATATTGCATTATAATATAAATATAAGGAGGTGTTCTTATGCATACAGTATTTGATGTTGCCAATTATATTTTAACGAAATGTGGAACAATGACAACCATGAAGTTGCAAAAGCTTGTGTATTATTGTCAAGCATGGTCTTTGGCGTGGGATGACAAACCTCTTTTTAGCGAAGATTTTGAGGCTTGGGCAAACGGCCCAGTGTGTAAAAAACTATATAATATTCATCGCGGGAAGTTTGAGATCGGTAAAGATGATCTAAAAAGATATGTAAAAGACATGGATTTCACCGATGAAGAAAAGGAAACGATGGATATTGTCATCGATGACTATGCAGACAAAGCCCCTTTCTGGCTTAGCGAACTAACGCATAGCGAAAGACCGTGGAAAGAAGCTCGCGGAAACACTCCTCTTGGCGCACCTTGCAGTCAAATCATTACAAAAGAATCTATGCAAAATTATTATAACGAGTTGGCTGCAAGACAATGAGCAAAAAGAAAAAAACAGTTCAAAGCAACAAACCCCAACGAAAGAAAACCGGGATCGAGAAAAATCCGAATTCGTATTTGCATGAGCGCCCTAAATGGCGCTTTTGCAATTGTGATAAAGAGAGATGGTCCTTAAGTACGTGTGAAAATATATATCAAGATATAATCTGCAAATTGCAAAATTTTGAAACAATGGCATGGGCAGACATCAACTCTGCAAATGGCGGACGTACACACGGATCTAATAATCATTGGATCGATATAACCAAGTTAATACCAGAGGCTCAACATAGATTAAAAGAATTACATCTATATGAAGATTCACAGCATATATATTCTTTGAGACTTTCTGGAAAGGAACGGCTATTCGGAATGATCGAGGAAAGTGTATTCTGTATCATTTGGTACGATCAAAACCATGAAATCTGCCCTTGTGTGAAATAATACCTAGAAAATTTTAATGTAACGGGGCTCCGCTTTGGATGCCCCGTTATGCCATAAATCAGCCGCCGAGCAGCGCCGTCCAGGTGTCTATTCCGACAACGCCGTCCGCGTCCAGCCCTTTTGCGGCCTGGAATTTCTTGACGGCTGTTTCTGTCCCCGGCCCGTAGCTGTTATCGACGTCCATTGTATAGAGTCCAGCCGCTTTCAGGATCGTCTGCACCGTTCCGATCTGTGCGCTGCCGCGATTCTCGCCGCTCCGCAGCGTAAGCAGCTCCACTGTTACCGTATCGGCAGCAGGCACGGATTCCGCCTCCGATTCAGCGGGACTGACAAGCGTCAGATACTTGACGTCCACCGGGCTGTCGATGGAATTCGTCTTCGCTTCGTTTGTGCCGACAACTGCACGGTCTCCGTCACGGGACTTGACATACCAGTTCTGATCCTTAACCCATGCCGGCATTGCCGCGCCGCCGTAATATTTGGCATCCGCCGCAATTGTTACAAGGTCGCCGGCTGCGATTTCGTGCTGCTCCTGTACGTATTCTACATACGGCAGCTTTCCGTGCTTGGTCCATGTCCGGCTATTATATCCAGATTTCGAGCCGATATTGCCTACCGCCGTGATCTGGACGCAGTTGTCCCACTTCGGCGTGCATTCTACGGCAAGTCCGTCTCCGATGTATACGCCGCAGTGCCCCTGCATCCACAAGAATTCACCGGGAACGAGGCTCGTAAAATCACTGCTGACACCGTTGCAAGCGTTTATCATCTGTCCTTCCGTGATATCCGGCACGCCGTTGGACTGATATACGGCTCCACCGTACTTTTTCGACGCATCGCCATTCCAACCCCAGAGGATGCCTTTGACCAGACAGACGCAGTCGAAGCCGAAATATTCTTTTTCAATCAGCCCGCGAAGCTCTGCCTGCCGGGAGGCGGTGTACCAGCCCGGCAGCTGCTGCGCCTTCTGCGATATAATCTCTTCTGTGATAAGATGTCCGAACATGCCGTTTGCATAGACCGTCTTGTGGTTTTTCGCCGCATCAATTAATTTTTGTGTGAACTCATTACTCGTTATCATTTTTTTCTTCTCCGCCTTTCGTAATCTGCTTGTAGATTTGGTTTGCATACACGCTTGCGCCGGCCGTAAGAATACCCTGCGTCAGAGCCACGAAAACGGCCATTACAGCGTCTTTCCCGCCGGACATATCCGTTGTCGCAAAAATGTACAGCCCCGCCAACACGACGCCGGCAGCGCCCAGCACGATCGGGATCCAGCGATCGTTCAGATTCGATTTTTTGATCGCCACGCCCACCAGATACAACACTGGAATCAACACCAGCAGCTCCGGCTTAATGTAATCCTCGAAATTCATTTGTGATCATCCTTTCTTTACATAATTGTTGCAAAAACGGCGCCTAGTACGGCGCCGATAATGCCTGTTATGACGCACCCGATAATCAGGCGCTTGTAATACTTGTAGTCCTCCCCTGGCGACTGCTCCAGGCGTTCCAGACGCTCTCCCTGATGCTGCTGCTCGCGGAGCATGCTCTCCATGTTGATCGCCAGCCGGTCCACAGACCGGACCAGTGCGGCAAGCCCTTCCTGTGACCGCTCGCAGTCATCCATGCGGTGCTTCAGACTGCCAATTTCTTTGTGGTATTCTGTGATTTTGATAATGATTTCTTCTTGCGTCATTGTGATTCCTCCGCGATGCAGCCGTACAGACACAGCATATCCTCTACGGATAACGAAAAATGCTCCAATTCTTCCATCGAAAATTGCACACTCTTATCAACCTCCATATCGATTAGCTCGTTGACTTTTGAGGCGTATTCATCCTCGGTTCCTTCCCGCAGCTTGCCGTCTGCCCAATACTGCGCTTCCAATTCATGCAGCGCTTTCCCGCAGAAGGACGCCTCTGCATCTGTATCAACCAAAAATTTCGTGATCTTGTATTTGGTTTGTATTGATACCCCGTCCGCGACATCTTTGTGCTTAATCAGCACGGCCCTAATTTTCATTAATTCTCCCAGTTTCATCGTTCACGCGATCCTTTCTTTGATGATTTTTTTCAACTTCTGTATTTCATTCACGCACAGGGCGATGAATAGATCATATCTAAGTGACCAATTCTGATTATATTGATCCTCCGGAGGGATGACGATTCCCGCAAATTCTTGCGTAGTTAATCCGGCTATCTCTAGGGCAGCTTTGATTTCTTGCGCAATGAATCCGGTCCAGGTTCGGCCGGAATCCCCGTCGATGTACTTGAAGAGTCTGGGTTTCAGCGAATCGAAAAATACGCTGTACCGATCATCAACTTCCGAAATATCTTTTTTTGCTCGAAGATCAGATGTTTCGCCTGCATAGCCGTATAGGTAGGTTCCTCCAGCAGTCACCGACATTCCATTGATTCGGTCTCCAGGCATTTCGCGGCCTACCAGCATCTGACTGGCATTCATTACGACGATGTTGTGGTATGCGCCAGACGCGTCGTTCGTCGTCTGTAACAGTCCATATCCCTCAAATCCCGGATTGGCGAACGCTCCTAATGTAATCCCACTGACCAGCACTGTCCCCGAATTCAACGTACCAGTGAATGTGCTGCCTGTAATATTGGCGTTCTGGGCGTGTAGATACCCGGCGGATGTTACATAGAACGTCTGGCTCCCCAGTCCGATTCCGTCGGTCCCCAGGTATACGCCGGAATTGCTGTCGTTGTACGCGGATTTTCCGAGCGCAATATATCCTTTGGCTGCCCCTCGAGATACCGTGAACCCGCCTATCTGCACGCTCTGGTCGTAGGCGCTTGCGTAGAGCAGCGAGTATCCAAGCGCATTGGTGACATCAATCGCGCCGGTGACGATGCTTCCGGCTGTAATGGCGTCTGCAATTGTCTGACCGTTGAGATAGATCTTATCCGCATGGATCTGCACTGTACTGCCGGAGTTGTTGATTGCCGCTACAATTCCGGCAGAATTTATCGAGTAATCTCCGCTGGACGATGTTTTGACGACCAGCTCGAAACGGTCGTCGATTGATTCGATGAAACTCGTCTCAAGCTTTTCTGTCGTGACGCAACCGGCAGACAGCATATCTGTGCTGATCTTATACGCGGACAGCATATTCAGCACGGCGTTTCCGTCCTTTGTGATCCCATACTGCCAAACCGTATCTTCGCCGGCCCATTCCTCTGCCCATGCGAAGCCTCCGGCACGATACGTATAGATAATATTGCTGTTATCCAGTGTGCTGCCGTTGTGGTAGTAATAGATCGTGGATCCGTCCGCCTGCTCGACGCCGGTACGATACAATCCAAGTGAATTGCTGATTACCTCGTTCATTTCCAGAACGGCCTGTTGGCGGGTTTCCAGCTGCTTGCTGGTCTCCTGCTTCATCGCCTCCAAGATTGCCTGCTCCCGCTTGGTGAGCGGATTTGCTGACGCATATCCCGCATTCGTAGTCGTTTGGCCTTTGGCCGCAACGGAGGTGCGGCCATTAAGCTTGAAGGTGTAATGCGTGATAATTGTATCGTGGGACACCTTATCCTTATCGGCGTAGGCGATCTTGTCGAGCGGGTACAGATGCGGCATACTTCTGGTCGCGCAGCTGTATGCGCGATAGGTAAGCCCGCCAACGCTGTTATACAGCGAAGCCGCAATTGTCTGATAATCGTGCTGGATGAGCTGATTCCCCGTGATATTCAGCGCATACGCGTCTGTGCCGGACAGATATTTCTGTTTTTCGGCGTCTGTAATCTGGACACCGGTAATTTCAATATCATTTTCGTACAGATCCGACGTATAACGGATGGATGAGGTGATTTCGGTAGGCGTGGCATGATACCATTCCATCCGCAGCTTCCCGTCCCAGTCGATATATGCGCATGTGCCGGTAATTTCGCCAATCCACTGGATGATCCTGCGGTATGTCAGATCCTCTTCGTCTGGCGCGCTGTTGACGACATAATCATAATGCAGCAGCGTGTTGACCTGCGTATACAGAGGCACATTGCAGATTTCGCAGCAGTCTTCCAGCAGTGCTCCCACCGTAATCGGAAACGAGATTGAGGCCGGATCGAACGCCTTGTCAAAGCTGACCATCCGGTCCAGCGCTGACAGAGATATGGTGCTCAATTTTCGCGGCGGCTCGTCAACGGTGAAATATCCGCAGGGCACGTATTCCCGTCTTGTATTCACCCAGTGGCTGTCCCCAACACGCAGATTTCCGCTTTTGAGCTGATTCCACGTGAAATTTTCCATTGTGATCCACTGGAATTGAGAGATCCAGTCCCACGATGCGGGAGCCGTGTATTCGATTCCCACGCGAACGAACAGCTCTGCCCCCTCGAAGCTCACATCGTCAAATTTTCCGTCGCGGTTGTCCAGCTTGAGCTCCAGCTCGGCGGCAACCGCAGAGCCCAGCTCAATTGTCTTCCCGGACATGCAGTACCGATCGATCGTAAGGCTGTTCTGGAAGACGTCATGCTCTGTCAGATGCAGCGTTTCGTTCCCGGTCTGCATGGTGATATCAACGATCTGGCGGGGCTGCTGCATGTATAGATTGTAGAGATATTCGCTGATTGGATACATCACACACCCGACCTTTCTATGATGTTGAAGGCTACGTTCTGCCAGCGCCCGTCCCGCGCGTTATACAGCGGCGCAGACCGGTTCCCTACGTAGAATTCTGATGTAACATAGCCTCCCTGCATGGCGTCCAGATAGCAGACCTCGATGTATTCCGGATTGAACGCCTGCAAAACGGCAGCGGCCTCAGCTGATGTGAGGCCGTTCCACGCAAGATCCAATTTCACAACCTGTCCAAGCCGCATCTTGTCCATGACCGTGTCTTCTGTCCGTCCGGCGTCAGAGGCAGATACGTCCTCCAGCGCCCATTTGAAGAGCGACGGACATTTCACCGCAGCGCCGTCTACGCTGCGGATCGGATTATATTCATTCGCCATAGTTTCACCTCAGTCCCCCAGCGGCAGGATCGTTCTGCCATCCCGGCGGTTCCGCCGTTCTGCTGCCGATATGATCTGCTCCGCCTTAATATTTCCGTCTGTATCGACGACCTGAATCGTCCAGTTTCCGCCATCCATGCCGCCCGCAGTTTGCAGCGCTTCGAGGACGGCCTGTTTGATTCCCTCGAGGATCTGCAGGTTATTGGCTACAGCTGTGCGGCCGTCGCTGAAACGCCCGACGAGCTCCTGCGAATTGGCGTAAAACAGGCCGTCTTCGGGGAAGCCGCCGGTGGCGTAGCCGGAGAGAGCCCCAGTAGCGAAGCCGGATGCGTAATCAGCAACGCCAAGGATTTCTTGAAGCATGTCACTGATCACATCGTCCATTTCTTCCTTGACGGCATAAGAATTCCCAACAATTCCTATATGTGTATTAATTGCCTCGTGTGCTGTCGATGTTAGCCAGGTATCAGCAGCTATGCCAGCCGCGTCTAAGTAATTTTGGATAGCATCTTCTATCGGTTTTAACGAGTCATCTTTGGCATCTCTTAATCCCTGCTGTGTAAAGGATTCTGCGCTTCCATACCACTGTTTTTGAAACCAATTCATGCCATTGTATTCTCTGCGCAGTTCCTCCGAAATATTAGACAGATTGCGCAGTGCCGCAGCCTGAATCATGTCCGTAACGGTTTTTACATCATCCTGCATCTTCGAGTATGATGCGTCGTAAGACGCTTCTAACTCCTCTTTGGCGTCAGAAAACGCCTTGGCAAAATAGTCGTGCTGGCTCTGTGTGATGTCTCCTATTTCGAGCAGGTAGGCATTCTGCGCTTCCAGTGTCTTGATGTCCGCGACAGCGTTTTCGTACGCCTCTGTCATGCTTTTTTGATACGCATCCGTTTTGCTTGCCAGATCATTTAGGATCCGTTGTGCATCTTCTACAGATTCCACGCTGAGTCCTTCTTGTGCAGCTGCCACAAAATCGTCGAACGAGCTTTCTTCCGCTGTTACAGTGAGGCTCAGATTGGTAAGTCTATCAATTGCATCATTCAATTCCTCCCGTTCCTTTTCGTTTAGTCCTTCCCCTGCTGCTTTATCCAGAAGGACGCTGATCTTGGCTCGATATTCGCCTGTAACTTCTCCGAAAAGTGCCTGAAATTCCATGAATTTGGCTTGCATGGCTGATAATTCGGCGTTGAAATCCTCACGTGCAAGCGAAACAAAATGGTTAAATGTGTCAAAAATATTGTCTACGCGCGTATCTACGATCTTCTGCATGCCCTCCACCATAGCATCCAGATCCTTTTCCATGGCTGTTGTCTCTTCTTCTGTGACTGATCCGGATTCCATAATTTTGTCGAGGTAGGGCTGCAGGTTTTGGCTTGACTCTCCGATGAGATCTGTAGACTCCTCTATGATTTTCCTGGACTCTTCTGTTTTAGCCCCAAGCGTTTCCGCTTCTTGCCAAGCACCGACAAACGCTTCTGCCAAGTCAGACAGAACCAGTCCCGTATCTTGAATGAATGCGTTGTTTGCGAGTTCGCTGCGCATGTCGTCAAATTCTTTTATGACTCCGTAGATCGCACCGCCTACAAATGAAAGCCCGCCGGCAAGCGCGCCCAGCGGTCCGCCAATCGCCAAGCCCGCAGCGACCGATCCAGCTGTTCCCGTAACCAGCGACCACGCCATCGTTCCGAGCGAATAGCTGTCTCCGCTGAGAATTTTTGCCAGTTCTTTGCCCGCCGTTTGGGTAGATTCAAAGCCTACGACTACGCCACCAGCGCCGATTAGGCCTTTGGAAATTTTGCTCATTGGGGTAGACATCTTGCCCAGAGATTTCGTCAGATTTGAAAATCCATTTATCGCTTTGATCCCGATGATCGGGATGAGCGCTCCGGAAAGATTGCCAACCGCCTCAAAGATTCCATCAATCGTCTCTCTTGCGTTATTAAGCGCGTTCGTGTCAAAGATGCTGTCCGTCTCCAAATCGCCCCCCAGCGTCGGGATATCAAAGCTCAGGTCCTCCCCTGTCAGTCCCATCTGATCTGCAAGAGATTCTGTTCCAGATGAAAGCTTATTAATTTCATCGAAGCCTGTCAGGGATTTTTTCAGTTTTTTATCGGTTTCCTCAATTGCATCGCCCAGCTCATTTTCACTTTCGGTTGCCTGTGATATGGACGAGTAATCCGCTCCGCCAAGGCTGCTCGACACCGCATTGGCCGCCTTTTCGACGCCGAACAACGCGCCTATGATCTCGGTCAGCTTCTGCGCAAGCGCAATCATGTACGGCATAACCTCTTGCAGTACCGGCAGAAGCCCCATGCCGAGCTCGATTCTGGTCTGTTCAAGCTGCGCCTGAAAGATTCTTAACTGGTTCGCGGGGCTTTCGATCGTCCTCGCAAGGTCGCCCTGCGCGGTGCTGGTCTGGTCGAGAATTGCATAATACCTCGCAAGAACCTTCTGCTGCTGCGTAAGCTCTTCTCCGGTTTCTGCAAGACCGTTCTGGTACGCGTACTGCTTGATTGTGTTCTCGTCCACCAGGATGCCCAGCGCCTTGAGCGGTTCCGTTTCTCCGGTAATACCGGCGCGCAGCTTCACGAACGCCTCTTCTGTGTCCATGTTGTAGAATGACGCCATATCCTGCGCAAGCAGCACAAGGCTGGTAGACAGATCGTACGCCGTATCTCCGGCAATGCCCATGGATTTCGTCATGTTGTACATGATTCCGAGATTCTGTCGCAGCTCGTAGGCGTTCAGCCCCAGCGACTCGGAGAGCTGCTCAGACCATTCCCTGGCTGCGCCTGCCATGCTTTCCATGGACGTTTTGAACAGCGATTCCGATTCCACGACATCCATTGCCATCTGCACAGAGGATTTTCCGATGTCGATCAGTTTTTTGCCGATGTATGCGGTCCCAAGTCCTGCGAAGAGAGATTTCAATCCCCCGAAAGAGCTCTGGAGGCTCATTCCGGCCTTGCTCAATTTCTCAAGCTCCTCCCGCGTCTCTTTCGAGCCGAGTTCCAGTTTTCCCAACGACTTCCGGGCGGCGTCCATCTGCTTCCTCAGATCATCGACGTCCGCTTTCAGTTGTACTTGTAATGTTTCAATTGTTGTCGTCCCCATTTTTATTCACTCCTTTTTGGGCGCAAAAAAAGCACCCCGAAGGATGCTGTGTTGTTATATGTTCTTTTTGTTATTCGATCGGCTTGATTTCCAGTAATCTTTTCATCCCTGAAAAATCATACTTGGGCAGTAATAGTCTTTCTGCCTGCCGCGAAATACTCCGTTTTGTTCGGCCGCTATCCCAAAAGGTCTTCGACAGTGCAATCAAGAGCAGAAGCAAGCTTGCACACAGTCATAGCTTGAGCCCTAGAAATATCACGAAAACCCTGTTCATAATGCTGGATCAGTCTCAAACCAACGCCAGAAATTTCAGAAAGCTCACGCTGACTAATACCCTTCCGACAACGATAATACTTAAGAGCGCTGCTATGATCATTCATCATATTTCGCCTCATCAAAAGACCGAAACAAATCATATATATCCTCAACATCAAGGATTTCTTTAGCAGTACATTCTTCAAAAAGACCCAACAAAGAAGGATCGTTACCATCCCAATACGATGTATCACCTTCTGCTTGAAACGTTGCAATATCAGTTAATATCTGATCACGGCAGTAATAGGCACTATCATAACAATATGCATAATCATCTCCATACTTAACAATCAAAGCACCATTATTAAGTTCAATACCATAAATTTCCTTCGCCATAAAAAACACTCCTGTCATTAAAATCTACAAAGGATATTTCCCTCTGTCTGACATAATTATACCACTGTAGATGTATAGTGTCAACACCGGAAAAATGTACAAAAATAAAAACAATATATTATGCAATATGTACAACTACAGAGGTATCAACGTCTAAAAATCCGAAAAAAAAAGCCAGAACCAGAGACGGGCTGTGGATACAGAAATCAATAGGCATTTTAAAATTATTTCAGACTAATATTTAGTTTGAAATATCTTCTCTCGTTAAAATCTCAATTTTTGACCAGTATACTATCTGTCCTCGCTTTAAACAGACCTCCGCCGTTTCTCCATCGTCCAAAACAATTTTATCAATTTCCTCTCCGTTATCATATATAGTCACAAAAGCATATGATGAAAAGAAATCCGATGTAGGTGCATATTTAGAGGCACCTTGCATAGTATAAATACCTGGAGGTATATGGACTCCTACCTTATACATACCATTTCCCTTTATCTCAACTTTATCTTTAGATTCATCTAAAGATAAAAATGCTGTCCCTCCACCAATAGTGCGACAGTATTGCCCATTTACAGCGCTGTATACAATATACTTACTTGTGTTATTATTTGTATCACTAAGCATATGATATAATACTTCGCTTTTTAATTCCCCTATTTCATCTACGTTGTATAAATTTTCATACATTTCAATTGACACATCACTAACATAATCACCAGCAGGAATATGATACCCTACTTTTAATCGCACCCTTTTGCCGTCGTAAATATGCATATCAAAATCGTTGTCTTTAAATGATAATGTTTCATTAATTGGTACAAGGTAACAACTGCTTAAAAAGACATATTCGCCATCTCTTAGGGTTATAGTCCAGACATCTCCGATATCCTCTTCTCTTAAAATATTAAGTCCATATTCATCTTTTGTAACTTTATATTTTGGAAATAATCCTGTTGTTGGGTACGCCACATAATCCCCCGCTGGAATATCAGTGCCGACTGCATATGACTCATTTTCGAGCCTTGTCTGTGTGCTCTTTGGCGATGCGGCAGGAGCATCTTTTCGGCTGTATATCACACCGCCCACTATTAAGCTCACTAGAACAATCCCCAAAATAACCACGTATAATCGAATGCCCTTCCAGTTCTTTTTCTTCGGTTCGGTCTCGCCCCCGTTATCTCTATTGTCCATGTACATCCCTCCGCTTGATTTTTTGCGCCAGCTGTGGTAACATACTGGCAACAGGCGGCTTGCCATTGCAGTGGCGGTCGTTCCATAGTCAAGTTTTCAGCTTGAGGAAACGCCGTACCGCTAGGTGCGGTTATTTCTTTTTGATCAAAAAAACAATGTAAAATGAAAAAATAACGATTAACGCTATGTATTCCATTCGCATCGCCCTCCTCTCGGAGGAACAACCTGCCGCCTGTCTTTTGGGATTATAACATAATATACAATATGTGTTAATATTTATCTGCATAATTTTTACAATACGCGCGCGCCCATGCTTCCATATCATGATCCGCCATCCGTTTCGATGTCGTATTAGACAGGTAGGGCTTTGACGGATATTTTTTTGGGGCATTCACGGCGAACGAATTGTATTTTCCGGCAATCCACAGCAGTGTATCAAGCGTTTCGGTATGCAGCTTATACTGTTTTTCCTCCCTCTTGTTGTATGCGGTTATGGCGGCGCTGACCTCTCTGGGCGTCATATCCCAATACCGAGAGCTGTCAACGCCGCATTCGACCGCGACAGCGTGCAATTCAGTGTAGCTTTGCCTCAAGGACTTGGCTCTTCGCTCTTTTCCGGTGCCGCTGCCTTCTTTCCGCTCTTGCTCCCAGACGTACGAAAAAAACCGGCCGCCTGCAATGCCCCCGTAAGCAGCTTAAGCAGATCGCCGAGTTCGTGCCCATCTTGGAGATATGCGTCCATGATGTCGCCGACCTGTTCGACGGTCAATTTTTGCTTTGCGAGCATCCCCGACCACAAGAGTCCCCTCAAATAATAGAAGCTCTTGCGGTTTGCGAGAGCTTCCGAGACGCCAATGTCATATTTTCCCTCAAATTCGCACAGAGCATTGAACGAATATCGCAGCTCGTACAGTTTTCCTCCGGCTTCAAACGTCGTAACCATTACGCACCCGCACCGTCCTCGTCATATACCGGCTGTCCGGTTACACGGATCGATGCGCTGAATCCGATTGCGCCGTCAACCTCTTCCGGTCCAATTTTGTAAGATTTCACAAAGCACGGCACAGTCATCGTCGCGCCGGTCGGAAATGTAATAATTCCTGTGCGGTTTTCGCCGGAATCAAACAGTTCGATAATTTTGTCGTGATTTTTCCCGGCGACAAAATAGCCCGAAAGTGCGATTTCTCCTGCATCCTTAAAGCCGGGGATATATTCGCGATATCCGCCGGTGCTATCCAGCGTCGTCACATCAATTTCATCCGCATCCGCTCCTACTTCGCCGATGCTGGTCAGATTGCCGATCACCAGATTCGTCTCTTCCGCGCCCGATTTTTCAAATTCGAACGTGGTTCCTAATCCTCTCTGTCCTGCCATTTTGATCTTCTTCCTTTCTTATTGATAGATTCGTTCCGTGTCCGGCTGCACAAGGCCGCCGAACCGCATTGTTTTGTGATGGATTCCGTTGTCATACAGATCCGCCGCAAATTCACGCTTTAGGCCGATTTCACGCAGCTTGTCGTTCACCTGAGATGCTATCCTCAGACAGTCCTCCGGCGTTTTCGCCCAGATATCTATCTGATAGGCGACCTCGGTTAGATATTCGTGCCCGTTATCAACACGTGCATACTCCTGATTCTGCTGCTCGTAGAATGTGACTGCCGGCAGCTCCGTCCACGACTGGGGATAGAAAAACGATACCTGCTTTGCGTCAGATATTGTTTTTAAAATCCCATAAATTTGCTCAGAAAGACTAATCATCTTACTTCACCGCCTTAATGATCTCTCTTTTCACGGTGCTACTGATAACGTCCATTACCTTGTCCTTATTAGCTACCAGCGCCGGATAGAGATAGGGCTGAGGTGCCATGCCCTTCCAATCCTGCTTATAGTGCAGTTCCAGCCCGTCGGGCAACTCTTTTGGTGCCGCCTCCCCTCTCTGGCCAGTGCCGAACTCTACATATGCAGCATAGGCTTCGTTCGTGTAGACATCACCCATAACAATATTTTCTTTGATCTCCGTACGCGTGCGTATGCTGTTTCGCAGAGCTCCGGTATCCTCCGGGCATAGATACTTGGCACTGCCTTGTATTAATTTCGTGCCTTTCTTCACGCCCTTTTCCATAATCGGAGCAGCCTGGGTTCCTGCCGCGTCCAGCTTGGCCAGCAGCCTATCCAGATTTTTGATCGTGCTCACATAGCCTCACTCCCTTGCCGCATAATACGCACAGTAGCTGTCATATTTCGGCGTTTCCGTGACTCTGTACAGGTTATGCCCGAACTCTACATAATCACCTTTTTGGATGCACAGCGGATCCGACGCTGTGATGCAGAGATCGGTTCCGATGCGCAGCCCGTATTCTTCGGCGGTCATCCTGTCGGATACATACTGCACGTTCGCCGTATATACCCGTCGTGTCTCAGGATCCGGTTCTGTCACGACGGATCCCAGGCTTCCAACAACGTCTTTTGCGCGCATATGGTAGATCTTTTTGTCCTGAAATACGCGTTTTTGCGCCTGCTTGAAACTGTTTGGGATCCTCATAGCCACGCCCTCCTGTACAGGATCAGCGTTCCATAATATCTCCCGATTACGTCATCCAGCCCGGCGGCTCTGGCCGCTTCGCTTACGCTTTCCGCGCCCGCGCGATACGACACAGTCTGCCCGTTGTCGCTTATGGAGGCGATTTCCGGCGGCTCTGCCGCCGCTGTGGTGTCTCCGGATGCGTAATCAGGATATTTCCGTGTAAAATACGACACAGACGCGCTGCACAGGATCTCGTCGAGCTCTTCCGGCCAATCTCTGCGGCGCAGAAAGCGGAGCATGACGGCCCGCGTGGAGTTGATAATCCGATTAATCTGCTCCGAAGATGGATTGACAACCGGTAAGCCCAGATCGCTCACAACCATATCATAGACCGTCATACGTTTCCCCCTTATCCGACAAGCTTAACAATCATGTTGGTGTCAAGCTCCTTAATGCCATACAGCACGTCGAATGACACCGTATCGGTCTTCGTTTCCTGGTTATAGCCGAATACCACCCGGACAGCCAGGCCGTTTGCGGACGCCACAGACGCTTTGGCCGCGCCCATCGGCAGCTCAAGCTGACGGGTTACCAGCGCAATGCCGTTTCTGTGGAAGCCGAGAGAATGCGTTGTACGGACAGGGTATACGTCAACAGCACTGGCAGCCTTATGAATCGGCTGATCGATCGCAACAGATTCCACGGCTCCGGAAGCTGCAGTCGCATCGGCCGTGAAGCGATACAGATAGCCCTCGAAAATGAATCCATCGCCCTTTTTGATCGTTCCGGTCGCCGCCGTAACGCCGGAAAGCGCAACTGTCGTCGCACCGGCCGTCGCTGTAATCTTGTATGCCGTAGCCGTACCGGCCGTTTCAGCCAGCGTGTCCGGCGCGTTCTGGGACATGTAAGTGTCCATCGTATAGATCTGACCGATTTCCGCATTGCGGAGCGCCTGACCGTCGCCGCTGTAAGCCACCTTGGACAGGTTGTCAAGCGTTACATAGCGATATTTGTGCGTCGGGTTGAGTACCAGACGTCTGTTCTGCACCGGTACAGCGTTCAGATCCAAGATCTTGGCGATGTTTCCGAGCGGCTTGAGATCCGTATCGGATGCGGAGCTCGCAACCGTCTTCCCCGCTTTTTCCACGCCCAGCGCCAGAACGTCGCTGTCTACTGCCTGCGCGATCGCCTGCATGGCCGGAGTGACCACCTGTACGCTGAAATCTCGGATATCGAGCGTCAGTTCCTTGGACGTAACGTCCACAGAGACATCGCGCCACCGGTCAAGCTTGACGGTCGTGCTGCCCTCTTCTACGTCCTGGCGGCTGATCTGCCCGGTGAAATTCTTTGCAATGAATTTTGCCGGCTTGCGGATTGTAATGGTGTCGCCTACCTTCGCAAATTCGGGAGAGTAGTCCCGATGTACCAGCCCCGCCATTACCAGGTTGTTTTCCAGTACCATCAGCGCTTCCTTGGCGATGATATCAGGAGTCAAAAATGTGTTTGCCATAAGTTTGTTCGTCCTTTCTTTTTAGTTTTTTTCCCGCCACGCCTTGTATTCGGCGTAGCTCATTTCTTCGGGGGTTTTTCCTCCGGATCCCGAAGCTCCGGCCGGGGGCGTCCCCTCCGGTCTGGTCTCAATCTGATCGAAAAGATACGGCGCAGATGTTTTGACCGCGCCCAGATTCAGACCGTCAATGCTGCCGTCGTCTTTCAGCTTCAGCTGATCGCGATTCGGAATCAGAGATTTTATCGCAGTCGTGTTTTTGCCTTTTTCGGCCAGAATCGCCGCATCCAGGGCTGTGTCTAGCCTGATTGCTGCAATCTGCTTTTCGTAGGCGTCTTTTGCGGCGGCGTTTTCGGTTTTGAGCCGCTCAACCTCCGCCTGCAGGCCTGCTGCGTCTACCTTGGACAGATCCGCAATCTGCTTGTCACGGTCTTTTACAGCCTGCTCCGCCGCCTGACGAAGCCTCTGCTCTTCCTCCAGCTTCGCCTTGCCGGCTTCGATGTCCTTGCCGTTCTCTGCCATGATCTTATCGATCGCATCCTTTTCCAGCCCTAAGCCTTCCAAAAATTCTCTTTTCATTGGTTTCTCCTTTCGATACGCTTTTTACGGGGTTGCCTCCCGCTCTATCCGTAGTTTTACGACTTCGGATCGGTCATTTTTTGTATCAAAAAAGCACCCTGTTCAGGATGCTCTTTCATCTGTGGAATCCGCTTGATTTTCTATCCTGACATTTACGTCGGTCAGAATTATTTCGACCTCAGTTGGTTTCCCCGGGGTTTCATAGATATTAACTTCAGCACAATGATCAATGACTTTTCCGTCAATCTTGACGGTTTTGCCGACCGTTTTGTTTTTGATGATTTCTACGAGCATTTTTTATACCTCCATTCGGCCGAAAAAATAAAGCACCCTGCTTACGCAAGATGCTTTTTGGCTAACCTTCATTTTTTATTTTATTAATCTCCTTTTTTAACTCCGCCCGTATTGCAGCTCGTTCAGGGCTGGGATGTCCGTTATCTAAAACAGCAGGAGAGTAACCTAGATCCTTTACTATCTTTTCACGCTCTGCATCCTCTCTTGCATTTAATTCGGTCAATTTTCGCTTTGCTTCCTCTACTGCCACAGCAATCTGACGGTTCTGCTCATTTGTCAATTCGTTTTCGCTCATAGTCGATATATCCCTCCTTTTTGAGCCATTCCATAGCGTTATGCTGCGGTTCATCGTAATTGCCGCTCTTTATTGCAAGGTCATATCCACCGCACTCAACCTCATTGTACGATATATCAAGCGGTTTTAGCAACCGTAAACTATAAGTATATTTTTCATTTACCGCGCGCATTTCCTTTATTTCCGGGTGATCTGACAAAAACATGAAATCGTCTTTTCCAAAAGAATCGGTAAATCCGTTTTCATCCGGTGGATGGTTATGTGTTATGGTCGCTTCGGTTAAATCAATGCCTTCTATGCTTACATTCGACGCACTGCCGTCGGATACATACAGTTTTCCAGATTTATCAATCACATACGCCCGCTCGTGCTTTAAATTTCTGATTTCTTTTTCGTAGTCTTTAATTGCGTCAGATGGATCACCTTTGACAATTCCTTTATACTTAGGATTGCTGCTGTCAATTTTACCATTATCTCCCGCCCCAAGCGTTGACGTTTTCTTATCAACAAACCTTTTCTTCCATTCCTCATACGTCATATCCGCCGGCACGAAGATATCTTTGCCCGTTTCCGGATCTACCGCCCTGCGCTGCATGCCCTGCATGATCTCTGCATCAAATACGGCAATCGTAGTGCTGCGGCAGTTGGGATGCATCGGCGGGCAATTAACGTTTGGTTGCTGCTTGTCAACAGGAAATTCCTTGCCGTCTAAGCTGGCGCAGATCTCCGAAGTTCTCATATCCAGAGTCGCCACAAATCGGTACTTTTCGATCTCGCATTCCTTGTAGCTCTCCATTTCTGCCTGATTGGCAACGTAACAGCTCTCCGTGCGCACCAGACGGCGCGCCTGCATCGCCCCGACGCCCATTTTTTCTATGATCACGGCTGACATGTCGTGCTGCGATTTGCCTGTCAGGACGCCGAGAAACAGCTCGTTTTTAATCAGCTCCGCCACGGTCTGCGTGTTACTCCAGATGCGAGAGGAATACGACGCTCCGCTCCAGTTATTGCGAAGAATCTCATTGACGCCCTGCTCTGAGATCCGTGTAAACCCAAAACCATAGCCCGTGCTGCGCTGAATGTCATACATCGTGCGGTAGTAAGCATTCTGTGCCGTATTGATCAGATGCTCGTCAGCAGCCTTCGTCTCGATTTTGTACAGCTCGCGGCATTTGCGGTCCAGATCCTCCCTCAGCTGCTGCAGGCGCTCTATCCTTGCCCGATAAGCCGGCGCATTAAGCTGATTCAGCAGCACCTGTTTCATGTCTGGATCCTTGACGCGGTTGTACGCCTTTTTTAACGCGTCGTAATCGGTTGCATTTCCGACGTCGTTCAGGAGCCGTCTTGCTTCCGCTTCACTCAAGCCCCCTCCTTTTCGGTATGTATCATAGATTTTTTTCGTCTGCGCCTCCAGATATCCTGCCGCCTGCAAATACGCTTTTCCAACTTCATCGGCCACCCGGTCGGCCTCCTGAATGTATTCGTACATGCGCTGCTCGGCGCGGCGCTCCCAATATGCATCACTCTTCATTCGCGCCACCGCCAGAAGGCGTATTAACCGGGCTGCCGAACATGGCCTGCTGATCCTTTCTTGCCTCTTCCTTCTGCGCTTTCAGCTCTTTGAGCGCCTCGTTGACGTCGTCCACGTACGGATGGCGCTCCAAAAGCAGCTTATCCGGGACCAGATCGCGCGACGCCATGATTGCGTCGATTTTTTCGACGTCGTTGGTATGCTTGTTTTTGTGAACCGTCACCTTGACCAGATTGCTGTCATATGCTGTTCCGTTCCGGTCATTAATGTACTTCGTTATGAACCAGAAGAAATCATTCATTGCCAGCTGCAGCTTACGGATCAGCTGATCCGCTTTCTGGTCGAGAAGCTCGTATTTGAACTCCAGCGCAACGCCGGACGGAGCTGTACCGAAGGTCTCGTCGTCCACATCCATGCCCATGCCCAGATGGTAGATATCCTTGCGCAGCATCTTGAGCCAATCCAGGCGTTCTCCCACCGCAAGCGTTACCTGCTCCGCCTGAATCTTGCCGTTGGGATCCGTGATGCTTACAGCCTTATTGATCCGCAGCTTGGATTCAATCGCTCTGGCTGTTTCTCCGCCATAGCCCTGGATCATCCAATACAGCTCTACAAGATCGATCTGGTTGTTGGTGCTGCTGCTAGAAAGCAGATTGTATGCATCCTGCATCCCCTTGATCCGCGTCAGGTCGCTGGAGCAGCTGCTATTGTTCCGCAGCGCAACGAACGGAACTCTGCCCCAGCTCTGCGCCTCACGCCGCGTTGCGGAACCGTTGAGATAGGTCACATTCCAGAAATGCGGTGCCGGATTGCGCTTGATGTCCGGATCAAGAATGAAATTCCCCTCGTCATCTTCAGTGTAATACGTGACATCCTGCGGCGTCCACCACTCAACCCTCTTGCGCTCAGCCGTCTCCCCGCCAGGCTTAACGACGGAGAATGAGTAGAACCGGATCACCGCCTCAAGATTCTTCTGATACTGCGCGTCATAATACGCAATAACCTCTTGCGCCGGGATGATTGTGTAGCACAGCTTGCTGCTTTGGTCAATGTAAAAATGCAGGTACTCGACGCCCTTGTTGCTGGCCCCGGTAATATAGTCAATCATGGTGTCTGCGAAGGTTTCGTCAACGTACCTTGTGATTTCGTTTTCGTACGCCTTGAGATCACTGCTCTCCTCCGCGCCCTCAACCGTTACTGTGGGCGTTTTTCCGGCAATATAGCTGGCTTTCTGGTCTACGAGCAGCTGATGGTAATTATGGACGTTGTGGTGATTGGACTTGTTGTCGTTCACGACCAGGCTTTTTTTCTCACGGCCGTGGTCATCATCTTCGTATACCCACGAGGACGTGAAGTCCTCGCGCAGCACGTCGTGGTCACCGTCATAATACCGCTGTCCGATATTCATGTACTGCCGCTTGGCATCGTCTCCTGCGTCCTTGAGGATCGATTTTATGATGTCGGACATGTTCAGTTTTCCGTCGATTGCTATTCTCTGTTTTAGCAGCTCCATATTGCTGATCATACTGTTGTCACCTTACTCTTACATTGCGAATCACGTCCTCCAGTGCGTACCGTACAGCATCAATGCTGTGATTATTCGCATCCGGATAGCCGGTGATCACGTTTCCTTCCTTGTCCCGCGCGTATTCATACTCCAGGAATTCCCGTGTAGTTTCCGGGCATCGCCTGTTGTCGATCACGATTTCGTTGAGGGATTGCAGCCATTTCATGCCGTACTCCACCGAACCGGGGCCTTTGGCCGCTGGTCGGGCGAAGATTCCAGCCTCGCAATAGTCTCCAATGGATTTATTTTCCGCGCTGTCGCAGATCACCATCGTGTTTTTCCCGACTCCGCGCCGTTTTAGCGCCTCTGCCGTCTGCGCGTTACTCTGCTTGTTGCAGCGGTATTCATCGAATATTACCAGCCTCAGACGTGCCGCGTCGTAATACATGGCCACATACGCGAACGGATCCGGATACCAGCCCCAGTCGACGCCGCGATAGATCCTGTCGAACTGTGCGAGTTCCTCGTCTGAGATTTCTCGAACAAGCACGTTATCAAAAACGTTTCCGCCCACGCCGTTGGCCACGCCCAGATACTCGTTTTCGTACGCAGTCGGATTCGTTGCCTTCAAAAATTCGGCGTCGTCCAGGAACGGCTTCCCCAGCCATTTGGGGGGCACCGTCAGATAATTGCTCTCAGTGACCAGCCGGTCCTCCCTGGGGATCTTGATGTATTGATTCGCCCAGTTGTTGGCAGATTTCGGCGGATTGAACGTTTTAAATTTGAAGGCCATATCTCCGCCGCGAATGACGGACTGCTCAATTTTGCGGACCGATTCCTCACCGGAAAACTGATCTAATTCTTCGAACCACACAATTCCGATATAGCCGAACGGTACCTTGATCGACTTGATCTTCCCAGGATCATCCGCGCCTCTGAAATAGATCTTCTGCCCCGTGGACCTTCTGGTAATCTCCAGCGGTGAGACGGTGCAATTGAATTCATCTTCCAATCCCAACGCGGAAATTGCCCATATAATCTGCTGATAGACCGATCCGCGCAGCGTGTCTGCCACCTGGCGCAGAACTACAGCATGCATCTGCTCGTACCGCATCAGCAGGTCGATCACTTCCATGGACACATAGGACGATTTTGTCGAACCACGCCCGCCAGGAAACACGTACTCGGAATGCGCCCGTTCCTGAACGTCAAAATGCACCGGCGCAAAGGTCGGTGCAATCATCAATGCGGGGATCCCGGCGTATGAGATCGGCTCCGGTGTCGGCGGCTCAATCTTCTTGCGTTCGAGCTCCAGACGCGCGTTGTCGTTCTTTATTTTGTGCTTCATCAGGATTTCTTCCTGGATGATGCTGCGCAGCTCCTTAATGCTGGCCACGTCGCCGGCCTTGGCATTCTTGAGCAGCGCCGCCATAACGACGATCACATTGTTCACGGTCTCTTCTCCCAGATCCTTGACGTCTATGCCCGCATTGACGATCGTGTTATAGTCCGCCTCTGCGCCGGCCGGGAGGCTTAGCAGCATCTCCATAACCTGCCTCATACTCTTCCGCCTGCGCCTGGCTGCCGCAGACGCTTTTCCGGCACGACTGACCGATGCGAATTGTTCTTCTGGAGTTAGATCCTCCCATCTAATCAGATTATTTTCACGTTCCACGTCACCCACCTCTCACTGTATTGTGCTTATCTTCTTTCCGCCTCCAGCTCTTCGATGCGCTTCTCCAGCTTGTCGATCCTGTCGTACAGAGCTCGGATCGCATACAAGGCAACCACGCCCAGCGACTCGTATTTCATGCCTACTGGCGCGTTTTCGTCCGCTCCATCCTTGTGGCCGACGAAGGGGAATATCTTGCTGCCTGTGAGGTCGTTGGCCATGATCCCTATGTGAATCTTTTCGTACTCGTTGGCCGCCATGGCGTCCTGCACTGTCTTGGTATGCTCAGGATCCGAAACGTATGTATAGATGTCGACGTTGCGGACGAAGTCGAGCAAATCCTCCTGCGTCAGCGCGGGCGTCTCTTCCGCCGTCTGATCCTTCTGCGGAACCAGCCTGATATCGCTCTTACGCCTCCGGTCACTGGTCTGGATCGTACCGTTGGTTGCATATACCGTGGTCCATCGATTGTCAGAATACCCCATAGAATATACGTCATCCAAGATCGGCCTCAGATATCCACTCTTGCTGGACCAGTTCAGCCATACCTCGAGCCCTCCGTAGTCTGTGCCCGCTGTCTCCCAATCGGTACCATCACCGTGTTTCAAGGCCGCATAAAAAGTTCGTCCGGGAGGTCCATTGAACGATTTCATCTCCAGCGTCTGGATCATATCGTCATACGATTTATTTTTTTGCCTCAGCGTCAGGCCGGTTGCATTGTTGGCTCCAACTCCCTGGATCTCCATCGGATCCGTGTTGCTTGCCAGCGCATCCAGATCCATTCCGCCGGCTTCTGCCCATGTGCCGTCTCCTCTTAAAAATTGAGTTGTACTGCCACTCAGTGCTCTTAGAAATCCCGCCGATGAAGTTGATGATAAAGGCATATCTGCTTGTGTAAATATACGATACCAACTTGACCAGTCGCCTTGATAAGAATTACGAGTATACAATCTTATAGAATTGCTTGCAGGATATGTTATAACTATCTGATTAACACCATTATGCTTAATGACAATTAAGCCAAATGCGTTAGTTGTCGGACAATTATCTAACGTAGCAGCAGTTGCACTACCTCGACAAAAATACCAACCTGAATCTGTATAATCATTAAGGTCTGCACTCTCCGGAATCTCCTTCTGCCCATGAAAGTATATCGAATCATAGGTTGACCACGCTCCGTCTCCCCGCAGGAATCTGTTATTGTACCCCGCTGCCGGTGCAGGAACCAGGCCTGTTTTTCCAGCTGCTGATGTGGTTGCCCCAGTGAATACAGAGTATTTGGTATCTGTGTTGATGTCCCCGATCAGCTGATATACGCTACCGTCATACACAAACGCATACGTGCGGTTGGCGTTGAGATAGGACGATGAGATCGCAGCACCTTGATACTGAATCGCTTTTGCGCCGGTGCTTGAGATGTTCAGCGTCGGATTGGCTGCTGTGTTCTTGACTGCAAATTTGATGTACGCCACAGATCCCGTGAACAGTCTGAAACCTGAAATCGTGACTGTCTTCGCTGCTGTACCCGCCGCCGTGCTGCACACAGCATATAAAGCGAATGCCGCGTCTAGCGTATCCATGTTGCCATTAATATCCGCCACGTCCACATAATCCGTGTCTGCAGGCTTTTTGAGGCCCAATCTCGATGTATATGTTGCCATAGAATTCCCTCCTAGCTTGTGATTTCCCCGTTTTCAATATCGTTCCATGTCCGGGATTCTATTGATCCCCATGTATAACTCCCCAACCATTCCCAGGTTGACTGGATCACGTCAACCGATAGGATGAACTGCTCTGAAGTGTTCACCGGATTCGGCGTAATGCTGGCCGCTGTGATTCTAACCGACATAGATCATCACCCGGCGAATGAATATTTCCGGAGGAATCGTGTACGTGAATTCTAGTACATACGTCCCCGCTTCCGGCGGTTCCACCAGCGCACGCAGCGTCTTTGCGGAGCCGTCGTCAACGACATCACAGTCCCCGGACGCGACTTGCGTGCCGTCCATTTCCAGCAGCTCCCATGATGCGTCGGACAGCGTGAATACCTGCCCGATGCAGGAAGTCAGCTTCGCACAGACGTATTTTTTCTCGCCCGCGATAAAATTCAGTTTTGGACAGCATTCCATTTTAAGCCCCCCAATCTCTTAACAGCACGGCGTTGGATCCGAAATACAGAACTCGATCATGTCGGACGAATCCCATACTTCGAATGTATCCCATATTACGGACAGATCCCATCGATCAGATGAATCCCAGACATCGGACACGTCAACGGTGTCCGTGTAGAACATGACGCAGCTGTCAGGAAGCAGCTCCAATCTCACGAATCTGCTGTCGTACATATACAGGATTCCGGCCCAATAGACCAGGAATCCTGTATTATCAACTCCGTAGATATCTACGACATATTTTCCGTCGGTCAAATCCGGCGGTACCGTCGCCTGCCACTGATCCTTTCCGATCTGCGTATATACCACATCAAACGCGTCACAGTGCCCGTACATTGACGTAATCATATCAGGACACCGTGACCGTGATCACATACGTTGCGCCCGCGTCTACGGGATTGGGCTCGATTGTAACCTCAGAAATAACCGGCGCGACAGTATTGCAGTAGACGTTCCGCGTAACAGAGGACGTCTTGCCCGCCCCGTCTGTCGCCGTAACAACGATGACATTGGCTGCATCCTGAGAGATCAGCGTGACAGATTTTGAGAAGCTGCCATTGCTCTGTACGGTCACTGCGCCTGCATCAACATTATTGACCTTGATCGTAATTGTGACCGGCGAAGACGTAGCATCGTTAGTTGTCCCGTTGACCGTAAGGGAGGTCTCCTTAGTGTAGTAATTGTCTGTCGGAGTCGTTACGGAGAGCACAGGCGGCGTTGTATCCACCTTGAAGGTAGACGTCTTCTGCGTCGCTGCATTGCCGTCGAAGTCGGACACGTCAATCTTGAGCGTGTGAGGTCCATCTGACAGTGCGGTTGTCGGCGTATACGTCCAGGTATATCCATCCGTGATCTCAGAACGCATGCCAGACATCCATGTGATCGCAGGACCGTTATCGATGTACAATTTGAACGTGCTGGTGTCAATTCCGGAATCGCTGTCCGTGACATTGATCTTGATGGCCGGCTTGTTGTTCGTGACGGTTGCTCCTGCCGTCGGCGCAGTCACGGCAATGACGGGCTTGGTCTTCTCCTTGACACGCAGCTGCAGCGATTCTCCCAGCGTGGCGTGTGTAGAATCGGCAGATACAGTATTGCCGTATTCGTCCTCCGCTGTCACCTTAACGTCGTAGTAATGCCCTGGTTCGTTGTAACTGGACTTCGACGGGGCGGTGATAGTCGCCTTATACTTTCCGCTTGCGGAATCCAGTGTCAGATTATATGTCTGGCCGTTAATAACGGCGCTGACGGTTGATATGTTTGGCATAATAATATCACCCCTTATTTTTTTGCATGAAAATACCCCCTGTCTCCAGGGGGCAGTAAAGGAGGTACAACATGGACTACCCGAAAATCCACTGTAATCAGTATATCATGTTTTTTTGTCCGGTAACGGACATCTTTTGAATCTTTTTTAGAGCCCGTTGATTAATGCGTCGACATTGCCGTTCGTTGTAATGTAACTCCCGCGCTATCTCATCCCACCGCAGCGGCTTCGTACGCATATACCGCAGCCGTGCGATCTGCTGCTCATCGGGCGCGAGCCGGGACACAACATCCTCGATGCATTGCATCCTGGCGTCGTATGTAGCAATCTCCGCTTCGATTCGAGCAATCTTCCGGTCGTACTGATCCAGCTTCTCCACGATTTTGGCCGTCGGATTTCCCGCATCCGAGCTGCGGGGTTGCCCATCAGGCGGCGTACCTTCGGCGTAGATCGCATATCGTTCATCTTTCAATTTTTTCAGCTCCGTCTCCGCCTGGAGGCGGTACAAGGTGAACGTGGCATATGACCGCAAGAAGTATTCCGCATTCATTTTCCTCCCCTCCCCATTGCATACACAGCCGCCCCGAGCAATATGCCTATGACCAGACCAATCAAGAAATTCATGGCTTTCCCCCATCCGTCGATTCCAGCTCGATTAAGAACGCCAGATTGCACGCCGTGTGCCATAGATGGGGATACCCACTTTCCGGATCTACCGCCTCGCCGCCAAGATACGCCATAAGATGCCTCAGTAATGCCCCCTTGTAGCGTTCCGGCTCTACAGCGCGCCAGCATTCCGCATCCCCGTATTTTTGGGTGCCATACGTCCGTATTGCGCCGACCGCCCACATCAACGACGGAGGCACAAGCTCCAGCCTTATTTTGTCTTTGTCCTGTTTAATGTCATAGTTCATTTTTGTCCTCCTTGTAATCTGTATATCTATCGCAATAATCCTTTGCTGGGCAATCCTCGCAAGCATTGAAGTCAAAATAATCATCGACGCAAAAAAATCCGCACTCTTTAACTAATGCAATCCGGTCATTAGCGTTACACCAATCCATTTCTGTTTTGCCTTTGGTATGGTATTTATCCATCGACTTTTGTCTATGCACTTCTATTTCGCAAAAATCAGCGTCTTGGCAAGCATCTGTTGACATTGCTATTGATCTTGCTTTACCTCTTGTTTCCGCAAAAACAACTGTTGCGTAAATTTCATCTTTTATTTTCACTAACCATGCTTTCATTTTCTACTCCATTTCCGGGAACTCCATCACGTCCCTGTGTTTTTTGATGGCATCTATGTACCAATCCCATCTTTCTTTCAACGTCTTCATATCCCCAACCATAATCCCAGTGCGCGCGTCAGTCAGATAGATGCATCGTTCTCCCCATTTCATATTGTCGCGCGTGTAGAATTTCACGCCATTCACCATGACTTCTTTTCCTTTGCGTCTTTTTCTCACAATATCTTTTTTGCTTTTCCTTACGATCGCCTCCCAGTATTCGCACTGATATTCCGGCAGGTCCATATAATCTTGGAATGTGCGCCATCCATCACAGAAACAGACAATTTTTCCAGCGTAGCATTCTTCATCTTTGTACCATATGCAATTCACTTCGTCGCATAATATATCAGTCATTTTTCCGTCCTTTCCGATCTGTTAGGATCTCTTCCTCGTCACATCTGTAATATCTGCAATTTTTGCAGTCCTTTTTGATGTCGATACACGTTGCAACTATCATCTCCCGGCACATGGCCGGGCAGCTGCACATCGGCAGCGCGGCTGCATATCGATATCTGCATGTGTAGTAATCAGACATTGGCTTCACCAGCCCATTGCCTTGCCATTGCTCGGGCGATTCCCGGAAAGGTCCTTGATCGGACACGCGCCCGATCAGAACCACCACAATGTTCCGTAAAATATACATTTTTCCCGTTACCGCCGATACGTATCGGCTGCGGTCTCTCGATAATCGTTGACGCATAGTCCAACGGAGGCAGACCGTAGAGCCACAGACAGGTGCGTTTAAGCTCTGGCTCGCCGAAATAATACGGGTGGATAATCTGATCCGGTTGACGATATACTGTGTTCATGACCCCCACCGGATTTTCAATACATATCTTCTGGCAATTCGCATGCGCAAAACCCAGGAAAAATTTCATAGCCTCCAATCGAGCCACAGTCCGGTCATTGATCTGACTTATAGTACGTGATTTTTGCGAATGCATCCGATTTGCCACGGACGACAGATATGTACAGGGTGGATGTGCAATAATCAGATCCCATGTAACCCCCTCATACTTCGTTCCGTCCATTGCCAAGAATGTTGCCGGAGAATGCAGAATATCCGACACATCACCCTTCACATGCCATTCTGGATGCCCTCCAGACGGTTCCTGCAAATCGCAACTGAACGCCTGATGCCCCAACTTTCTCATTTCGATCGTTATAGTCTGCGATTCTTCGCATGCAATTAATACGTTCATATTATCACGCCTCTGGAAATTTTTTATTTTTGAGATCGTCACGGCTTTCCGCAAACTCGTTCGCGAATGCATACAATGATTTTTGCAGCGCTAGCACTTCTGAGTCCTCGCACTCCATGCTGCAGAAGTGATAGATCAGCTGTGCCATCTGCAGCCTGTCCAATGTGATGCGCGTACCTCCACACCATAGTGGCAAGCAACAGTTATACAGGTCGGCTTCGCACAGATCGGCTGCGCACAGGTCGGCGCGTTGTCCACCAGCTTCTCCCGCCAGCCATTTTCTATGTCTTTCAAGTATCTCTGATAATTCAGTTCGTGTCATTTTTGTACCTCCTTCAATCTTTTGATCCGTAACTTCAAGCTATCAATCAGGTGATTTTGTGTCGCCCCCTTGCTTGACAGCGCGGCGATCACATCCTCATCCCGCGCGCCCTCCACGTACAGGCGATGTATGATAACCGCCTGCAGCTGCCCTTGCCTGTGCAGCCGCTTATTGGCTTGCTGGTATAGCTCCAGGCTCCAGTTAAGCCCAAACCACACGATATGGTTTCCCCCATCCTGCAGGTTAAGCCCATACGCGCAGCTCGCCGGATGCGCAAGCAGCACATCAACCTCGTGGTTATTCCACGCATCCTCATCAGCCTTTCCCGCCAGCTGGCGGATCCGCAGCTTCAGTGGTTTCAGCGTTTCGATGATTCTTGCAATATCGTGCCGGAAATTATAAAACAGCAAAACCGGCTGCCCGTTGAGGCCCTCAACCACCTCGTACAATGCCTGCAGCTTGCAGCCGTGGATCTGCACCACTGATCCGTCGTCCGTATAGCATGCACCATTGCACAACTGCAGAAGCTTATTGGACAACGCTGCTGCCGACGCCACGTCGATCACGCTCGACTCCACACTAAGCAGCAGATCCCGCTCCAGCTGGTTGTATTGCTGCTGCGCCTTGGGATCCAGCACCACCGGTATGTCGTCGATCACGCACTCCGGTAGTTGTAAGTAGTCCTCCGCTTTCATACTCACGCAGATATCGCTGATCTTTTGGTGTACTACATCCACAGCTCCGTCCTTGGGCTTATAGCTGTAGACCATCGCGCGATCCCGCTTATCCGGCTCCATGTACCGCTCCCGGAAATGGGTAATGTACTTCCCAAGCCGCGCCCCTTGATCCAGCAAGTATACCTGTGCCCAGACATCCTGCAAGCTGTTCGGCGCCGGTGTGCCCGTAAGCTCAATAATGCGTGACATTTTCCCCCTGACTCGGGATAGTGCCTTAAATCGCTTCGCAGCAGGGTTTTTAAAGCTGCTGGACTCATCCACAACCACCATGTCAAATGGCCAATCGTTACGGTAATAATCCTCCAACCACACCACATTTTCGCGGTTGATGATATAGATATCCCCCGGCGTATTTACCGCCTTAATCCGCTGCGTTGTGTTTCCGAGGCAACTGATGATTCGAAGCCCCCTCAGATGATCCCACTTCGCAGCTTCTTTCTGCCAAGTAGCCTCTGCAACCTTTTTGGGCGCGATTACCAGAACTTTTTTTACCGCAAACCGGTAATATTTCAGCTCCTTGATCGCGGTTAGCGTAATTACCGTCTTGCCCAGTCCCATATCAAGCCACAGCGCCAGTGCGGATGTTTCAATGATTCGATTTTCGCAATAGGCCTGGTACGGATGCGGGTTATATTTCACTCCTCTCGCCTCCTTCCAGCCGTGTTTTGCATTCGCGCACAAATGATTTCATCTCTTCCAGCCCCTGAATCTTTCTTGCATCAACGCCGCATTTTTTCAACTGCGATATCCGGTATCGCTGGATATTGGCCATTCTGCCGAATTCAGCTTTAAGCTCTACAAAGATCACTGAGCCGTCCGGCAGCACTACGATCCGATCCGGCACGCCGATGGTTCCGGGGGAGGTGAACTTCCAGCATAAGCCGCCCATACCTTCGATCGCTTTCACCATTCTTTTTTCGATTTCAGCTTCTTTCATTGTTTCGCCCTCCCGGTAACTTCTCACGCGCGCGTATATGACATATAAAATCAGGCGATTAGGTGTTTTATATACTCCCTAATTACCTATATTCAATTAATTAAAGTAAAAAATGGTTACCTAGTTACCTATTTTAAAAAAACCTTTAATTTTACGCGTTTTTTTAGGTAACTTTTCAGGTAACCGCGAGGTAACCGGTTACCTTTTAGGTAACTTTTCAGGTAACCGGTTACCTAAAAGTTACCTGTTTGGTTACCTCTTTTTCGTACCCTTTAACCACTCCGTAGGGCGGTCTTTTCATCGCCTTCGTACTCTTTTTCCAGCCCGGCATTCGATCCATAATATTCCGGATGTCCTTTGATGCTTTGGCATCCAGGCGCGCCAGATCCTGTCCGAGACACTCCGTCCAGATTTCTGCTACACATACTCGATCGCGCTCGATTTCACCCTCGTTTTCGGCTCCCCCGTTGAGCCATATGCGGCGCTGCGCGGTTGATATTCGGCTCCAATTTTTCGGCAGTTTGAGCTCCAAAAACTCTTGGATTACGCCTGCGCGGTCGTCACTGATTCTGTGTGCCTCCTGAACTTTCTGAGCCGCCTCCATAAGCTCCGCTGGCAGATAGAGTGGTTCAGCCATCTGATATCGGAGCAAGGCCTCGGCCCAAATCTGATCTCGCTCTGTCGGCAGATCCTCGAAAACATTCTTTTTCGGTCTCTGTATACCGGCATCAATTGGCCAAAAGCGCCGGTCCCCGGTGTTGTCTTTCAGATATTCGGCGTCATTGGTTGTTCCGAAGAATACACAACGCCTCGGACACCACTCCGTATTTTTTGCGTAGGCTGCACGGAATATATCCTCTGTCTGGCTCAGGAAGTGTTTGATTTTGCTTGTTTCGGCTCTGCTGAATGCCGCCAATTCCGCAATTTCAACGATCCATACGCCTTGCACAAGCTCGCATGCCTCTTTGCCCTCAAATGTCTTAAGAGAATCAGAAAACCATGCCCCTCCCATTATTTTCAGCAGCGAGCTTTTGCCGATGCCTTGGGCGCCGGTAATTACAGTCATATTGTCATATTTAGTGCCCGGGCATAATGCTCTAGCTACTGCTGCGGTCCAGCTTTTTCTTGTTACTGCGCGGACATATTCCGAATTCTCAGCGCCTAGATAGTCTACAAACAGCGTATCCAATCGCTTTACACCATCCCAGGCCGGAAGACCTAATAGGTACTCCTTTACTCGATTATAGGAATGCCGATCCTTGTGCAACAGCAGCGCGTTTCGAACTTTGCTCTCACCGTGGATTTTGAATGTCTTTTCCATATACCAGCTAACGCCGGCGTCATCCCCCTCACGCCAAGTACGCTCCGCAGTTTCCGGATCCTTTGCGTCCCATGGCATCCGCCCCCGTATAACGGGGCGCCGCGCGAATTCGTCGTAGAATATCCGATCCTTAAGGTCATCATGATGTTCGAGGAGCAGAAGGATATTGTTGATTGTGCTGGCGTAGCCTACCTCTGTCATATCGAGTTGCTTGATCCAATCATCCGCTTGACCAAAATCTTTCAGGGTTAATGCGTAACGTTCTTTTGCCATTGCCTTTGCAACTTCAGGGATTCCAACTGCGAATTCGGTCATCGCGGTGTATGACGGCAGCCGGTTGACCGGCGTATCCGCCTTTGCGCTGTCATCCAGCTCCCCGAACTTGTGGATCCTTATAAGGTCAAATGCGTTGACCAGCCTGCCCCCGCACGGATCTGTAGCATGATGGGAATATAAGAATTTTCCGCCATCATATATCACTGCTCCGCCCGAAGTGGATCCGCCTACGTATGTATACCGGTCTGATCCAGTGCATGGCTCATAGATGCCAGGAATCAGCTCAAACGCCCGGTATATATCGTATATCCGACAGAACGCCCCGACGATGCCTGTTTTTTCTGTCGGATCACCCTGTTTTGCAGCGAGTCGTTTCGGCAAGTCTGCAGCGCCCGGAACCTGCGGCCATTCTGCAACATTACGCCAGTTCTGATACATTCGCAGCATCCCGTCAACTGATAAGAATGGGTTGTCGTACACCTCATATACATATTGACTGTCACTGCAGCAGCTCGGCCAGTACATTAGCCGTGTCGGCTGGAAGGTGGATGGATCACAAAGTTGGATTCCGATGATCTCGGCAAGTTTGCGCGATATCGCCTCATATTCGTCTGCGCTGCATGTGCGGTCTAACCACACCAGGGCGCGCAGTCGAGGCTTGGAAGGCTCGTGCTTGCGCGTGCTGTACACGCAGCAGCCGCAACCCAGTGCGGCGATCTTTTTGAGCGTAGTATCGGTTTCTCCTGCAGGGATGCTGTCCAGATCTAGTGATATGAAATCCCTACCCTTTACCGATCCATTTTTTCGACGCCCACCAAGCAGTTCTCCACCGACAAAGCCTCCGACGTCTTTGAGGTTATCCTGCTTCGCCTTGGGCATTTTGAGGTATACACTGAGTGATTCCTGACTGCGCATTGGTACCTTGAGCCGGTCTACAAGCTCGGAGAGATACATTTTCTGCGCCGGCCAATTTTCAGCGTAACGGCTATTTGCGGTACTTATCGTTATCTGTCTGTCATATTTCAGTACCATAGGATTAATCCTTTCTGTAATAGTCCGTGAGGAACCCGTCCGCCCGGAGAATCAGACCTTCCGCCCAGGGGATCGGCTCGCCCATGATCTTGCACACGCGTTCCAGATCGCATTGGTTTTCAGGACAATCGATAACCACCTCGTCGTGGATGTGCATGACAGATCTATATCCGGCAGCATCCAGGCGCTGCAGAGCGATTGCCAAGCAGTCTCTGGCGATGGCCTGCACGGTGTTTTCCACAAGCTTCCCGCCATACGTTTCAAGCTGCGTCCATTTTTTCTTTTCTTGATCCACGCCCATGTACGTGATGGATCTACGTCCGATCTCGTTAACTGTAAGCTGCGGCTTTGCGTAATGCAGCTTTCTGCCACTCGGGAGCCTGACGGTCAAAAACATCTGCCCCGTTATCAAATCGCCCTCCATTGCAAAAACAATTCCGTTTACACCAGTTGGTGCGCCGGTAGAAATTGTATTTTTCACGGCCTCTTCGAAGGCATACCAAAGTGCAACAATACGTTTGTTTGCCTGCCTCCATCTAGCTACGATATCGGGCAATTCTTCTTCTGTCAGGCCCATGTTCAGAGCACCCATTACAATCAGTGCGCCACTTGAGCCCTGGTACCCAAGCGCCAGCTCTGCTACCTTGCCTTTGGCACGCAGTGCATACTCCGGGTTACCTTTTTTGATCCGTTCAATTGGAACACCGAACATGGCTGATGCAGAGGCTTCATAGATCTTTCCGTGTGTCCGGAAGACTTCCTGGCGCCAGCTCTCTCCGGCAAGCCACGCAATCACGCGCGCCTCAATTGCCGAAAAATCTGCCACCACGAAACGGTTTCCATGTGACGGGATAAATGCGGTACGGATAAGCTGGGACAATGTGTCCGGCACATTCCCATACACCAACTTCAGCGCCGCCGTTTTGTCTTCCTTGACAAGCGCACGGGCTAAATCCAGTGTATCTATATAGTTACGGGGAAGATTCTGTACCTGCACGATCCTTCCCGCCCATCTGCCGGTACGATTGGCTCCGTAAAATTGGAGCAGCCCTCGAACTCTGCCATCTTCACACACTGCAGCGTCCATTGCTGCATATTTTTTGACGGAGGTTTTTGAGAGCTCCAGTCTTATTTCGAGAAGCCTTTTTACTTTGTCGTTATCCGTTGTGTCGATCATGTTTGCGACAGTGTCCCTACGAAGATTGTCGACTTTGTCGCCGGTTTCCGTCTCAAGCCATTTCGATAATTGCTGTACCGATTTTGGGTTATCGATGCCAGATATACGGATTGCCTCTTCCGTAAGCTCGTCGGTGACCGTTTGGCTGCATGCCAGCGCACCACGGATGAGTTCAGTGTCGAGGTTGATTCCGTAAGCGTTCATAGATTGATCAAGTTCCCACAGCTTTTGTTCATTTTCTGGGACAGGGTATGCGGATAATATCTTTTCAATCTCTATTTCTGTGCGCACGTCCTGGGCGCAGTAATCTTTGAACAGGTCCCATTTTTTCGGTTCGTGCTGCGGGAGCGTACGGCCTCCGACTGCACCACGCGGCATACAGAAGGTTCGAATCAGTGCGGAACCAATGCCGAGCTTGCGTTTGTCTTGTGGAAGCCCTAGTGCCTCTCCTATAGCGGCGAGCCCTCCCGGATATCCGCAACAGAGCCCGTGTACCATTGTACAGCGCCATTGTTTGAGCCAGCTTATCGCAAAGTCCTCTGTGACATATCGCGAAAAATGCTTACAGAGGCAATACCATTCAAATGCTGCGTTGTATGCATGCTTGAGGCATTGGTAGTCAAACAAATCGTGTATGAGTCCCGTCATTTTGCGCTCTGCATCAGGATCAGTTATGAGATCGATCACCTCTACTGGAGTCCAGTTGATTCCATCCGCGCTGCGTGAGTAGGCACACAACAGGATCTGAAAATCTGGAGACTGCACATATTTGTACAGTCCCGATTTTTTGAGGTCAACGCTGCTATAAGTTTCGAGGTCGATCGATAGATGTCTCATAGCGGTAATCCAGTAATAGGATTAATCTGATGCACGGGCTGGATGCTGCCGAAGTCATCAGACGCGCTTGCACGGTTGCTAAGAGGCTCGCCGTCTTGAAGCTTTTGCACGGTTTCTAATCCGCATCCGATTCCTTTCTTTCCGCCCGCGTTATAGGCGAAGAAGGTCACGCCTACGCGTGCGTAGAGCCCACTGTAAATTTCAGTGGGATCAAGAATCGGGTTGATGTTGAGATCAACGATTTCCGGTTGAATTTTGCTTGAGGCTGTGAATACCCAATGTCCTTTGCATTCCTCGCCGAACGGCATCCCGTCAGACGGTCTTACGCCGTCGCCATCATGCACCGGAATCGCTACGATTGGCGGAATCACCCCGCCCCATTTTGCAGGACCGTCTTGCTTTGCCGCATTGATGGCTGCGTCGATTCGCGCCTTCGTTGCCGTATCAGTCTTAGGGACAAGAATTGTTGCGCTGTATTTCGCCTCCTGACCTTCTCTGGCATAAGGCTTAAGTAGATTGACATAGGACAGTCTTACCTGTCCGGTTACAATGTGCCTGGGATTGTTATTCATCATGATACTTCCTCCTTAAAATCTGATTTTGCGCGTGTGATTGCGGTTCTCGTATCTGACTCCGGTGCAAGCGTCGGCTTGCCTTCTGGCTTAACGATGTAATTTCCGATGATTTCCGATAATCTGGCCTTGCCTACAAGCTTCTCCAAGCCAGTAATTGTGAGCGGCTTTCGCTCGTAGAGCACTTCGTCGGGGTATCCGGCGAGTTTCAGCAGATTGAACGCGGTATCCAGATCTCGGATCTCGCGGTTGCTGCGCCCTTCAACCGCTTTCCAGCCGGGAATTTCCTCCCCGGAAAGAATTTTTTGCAAGGCATACGCACTCACGTCTGATGCCCAGTTTTTGAGCCCGTCTATCTTGCCGAGAATCACCCCAATTTCTTCCGGCGTCAGCAGTGCAGGATCCTCGCCTCTAAAATCTTCAAGTGCGGTATATTCCCGACTGCGGGCCCGGCAGATCGCTTTTGCCGCACAGAAGCGGCAATGCTCACCCGCCACGAAGTCGCCTGTTCCCTCATATGCTGCCTGCGCAAGGGGCTTGATTGACGCGCCCCATTCCAGTAGTTCTGAGACATTCATATCGGCCGAATTGGTGTTATCAATACGGGGCTGTATAATTGTCATGCGGATTTTATGTACCGGGTATAACAACATGTATTGCCTCATTGCGCCCAGCGCATACAATCTCAACTGAGGATTATTTTCTGCCGATACCGGTACGCCCTTCCCGTGTTTATAGTCCACAATTTCTAGGAGTCCGTCGCCGATCATAATGCAGTCAGCCGTTCCGTACCCTTCCGGTGCATAAGCAGAATAGTCCACCCTGTATTCCGCGACAATGTGCGGCGGGTGGTCTCGCAGCGCTGCGCTATCCTTAATGTAATCCATATAGACATCGGTGTAAGATTGCATTTCAGCCTGATACGCGGGATCCTCTTCCAGCTTTTTCATTTGGCGGTTGTACGTACGGGTAGACATCGGCTCGATATATTTCCGCAGTTTGAGCTCGGCGATTGCATGCGCAAGCGTACCTTCTGCGGCATATTCTGACGCTGTATCCGGCATGTTTTCGCATAATTTGGCGGACGGTGTGCAAGTCAGCCAGCGCTTCGCGCTTGACGCGGAGAGCAGTGCGTGGCTCATATCTTCGCCCCCAGTCCGCGCAGCGCGGTCGCAAAAGCGCCGTATTGTTCCGCCGGAAGCTCTGTAAGAATATTGACTCCGAACTGACCAAGCAACGCCTGTAACTCGGGGAGTTTTCCCGCGTCAATCAACGGTGACGCGGCATAAGCCAGTTGATCAATTGTATAAGTTGCGGTTGCCGTGGGCACCGCAGCAGAAGCTTGTTGCGGTACAGCACTGCTTATCACTGTTACCGGCGCTTGCTGCGGTACAATGTTGCTGGTTGGTGTTACTGGTGTTTGTTGCGGTACAGTGTTGACGGTTGGTGCTGTCTGCTGCGCCCTGTGGTTCCCAAGTGCAGTAGCAAGCTCTCGGATGGCGGCCACCATTTCAGGCGCCTCAATAGTGATAGTTAATGTTGACATATCGTGTCCTCCTCTGATATATTATTATTGTTAATGTTGGCATCTTTTGATGTCTCTTTAAGCCGATTGAGTTGCAGCTCGTCGGCTTTTTTACAGTCGCATGTTTCCCCCGGATCGAGGTACGCTCCACAGTCTTTACAGCGATACGGCCATTTCATTTTCTGCCCCTCCATTCGAGTTCATTATTAATTACGATCGATCCCAGCACGCCGGTTGCCAGTCCTGTCAAGCCGATGGCTCCGTACAGGCACAGCTGCCCGAATGAGATCAGATCCTGATCGCCCGCCCCGCAGATGCCCAGCAGGAAGATTCCGGCCGCCGCTGCCAGCGCCGCGAGCATATTGCGAATTGCCTTGAGTGCTTTTGTGTTCATATTTTCCTCCTTTCTCTACATATTTTTTAATCATCTTCATTATGTTGATTAATACAGCTTGCGGATGTATAATGAATCTATACAATATAATGTGTGCTCTTTAAAAAGCGTAACTATATGTTGTAAATATACATTTCAAGGAGGTGTTTAAATGGCAAAACACACTTGTAAGCAAACTACCAAAAGTGTTGCAAGCACTGCGTCAAAAATTCTTCGTGATGGTAGATATGGCGCAGCAAGCAAGTCCGTAGCTGGCAGTGCATTAGCACAAACCAAAAGGAGTAAATGACTCATGAAAGAGCGAGATGTAAAGAGCATTTCGCTCTTTCATTTTTGAAAGAACAATGTCCAGTCAAATCCGAGCAATTCCGCTATCGCTTGTGCCGTTTTAACAGATGGGTTCCTTTTTCCAAGCTCTATATTGCAGTATGATTGCTGCGATATCCCGATTGAGCCAGAAATCTTCGTTTGACTTACCTGTTTTTCTATTCGTATGTTTTTTAACCATTCACGTCCCATTTTTCGCCTCCCTTTCCATTGTTCGAAGCTCATAATCCCCAAATTCGAAATAGTCGCATGTTTTGCCGTATGCTTCTCTGTTCTTGGTTCCCCGCCCTGCTGTGCAATGCCCGATTCCGATCGGGGAAAAGCTCCCTCCGGATTTGACATAATGCCGCACGAAGAATTTGCAGTCTTTGCACAACATTGGTCTCCGTTCCGGATCGCTCTCAAGTCTCTTTTTCAGCAGCGCGTTCTCATACCTCAACGCCTCGTTTTCCTTCTCCAAGCTTTTTACTTCGTTCGCCAACATTTTCTTTGCCCTCCTTATTTGGTGCTCAAAATGAGCACTGTATTTTTCTTGTATTATAGTGTACGTTTTGTACACTGTCAATACTTTTTTGGAGGCTTTTTATGGCATATCAAAATACTTTACCTCGAAGATTGAATCAGTGGCGGAAAACTAGGTGCTACACTGCACAAGAAATGGCTGATCTGCTTTGCATTGGCCTCCGATCTTATCGTAATTACGAAAGCGGTGATCGTTCCCCATCGTTGGACATCCTCGTTCAAATCGCGGATATTTTAGAAGTATCCACTGACTATTTACTCGGTCGAACGGAGAACCCTTTGATGAATACCAGTGATGTCCTCTAACATGTCCCATAGTTGAAAGTCCCCGGTTCTTTCTCCCGCTTCAATCGATTTATAGTATCTAAGGCTAATATGTAGCTTATCCGCCAGTTGTTGCTGCGTTAGCCCGGCGCTCAGCCGCGCTTGCTTTAGGTTGCTTCTCACATCTCCGCCTCCTGTACCTTTAGTGCTTTCCGTGCGTGTCTCAGCGTATACAGCGCACTTTTCGCTGTTTTCTCCGTCCGCTGGACGTATTCTTTCAGTTCTTCTATTGACGCCGGGAAGTAATACCCCTTGCTGCTCGACGCAATGATATGTCCTTCCCTTCGCATAGCCTCCACGTAGATCCGTATGGAGCGTTCGTCCAGCTTCGTGAGGCCGACAATCTGTGCTGCCGGCACTGCATTACTGCGCCCGTGAGGGATCAACCGATAGATTATGCTGTACGGATATTGATCGATCAGCACGTTCCCACCCCCAGTTCTTCGAGCTTCTTCTGGCGTCTTTCCAGATCCTTGATGTCCAGTCCCCAGGACTCATACGCCGCTTTTGTGTTGACCTGATCATCGTTCCACCGTACAACGTCATTTTCGATTATGTACTCCAGTGCGATCCCTTTGAGCCTCGTTGCAACCGTACCACAGCACGCGAACAGTTCTTTGATATCTTTCGTCCTCAATTCGTTTTTCGCATAATAAATGAGAACTGCCTTCCTAATATCAGGGATCTGTGGGATTCGTTTGTTGGCTGTTTCCATTGTCATTGCCTCCTCCAAATATTTTATTTCTCTCCGATTTTCCTTGTTTTTCTACCCCGTTTCTCATATAATGCTTGTATCAGATCCGCTGAAATACAACTGAGAGGAGGTAGAAGCATGTCAAAAGTCTACGCATGCCTTGTAGGCAAATGGGAATGTTTAAACGATGATACAGACTGCAAAATGGGTACACATCGGACAAATCCCAGCCAATGGTATGAAGAAAACGCCGAAATCTTTGCCCCGCTAAATCGTTCTAAATCTGATACATATTATCAGTTAGACTATGTTCAAATTTTTTATCGTGGGAAAGATTACCGTATTAACCCTATATTCATTCAAATAGTCGATGAATAGTGCTTGTATTCTTCGATTACTCTCTCAGAATCAGTAAGCCGCGTTCCGTTCGCTTGCTTGCTGATTTCTGCATTAAATATAGAGCTAATACACAAGCTCAACTTTTCCCAGTCAAGGTATGTAATGCCCTGCATCGCATCCATTATTTTTTTCAGTTGTTCCTTTGTCATCGGTTTTCACCTCCATTCGTCTATGTTTTTTTATTGGTTTATGTTATTATTAGTAATAGATTCATTATTATTACAGATACTGACAGGATAATTGCAGTAATCGATACAATCAGCGTAACGAGTTCTGCTCTTCGCTTTCTCTTTTCCGACTGCTGTTCCCAATCTTCTGCTGCCATTCTCTTCCACCCTCTTTCTGATCTTTTGTCACCTATTACATTGTCGCATTACGTGCGACAAATTGGCTAAAAAAAATCGAAAATGCATCTTCGCTAGATAAATTTAACTCATTAACTATCGCGTCAGCTTCAGCTATTGTAAATTCCTTACCGTTTTGTGCTAAACGCCGATAAAACGTGCTCTTATCTATCTTTACACGCCGAGATAGAGTTTCTACGTTTAACCCGTTCTCCACAATTTTGCCTTTAAGTTTATTTACATTTACCATTCTATCACCTCCGCGCCTATATGTCATTCGCATTTTATGCGACAAACATAATATAGCACATTGATAGTATCATGTCAACGCCATTTTCGCATAAAATGCAAAAAATATTTTTTCAAAAAAAATACATGTTGCATATATGCGATCTCCATGCTATTATAAATATGCAAGGAGGTATGCAGATGAAGGTAGGAGATCGTATAAAAGCGAGAAGGCTAGAACTCGGCCTATCAGTTGATGAAGTGGCTGCTGCGTTGGGTAAAAATAGAGCGACTATATATCGATATGAAAGTAATGAAATAGAAAATTTTCCGACATCTGTGTTAGAGCCACTGTCTATTGTTCTTGATACTTCCCCGGCCTATCTCATGGGATGGACTGATAATGTCAACGGATTTCCTCCCGCCTCCCCAAAAGACAATGCCGATATTATTGTGTACGATAAGGGGAAGATATATGATGCGGGAAAATTGACAGAAAAAGCGCAGAGCGACATCGATGAAATTCTGAAAAAAAACGGGATCGAAAAATATACCCCCACACATCTGATTCCCATACTGGGGCGTGTTGCTGCCGGACTGCCTATGTATGCCGAGCAAAATATCGATGGTTATACGTATGCGCAGCTGCCGCAAGGAGGAAAATATTTCGGTCTGCGCGTCAAAGGTGACAGCATGACTGCTGCCCGAATATTTGACGGGGATATAATTATCGTTCGTGAGCAGGAGATCGTGGAGAACGGGGAAATTGCGGTCGTCGCAGTCAACGGCGATGATGCTACAGTCAAAAAATTCTATCGAGACGGAGACATCGTAACGCTATCTCCGTGCTCGTTCAATCCAGATCATCAGGTGCAGATCTATAACACCCAAAGCATTGAAATACACGTTATCGGAAAGGTCGTGCTGAGTCAGACTGTATTTGAATAGAAAAACCGTCCAGTGCGCCAACACCGGACGGCATGAAACACAAATAAACCCCAACCAAGCTCATTGTGTTGCTCCTATTGTAACACGGTGCGGCCAATCATTGCAATAGGAGATGACCAACATGCCAATCTACAAGATGGAAGGCAAAAAAGACGGCCTACAAAAGTATCGTGTCCGGATCAATTATACTGACCATGCCGGCAATGCAAAGCAGATAGATCGCGTAGCATACGGGGCGGCGGCCGCAAGGCTTCTGGAATCTGAGCTGCAACGGGAATTGAGATCGGCGGCTCCTGCATCTAATCTGACGATTCAAGAACTGTGCGACGAATATCTGGAATCCAAGAGCCATGAAGTTCGCGCTTCTACACTCGGGAAGTCAGAGTGCGTTTTGTCGCATCATGTTCTCCCCTATCTAAAAGATACGAAGCTAAGCAAACTTGATAAGAAGGCATTGCAAAGCTGGAAAAACAAAATATCTGAAAAAACGCTTTCCATAAAGATGAAACAAAACATATATAAGGAGTTTCGTACTCTCCTTAACTACGCTTTGAAGGTAGAATATATTACGAAAAATCCGATCACTGATATTGGAAACTTCCGTGATCCTTATACGACTCCATCCCACGAAAAGATTCAATATTATGCCCCGAGTCAATTCATTAAATATATCGCTGTGGCACGTGATTCTGCTGTCACATTAACTGACTGGGGCTTTTACGTGTTTTTTAACATCGCATTTTATACCGGCATGCGTAAGGGCGAAATCAATGCGCTAAAGTGGTCTGACATAGACGGGGAAATCTTGCATGTACGGCGCAGCGTAGCGCAGAAAATCAGAGGGCAGAGCATAGTCGAAACGCCGCCAAAAAATAAATCATCCTATCGCGATCTACAGATTCCAAAGCCCCTGTTGAATATATTATCTGAGCATAAGAAGCGCCAGATGCGGGACAATCATTTCAATGACAGCTTTCGAGTGTGCGGCGGGATAAAATGCCTGAGTGATACCGCAATCGAAAATAAAAATAAATTGTTTGCAAAGGCAGCAGGCCTTCCGCACATTCGCATCCATGATTTCCGTCATTCTCACGCCTCCCTTCTGGCCAATGAGGGAATCAATATCCAAGAGATCGCGCGAAGACTGGGGCATTCCGATGTAAAAATGACGTGGAACACGTATGCACATTTGTACCCAAGGGAAGAAGAACGAGCAGTAAGTGTTCTGGACAGAATAAACGTGTATGAAACGTGTACAGAAATAAAAAAACCGCTTAAATAAGCGGTTTTTTCAATATTTGGTGGAGACGAGTGGGCTCGAACCACCGACCCCCTGCATGTCAAGCAGATACTCTAACCAACTGAGCTACGCCTCCGCAGTCTGATACAACGAGGCTTTATTATAGCTTTCAATTGTTTCTAAAAATTGTATTTTTATTTAAAAATATATACAATTTTTCAAATTCTCCGGCGCCGCACATTGGGGTGTTCCATAAAATCCGAAACGGCAGGCGAACCCGTCAGCAATTCCTTTTTCCACCGCTGACGACGCTGAAATATTCCCTGGACGTCAGAAAGTATACGCCAATATAAAACAGCGCGAAGACAAGATAGCAGCCAATTATGACCGCCGTAAAGAGCGCCGTGTTCGTCAGACTGAACAGCGTCAGCATCTTTGAGATCATCGGGAATGCAAACACCAGATGAATCCCGGCCGCGGCCAGCGGGAGGAAAAATACGGTAAGCACCTGAGAATTGATGCTTTTCCTGATTTCCGGCTTGCTCATTCCGACCTTCTGCATAATTTCAAAGCGCGACTGGTCCTCATACCCCTCTGTGATCTGTTTGTAATACATAATCAGCACTGCGGCGCAAAGGAATACGGCTCCCAGCAGCGCCCCCAGGAAAAGCAGGCTTCCGTACAGTGCATACAGGTTTGCCCGGTCCTTTTCCGCGCATTCCGCCGACACCTGCGGGAAAGCATCGTCCGCCTGCTGCAGGAGCAGAATCGATTCATAAATCGTATCTCCGATTTCGATCTGCGTCTGCGCAGCGCAGTTTAAATCAAATCCGTAATAGTCATGCCGAACGGCCAAGCCGTTTTCCGGCTTCACAAGCTCTTCCCATATGCCGGCGAGCGCATCAAAGTCGGAAACAATCAGATACAGCGCCGGCGCCGACAGCGTGACGCCCATTCCGATGTCTGTAAACTCCGAAAGCTTTTCTGCCTGTCTCGGAGGGAGCGTACCAATCGTAAGCGTATCCCAGGTAAAGGTTGATTTTGTAGCATACAGAAGCACCTCGTCCTCGCGAAGCGTTTCCTTTTGCCCCGTCAGGCGGTTATAATCCTCCAGCGGCAGGACAAACAGCTGCCAGATATTTTCATAGAGAGAAAACTGGACGTCCTCCGAGGCCGGCGCTTCAAACAGGATCCGGTTCTCCGCCAAGTAGACCGCCGCGTCCAGATAACGGTAATGCAGCAGATTTTCCGCTTTCTGACCGCTCTTTTCCAGGACCTCTTCGACGGCTCCGTGTACCGTGTCGATATAAGCCGTATCCAGCGAATCCGTCTTCACGATGATATTTCTGGGATATCGCGTGCGCAGCGTATCCTCTGTGCCGATGTACAGGCACATGGTCGAGGAGATCATTACCAGCACCATGGTGGAAAGAATACAGATAGACGCCAGTCCCGCGCCGTTTCGTTTCATCCGGTAAACCATGGAGGAGACCGACACAAAATGATTTGTCTTATAATAATACCGTTTGCTTTTCTGCAGCAGCCTGCAAAGCACGACGGAGCCGGCGATAAACAGCAGGTACGTCGCTACGATGACCATTACGACGGCGAGAAAGAACGTGACCAGCGCGGCGACTGGATCTTCGATCGTCAGTGCAAGATAATAAGCGCCTCCCAGAATCAGCACGCCCAGGAGAGCCAGAAGCCAGTTTGATTTCGGAGGCTTCTCCCCTACCGCTTCGCTGCGCAGCAGCTCAACCGGGTTCGAAACATGAATCTGCCGGAGCGCATTGAGCAGAATCAGACAGTGAATGATCGCAAACAGCCCCAGCGTCCGCAGAATGGCGCTCCAATCTACGGAAAAGCCAAACGATACGCTGCCGTGCAGAAGCCGCGTCATAACAAGCTCTGCAAGCTTTGAAAACAAAATGCCGCAGAACAGGCCTCCCAAATAGGAAAGCGCGGCAATGATCACGCTTTCCCAGACCAGAATTCCGGCCAGGTTCCGTTTGCCCATCCCCAGGATATTATACAGACCGAATTCCTTTTTGCGCCTGCGGATCAGAAAAGAATTTGTGTAGAATAAAAAGATCAGCGCAAATATGAAAATCACGCCGCTCCCCAGCGAAAGAATCCCCTGCATCGTATCGCCGCCCAGCATTGCGGCGACCGTATCGCTGCGGGACAGGAAGGAAACGATATAAAACATCATAATCATACCGGTACACGTTAAAATATAAGGAATATATGTCTTCCGATTCCTGGCGATGCCGGTCATCGCCAGCTTCGGGTAAAAGCCGCGCTTCATTGCTCTTCACCGCCCGCCGCCAGAGCCGTAAGCGTATCGGATATCTTCTGATACTGTTCGGCGCCGGTATTGCTCCCGCGGTACAGCTGATGGAATACCGCGCCGTCTTTGATAAACAAAACGCGGCCGGCATGGCTTGCGGCCTTTACGGAATGCGTCACCATCAGAATCGTCTGACCGTCCCTGTTGATCTCGGAAAACAGGCGGAGCAGTTCGTCCGTTGATTTGGAATCCAGCGCTCCGGTCGGCTCGTCGGCCAGGATCAGACGCGGATTTGGAATCAGCGCCCGCGCCACGGCCGCCCTTTGCTTTTGTCCGCCCGAAACCTCGTACGGATATTTGGCCAGAAGCCCCGCAATGCCCAGCTTCTCCGCAATGGGCGCCAGTCTTTTTTTCATTTCCCGGTATTGCCTGCCGGCAAGCACAAGCGGCAGAAAAATATTATCTTCCAGGGTGAACGTATCCAGAAGATTAAACTCCTGAAATACAAAGCCCAGATGGTCGCGCCGAAACGCCGCGATCTCCGATTCTTTGATTTTGCTGAGGTCATGGCCGTCCAGCAGCACGCTGCCTCCCGTCGGTTTATCCAGCGCCGCCAGAATATTCAGCAGCGTCGTTTTTCCGGAGCCCGACTCCCCCATAATTGCTACGTATTCACCCTTCTCCACGCTGAACGAAACGTCTGTCAGAGCCTGTACCTGATTTCCGCCGAACCGCGTAGTATACGTTTTTTTCAGATGATTGACTTCTAAAATCGGCATTTTGCATCCTCCTTAACGATTTTCAAGTCAATTGTAGCAAAGCGCAGGGAAGCGCCGCCATCGAATCCGCTTACATTTTTTCCGCTCCGCCTTACAAAAATGTAAGCCGTTCTTTTTATTCAACCTCCAGCTCGGCGCGCCTGAAATCGATCCGGATCACCGTACCGGTTCCGACCGCTGATTCCGCCGCGATCCTGTGCCCCAGATTCCGGCAGATCCTTTTACAGAGATAAAGGCCGATTCCGCTCGCTTTTTTATCGCTGCGCCCGTTATAGCCCGTATAACCTTTTTCAAAAATACGCGGCAGGTCCTCGGGTGCGATCCCAATCCCCGTGTCCCGGATGCACAGGATTCCCGGAGATTCCTGCGAAATGGAAATGCTGCCCGCTTTCGTATATTTCAGAGCGTTTGAAAGAACCTGCTCCAGAACAAACAGCATCCATTTTTCGTCCGTCAGCACGCGGCAATTCACAGGCTCATATTCCAGCCTGAGCTTTTTTCTGATAAACGAAGCGGCGTATTTGCGGACGGCCTGACGGATCAGCTCGTCAAGCGCATACTCTTTGAGGACATAATCTGTGGAATCAGAATCCAGCCGAAGATAGCACAGCACCATTTCCACATACTGCTCGATCCTCTGCAGCTCCTCGGAAAGCTCCCGGTACTGGGCGCCTTCCCCGCTTTGCAGCAGCAGGCGCATCGCTGCGATCGGCGTTTTGATCTGATGCACCCAGATCGTATAATATTCGGTAAGATCCCCGTACTGCCTGCGCATCCGGTTTTCCAGCTCTGTCCGCTCCGTGTGCAGCGCCCGGATAACTGCCTGATAATCGGCTTCCAGCGGGCCGCGCGGCTCCGGCAGCTGCTCCAGTGTCACCGCAGCTTCCCGGAGCAGCGTCTTAAGGCTCTGATGCTTTCTCCGAAAAGCCAAATAATCGAAAATCAATGCTGCGCCCCCGATAAAAAAGCAAATTGCAGCGGCATACCAGACCGCGGCTGCAGGCAGCTGGTACAGCAGAAAGGAGCCGGCAAAAATAACGGTGAAAATACAAAGAAGCACAATTGTTTTTAAATGCGATTTTAAATAGCGGAGAAACAGAAACGGTTCTCCGCCCCTCTTCTTATCCGACAACGTATCCCATCCCTACCTTTGTAACGATAAAATCCGAAAGTCCCGCGGCGTCCAGCTTTCGGCGCAGACGCGCAATATTCACGGTCAGCGTGTTGTCGTCAATAAAGCTGTCCGTTTCCCAGAGCCGCTGCATCAATGCGTCCCGCCCTACGACGCAGCCCTTCTGCTCTAGGAGCGTCTGTAAAATGCGGAGCTCGTTTTTCGTAAGACTGATTCGCTCGCCGCGGTACGTCAATACGGCCTCCGCAGGAAGCAGCAGAGCGCCGCGATGCTCCAGCGCCGGGATTTCAGGGGTAAAATCATATGCGCGCCGCAGGACAGCCTGTAGTTTGGCAGTCAGCACATTGAGGTCGAATGGCTTGGCGATAAAATCGTCTCCGCCCAGATTCATCGCCATGACGATATTCATGTTGTCGGAAGCGGAAGAAAGAAACACGATGGGCACGCGCGAAATTTTTCGGATTTCTCCACACCAGTAATAGCCGTTGTAAAATGGCAGCGTTATGTCGAGAAGCACAAGGTGCGGCTGGAACTCCCGGAACAGCGAAAGGATTTCGCGGAAATCCTCGGCGCATCTGGCCTCGAGGCCCCAGGCTTCGATCTGTTTTTTCACCGTTCCGGCGATCGCCATATCGTCTTCAACAATCAGGATTTTATACAAAGCGCGCCTCCTCCGCCCTTTCAGCTCCGCAGACGGAATGTTTTATATGCCAGTTTATATACCAGGATGCAGGCCGCGATGCAATAGACGATGCAAAACGCCGTCGCGGCAAGACCGAACGCCAGCGTGTCCAGACGCAGCTGCAGAAACAGCCAGCAGACCATGTACGTGATCCAGATCACCGCCGTATATGCGCCGCTTTTTACCTGCGTATGAATGTTGTAGGGCTGCAGCAGGTAGTACAGCGTCAGATAGTGAACAGAGAAGAAAATGCTCATCACGATAACGGTAAGCGGAAAAATCACGTAATTCAGCAGGTTTTCCGTCCCGCCGGAGAAATACAGCACCGCGGTGAGCCCCGCGCCGGTCACCGCGGCCGGCAGAAGATTGATTTTGATAATCTCCCTCAGACGGATCCGGAACAGCTTCAGGATAAAGCCCGGCTTTTTATAAAACGAATATGTCAGCATGCTGTGATCGCAATTCATGAACAGCGCTGCTGTAAAAATCGTACCGCGGTTGATCAGGTACATGACGAATGCAAAATACGGCAGCAGGACGGACATCGACCGGTTCACCTGCTCACGCAGCTCCGGATTGATGCGGAGCAGAAGGAGGACGCCCAGCGTCACCGCCAGCAGAATCAGCGCAATCCGCTCCGCGGATCGCCATAATATTTTGCGGTGACGTTTGATAAACAATTCATTAAAATATTCAAAGCCTTTTTTGCTGCTTGTAATTCCCGTCTCCGGACTGATCATTTTCTGCTGCCGCTCTGCGTTGGCTTTCTTGACCGCCTGCGTGTAATCTGTTCCGTATTTCTTTTCTGCCAGGAGGAGTTGGCAGATCTCGCGATACGATGGGAACCGCGCGATGCGGACGGCTCCCGGGAGGCCGGCGGCGATTCCCAAAAGCACCAAAATCAGGACGGCAGGAAGCGGCAGAAGCGCGTTCAGACACGGAAGGCCAAACGCTGCGGCCAGCAGCAGGGCGGTCAGCGTCCAGGACAGTTTCGGCGGCATGTTTTCATTGACGCTTTTTCCCGTCTTTTCATAGCGCAGCAGCAAAGCGGATGCCGCGGTCAGCTTGGCGCCTGCAACGAAAAACGGCAGCAGAATACAGAGCCAAACGGGAACGCCGTAAAGCGATCCGAACAGGAGAACCGCCGGAAAGAAGCCGATGATCGTGCGAAGCATAGAATAGCAGTAATTGGAAAGCGTGTATAAGCCCGCGTCCATCCGCATCAGGATCACCGCATAATATTTTTCGTTCGTCGGGTTGAAAAGATACGTGTTCAGATAGGCCCCAATGATCGTCAGAAAGAAAAAGACATGGAGAAAAAGAAGCGGATTTCTTTCCTCTCCGTAGAAGCCGCACAAAACAGAAATCGCCGCAAGATAGATCAGCTTTCCCAAAAATGCGGAAAGAATTTCCCAGATTACGGCGAGCACCGCCGCAAAAATTTTCAAGCCGCCGCTGCCGTAAAGCGTGCCGGGAAGCAATCTTCCCAGAAGCGGGATTTGCTTCAGCGCGTAAAGGATCCCGTTGACACGGCATGTGTTTCTCAAGGAAAACGAAATGCGAAACGACTTAATCATGGCTTTCCTCGCGCAGAGCCTGAAGAATTTTATCCTTAAACTCCTGATTGTCCAGGTTCTCTTTATCCACGGCTTCCAGCTCGCCGTGGTTGAGGATCACGATTTCGTCACAGAGGTCGAGCGCCAGTTCGAGAATGTGTGTGGAAAAAAGAATCACTCGGTCGGTTTTCAGCGCTCGAAGCAGCTGCTTCATTTCCTCCGCCACGACGACGTCAAGCGATGTCAGCGGCTCGTCCAGCAGCAGGACGTTAGGCCGCGAAATCATGTTCACCAGCATCTGCATTTTATTTTTCATGCCGTGCGAATAATCCTTGAGCAGCTTGTCGCGGTCCTCCGGCGCAATATTGATCAGATCGAAATATTCGTCGGCAGTTTTCGGCGTTCCAATGCTTTCTTCATTGATCTCAATGTAAAATTTCAGGAATTCTCTTCCCGTCAGAAACTCAGGTACGGTCGGCGTAGAAAGAACGTAGCCGATATCTTCGGCCGCAAGCTGCCTGCGCGTTCCGCCCTCCTCCAGAAAAAACGCTCCGCTGTCGGCTTTCAGGTCGCGGTTTACGCAGTTGAAAAGCGTCGTCTTCCCCGCGCCGTTTCTGCCGAGCAGACCGTAGATTTTTCCGCTTTCAAAAGTAAAACTGATATCCCGCAGGACTTCCCTTTTTTCAAAACGCTTTGACAGATGTTCGATGATAAATTTCATAAAGCCCTCCCGTGGCCGATGATACGTCGGGATTATATCATGCCCGCATTGCCGTAGCAAGGGACTTCTCTGGCAGCGCTTCGTACCGATTGAAAATTTGGTATAGTTCCGAGCTTTTTGGACGATACTAGCTTCGTGACAATACACAAGAATATTAAGGAGGAATGAAACATGTCACCGAAGGAACTTCTTTATATCGAGGATGCGCTCGGCCATGAACAGCAGATGAAAAAATCCTGCACCGATTTTGCAAATCAGCTGCAGGACGCGGAGCTGAAAGGCTTTGTGCAGGAACTCTGCAAAAAGCACCAGCAAAGCTTTAACCGCTTTTACAGCTTACTGAACGGGAACTGAAAGGAGTACTGAAAAATGGATGATAAGGTAATTATGGATAATATTTTATCTACGACGAAGGGCGCGTGCGATCTGATGATGCACGGAGCAATCGAGTCCTCTACCCCGGACGTTCATTGCGCCTTCACGCAGGCCTTTAACGACACGCTCTGCATGCAGAATGAAATCTATAAAAAAATGTCTCAGAAAGGCTGGTATCCGATGCAGCAGGTCGAGCAGCAGAAAATCAATGCCGCGAGACAGAAATTCAGCGGTCAGTAACGGAAGCATCATTTGCCGCAGAACCCGCGCAGTCGCAAAGGCCGCGCGGGTTTCATCTTTTTACTACGAGAGCGGACCTGCAGTAAAAATTTTTCTGTCTGCCGCTATTGACAAGAAAAATAAAATCGGCTATATTCAGTTAGTCGTAACTAACATCTGTTCCGTTTCAATGTTAGGTATGACTAACAAAAAAGAGAAAGGATTTGAATATGGAAACGATACCGATTATTTTTTCCACCATTACAGGGAATGCCTTCAAGCTGGCTGAGGCCGCTTCCGAAGCGGTGCCCGACCATGTAGGGCCCTACAATATCCGATATATCAACGAGGAAGTGATCCGGAGATTTGACACGTTCCTTTTATGCTATTGGTGCAATCACGGCACAGCCGACGACGATACGATCGCGCTGATCCGTAAGATGAACGGTAAAAATCTCATTGTAATCGGTACGCTCGGGGCGGCCAGAGACAGCAAGCATGCACAGGAGGTTGCTGCGCGCGTGGAGGCGCTCGCCTCGGAAAACAACAGGCTGCTCGGCCATTTTCTCTGCCAGGGAAGCATCGACCTGCGCAGAACAGCGCAGCGCCTGAAAATTCCGGAGGGAGAAAAGGGCCACTTGCCGCAGGAACGGTTTGAACGGCAAAAGCTGTCGCTTGGCCATCCAAATGAAACGGATCTGAACGATGCAAAAAATGCGGTCCGCTCTTTTCTGCAAAAATTATGATTGCGGCAGGAAAAGCAAAATACCGGAATCGTCCGTACATAAAAAAGCTGCTTGTCATCGCGGTTTTTGCCGTTCTCAGTATTCTTTCGCTGCTGATCTGCACCGGCATCGGCACCGTGCGCTTTTCCATCGGAGAGGTTTGGAAGGCTTTATTTATTAACGACGGCAGCGCAGCGCGGCTGATCGTCTGGAATCTGCGCTTTCCCAGGATTCTCGTCGGAGGCTTTGTCGGCATTTGTCTGGCATTATCCGGCTGTATTCTGCAAGGCGTCATGCGCAATACCATGGCCTCGCCCTCCACAATCGGCGTTACCGGCGGCGCAAGCTTTGTCGGCTATCTTACGCTCGTCGTATTTCCATCCTATTCCCACCTGCTGCCCATAGGCTCGATCATCGGGGCGTTTGTCACGACGATGCTCATCTATGCGCTGGCCTATCAGCGGGGCGTCAGCCCTGTCAAAATGATCTTGTCCGGCATGGCGGTCTCCGCGCTCTTCGGTGCGTTCAACGATATGATCAAGACCTTTTTCGCAGATGCTCTGGGAAATGCGTCCGGGTTTCTGGTGGGCGGCCTGAACGGAAGCGGCTGGGGCAGCTTTCAAATGATTCTGCCGTACGCCCTGACAGGGATTTTCATATGCCTGTTTCTTCCCGCGAAAATGAATATTCTTATGCTGGGCGACGAAACGGCAAATTCTCTCGGATTGAGAACGGAACGCTTCCGCTTCTTTCTGATCGCGGTATCCTCTCTGCTTGCGGGAGCCGCCATTTCCGTAGCGGGTTTGATCAGCTTTGTCGGCCTGGTCGTGCCGCACATTGCCAGGCTGCTCGTAGGATCTGATTATAAATATCTCTTCCCCGCTTCCATTCTGCTCGGTTTCACCCTGGTAACCGTCTGCGATACCATCGGACGCGTGATCATGCCGCCTGGTGAAATCCCCGTCAGCATCATTCTCTCATTTATCGGCGCGCCGTTCTTTTTATACCTGCTCCGCAGGCGGCACAGTGAGGGGAGGTGAATAACAGCGTGTATTTCGGATTCAAAGATATCACGATACAGTATGGCAAGAAAAAAATACTGGAAAATCTCTCCGTGGAGTTTCCAAAGGGAAAGATCACGACAATCATCGGAAAAAACGGATGCGGAAAATCCAGTCTGCTGAAAACCGTATCAAAGGCCGTGCTTCCCAGGCAGGGAGAAGTGATCTATGCGGGCAAAAGGCTGGATCGGTATTCCCCGAAATTTTTGGCGCAGAAAATCGCCTATCTGGCGCAGGTTCATACCTCTCCCCCCGACATCGACGTACGTACGCTCGTTTCCTACGGAAGATATCCTTATTCGAAATTCGGACGCGGCTTGACGGAAAAAGACACCGTTATTATCGACAACGCTTTGGAGCGGACCGGCCTGTCCGGACTTCAGAATCAAATTCTCGCCACGCTTTCCGGCGGCGAACGCCAGCGTGCCTGGATCGCCATGACAATCTGCCAGGAACCGGAAATTCTGATTCTGGACGAACCGACGACCTATCTGGATATCAGTTATCAGGTGGAGGTCCTGGAGCTGATCCGGAAGCTGAATCGGGAGCTTGGCATTACCATCATCATGGTGCTGCACGATCTGAATCTGGCGGCGCGGTATTCGGATCTTCTGTTCGCAATCAGGAATGGCGCGGTATATGCCGGAGGAGAATCCTCGCATGTGCTGACGGAAAAAAATCTGGAAGAAATTTTTGAAATCGAAGCAACCGTATTTGAAGATACAATAAACCATTGTCCATATTTTATACCGATTAAAACGATTTAACAACAGGAGGAAGAAAATGAAAAAATTTGTATCGCTTTTGATGTGCATTTGTATGCTTTTGGGAATGGCGGCGTTTTCCGGCTGCGGCGCCTCGGACGAGCCCGCCGGAGGGACATCGGGCAGTCCGCAGGCCTCGGAAGGAACGCCGGCCGTTTCCGAAAGCGAAAAAGAAGCGCTTCGCGAAAAATTAAAAGCAGAATTTTTGTCCGAGGCGGATAAGGTCGTCATAACCGACGACGCGGTAACCTTTACGGATGCGTCTTCTGCGGACGGGAGCAGCGTTACAATCTCAAAGAACCCGCAGAAAACGGTAAATCTCTATGCCAGCTTTACTACGCTTTGGTATGAGGCCGGCGGAACGGTGATCGGCTGCATCGGCGGCGACACCTCCGTCGACCTCTATCAGGAATACATCGGAAGGGACATTACCGCGGACGGCGGCGTAAGCGTTGTTGCAACGTCCTCCTCCGGAAAGAAGTGGGACGTGGAAACCATCATTAATCTGCAGCCGGATCTGATCATATGTTCCACGGCAATGAGCGGGTATTCCACCATACAGGCTCCCGCGGAGGCGGCCGGTATCCCTGTCATCGCCGTAAGCTACAACGATTTCTCCGATTATCTGAAATGGTTTAAAGTTTTCTGCAATATTAACGGCAAAAGCGAGCTTTGGGACAGCGTGGCGCTGAAGGCGCTCGACCAGGTGACCGAAATTCTCGCCTCCTGCCCGACAGAAAACAACCCTTCCGTATTCAGCATGTTTGTCAATGCAGACAGCCTCCAGGCCAATACCTCTAACACGGTGGTCGGCGGCATGATCAGCGCAATGAACGCCGTAAACATCGTTGACACATGGGAAAATGCATCCTCTGCAGAGCGCCTGGAAATCAATCTGGAAACAGTATTCAGCGCAAATCCCGATATCATCATCGTACAGTGCCATGCAGGAGAAGACGACGCAAAGGCTCTTGTTGAGTCGACCTACGGGAGCAATCCCGTCTGGCAGTCTCTGAAAGCCGTTCAAGACGGGAAAGTATATTATCTGGAAAAATCACTGTTCCACAACAAGCCGAACAGCCGTTTCGCCGAGGCGTATCAGAAGCTCGCGCAAATTCTTTATCCCGAGCTTGCCCTCTCGTCCTGAAGCAGGCGGATTTCCGGAAATGTATACGACAAGATATAAGTCGCATCACGATGCGGCGCGAAAATTAAAAGTACTTTATACTCTTGATCAGCCGAAGGACGCGTATCTCCGGAGCATTCTGAACGGGCAGGCGAAAAGCCGCAGAGCGATTTACATCCATGTGCCCTTCTGCAGCAAGGTTTGCAGCTTTTGCCCGTTTCATCGTCCGGATCGTCTGAAGCGCAGAGAATATCACAAATATCTGACGGAGGAAATTCGCAGGATCCGAGAGTATCCCTATATGGATGCGCCGATCGACGCCATCAATTTCGGAGGAGGGACGCCTACGTCTCTCCTCCCCGAGCAGATGCGGATCATTTTAGCGGAACTGAGACAAAGCTTTTCCATCCGCGAGAATGCGGAAATCAGCGTGGAGTCCTCGGCGACCGAATTAACCGACGAAATGCTCGGCGCGCTCCTGGAAGGCGGCGTCAACCGCCTTTCGATCGGAATCCAGACCTTTCAGGACAAGGCAAGAAAGCTCCTGGGCAGGCGCGGAAGCGGCGGCCAGGCGGCAGAACGCGTTGCCAATGCGATCCGTTCCGGCATAAAGAACACAAGCATCGATTTAATCTACAATTATCCCGGCCAGTCCCTTGAGGCCTTGAAAGAGGATCTTTCCGTAATCAAAGAGCTCGGCGTTGCCGGCCTGTCGTTCTACTCCCTGATGCTTCAAATGCTGAGCAGCGAGGAGAAGCAAGGAATGCTCGACATCCGGCAGGAGTATCGGTTTTTCTCTGAAATACTCGACGATCTGGGCTCCGCCGGCTTCCGCCCTCTGGAGCTGACCAAGCTCGTGCGGGATGAGCTCGACCGGTATGATTATATGAGCATCCGGCACACAGGCGGAAGCTGCATCGCAATCGGCCACGGCGCGGGAGGAAATCTGGAAAATTATTTCTATCGAAATTCCTCTGAAATCCCGCTGATTTCCGACGAGCTCCGGATCAGTTCCGCGGGGCGCATCGTCTGCCCCGAGTACCGTGTAATCGATGAATTGATCAATGATCTTCAAAAATGCCGCGCCGATCTTTCCGCCTATTCCTCCCGGCTTGGAAGCAATCTGGAGGCAGTATTGTCATTTACCCTGCAAAGGCTGGAATCGGAGGGGCTGCTTGAAAGAAAGAGCGGAATGGTTACACTGACTGCCTCCGGCATGTTCTGGGGCAATAATATAATTGACGAGCTCGTCGGCGTGCTGCTGCAGCGCAGAGCTTAAAGCGTATTTTACCGAAATCACCGGTTATCGGTCGGACTCGATCTGTGCAGATGCCATCTGCTCCCGGTCGAGTCCGTTTTTTCTGCCGCGGGCGAGCCAATACGAGGAGGACGCTTTCAGAAACAATCTTTTAGGAATGGGCATCGTCACTTTCAGGCAAACGGGTTCCCGCAGCCGGACGGCGCACGCCAGCCTCTTCAGCTTTTGTTTTACCAAAAATGAGAACGGGGTATCGAGAATCGCTTCTCCCGCGCCGATCCACAGCACTGATCCAAACGGAAAAGCGTTCTGCCTGCAGAACAGCCGAATCTGATCGGATGCAATTTGATTTTGTTCCGCCTCCAGAAAGCCGCAGTTAAGGACTACATGTACCGTCGGCTTTTTCCGGAAGGCATATCGTTCCATTGCTTCCAGCAGCCGCAGCAGCGGCGCTGGGATGCCGTCGACGTATAGCGGAAATACCAGAAGCACATCAGAGCAATTCTCCATTTCCGGGAAAAGTGCCTGCGCTTTTTGTTCTGCCGCGCTGTATTTCAGAAAGTCGGAGCCCCAAAAGCCGGCAAACAATGCAATCAGACGTTTTGAGTTGGAACGCGGCGCTCTGGGGCTGCCGTTTATGATCATGAGACCGGCCATGCGTCTACCTCCCTCCGAATGACTGCTTCCGTATCTTCCTCTGCCGGAAAGAGAACGCGCCAGGTTTTCCACTGCAGGTTCTTGGCGTTTCTGGCGGTCAGCCGGAGAAAAAGCGCGCGTTCCTCCTCTGAAAGCGCTCCCTCTCTTCCGCAGGCAATGATAACAGCCTCCTTTTCCGTCGTATTTCTCTGGAAGTGATGCGTTTCTCCCTGATACAGACGGATAAAGGGCTGCTGTATGGGAATCGCGCGTTCCAGCACGGCCTTCATCTGCACGCCATAGCCTCCGTACAGGATTCTGCTGACGCAGAGCAGCCTTTCGCTTTGCGCAAGGAGCGGATATATGGAAACAGCATCATCGCGTATTACACATTTCCCTGGCGTCTTGATCCAACAGCCGAAGCAGCCGGTACAGTCTGCGATCTTCAGCTGCGTCAAATCAATATATCTGTTTTCCTCTCGTGCCGGCAAGCCGCCGGGCAGCGGTCTGTCGCTGATCAGTAGGTTCAATTTTCACACGCTCCTTTTTTCTTTGCAGCAATATGAATTCAAAGCAGCTCATCCAGCAGCATATAGTAGCGAAGCCGCTTCCGATCCGGTACGATGTCCAATTTTTTGAAAAGCCGCTCCGGATCAGCCCCCGGTTGCGGAATCCCGCCGTATTTCCCGCGCAGATTATCGCGCAGGCTTCTGTATGCGAGCGCAAGATCCTGATACGGATCGGCAATGCCACAGGCGCCCAGATCGAGAAAGCCCGTAATTTTCTTTCCGTCGGTAAACAGATTCGGCAGACAGCAGTCACCGTGAGTAAAGACAGGCCGCTCTGCAGGCTGATGCGTCTTCAGCCAGGCCAGAAGGCGGTCGGGCGCCCGGACGCCTTCGCGGTCGCAGAGTCCATTTTCAACGCGCGACTCGGCAAGCTTCAGCTTTTGATTTGTCGCATGGGCGCAGGGGCAGCCGGACGGATCTACCGACCAAAGCAATTTCAGGCCTTCGGCCAGCAGCTCCGTCAGCAGCGCAGGCCGGCGCAGGTACGTTTCGGCACATAGCATGTCGCCCTTTACTTTGCTCATCAGAAGATATGAAGCGCCCTCCTCGCGTTCGCAGGCCAGGATTTCCGGAACGGGAAGCCTGCCGGAAAGCCATTCCATCATGACGGCCTCCTCTTCCCCCGCTCCGATTTTTAAAACCATATCGTCAAAGCAGAGAACCCGCGCGCCGGATTTTCCGACCGTATTTTCGGTATATGTGCGCGTCCCGATTATTTTTTTGATTTTCCCTGGAACTTTCATAAAACAGTGAAAAACGGACCGCCGGCCCGGGCGTCTGCAGATTTTCAATTCTGCCCGAAAACGGGATAGCGGTGCTTATCTTCCTCCGTGATTTTTCTCATTACCTTGCAGGGCACGCCGACAGCGACGACGCCGCCTGGAATGGATTTCGTCACCACGCTTCCCGCGCCGATCACGGAATTGTCCCCAATTGTTACGCCTGCGAGCACGGTTGCGCCCGCGCCGATCCAAACGTTATTCCCGACCGTAATCGGTTTGGCAATTTCCAGCCCGTCCCGGCGCTGCTGCGGATCGATGGCGTGCTCGGCGGTTGTAAAGCAGCAGTTCGGCGCAATGAAAACGTTGTTTCCGAACGTCACCTCCGCTCCGTCCGTGATGATCAAATTATGGTTTGAATAGAAAAAATCACCGACCGAAATATTGTATCCGTAATCGCACCAAAACGGCGGCGTAAAAATTACGTTTTCCCCCATTCTGCCCAGCAGTCCGGAAAGGATTTTTCTCTGCGCCTCCAGGTCGTTAGGATTCAGCTGGTTATATCGGTAGCATTGATCCTTGCATTTTCGGATTTCCGCTTCCAGCTCGGGATTATAGCAGCCCTGAAACAAGCAGTTTAAAGGGACTTTTGCTTTCAACTTCATGCTCTTGTCTCCTATCTTCGGTGAATTGTCTGCATATTATAGTATAAAAAAGCGTTTTTGCATAGCAGGCAATTGCCGTGTGAGCTCTTTACAGCTGATGCACGCGGAGCGCGCGGACCGCATTCAGAATAGCGAGAATCATAACTCCCACATCAGCGAAAATTGCGAGCCACATATTGGCGATGCCGGCGGCGCCGAGCCCGAGGCAGACAAACTTGACGGCAAGGGCAAATACGATATTTTGGTATACGATTCGGATACACTTTCTTGAGATCCTGATCGCTTTTGCAATTTTCATGGGATCGTCATCCATCAGCACAATGTCGGCTGCTTCAATTGCGGCGTCGGAGCCCATTGCGCCCATGGCGATCCCGATATCGGCTCTGGTCAGCACGGGGGCGTCATTGATCCCGTCTCCGACAAACGCCAGCTTAGCGTTCCTGGGCTTGACGGCAAGCAGCTCCTCCAGCTTTTCCACCTTGCCGGCAGGAAGCAGCTCGCTGTAAACCTCGTCGATTTCCAGTGCGGAAGCTGCCTGGGCGGCGGCCTTTTGGGTATCTCCGGTCAGCATGACCACCTTCTCTATGCCGGCATGCTTTAATGCGGCAATGGCTTCTTTTGCATGCGGCTTCAGGACATCCGAAATCACAATGTGGCCGGCGTACGCCCCGTTGATCGCCATGTGGACGATCGTTCCGGCGCTGTGGCATTCTTTATAGGGGATCTTCAGCATTTCCATCAGCCTGGCATTGCCGGCGGCAACGGAAACGCCGTCTATTTTCGCGACAATCCCATGGCCGCTGATTTCCTGAAGGTCCGTTACGCGGCTTCTGTCGATCGGCCCTCCGTAAGCCTTCCGCAGGCTCTTGCTGATCGGATGGGAAGACGAGCTCTCTGCCAGCGCAGCATATTCCAGAAGCTTTGCCTCATCAAGATTGCTGTGATGAACCGCGTTTACTTCAAAAATACCTTGCGTCAGCGTTCCCGTTTTATCAAATACCACATATTTCGCGGAGGAAAGCGTTTCCAGATAATTAGAGCCCTTAATCAGAATTCCTTCTTTGCTCGCGCCGCCGATTCCCGCAAAAAAGCTGAGAGGAATACTAATCACCAGAGCGCAGGGACAGCTGATTACAAGAAATGTAAGCGCCCTGTAAATCCATTCGCCCCATTCCGGTCCGCTCTGCAGAAACAGCATCCGGATTACAGGCGGCAGAATTGCCAGAGCCAGGGCGCCGAGACAAACCGCCGGCGTATAAATTCTTGCAAATCTGGAAATAAAATTCTCCGATCGGGACTTGCGGGAGCTGGAGTTTTCGACCAGTTCCAAAATTTTCGAGACGGTAGATTCCCCAAAGCCCTTCGTTGTTTTGATTTTCAAAACGCCCGTCATATTAATGCAGCCGCTGATTACGGCGTCGCCTTCTTTTACGTCGCGCGGCAGGCTTTCTCCGGTCAGGGCGCTCGTATTCAGACTGGAAGCGCCGCTGAGGATTACGCCGTCTAGCGGGATCCTCTCACCGGGCTGTACTACGATAATGCTTCCAATTGCCACCTCGTCCGGATCAACCCGCTCTAGCGCTCCGCCGCGTTCTATATTCGCGTAGTCCGGACGGATATCCATCAGCGCGCTGATATTCCTCCGGCTTTTTCCGACGGCATAGCTCTGGAACCATTCTCCGATCTGATAAAACAGCATTACGGCGATGGCTTCATTATAGTCGCCGCTTCTTTCATAAATAGCCAGCGCAAACGCGCCGACAGTAGCAATGGCCATCAGGAAATTTTCATCAAACACCTGCCTGTTCAGAATCCCTTTTCCGGCCTTTTTCAGAATATCGTACCCGATGATCAGATAGACCGCAAGATAGAAAGCCAGACGCAGGATTCCGTCTGCCGGGATAAAATGCAGTGCAATCAGCATTGCCGCGGCGGCAAGAATTCGTATCAGCATTTTTTTCTGCTTCCGATTCATTTCTCCTATCCCTCCTGTTTTTATAATTAAGCAATTGTTTAATCTTTATTTGAAAATATGCGCCCCGTCTGCCGCTCACATCCGGGGCGCAGGAAGCGTCCTTCGCTTCAAAGCTCAATTTCACAATCCGGCTCTACCCTCCTGCAGGCCTTCAATACTTCCTTCATAACTGCCGCCGGTTCTCTGCCGTCCTGAAATGCAACGATCATTTTCTGCGTCATAAAATTTACCGTAGCGCACTCCACTCCGTCCGTTTTATTGGCGGCAGCTTCCATCAGGTTTGCGCAGTTTGCACAGTCTACTTCGATTTTATAAGTTTTTTTCATGGAATCAAGCTCCTTTCCGCTTATTCAATTATTTTATAATTAAGTAATTGTTTAATCATTACGTTTGCAGTATAATATACTCCGATACAGAAGTCAACGGCCAGCCGGCACTCCCTTCCAAAAGGGAGAAAAGCATTTCCGATTGGGCGAAAAAGGAGGATGATTATGACAGGTTTTTCGCTGCCGCACCACCACAATGAAGAAAATATGGTTTCCGGCATAAAAAAGTACGTAAGCAACGTCGGCAATTTTCAAACGATTGCAGAAATATTCAAGCATCTCGGCGATACGACAAGAATCCGCATTTTCTGGCTGCTCTGTCACTGTGAAGAGTGCGTCATTAATCTTTCCGCCATGCTGGAGATGTCCAGCCCGGCAGTCTCTCATCATCTGCGGCCGCTTCGCGACAGCGGTCTGATCGTCAGCCGCAGAGAAGGAAAAGAGGTTTATTATCGTGCCGCAGATACGGAGGTAAGCCGTCTTCTGCACAATATGATTGAACAGGTTATGGAAATCGCCTGTCCAAATTAAATAAAAAATTTAGGAGTCCTGCAAATGAATCACGAAACGGACGGCAGAAACCGGGCCGAAACGGTTCGGCTCTATCCGGGAATACACATATCGTTTTATTCACTTACGGCTGAAACGGAATCCTTTCCGATTGATGACGGCCATTCGGAACAAATTCTGGAAATCAATTACTGCCGGGCCGGACGCATCGGCTGGATCAGAAAAAACGGAAGCAGCGTATATCTTGGGCCAAAGGATTTTTCGCTTCATACGATGCAGGCGTACGCCGATTCCCGCAGGACGCTGCCAAACGGCTTTTACGACGGCATGACGCTCCGCATCAACTTGCAGGAGTTAGCCGGTCATCCCCCCGAGCCGCTGGAGGACGCCGAGGTCATCGGGACGCTCCTCTATGAAAAATTCTGCCGGAGCGCCTCCTTCCCTTCCTTTGCGGGGAACAGAGAGACAGAGACCATTTTCAGTTTTTTTTATAACCAGCCGCCGGCGCTCCAGCTGTCCTACCAGAAAATAAAAATACTGGAGCTGCTGCTTTACCTTTGCAGGCCGGATCATATTACGGAACGGCGCCTGACGGAATACCAGTCCGAGCAGGTGGAAATCGTGCATAAAATCCACGAGCAGCTGGCGCGGAGCCTCGATCAGCGCGTGACAATCGAAGCGCTATCAAAGCAGTATCTGATGAATCCAACGACATTGAAGGCAGTCTTTAAGTCTGTTTACGGCAATTCCATTGCCGCGCACATGAAAGAGCATCGTATGGAAGAGGCTGCCAGGCTTCTGGCAGAAACCGACAGAAGCATTGCAGAAATTGCGCTGGCAGTCGGATATGACAGTCAGAGCAAATTCTCGGCCGCATTCAAGGACTGTTTTCATATGCTTCCAAAAGAATACCGGAGGAAGCGCTGAAAGGGCTCCGATACGGTCAGTCGCATCCGTGTCAGGCTTGCGCAATTCCGCGATCCGTGCTCATCACGCTCGAATGCCGGAACGGTTCCCGGTTTTGCGCTGTATTCCGTTTCTTTGCCCGCGTTCCTGACATTCAGGCTGTGCTGCTGTGCGGTAAAAGGGAAAGTGAATTCCCTGTTACAGCGCTTTGATTTCGTCTGCGATCTGAGAAATGGTTTTCCCGCTTGTATCGATTTTTATCGTATCGAGAATTTGATACATTGGAATTCTCGCAAGGCTTCTTTCAATCACATCAGCCGTACGGATTCCTTTTGATATATCCTCCGACAGTCTGACGCGAAGGCTGCTTTCATCGGCGATAAGAGAAATACATTTGACTGTACAATTTTCAGTATCCAGCCTTGCAAGAATTGAATCAATAACAGACCGCTGATGCATAACCCAAGCAAACAGAATCTTTTTATACGAAGAGCAATGAATAAAATTATTAAGCAGATAGCAGATATTATCTATGACCATTGTTTTTGTTTCTTCGGTTACATGAAAAGGGTTCGCATCCCAGCACCAATCACCGTCAAGAAAAACGCTGTTCGGCAAATCCTTTTTGAGCCGCTGGCATACCGCTGTTTTGCCGGCCCCCATTGTTCCGCCTATTAAATATAATGTTTTCATTGTATCCTCCCCCAGAATACAGCTTCATTATTCCTAAATCGAATGACGTTGAACACTTTACGCGGCGAAAAAGCAGAAAAGCCTTTCGGCTTTTCCTGAGCGAAAGACTTTTCTATGGTCGGGATGACAGGATTTGAACCTGCGGCCTCTGCGTCCCGAACGCAGCGCTCTACCAAACTGAGCCACATCCCGAAAACGATAGGATTGTATCACTATCGCCGCCATCCGTCAACTAATTTTTTTACGGAGCCGGAAGCCCCGTCCTCAATCCGCCGTTTCGACCTTGATCAGATTCGTATTGCCCGACTTGCCATTCGTGACGCCGCCCGTAATCACAATTTTATCTCCGCTTTCCAGATGCATCCGTTCTTTTGCAATCATTTTTGCTGAATAGAACAATACCTCCGTCGACTGAAATTCGCGGCACATAACGGGCGTCACTCCCCAGGAAAGCGCCAGCTTGCGCCATGTTTTTTTGTTTGTGGTGATCCCGACGATATCTACCGGAGAACGGAACCGGGAAACCATGCGCGCAGTGATTCCGGACAGCGTACAGACCACGATTGCTTTTGCGCCAATATCAATCGCCATACCGCAGGTTGCATGAGAAATCGCATCAAGCGTATTCCTGATTTTAAATTCATACATTAAAAACCGCTTGTCATAGCGGATATCCTTCTCCGTATGCTCCGCGATCTTCGCCATGGTGGAAACGGTAAGCACCGGATATTTGCCTGCCGCCGTTTCCCCCGAAAGCATCACCGCAGAGGTTCCGTCATAAACGGCATTGGCAACGTCTGAAGTCTCAGCACGCGTCGGTCGCGCATTATAAATCATGGATTCCAGCATTTCAGTCGCCGTTATGACACGTTTTCCGAGAAGGCGGCACTTTGTTATCAGATACTTCTGAATCGCGGGCAGCTCCTCAAGCGGAATTTCTACGCCCATGTCGCCTCTTCCGATCATGATTCCGTCGCAGACCTCGCAAATTTCCTCAATGTTCTCGATCCCAGAGCGATTTTCGATTTTCGCAATAATATCGATGCTCGCCGCATTTTCACCACAGCATTCGCGCATAAATTCGCGGACGTCGAGCAGATCCTGTTTTACGGAAACGAAAGAGCAGGCAATGAAATCCACGTCGTTTTCAATGCCGAAGCGAATATCGGCCTTGTCCTGTTCGCTCAGGTAGGCCTGATGAAGCACCTTTCCTGGAAAACTCATGCTCTTTCGGTTGGAGAGCTCGCCGCCCGTCAGCACCTCGCAGAGAATATCCGTGTCTGTCAGCTCCCTGACCTTAAATTCCATCAGTCCGTCATTCAGCAAAATACGGTCTCCGACCTCCAGCTCTGAGACCAGCCCCTCATAGCTCACCGAAACGCGCGTAGCATCTCCCTCTACCTCCCGCGTCGTAAAAGAAAACAGGTCTCCGGCCTGCAGCAAGACGCTTCCGTTTTGAAATGTTTTAATTCTGTATTCCGGGCCCTTCGTATCCAGCATGATAGCGATCGGCAGCCCGAGCTTTTCCCGGACCGTTTTGATGCGCTGAATCCGTTCAAGATGCTCCTGATGCGTGCCATGGGAGAAGTTCAGCCTGGCCACATTCATGCCGGCCCTGCACATTTCCGTCAGCAGCTCCTCGCTGTCGCATGCAGGTCCGATGGTGCAAACGATTTTGGTTTTTCTCATAGCAGCGTCTCCTTTAACCAGATAGAATATCAGTATTGATATGGATATCCTGTTTATTATACTATATTTTCCGCAATGCTTACAAGCCGATTGACTCCCCCTCCGCTTTATGATAGCATGAGGATGTTAGCATTATATTTTATTTTCTTTAATTCCGGAGGATTTTATGAGATCTGACAAGAAACCGGCTCTGCCGAAATTCATTCTTCTTTCCGTGCCGTTTCTCCTTCTTCCGGTTCTGATCATTCTTTTTCGAAATTTGGGAACGATTCCTTTCCTCTCGTGTTTCGCCGGCGTTTCCCTGAGCGGCGGAGAAGCTCTGAAAACGGTCTATCACATTTTTTCCATTTTTGCGTTTTTATGCTGTCTCCCGATTTCCTCCGCGCTGAGGAAGCTCGTCCCGGACGATCGGCGCCGTGCGGTCCGCGCCGCTTATATTACGGTCTGTCTGGTATATAATGTGATTTTGGTCCCTGTTTTTCTGTATTGTATATAAATTTATATATCATTTCCATACAAATCACAGCGATCCGGAGCGATTTATGATTTGTTTTTCTCTCCGGTTTATGGTATATTCCATTTCATGAGCTTATAGAAATTTTCGATGTTTTTATAATCTCCAAAATGATTCTTACAGAGGTGTATCCCATTGAATATTTCCGTCGTCGGAATGGGGCGTTGGGGAAGCTGCATTGCGTGGTACTGCAGTGCCGTCAAGCAGCATAAGGTAAAATTATACGGAAAACCCGGTTCTCCGGATTTTATCAGATTCAAAACGGAGCGTAAAAACGATTATCTCGTGCTTCCCGAAGCAATTGAACTGACAGACGATCTGGAATATGCCGTCACCTCCTCAGACTATATCATCGTTTCGATTCCCGCCCAGCGCTTCCGCGGATTCCTAAAAGAATTAAAAGAAAGCAGGGCGGCCTGCCGGCGCGGCGCTTTGTCTGAAAAAACCTTTCTGTTATGCATGAAAGGAATTGAATGCGATACCGGGAAGCGTCTTACCCAGGTATTTTATGAAGAAATGGGCATGAATACGCGCGTTGCCGTATGGGTAGGTCCCGGCCATGTGCAGGATTTCTACGCCGGAAGGCCAAGCTGTATGGTAATCGCCTCACATCAAATCAATCTGACAAAGTACCTTGTAGGCGAGCTGAACAGCAGTCTGATCCGTTTTTATTACGGGCAGGATCTGATCGGCTGCGAGATTGGCGCAGCAGCCAAAAACGTCATGGGGATTGCGGCGGGAATGCTCGACGGAATTGATTGTCCCGGACTGAAGGGCGCTCTGATGGCAAGAGGTGCCAGAGAGGTTTCCCGGCTGATCCGGGCGATGGGCGGAAATGAGCTTACTGCATACGGTCTTTCTCACCTCGGCGATTATCAGGCAACGCTGTTTTCCGAATACAGTCAGAACAGGCTCTACGGTGAAAATTTTATACGCGGTATCCAATCCGCAAAGCTCGCGGAGGGCGTCGATACTTCTAAAGCCATGGTAAAATTATCCGAGGATTACGATGTGGAGCTGCCGATTTCACGCTCTATTTATACGATGCTGTTTGAAGGCGCCGAACCGCGCAGCGTATTGTCCTCTATGTTTGACAGAAAAAATAAATTTGAATTTTAACAGAAATGGAAGTGCAAAATGGCTAGATTTACATTTCATAATATGCTTCGGTATCTTCCGCGCTCTCTGTGTCTGCCAATGCTCGCACTTACAGGCTGCGTCCATGCGCATTCACAGAGCAATGCTGCCGACGCCGAAACGCTCGGGCTCACCGTGGACAAAAACGGAACGATCCTGCTCGCAGGGAAACCGTATTACGCCTTCGGCGTCAATTCGTTTTCACTCGTAATCCGTTATATAGAGGGTGCGGAGAAAAGGCTGTATCGCAGTCAGTTCGAGCTTCTGAAGAAATATGGCATTTCATACATAAGGGTAAACTTCGGGGGCTATTGGCCCGAGTATTATGAAAAATTCGACGCCGATCCGGATGAGATTCTCAGCCGTATGCGGGATGTCGTCCAATGCGCCGAGGAATACAAAATCGGTCTGATCTGTTCCCTTCTATGGTACGACGCAAGTATTCCCGCCCATGTGGGCGAGCGCCGCTCCGACATGGGAAGCAGCAGCAGCAAAACGGTAAAATACGCTGTGAAATATGTATCCAGAATCGTATCCGAGTTTAAAGACAGCCCCGCGGTCTGGGCATGGGAAATTGGAAACGAATATAATCTTGGCGCGGATTTGTGCGATCCTGATTTTCATTCTCGGCTTCCCGAGGGACCGTGTACTCCGGAAGCCCCCAGCGGATACGATTTTTACACCTCCGAAGAGCTTATAAGGTTTTATACGGCGATAGGAGCTGCGATCCGGAAGCAGGATCCCGTAAGGATGCTCTCCAGCGGAAACGGAGATCTGCGCTGCGCCTCCAAATCGCTGCGCTGCGCCGCCGCACGCATGAATGCAGAAACGCATCTTTGGAAAGAAGAATGGACGCCGGACACTCTTGAAGATTTTTACGAAATGTGCGCGTATTTTACGCCCGATCCCATCGACACAATCTCATTTCATCTGCAGCATGCAGAGCAGGACGAAGCCGGCAGGGCCTCCTTTTTGCTTTTGCTCGACCGGTTCGGCGGCAGACAATCCACCCTCGAATATCTGCAAGCGTATGCAGCTGCGGCAAGAAAGGCAGGCAAAGCTCTGTATTTTGGCGAAATGGGCGATATGCTGTGGATGGAGGGCGATGAAAACGCCGCCTCCATATTTAAAAATGTCGCGGACTGGATTACGGATGCCGGAATTCAGCTTGCCTCGTCCTGGCAGTTCAGCAAAAACAGCCTGATCGCGACAGACAGCGGTATTGACGGAGAAAAGCTTAAAATTTTGCAGAAAAAAAATCAGAACTATATTGACGAAGGTAAGGCCGATACAGTAACATATTGGTCAAATAAATAGAAAATCCACACAGGTTTGGGGGATTGGAAATGAAATCAAAAAAATCAACGCGGTATCTCATTGCCTTTCTGCTCTGCGTCCTGGCGCTTTTTGCAGTCAGCGCATGCGGAAGCGACGAGGAGCCGTCGGGAACGCCTACGGGCGCCATTACACAGACAACGCCGACGCCGCAGGAAGAAGCTGACGCTACGCCGGAGCCGACGCCCACAGAAGCTCCGACGCCCACGCCGACGCCCGTTTTCAGCCCGCACGCCGTAGAGGAAACAGAGCCTGAAAAATACGGCATGAAAACAGATATCATGGTAAACGGCGAAATCGTCACAGAGTATTCCAGAACGGATAAAATCACCTTTGAGGAAGGCGAAAAATACACCGACGTCAAGGGCGTCATTACATTCCGCGGCAATAACTACAGAAATACCTCAGGCGTATACGGTACGCTGAATATCGTCCAAAAAAAGTTTTCTGACGAACCGCTTTGGAAGCAGACCACGGGCAGCATGCAGACGATGGCGGGAGACGGCTACTGGTCCGGCTGCGGCTGGACAGGCCAGCCTCTGATCACAGAATGGCCGAAATCCACGCGGGCGATTATGGCCATGTATGACTGGGCAAAAGAGCAGGAAACGCTCGTGGAAGTTATTTACGCTACGCAGGACGGCAGGATTTATTTCTACGAGCTGGAAACGGGAAAACCCACACGGGATCCGATCGATTGCGGTTTTACCTTTAAGGGCGCCGGCGCGCTTGATCCCAGAGGCATCCCTCTGATGTATGTCGGCGGCGGAGATCGGAATCCGTCCTACGCATCCCCACGGGTATTTGTGATCAGTCTCGTCACAAACGAAATTTTATATGAATTCGGTCACGACGATCCCTTTGCCATGAGAAGCTGGTGCGCATTTGACAGTTCCGCGCTGGTCGATGCGGAGACCGACACGCTGATCTATCCAGGCGAAAACGGCGTCTGCTATTTTGTGCGTTTGGGAACACAGTACGACGAAGCGGCGGGAACGCTCACAATCAATCCTTCCGACGTTGTAAAATGGCGGTATTCCGGAAGCAGAAGCTCCGTCGGCAACAAATTCTGGCTCGGAATTGAAGGCAGCCCGATCGCATATCAGGGGTATCTCTTCTTCCCTGATAACGGCGGATATATGATGTGCCTCGATATCAACACGCTGGAGCTTGTATGGGTTCAGGATGTGCTTGACGATACAAACTGCACGGGCGTGCTCGAGGTAGAAAACGGAAAACCCTACATATATATGTCTACCTCCTTCCATGCCGACTGGCGGGCAGACGGAGACGGTATGGCGCCAATTCCTGTTTGGAAAATCGATGCGGAAACGGGCGAAATCGTCTGGCGCACCAATTACGACTGCTATACGGTCAGCGGAAATTCTGGCGGCGCGCAGGGCTCTCTGGCCGCGGGAAAGGGAACGTTGGAGGATATCGTGTATATTCCGTTGGGCCGGACGCCGGATCGCTGGGATGGTCTGCTGGTTGCGCTCAACAAAAAAACCGGCAAGCAGGTCTGGGCATTGCGGCTTGAAAATTACATCTGGAGCTCTCCCGCTCTGGTTTATGACGCGGAAACGGGCGCCGGCTATGTAATACAGGGAGACTCAGAAGGAAATCTGTTCTTCATTGACGGCCTTACAGGAGAAATTCTGAACACCTTTGAAATGGACGGAAACATTGAGGCTACCCCTGCAGTTTACAATGACATTTTGGTGCTCGGCACGCGAAACTGCAGCATTTACGCCGTCAGGATTGAGTGATTGCTTAGAAAGCTGAGAAAAAGGCCCGGGAATGGCTGTGCTGCTGTTTCCGGGCTCTTTTTATTCCTTGTTCGTGGCGATGACTTCAGCGGCAAACGCTTTGGCCTTTTCAAGATTTTTACTGGTCCGCGCAATGGCAAGGTACATCGTCTGACGCTCTTCCGGATACCTTTTTACAAGATTCATGCCTTCAAAAAACTCCATGCTGCTGATTTCAATCGCATAAACGCCGGACTGTGTCCTGTCGTCTTCCTCTCCCGTGTTCTCATAATGATACAAATCGAGGTTTGAGAAGCCTGGATCCTCTTTATGTTCTTCCAGAAAGTCGTCGAGACGCAGAAATACCAGCTGATCGACATAGACATCCAAATTTTCTTTATCAATAATAATAATATCCAGCGCGCCGCCGGTAAATTCGCTTCGAAACTGTACGGCGCCGTTTTTTGCAGACTGATCCAGCAGCGACGTTTCTCCGTCCACTACAGTAAAATACGAAACGAGCGGTTCTTCTACAATCGTTGACTTATCGGCAATCTGCCGGTCAATATATCCATCCTCCGAATCAGCGTAGCCGGAGCTAAACGCTCCCACAAATTTAATATACAGGTCTTGTTTAGAGGCGTCCTTAAGCTGCAGGTACGTAAGCACCCCAATCACGACAATCAGGAGACCGCCGCAGATCAGTAATTTGTAGGAATCGAAAAATGAAGAAATTTTATGCCATTTTTTGCGAATGGAATACGGAATGATGTTGGTCGGATCCGTATCTGTATAATCCCCGTCGATCCCCATAATTTCGTTATAAGCCTTTGTAATTTCATTATAATAATCCAGGTCCTCGTTGGTTGTGCCGTATTCATCCGTACGCTGCTTATACTGGCGCACAAGCGCCCCGTATTTCTTCTCTACGAGTTCCCGGTCTGCGCTTTCCGGAAGGCCCAGTATTTGATATGGATTTTTTTGTTCGCCCAATGGCAGGCACCTCCCGTACCGATCAAGCCCGATTTCCCGGGCGCGGCGCTTCCTTTTCCTTCTGGAAGGAGGCCGCTTTATTTGAAGCAGTATACTCCATTTGCGCCTGTTTTTCAAGTTATCCCAAAAAGCAAGGGTTTTGCAGCTCGCTTATTCCGGTTCGCCCCTCCGGATCGGCTGACGGAGGACCGTTTTCAGTCTGTGTGCATCACATTTTCGCGGATCGGAAAGATATATTTCATGATGCCGGCGGGTGTCGGTAAGATCAAGCTCATACCCGTTCTGCTTCGCGTATTCGCGCATGACCTCAAGCGTTTCCGGCTCGCTGTCGTAAGCTCCAATATGCATGCACTGTACGCATTCCCCCTCGTCATAAGAAAAAAACCTGACGTCAGAAAAGGACGTTTTCTTTTTGCGTTCGGCTTCCGCCGCAGCCCATTCGAAATCCTCCGGCGTGACAAAGTCCGGCAGGCGGATCATCGATATAAAACGGAAACGATCCTTACAGGTATTATCGATTTCCCTGACGCCCTCCTGCCACCAGAGCCCTTCCAGAGGCGGTACGACATACTCGAAATACCCCTCGATCTTGTGATCGCCCAGCTTACTCATTTTTATCGTAAACGCAATCGTGTACAAAAGTCCTATGGTATTCTTATATTCCCCGTTTTCCTCGTTTGGATTGCCCCTGCCGCAAACGGCGATATAGTTCATCGGCGGAATCGTAACGATTCCCGGCTTGCTTTTCGGCAGATAAAACTCTTTGTATTCCTTTTTAAAATCAAATGCCATTTCTTCACTCCCGGCGCTCCGTCTCATTCTGATTCAGCACAACCGCTCTTCCCCGGTCGGGAATATTTTGATGCACGCGGACGGTACAAAGCGCCCGCACTTGCGCGCCCCTGTCGATCTGCACGGTGTACGCCGCATTTTCCTGTTCTTCCGTTCTTGCGACGTTTTGTATGGTAATATTCTCCGCGCAGATGCTTCCGGCAAACCAAAATAAGGGATCGCTGTTGCCCTGCGGCGCTTTCCCTGCAAACACGCCGTCGATTAGCACATTTTTAAATACGCGTAAGGGATCCGCATGGACGTTATGATGTGTAAACGATACGACATTGAAGCGATATTTTCCGAAAATATTACGGATGATCACATTTTCCAGCATATGCCCGCAGGAAAGAAGCCGCACGGCGGTATATCCGTTGTCCGCAAACAGGCCGTCAATTAAAACATCGCGGATTTCCCCGCCCCGGGAAACCTCGCAGGCATATCCGTCATCGCAATTGAGCGCGACCATATCGTCGTTGGTGGATCCGAAAAGATTCCGCACGCAGCCGTACCGCGCCGGTCCGTCGATATGAATGCCATCCATATTCGGCCGCTTCAAATTATAGTCGAAGGAAACGTTTTCCACAGTAAAATATACCGCATCGGAAATCTGGAGCCCATAGCTTTCCGGATTTCGGATCGTCACATTCCGAAAGATAAAATTCCGTACGCCCCGCATACGGAGGCAAATGCCGAAATAATATGCCGGATCGTATTCCTTGAGCGCAAAACGCGACTCCCTGCTGCGCCTGTCCTGATTCACATTATTTCCGTCCCATACGCCGCCTTCAATCGTAATATTTTGATTATACTCACATTCGGTGCCGCAAAACATGTCATTTTCAAGCATCACGCAATTCGCGTGATCCGCAAGATGAATTCTTGCCCCGGGCATCAGCGACAGCGTCGTATTGCTATGGATCACAAGTGTCTTTGAAATATAGTAGTCCCCTGGCGCTACTACGGCGCGTCCGTCCGTACTGCCGGCGCGATCCAGTATTTCCTGCAAGAAAGCGGTTGCATCATATTGCTCCACAGCGCTGCCTCCTTTCTCGTTTACGCTACAGCAGGACGCTCGGGCTGCTTCCATAAAAGGAGCGGAACGCCTTTGAAAAAGTATACGGGTCGCTGTAGCCGACCTGCTTTGCAACGAGGCTGACGGGATATTTATATTTTGAAAGCAGCATATGCGCAATCTCCATTCTCTTTCTTTTTATATAGGCATACGGCGTGCCTCCAAACTGCTTTCGAAACCAGCTGATGAAATATTTTTCAGAATAACCGCATAAGTCCGCAAGCAGCCGGTTTGTAAGCGGTTCACTGATATGGCGGTCGATATATTCCGCAAGCAGCCTGACGTTTTTATCGTAATGGATTTTGACGCTCGGCGTCCAAGCATTGATATTTTCAATAAAATATTGATAGATAATTTTATAGAGGGCAGACTTTATGTTGAGCATCATGCAGGGCTTGTCCCGTTCGCTGTATGCCGCTGCCAGCTCTGGATTCTCACAGCTCAGTACAGCGCACGTAAACATGTCGGTAAAATTACTGTCAACATGTCTGAACATCATATCGAAATGACAGTATATATAATAGGAATCCTCCAGTATGTCAAGCTCAAACGTAGACATGGGCGGTATCATGAATATATCACCCGGCTTGAGAAGATAAAAGCTCTCGCCGACCGATACGTGCTGCCGGCCGCGTACGATCTGCCATACGTCAAAATCGTTTGTCAGCAGCCGGACCTTTTTTTCCTTTGGATGAACGGCTTGATCGACACAATTTACACGTATTGTAAGGCTGGACAAAACATCCGCAAGAATTATTTGGTCATGCTGCAGGTTTGTATCCATGGGCAAGGCTCCTCTGCTTTACTAAATAACCGCGTTAAAATTATAATGGATTTATGATCTAAAGTAAATAATAAACTGGTTCAAATGCCCAGGCCCGATCGAAAATGCTTGCCGCCTAACGAAGAAAAGACTGCCGAAAATCATATTCGACAGTCTTGGCAGATCCTGTGCAAATCAGCGATCATTTACTTTTTCTTCTTTTTAACAGCAATGATTATAATAACGCAAAGGATCACTGCAGCAGCCACAGCAATTCCGATTACCAGCCCCAGCGGAAAGCCATCGCTTTCCTCGGAATCGGCGCCGCTTGTCGGCGTTGCGGCAGCTGCGGGAGTTCTCGTTGCCCCGGATGTGTCCGATGCTGGCGCAGGGGCCGTTTCTTCCGGCGCCTCCGTCTCGTCCGGTTCCTCCGGAGCCGGCGTGGCATGATCCGGCACCTCATAGCTTACCGATACGTTGTCGATCTGAAGCGCTACATTCCTGACGCCGATGGCCAGCTGAGAAGCGTCCGAATTCACCCTGGTATTTTGGACAGTCAGTACCGCATTTCCGGATGCATCCTGAATTTCCGCCGTTTCAAAATACGAAAATGAAGTAGTATTGTCCGTATCGTACTGTTTCCCTGGACCGGTCAGAAGAATCTTGGAAAGTAAGCGATCGTTTACCGAGATAGAAACCTCCGTGCCATTATCCGTAAATTCCAAATTATAAAAATTATCGTAAGAAAAGCCCTCCGGCAGCGGGAAATCATAATATTCACTGCTGATGGTCAGCCCATCCTCACGGTAAACCTTAACGCCGACGCGGAATGCGTTTTCCTGAGGGAAGACAAAAATTCCGGAGCCGCCAATTGTAGTTGTCCCGTTCTTTCCGCCGTTCTGTGTATACCAGTCGACCTCAAAGTAGTCAAAGTCCTGCTCCTTATTTGCGTTTCTGGGATTCATCACGGTCATTTCGCCGGGAGTGATCCCTCGAACGAAGAAACCGATATTATTAAACACGGATTGGCGAATATCCAGTGAAAACGTGTAGGGATAATCCTGCATCTCATCCCAGCTGCGTATGGAAACGTACCCCTCTAGGGCAAGAAACTGGTTATCTCCCTCTTCTTGGATCGTTGCCGCTGAATTCGTATTCGCGGGGAGCTTGTAGTCAAAGAAGTCATATATCAAAAGATCCTCGAAGGCATCGCTGCTCGAATCTTCCTCAAAGTCGTACTGATAGGTCCTTTCAGCCGCTGACACGGGAATACCGACGGATAATGTAATCAGGAGAACCAGAACCACCGCAAGCGGCAGGGCTATTTTTTTATGCATAGGAATAAACTCCTTTCCTGCAAAATGACACTCAAATTCCTGCTCTCTTCTTTTTGGTCACAAACAATGCCGAGAGCAGAAGCACGGCGGCTGCCAGAACGGGAAGCAGACTGCTGCTGCCTGTATCCGGCGTTGTGGGATCGGTCGGAGCAGGATCTTCCGGATCAGTCGTCGGTTCAGACGGTTCAGATGGATCGGACGGATCAGACGGCGCTGTATAATCCGTGACCACAATGTTGTCAACCTGTACATGCATATTACGACATCCGATCGCAACCTGAGAGCCCGCGGAATTAACCCGCGTATTCTCGATTTCTTTTACAACCTTTCCGTCTGCGTCACTGATGACGGCCTTTCTAAAGAACTCGCCGACATCCGTACCCTCGTCGAGCGGATAAACCGTATCCGGTTCAGAAAGCGCAATCTCGCACAGCAGCGCGTCGTTAATATAAATGCATACCTCCGTGCCATTGTCCGTAAATTTCAAATTGAACATGTCGCCGTAGGCAAAGTTCGCCGGCAGCGCGAAATCATGGTATTCGCCGGTAACCGTCGTGCCTGCCTCGCGGTAAACCTTTACTTCCACGCGGATCGCGTCTTCCTTAAAGTAAACGACAATTCCGGAGCCACCGATTCCCATCCGGGCATCCTGCATAGCCGCGCCGCTCTCGTCCTTTGCATAAGCATAAAAATCGGCTTCATGATAGTGAAGCGTCACAACCGTACCGAGTTTGTCAAGACGTTCCTTGGCATAAGGCTCGACACCGCGTACAAAAAAGCCGATATTGTTAGCATTGTTTTTGTCCTCATAGAAATTGCCTTCCAGCATATTGACGTCAATGGAAAATTCATACGGATCCGTGATATAAAGATCATTTCTCATTGAGAAATACCCGTTGATATCCAGATACTGATCGGCATCCCCGCTGACGACTGCATTTTCCGGATATTGGATCTTAAAATAAGCCGGATTATCGAAGATTCCCGCATAGGCTTCAATATTTAGACCCGCGGTTCCGTCCTCATCAAAGTTCATTCCTACCTCTTCTACTGCAGCCATGACGGCAGTACCGACCGAGAGCATGCAAATGATCATCAGAAGAGAGAGAAATACCGATAATTTTTTAAACATTTTCTTTTCCTCCTTATTTCTTAGCTTTTTCTATTTTTAATGGTTCTTAGCCTATACAGCACAACACAAACGATTCCAGCAATGCAAATACAAACCGCCGCGACGATTATGATGATCGTACTTTGGCCTGTTTGCCCATTCGCGGCACTGACAGCCGGTGCCGGGTTTACGATTCGTCCTCCTTCCTTAATATAGCGGTAATTGAACCGTCCGTTCGGTGCTGCATCGCCAAGATCCATAAACTCCATAACGTCTCCTGTAACTGTGGAATTGTCCGCCCACTTAAAATCGAAATTATCTCTTTCGGCAAGGCCGATCAGGCCGTCCTCCACTTTAATGACAAGCTGATTGCCCGATATGGCATATTCGGCTTTTCCAACCTCTTCAAAAAGCCAATCATTCTCAACAAAACGTTCAACCGTTACCGTACCGTTCTCCCGGGAGCGGTTCAGAATATAGTCATATCCTTCCCAGCCAGTCAGCGGGGATTGATCGCTGTCAATCAGCAAATTCATCCAGTTTTCTCCGTCCGCCAGCTGGATATCATTTGCACATTGAACATAAAAATACGTATATCCGTCGGCTTTCGATACTTTCGCGCTGTCGATATCGTTTCGGCCCGTTTCATTGACATAGGTATATACACCGCCAACGGAGCTGTGATTCCGATGCGTGATATCGTTGAGCGTATCGTAAAATACAGGTCCGATTTCTTCAAATTCTCCCAAATCTCCGGAAAGATCAACGGCAGTGCTGCCCGTGCCCTCCGGGATCTCCCGCACTCCTTTGAACAGGCGGATATAATAGGCCATCTGATAATAATAATTGTCTCCAAAGAAGCCGTTGATCGGTTCGATGTCCCGGCTGTATTCCGTATTAAAGCAGTCTACATAATTATTTTCAAACTGAGGATCGTCTTTTACAATTTCGTATGTGCCTGCCATCTGCTGACCGATTCCCTCATTTTCCCACCGGCCCATGGTAAACTCATTCCAGCCGGTAACCATAATAACATCCGGATCCAATTCAATGGCATACTCCCACTGCTCCGAAAAGGCAAGTCCCTGATCCGTCGTATCCAGTGAAAATCCAAAATCCTTCTTGCCGTTCAGCGTCTGCTTGCCGCTGACATAGCTCCGTCCTCTGGAGGAATTGGAATGGAAGCCTGCGGCTACTGCAGCCTGCTCAATCTCCCCTGCGGCATTCCTGCCAGGCGCCTGGGGATATTCGGCAATCCACGGCCAGCGCTCAATCCCGTCCCCGGTCCAATCGTTAAATGCCCACGAGGCGCGGATCGTAAAAAAATTCCGGTATTCTTGACCCAGGCTGTCGCTGTTTCCGAGCAGAAGAGGCTTTCCTTCCCACAGAAACCACAGATCGCGGTATTTTTCCGGTCCGTAAATTTCTTCCCATAAAATTTCCATGTGCTTCACCATACGATCGGCACCGTTTCCGCAATGGAACACGATCTGGGGCGTCGTTCCGCCCTCCGCTCTGATCTGCGCCCACACCTCAAACAAAGTCATCCATGCGTGCTGGTACATATTATCATTCGTGATATCTAAAAAGACAAAGTCAATTCCCGCATCCGTAAGGAGCTGCGCATGCTTCCGGTAAATCCATTCATCCGTATTTTTATAATATCCGAAGTACGGCTCTCCCCAGACATGCATTCCGCTCTGCACCAGGACCTCCCATACCGCCTCGGTGCCGCCCTTCAGGTATGCTTTGGAATGGTCTATAATCGTGGTATCATCGGAGTTCATAAACAAAAAGTAGAATATCCCCACATACTTGTTTTCCTTCACTGCTCCGGCTTCCTCGGCCGTCGGCAGGATCCGGTCCAGCCCGTCCGCAGCAACCCAGGTGTCGCTATATATATCGCGCGCATTTGCAGCAAGCGGAAGCAGGCAGGCGCTTGTAAACAATATGAGTGTGAGCTGTAAACAAAATAACCTCTTTCGTATCATATGGAACCTCCGCAAAAGATGAATCTCTCCTATTGTTGTATCGTCTGGTTTGCCGCAGCATCAAAATCCTCGAGATATCTTGTGATGCCGTTTGCCGTTTTCGTCGCATCTCCGTAGTCGCGGATCAGAAAAGCGGAAAACAATGTACGAAGACGAATATTTTTATCGTAAATCTCGGGATCGCCGATCAGAAGATCCGCGTAATCGTCGCGCATGTCCTGTTCAATGCCAATCAAAACCGTATCCGCAGAGGCGCCGGATAACAATCCCGTCTTCCAAAAGTCCTGCTCCCAAAGTGATTTTTTTACGGGAATTCCTCCATAATACTGATTAAGAATTCTCTGTCCCTCGTCGGACAGAGAGAACAATGCCAGAGCCGCCGCCTCATCAGCTTTTCTGCTCTCTTTCGATACCATAAAGCCATGGATAAAGTCCGTATTCGCCACACCGACGCTTTGTCCCGAAAAGGAAGGAATCGGCAGCATGACAAGACGATTTTCCGCCATCAAAGCCTCTGTGTTCGTTCCCGGATTTGCGGCAAGATCCGCAGCGGATTCGACGTAACGTCCGTTTTGATCCGGTGAACAGGCATAAGTCAGTGACATTGCGCACACAGCCGTATTGGAGCCTCTGATGTTGTAGCCATACGAACGCGCGTATCCTTTCATATAAATCTGATTCCATTCATATACCGCATCCTCGTAAGCCGCTCCGGACAGCGCCATCGTGCCGGAGGAGGTGCGCTCCCATGTTTTTACGCCGCTGAGTCCGGTAAGAAAGGTTTTCCAGACATAGGGCATATAGTAAGGCATATAAATTCCGGTATAACGCGTTCCGTCTTCTCCCCGATACGTCAGCTGCTGCAGCGTCTCAAGAAACGCATCATAAGTCCACTCCCCGTCCGGAAGAGAAACACCCGCCTTGTCAAAAATCTCCTGATCCGCATAGATCACGGCGCGGTCATAATGAAAAGGAATAAAGCACTGCCCGAAGCCCGTATCTCCGAGAGAAAGCGCCGTGTTTAAATAATCGTCGGTTACAATCTGGTTCTCCGAGAAGTAAGAAGACAGGTCTACCGTTTGTCCCGCCATATATTCCAAAGCGCCGTCGCATCCTACCAGGATCACATCCGTCTCGTTCAGTTCTGCCGGAATGTCCTTTACATACTGAACCTTTACCGTCTGTTCATATGTATCTTCAAACGCCCGGACATATTCCTCAATGCATTCCTTTTGCAGCTGCCGGTCTTCCTCAGAGCCATTTGACTCTATTACGGTCAAAATCAGATCCTTCGAAGAGAACCAGGAACATCCGGTTTGTAAGATTATGGCGGAAAACAGGAAAACAGAAAGCAACATATAAATCAGAATTCTGCAGCGTCGGAATGTACCATCCTTTTTCAAAAAATCAACTCCTTTTGGAACGCACCGGAATAATATTAAATTTAAAGAAATAGATAATAATTTGACATGTAAAAATGTTAGCACAATCGATTTCCGGCTCACCATGTTAAAAAGTTTTGACAACATGCAGATAAGTAATATTTCAATCGGCAAGCGAAATTTTCCGATTTTTTGCATAAAATAGCTTTTTAAAGAGAAACGGCAGAAGTTGTATATAAAGATATAAACAGATAAAGCTTTAATTTCCTGATGATACGCTCGTTCCTTTTGCTGTCTTTCGCAGCGGCCGGAGGGAAATCCGGACCTCGAAGAAAAAGCAATGTGGCATATCGCTGACTGAAGAAAGTCTTTTATGATTCCGTTCCCCTCACCACCTCGATTATGGCTCAGCTCTTCCCTACTGAAGCCGGTATCAGAGTGCAATACTCCGATGGGAAATTCCGCCGAGGATCGAAGACGCCTCCGTGATATTTCCCTGATAAGGGCTCTTATGTAAACGGTAGTATCGGAATGAAATGATAGCGCCGAAATAAAATTACCGCCGCCCAGCGCTTTCCGTGCACCATCGCCACTCGTAAAAACACGGAGATACTCTTAAATTTTGCGATAACCATACGGCTTTCTATTACTTTTTGAAGAAGGGGAAGCCTTTTTTTTCGTAAGGTTCAATATGTACGGCAAGCACCTTGTATCCGGTTGCCTCGATTGCATTCTTCAGGCTGTTTTCGTCGATCGGCGTTTCCGCAATGATTTCCGTCTTTCCCTTGCTGTGTGAAGATGTGACCTTTTTCACCGGAAATACTCTTCTGACCGCGTCGTTCACATGCGCCTCGCACATTCCGCAGGCCATTCCCTCTATGTCAAGTGTAATCTTAACCATATGCAATTCCTCCGCATCAGAATTTACTTATGCCCAGCCGCATACAGGAAGCGGCGGCGCGGCATTCAATTAGTTAAAGCTAACCTACATGCAAATTATAATCTTTTATATCGGTTTGTCAATCCCGACCTTGTCTTATGAAAAGATTGCGCGTCCGCATCGTCCCCTTCTTTTACAAATATCATTTCAAATACATTCAGCTGTTAAGCTGTTGTTTCTATACGTTCCAGCAGCTCTGGCAGCTCACTCATGTTGCGGATCACATAATCCGCACCGCAATCGGCGTATGCTTTGCACACCCGACCAATTTCTGCCTGCTGCTGCTCCGGGGGCAAGGCTTCGTATTCCTCCCGAGACAGCGCCATCAGGGAGCTTCCTTCTATCAGCCCTACGGTAATCAGACCGGCGTTCTGTCCTTCCCTGATATCTGCTGCCGTATCGCCAACCTTGACGGCAGCTTTCACAGAAGATACCTGCAGCGTTTCCATCGCTCTGAAAATCATGTAGGGGTAAGGACGCCCCAGCTTATTGGTGGAGTCCGAGCTGAACCAGCAGTCCGGCTTGTATCCGACTTTTTCTGCGGCCGGCACTACTATGCCCATCATCTCGTCGTTGTAGCCCGTGGTAGAACCGATTTTGATTCCACGCTCCCTCAGCCGATTCACGGCGTCCAGTACATGGGGAATGGGCTCGGCGTAATCCGGCAGCAGAGAGAGAATCCGTTCTTCACTGCGCGCATATACCCGGTCAGCGTCTTCGTCCGTCCAGGGACGGCCATGCACTTCCTGCCAGAGAGCCGTAATACGGGGCATCTCAAGCATGGTCTGCACATGCAGCCGCTTGGACAAGCCCATGGGTTTGCGAATTTCTTCCACAGCAGGGTGGATCCCCGCTTCCTCAAAGGCCTGGCGGAAGGCCTCCACTGGGGCGAAGCAGCCGTAATCCACTACGGTACCCGCCCAGTCAAAAATGACCGCTTCAATTCTAATACTCATGCATGTTCCTCCTGCAGCTTCATATACTCCCTGAAAATATTCAAAAGCTTATCGATGTCCTCCGGATAGATTTCTCCAATATTGCCGATCCGGAAAGTTTCGGCGTCGGTCAGCTTGCCGGGATAAATGGCATAGCCGCGCTCCTTGATAAAATGATACAGATCCGGGAAAGAAAAGGCCGTGTTTTCCGGGTATAGAAATGTGGTGATGATGTGGCTCTGTACTTCCGGAGCGATATAGGTCTGAAAGCCCAGCAATTTCATCCCTTCAATCAGCAGCCGGTTGTTTTCCGCGTACCGTTTCTGCCGGGCTTCTATACCGCCCTCCTGCTCCAGCTCTCGCAGAGCCTGTGCAAAGGCCAGCACCACATGGGTTGGGGATGTAAAGCGCCACTTCCCGTCTTTCTCCATTTCCGTCCACTGGCCGTACAGATCCAGGGACAGGCTCCGGGCTTTGCCTGCACATTGTTCCAGTGCCTCCCGGCGGGCAATGATAAACGAAAACCCCGGGACGCCCTGAATACATTTGTTGGCAGAGCTGATAAGAAAGTCGATCCCCATGTCTTCCACAGGGATTTCGATGCCGCCAAAGCTGGACATGGCGTCTACAATCAGCGTCTTACCGGCTTTCTTGACTACTTTCGCGATTGCGTAAATATCATTCAGAATGCCAGAGGTTGTTTCGCAATGCACAACGGCTGCATGGGTGATATCCGGCGCCTCTTTTAACCGCTTCTCGATTTCGTCCACATTCGGAATGCGATCATATTTCTCTTCATACAGCATATAAGGAAGTCCGGCTTTTTGGGAAATGTCCGCCATACGCAGTCCGTATGCCCCATTGGCGGCGATCAGCAGCTTGTCCCGCGGCCCTACGGAGCTGGTCAGCACCGACTCTACCCCAAAAGTGCCGCTGCCCTGCATCAGCACGGCAGTATAACGGCTTTCATCCGCATTGGCAATCTTCAAAAGTTCTTTGCGAATCTGCTGCGTGACAGCTTTATAATCGTCATCCCAAGTGCAGTGATCCACCAGCATCTGCCGCTTTACCGTTTCGGTTGTAGTAAGGGGGCCGGGAGTTAAAAGCTTATACATATAAGGGGTCTCCTTTGCTTTTTCGTTTTATGGCAATTTTCAATGTTATTTTATCGTTCAATATTCGTAAAAGCAAGCAAGCCATAGTAAAGGAAAAATAAAATCTCCGTTAGCAGAAGCCCTGAGAAGCTATACCTTCTCAGGGACTGTGTGAAATCAAAATTATGCGATTTTTTTGTTGCTGCACCGATTTCTGCACTAATTGGTGTAAAATCCGAGATTTTCAGAAAGTAAAGTACATCTCGTTTTAGTAGAGCTTTGCCCCTGCCGGGATATGATCGTCTACCATCAAAAGATGGAGCTTTTCTTCGCCTTCCTCGTGGTGTACCGCACTGATCAGCATACCGCAGGAGTCGATACCCATCATCGGTCTTGGCGGCAGATTGACGATTGCGATACAGGTCTTACCGACCAGTTCTTCCGGCTCGGCTTTCGGAGCTTCGGACTCGGTTTTGTTTACACCATTTTCGTCCTTTACACCATTCAAGGGGTTCATTGTGGGGACGAAAGCAACCATCTTTTCAAGTTCTCCTAAACCTCCTCATATCTCATAACAGGTCTAAACGGGATTTCTGCCTGAATCGTTATATCCCTATAAATTCGTGCTGTTTTTCGGTGGATTGGAGTATAAATTGGTGTAAATGGTGTAGAAGCTTTTATCCTCACTCAAGAAACCACTTATTCGTTGAACACTTTATTATTTTGTTGCTTTACCAAGCAGTATTTAGTTGTCGTCCGGCTCCCCGAACAGGATTTGCATAAAGCTTCTCCGTCCGTAAAGCACACGGATAATATGGACTGTCTGATCCTCAATCCGGTAAAGCGCTGTATATTTTCCGCAGGCCAGAAAGCGGTAATCTGTTTCAAAGCCTACGATAGAGAAAAGCGGAGCGCCGCTCGCCGGAAAATCGGCAAGCATACGGATTCTTTTTGTGATTTTAGCAATCGTATTTACAGCCGCCTGCTCATTACAAAGTTCATTTGTAATATACGCTTTGGTCTGCTGTAAATCAGAAATTGCTTCCAGCGAAAATTTTATTTCAGTCATTTGCAACACCAAGCAGCTTTTCTACATCCGCAATAGCTGTCCAGCCTTTTTCCTGTGCGGATTTTTCGCCTCTGGACAGTTCTCCCATCAGCTTAATCACAGCCTTTGTTTTTTCGTACTCCTCCATATCAACAATGACATATCTGCCTCTGCCGTTTTTTGTCAGGAATACAGGCTCTCCTACTGCAATATCCCGCAATACCTCCGTATAGTTCCTTAAATCAGACACCGGTTTAATATTTGGCATAACATTCGCTCCTTCCAATATTGCTGTAATTATTATATCCTTATTCTTCGTAAAATACAACCGCAGGATAACCCGGTCAGACATTCGCACCTTCAAGGCACACGGCGTGTAGCTTTTGAAATATGAATCAAGCTCTATTGTTTTTCATTAGTTTCACCACTTAATGTTATGATATGAAACGAGATAATAAATGCAGCAATATAATTTATAATGTCTTTATGCTCAATGCGACGATACGAAATGGCGAAGTAAATGGCAGTGATGGAAAAGTAAATTTTGATAACCTCAATAAACTGGAATAACTTGTATATAAAGCTATCGCTGCTAATCCTGACGCCGCGAGAGCAGATCTTGTTGAAGCGCTTGATATTCCGGCAATGAATTTGTGCAACAAACTATTGCACAAATTCTGCACAAAATATCTATTGTACTGATTCCTACTCCGGAAGCCACTCAAAAGTGTGGGCAACTTCGTTCAGCTTCTCGCCGCAGATGTCGCAGTCCTCAAGGGGATAGCCCTTGAATTTGTTGTATATTCGTTTCATTTGGTTCTCCTGTGAGCATAAAAAAATCGCCATCCTTTTCAGATGACGATTTCCTAACTCTATCCAGTTTATAGTTCCAGTGAATTCTCATTCAGCAGGAACTCGTATAGCCCCAGACGAAGAATTCCATCCTCATCTGTCCATGGCTTCATTGAAGTTTTACTTATAAGGATTTTCTTGAAAAAATCTTTCGTATTTTTCAGCGGTCTGAGTTCAGTTTCAAGTTTGCTTTGCTCGCTGACGCTAAGCGCAGATTGGATATAATATTTTTTCGCACCTTGATTTAATATGAAGTCGATTTCACATTGCTTTTTGGTCTTTTTGCCTGCACTTGTTTCTGTAATCTCTACTACGCCCACATCAACCGAGTAGCCACGACATAAGAGCTCGTTATATATGATGTTCTCCATAATATGTGTTTCTTCCTGCTGCCTGAAATTCAGGCGGGCATTTCTAAGCCCTATATCCGTACAGTAGTATTTTGACGGATACTCGAAATACTTTTTACCCTTGACATCATATCTCTTGGCATTGCTGAACAAAAATGACTCGGACAAATACTCCAGGTAATTTGACAGTGTAGTGTTAGAAACCTGAATATTCTTGACTGTTTGCAGGGTATTTTTAATCTTGTTCACATTGGTCAGCGAGCCTACCGAGGAGCATAAAGCATCCGTTAATTCAGCTAACACATCCGGCAGTCCAATATCATATCGCTCCATAATATCCTTGAAATAAACTTCTGTAAACAGCGTTTGCAGATAGGACATCTTTTCCGCCTCGCTTTTTTTGTTCAGGACAAGAGGCATTCCTCCATATAAAGCATACTCCTCATAGGCGTCTGATTTGTCTCCGCCTGCAAAGGAATAGTACTCCTGAAAAGAAATCGGATATACCCGAATCTCATCGCCCCTGCCACGAAAAGCAGTCAATACATCCTTTGTCAGCATTTTAGAGTTACTGCCCGTCACATAAATATCTACATTCCGAAGCCGCAATAAGCCGTTCAAAACATTATACAGCCGGATGTTTTCCGGATTTTTCAACTCCTCCTTTGTAATGGCGTATTGCACCTCATCAATAAGAACATAATACATTTCCTTGTCTGCGATTTTAGAACGGATATACTTAGAAAGAGCCTCTGGTTCACGGTACTGCACGAAAGTATCGTCATCAAGGGCAATCGAAATGATTTGTTCCTCTTTTACACCGCTTTCAAGCAGATAATCGTAGAATAGATTGAACAGCAAAAAGCTCTTGCCGCATCGCCTGATACCAGTAATTACCTTTACCAGGCCATTCTCTTTTTTATCTATTAACTGCTGCAAGGAATGGTCACGCCGGATAATCATTTGCATTGGCATTCTCCTTTCTCTGGAAACTTACAGTCATTTTCTCCTAACTTTTCATTAGTAGTATACCACCCTTCTTTGAAAAAACAAGCTTACGCTGAAAACTCAGGGGATTTTGCCCGTAACTTTTTACAGTCCCATCATTTCACGGATTATCCGGTCAGACATTCGCACCGAGCCAACCAAAACGAGCATATTAAAGAGCAGCTCGCCGATATAGGACCAAACCTGCGGCAGTCATAATCATGCCGATTGTACCCTGCACAATATTGAACAGGGCAAGCCTTATCGACTTTCCTGTGCAAGCTGAGGGTGTGTCGTAGCGAAATCATTAAATCCTTTCAGCAGAAGTTGACCGCTGCAATAAGGACACCCGCTTCCACCTGAACGAGTGGAAATAAGCGTGTTCCATTCGTGACCTTTGCTGCACCGCCACCATACCTTCCGATTTGCAAAGACCGTAACCATATCAGGCTTTAGTGGGTAATTTCTCTCAGACCACTCAGAAGCGATTTGGGGGCGCTGTGAGGCAAGGTCATTGAATCCTACTAAGATTTTATTATGGGAGCAATACGGACATCCTGTACCGTTTAACGCCCTGCTCTTAACCGTTGCTGTCCATTCGTGACCATACCGTTTGATAACGCCGGTTCTGTTTATGTGGCACAGCCTCCGTTCTATGAAGCATCACTTCCAGATTCAAAACCGTTAAGCAAACCGGATCTTCAAAATTATGGGGAAATCTGGCTTGAACCAATCTCTCACGATACGGAACTCAGAGAACAACTTCGAGGAACCTATCGGGTTTACGAACACTGGGTAGAGAATAATTTCGGAAATCGCTTCTCGCTCGATACCTACGGAGTCAAATGGTTGGCTTTCAGCAATAAATAATATTCAAGGCAGGGTTGTCGTAATTGACAATCCTGCCTTTTATCATAAGTATTTCTGCATATAGAACTCACTTCGGTAAGTGCCGTCCTTGAGCTTAAACATATTCGGTCTTTCGCAAACAACACGGAATCCGAATTTTTCGTACAAGTGTCTTGCACGGTCATTGCCCTCTATGAACTCCAGCTCCATAATCTCGGTTCCTCGGTTCTGTGCCGCCGATACAAGCTCCTCGAACATTGCAGAGCCGATACCGAGGTTCCAATAGTCTTTGAGAATAGCATTGGCAATGGTTGCACGATGCGATACTTTCATGTCTCCTCTGAAGCTGATCTCACAGTTGCCGGCATCCTCACCGTCAACGTAACAGGTGATACCCAATGTATCAGGGGCAGAGCGCAAGCGGTTTACCCATGCTTCCTCTTGCCCGATAGTTGTTGTCCATTCTTCGGGATAGCGTGCAAGAAAATCAGTTTCACTACAAGATTTCTTTATGTAGTTCAGTAATTTTTCCGCATCCTCAACACATGGACTTTTTAAGATGGCGGTCCTGCCATCTTTCAATATGATTGTTTTTTCTTCAAATATCATTTCGATACTCCTTTCGGTAAATTACTCCTCGATTGAAAAGAGTGCTTTAATCATTTTTGCAACTTCATCTGGAGCCGGATTTGTATTGTCAAGTTTCATATAGTTCTCAAACGGCAGTTCTTCGCCGTCATAGGAATTAAGGCGATACTTTTCGCTCGTTGCCCTCATTTCAGATTCGCTCC
>UQSG01000007.1 GCA_900543695.1 uncultured Clostridium sp. | reverse complement strand
GTCTGTTTGCCATGGCAAACGCCCTCCCCCTTGGCTTGCTCTGTCCTTCATTTTACCCCTCCGCCCTCCCGCTGTCCGTCGAATTGCGACGAATCTATGTGAACTTTTTTCGCGTTGCATGGCTGCGGTAATTGTAATATAATGGGAAAAATTTTAGAACAGAGGGCGTGCCATGTTTTTTGCAGATCTTCATATCCATTCGCGTTTTTCACGGGCGACCAGCAGGGACTGCGATTTGCCGCATTTGGAGTGGTGGGCGCTCCGCAAAGGAATTCGCTTAATTGGTACGGGCGATTTTACGCATCCCTTGTGGCGGGCGGAACTAAAGGAGCAGCTCGTTCCCGCAGAAGAAGGGCTGTATCGTCTGCGCGAAGAAATGCGGCTGCCCGGCATCCGCTCCGCAGAATCGCCGCGCTTTCTCGTAACGGGTGAGATCAGTTCCATCTATAAGCGCGACGGAAAGACGCGAAAGGTGCATAATTTAATTCTTTTGCCCGACTTGGAGGCTGCCGACGAGCTCTCCGCAAAATTAGAGGCCATCGGGAACATCCGCTCAGACGGACGGCCCATTCTGGGTGTGGACAGCCGTGATTTATTAGAACTGATCCTGGAAACCTGTCCCGATGCGGAATTGATTCCCGCACACATCTGGACGCCCCATTTTTCGATGTTCGGCGCATTCTCCGGATTTGACACGATAGAAGCCTGCTTTGCGGACATGACGCCGCACATTCACGCCGCGGAGACGGGACTTTCATCGGATCCCCCTATGAATTGGAGGGTTTCCGCGCTGGACCGTCTGACGCTGATTTCCAATTCGGACGCCCATTCGCCGGCAAAGCTCGGCAGAGAAGCAAATCTGATGGATGCGGAATTTACATATTCGGGTATCGTCAATGCCATTCGTACCGGAAACGGATTTTTAGGAACGATAGAATTTTTCCCGGAAGAGGGCAAATACCATCTAGACGGCCACCGCGGCTGCGGAGTGTGTTTTACACCGACAGAAACGGATCGGCAGGGCGGCATCTGCCCCGTTTGCGGAAAAAAACTTACGATCGGGGTTGCACATCGTGTAGAGGAATTGGCAGATCGGCCGGAAGGCTTTCAGCCCGATCGAGCAAAACCGTTTGAGCGCCTGACGCCGCTGCCGGAGGTGATCGCCGCGTCTACCGGCGGTTCCGCAGCGGGGAAAAAGACGCTTGCTCTCTATGAACGGCTGCTTTGCACCTTGGGCCCGGAATTTACGATTCTTCGCGAGAGCCCCGCCGAAGAAATCGAACGGATCGCCGGCTCTTGCGTAGCCGAGGGAATCCGCCGCCTCCGGGCAGGCCAGGCAGTCTGGAAGCCCGGATTTGACGGCGAATACGGTACCGTTTCCCTCCTGACGCCTGCGGAAATAAAATTTTTTAGCGGTCAGCTTTCTTTGTTCGGAATGGAGCCCCCGCAGACACAGACACCGCCGAAAGATAAAACTGTACTGAAAAAGGCCAAATCCTCAGAGCAAAAGCAGAAAAAATCCACAGAAATTTCAGAAAACAGCTTGAATCCAGAACAGCAGACCGCAGTCACAGCAACGGACCGGATTGTTGCGGTCTCCGCCGGCCCGGGAACAGGCAAAACAAAAACGCTGATCAGCAGGATCGTCTATCTGATAAAAGCATGCGGCGCCGCGCCGGAAGAAATCACCGCCGTGACGTTTACCAATCAGGCAGCCGCAGAAATGCGCCGGCGCCTGGAAAAACAGCTGGGCGGCAAGCGCGCGGCGGCGCGTATGACAATCGGGACATTTCACTCCATCTGTTTAAAGCTTTTAGAAAAAGGAACCGTAATCAGTCGGGAAGAAGCCCTTACCGTTGCCGCGGACATACTTGACGCCGCCGGTATCAAGCAAAGCGCCAAAAGCTTTCTGCAGGCCGTCTCCCGCATCAAAAATGGAGCGGATTTCAAATCTGCCGGAATAGAGGCGCCGCTGTATGCCTCATACTGCGCCGAGCTGCAGGACCGAAGCCTTCTGGATTTTGACGATCTGCTCCGGGAAGCATTAAAGCTGGAAAAAATAAAAAGTAAAAGATTCACATATCTTCTGGTCGACGAATTCCAAGATATAAATGACGTGCAATATGAGCTGGTGCGCTTATGGGGCAAGGAGGCGAAAAGCATCTTTGTAATCGGCGATCCGGATCAATCCATTTACGGCTTCCGCGGCGCCTCTGGCCGCTGCTTTGAACGCCTGTCAGACGATTTTCCGGATACGAAAAAGATCCGGCTGCAGGAAAATTACCGTTCCTCTCCGGAAATTCTCGACTGCGCTCTGTCTGTAATTGCAAAAAATCCGGGCGCTCCAAGAATTCTGAGGGCGAACTGCCGTCCCGGCGTGCCCGTACGAGTGGTGCATACGGCAGACGACTTTTCCGAAGGCGTTTCTATTGCAAAAGAAATTGGACGGATGACCGGAGGAATCGACATGCTGGAGGCGCAGCGGCAGGAACAGGGCAGGGAAATCCGTGCGTTTTCCGACATCGCTGTACTGTGCAGGACGCATCGTCAGCTTTCTTTGATAGAAAAGTGTCTGCGGCACGACGATATTCCCTGTGTTGTCAGCGGACGTGAGGCATTTCTGGAAACGGAAGAGGTTCGGGGCGTTTTGTCCTTTTTCTTCTCCCTGCAGCCGGAAGGCAACGGAATTGCATTGGAAACGGCGCTCCGCCTGCTTTGGAATTGTCCGCCAGAAGAAGCGGCAAGGATCCGGCGCCTTTGCGCCGGCCGTTTGGATGCGGATTTCCTGATATTGCAGACACTTTCGCAGGAAAACCAATTTGCATCCGCCTGGCTTCAGCGCGCTCAGGAATGGATGCCGCTGCTTGAAAAGGAAAAGCCGTGGAAGCTTATTGCGCGCTGGGAAGAGCGCTACGGCGCTTCCGCCGCACTGGAAGCTCTTAAAAATACGGCTGTATTTCATTCCAGTCTGCGGGATTTACAGGCGGCGCTGACGCTTGGCGAGGAAAATGATCTGCACCGCGCAGCGGGAAAAGGCTGGGAGTCCGACGCCGTTGCTCTGATGACGCTGCACGGGGCAAAGGGATTGGAATTTCCGGCGGTCTTTATTGCGGGAACAAATGCCGGCAGTATTCCGTTAGACTCTTCTGAAAGATTTTCTGATGAGGAGGAAGAACGCCGGCTGTTTTACGTGGGGCTGACGCGGGCGCGGGAGGAGCTGATTCTTACTGCGGGACGCCGCCTTTCGCCCTTCCTGCAAGATCTTCCGGAGTGCGTAATCCGCGAGGAAGCAGGAAAACGGGAAGAACGGATCGTAGAACAGCTCCGTCTGTTCTGATCGCGCAGTCAACCGCGTTTTTTAGGAAAAGATACAAATCTGCAAAAATTTTGTAGGTTTACTTTGTCGTACAAGTATTATATAATATTTGAAAGCGTTTTTTGCAAAGGCTTTTATTAATTTTTCAATCGAAAGGTTTGAAGCAGTATGGCAAAAGTGACATTCAGAGAGGAAAGATGTAAAGGGTGCGGCCTCTGCGTCGAAGTATGTCCCAAAAAGATCGTCGAACTGAACAAGCATCAGCTGAACTCAAAAGGCTATCATCCCGCGGGCGTGACCGATCAGGAACAGTGCATCGGATGCGCGTTCTGCGCCACGATCTGTCCGGATTGTGTAATCAAGGTGGAAAAATAAGTACATACATGTTGAAGAAAGGTGGAACGGACCTATGGGTGAAAAGCTGTTGATGAAGGGAAATGAAGTGATCGCAGAAGCGGCGCTGCGCGCCGGCTGCCGTCATTATTTTGGATATCCGATCACGCCTCAGACAGAGGTTGCGCACTATATGGCAAAAAAAATGGAAGAGCTCGGCGGCGCTTTCGTGCAGGCGGAGAGCGAGGTCGCGGCGATCAATATGGTATACGGCGCGGCGAGCGCCGGAAAGCGTGTCATGACGTCTTCCTCCAGTCCCGGCATCAGCCTGAAGCAGGAGGGAATCTCTTATTCGGCCTGCGCGGAGCTGCCGATGGTAATTGTAGATATCGTACGCTGCGGCCCCGGACTCGGAGGCATCCTGCCGGCACAGTGCGACTATTTTCAGATCGTGAAGGGCGGCGGACACGGAGACTATCATCTGATCGTGTTTGCGCCGTCAAGCGTACAGGAGCTGTACGAACTGGTCGTTCATGCGTTTAACGTTTCGGATCGCTACCGGAATCCGGCCGTCATACTGGGCGACGGATATCTTGGGCAGATGATGGAAGCCGTAGAGTTCAGAGATCAGGAACCCATTGAGAGAATCGAAAAGCCCTGGGCGACGGTTGGAACCGGCATGAAGCGTGAGCATAACGTGATCACCTCTATATATATCGAAGCCGATGTTCTCGAGGCCCATAACAACAAGCTGCAGGATAAATACCGTCGGATCGAGCAAAACGAAACCATGGTCGAGGAATACAACTGTGAAGGCGCAGATGTAATCGTCGCCGCGTATGGTACCGTTGCGCGCGTTGTCAAGAATGTCATCAAGGACGCGGCAAAAGAGGGGATTCGGGTAGGCCTGATCCGTCCGATTACGCTTTGGCCGTTCCCGGCAAAGAGCTTTGAAAAGTATGCCGAGACGCCGAAGGGGTTCCTGACCGTAGAAATGAGCGCCGGACAGATGGTAGAAGATGTCAGACTTGCCGTAAACGGGAAGAATACTGTTGATTTTTATGGCAGAACGGGCGGAAACGTACCTGCGCAGAGCGATATTTTACAAAAAGTACGCGAAATCGCGGGACGTCAATAAGGAGGCGGATGCAACATGAGTATAGTTTTCGACAGACCACACGCGCTGATTGACAAGCCGATGCATTATTGCCCCGGCTGTACGCACGGAATCATACACAGACTGATCGCAGAGGTGATAGATGAGCTTGGCATAGAGGGAAAAACGGTAGGCGTTTCACCGGTCGGGTGCACCTATAACAATTACGAGTATTTTAACTGCGATATGGTACAGGCGGCGCACGGACGCGCCCCTGCCGTCGCGACGGGACTGCGCCGTTCTCTTCCGGATAATGTCGTTTTCACGTACCAGGGCGATGGGGATCTTGCGGCGATCGGCACCGCAGAAATTGTCCACGCGGCGACAAGAGGCGAGAAAATCACTACGGTTTTTGTCAATAATGCGATATACGGAATGACGTCCGGACAGATGGCGCCTACAACGCTGGTCGGGCAGGTAACAACGACAACGCCATTCGGCCGGAAGCCGGAGCTTCACGGATACCCGGTCAGGGTATGCGAGCTGCTTTCGACGCTGGAGGGTGCGGCCTACATCGAACGTGTTGCCGTAAATAACGTCAAAAATATCAGAAAAGCAAAAGCGGCCATTCGGAAAGCCTTCGAACTGCAAATCGCCGGAAAGGGCTTCACGCTTGTGGAGGTTCTCTCCACATGTCCCACAAACTGGGGCATGAACCCGCTGAAAGCTCTGAAATGGCTGGAAGAAAATATGCTTCCGCATTATCCGCTGGGCGTATATAAAGATGTTTCAGCAAACTGACGAAAGGACGGTAATAGTATTATGATGCAGCAAATTATATTGGCCGGCTTCGGAGGCCAGGGAATCCTTTCGATGGGGCATTTCATTGCGCATGCGGGACTGCTGGGCGGGAAAAATGTTTCCTGGCTGCCCTCCTATGGACCGGAAAAACGCGGCGGTACCGCGAACTGCCACGTCATTGTAGGAGACGAAGAAGTCGGCTCGCCGATTATCAGCAGCGCAACGGTGCTGATTGCCATGAATCAGCCGTCTCTGGAAAAATTTGAATCTCTGGTGGAACCGGGAGGAATCATTATCACAGATAAAAGTCTCGTGCCGGTAAAGCCCACGAGAAAAGACGTAAGACTGTATGAAATTCCCGCGACGGAAATGGCGTATGAGCTTGGCAATCCTACTTATGCCGGAGTCATTATTCTGGGGAAGCTGATTGCATTGACAAATATTGTAACGAAAGACAATTTTGAAACAGCGCTTCGGGCGATCCTGAAACCCTCCAAGCATTTTATGATTCCCGACGAAATGAAGGCGCTGCAGCAGGGAGCAGACTATCTATGTGAAGAATAGTTTCGTGAAATCGGGTGGCTTTTATGATCTTCGAAAGACATAACAACTTTGAAAGATTGATTCTGATCGGAATGCCGTGTTCCGGAAAAACCTCAATCGGTAAATATCTGGCGCAGCATTACAGACTGGATTTTTACGATATGGACGAGGAAATTGTAAAAGCCGCCGGTATGTCCATCCAGGAAATCTTTGAAAAGAAGGGCGAGCCTGCGTTTCGAGAGCTTGAAACCAAGACTGCAATCAGCCTGTCAGAAAAGCAGAACGCTTTGATTGCGACGGGCGGCGGGATCGTGACAAGAGAAAATAACATGCGGTATTTCAAAAAAGCAGGAAGCCTGGTGGTTTTTATTCACCGGGATTTCTGCAAGCTCGCCACGACGCCCAAGCGCATTATGGATAAAAGACCGATGCTTCAGAAAACGAGCTTTCATAAGCTTTTAAATCTCTATAAAACCAGACTTCCGCTTTACAGAAAGTACTGCGATATCGAGATTCACAATGATTCCAATAAGGACGATGCCATCCGTGAGATCACGCGCGCAATCGATCATTATTCCGTACGAAAGGAAGAACAGCCGGATGAATAAACTCGATTTTTTAGTGATTAACGGACCGAACCTGAATCTTCTGGGAATTCGCGAGCCGGAAATATACGGCAGAATGACGTATGCGGATCTATGCCGTTATATCGAGGAGGAGGCCGGAAGGCTGGGCATCTTCGTTTCTTTTTTCCAATCGAATCATGAAGGCGCGATAATCGACGAAATTCATTCGGCATATGGCAAAAAGGATGGTATAATAATAAACGCAGGTGCTTTTACCCATTACAGCTATGCAATCTTGGATGCGCTGAAGGCTGTGGCTCTTCCGACTGCCGAGGTCCATATCAGCGATATCAATGCCAGAGAGGCTTTCCGCAGAAATTCTGTAATAAGGCCGGCGTGTCAGGTCTGCATAGCGGGACGCGGCTATGAAGGCTATGTCGATGCCATAAAAGAGCTTGCGCAGCAGATTCAAAATCACGGATGAGGTGCGTTTTTGTTTATGGGCAGTTTTATGAAAGCCGACAGAAAGCTTGACAGCATATACGAGCTGGATCCCGTTTTTCTGAAAGCAAGAGGAATGAAGGGCATTATTTTTGATATTGACAATACGCTTGAGGAATATGCCGCAAAGGAGCCGGGAAAACGTTCTGTGGATCTGATCCGAAAACTTGGCGCAGCCGGCTTTCGGATCGGAATTCTGTCCAACGCAAGCCATAAGAGAGCGGAAGCCTTTCTGAACGGATTTCCGAAAACTGACTATCCGGAAATTTTTATGGTTTCCAAGGCAGGAAAACCGCTGAAAAGCGGTTTCCTCAGGTTGGCAGGCGAAATGGGGATCCGCCCGCAGGAGGCCGTCATGGTAGGGGATCAGCTGTATACGGATATCTGGGGCGGAAATCGCTGCGGCTGCTATACGATACTGGTTAATCCCATCAACAAAAGTATCGAGCCTGCGTTTGTCCGCTTCAAAAGATTGATCGAAAAACCGTTTATGTAAGGAGAAACCGATGCTTCACCGGAAACGAATTGAACAGCTGAGAGAAATGATGAAAGAAAAATACATTTTCGGCGTTTATGTAACTTCACCCGAAAATGTATTTTATTTATCGGGCTTTACCGGGTTCGGCGATGCCCGTCTGCTGATCGGAAGGACGAATGCCTGGCTGATCACGGATTCGCGCTACACGGTGCAGGCCGCAGAGGAATGTCCGGAATACACTCTGGTTACCGCGAATGCGGAAAACCCTGCGGCACTGGAAGCGCTCCTGCGCAATGAAACGATCTGCACACTAGGCTTTGAAAACGAGCGGATTGCCTATCGGGATTACAAAGTGCTGAAAGAACGCTGCGATTTTGTGCAGCTTACGGAACTGAACGGTTATTTTACAGAGCTTCGCGACGTCAAGGAAGAACAAGAGCTTTTTTGTATTGAAAAAGCTTGCCGAATTGCATGCTGCTCCTTGCATGAGGTACTGGATTTTATCAGACCGGGAACGGCAGAATCGGAAATTGCCGCCGAGCTGGAATACAGGATGAGAAAAAACGGCGCTTCCGGCAAATCGTTCGAGACGATTGTGGCTTCCGGAAAACGAAGCGCGATGCCGCACGGCGTGGCCTCCGACAAAAAAATAGAAAACGGAGATGCCGTAACAATCGACTTTGGCTGTATTTATAAGCACTATTGTTCCGACATGACGCGGACGTTTTTTGTAGGGCAGCCGGATGCCGAGCTGGAGAGAATTTACCATATTGTATATGAAGCGCAAATTGCGGCAATGGAAGGGTATCGCTTCGGAATGACCGGAGCGGAGCTGGACGGTATTTCCCGGGAAATTATTGCGGGAAAGGGATATGGCTCGAATTTTGGACACAGCCTCGGCCACGGGGTGGGAATCGAAATTCACGAAGGCGCCGCAATCAGCCGGCGGAATACAGAGGCAATCCGGAAAGATACGGTATTCAGCATCGAACCGGGAATTTATGTAGAGGGCCTCGGCGGCGTGCGGATCGAGGATCTTGTCGCTGCGGGAGAAAACGGTCTTCGGATCCTCACGGCAGATTTTGACAAAAAAATGCTTGTCTTATAAAGCCGGCAATGGTATAATCCAAAGATGTAATTCCTTGTTCTGCCCAGGAGGCAGGACCGTTTAGTCCAAAAGGAGGTGAACCGGAATGAATAAATACGAGGTTATGTTTATTGTCAACCCGGAATTAGGGGAAGACGGTATCAAAGCGGTATCTGATAAATTCAAGTCTATGCTGGAGTCTGCAGGAACGGTTGAAACGTTTGCAGAATGGGGCAAGAGACGCTTGGCTTATCCGATACAAGATCTAACGGAGGGGTATTATATCCTTGCCACATTTGAGGCGGCCCCCGAGTTTCCCGCCGAGCTGGAGAGAATCTTTAAAATCACAGACGGCGTCATCAGATATCTTGTGACGAGATGTGAATAATTGCCGCGCGGCTGTCTGAAACGGCAAACGCCGCCCTGCGTGCAGTGAAAAGGAGGATATCGTATCATGAATAAAGCGATTCTGATTGGAAGATTGACAAAGGATCCGGAAATCAGATATACGGCTGGAAACAACACGGCAGTCTGCCAGTTTACAGTAGCGGTCGACAGACGGTTTAAATCGGAAAATCAGCCGACGGCGGATTTTATTCCGATCGTTGCCTGGAGACAAACTGCTGAATTCGTATCGAAATATTTTACGAAGGGCAGCAGGATCGCAATTGTCGGACAGATTCAGACGCGTTCCTGGGACGATGCCGAGGGAAAGAAGCATTATGTAACGGAGGTCATTGCCGACGAAGTTGAGTTCTGCGAAAGCAAACGACAGGAAGGGAATTACCAGCAGGGAATGACGCCTCCGCCTCCAGTGCCTCCGCAGGCTCAGCAGACAGTACAGCAGTCGAAAAGTGAGAACGGGTTTACGGACGGATATTTTCCGCTGGATGACGACGGCGATGTCCCGTTTTAATCCTGTTCCGGAACAATAATACGTAAAGGAGGGTTATACGAATGCCGTATGCAAAGAAAGAAAAGTCCGGTAAAGATGCGTATGATAAAGGCGATCTGAAGGCCGGCACAAAACAGAGAAGAAGCAGAAAAAAGGTTTGTCCATTTTGTGCGGATAAAGCAGAAAGTATAGATTACAAGGAAATCGCCAAGTTGAGGAAATTCGTTTCGGAAAGGGGAAAAATCCTTCCCAGAAGAATTTCCGGCTGCTGTGCAAAGCACCAGAGACAGCTTACGATTGCGATCAAAAGAGCCAGACACGTTGCGCTGATGCCTTTCTCGGCAGATTGATTCAACGAGTCGAAAATGGTGCAGCCTTTCCAGAAAGGAAGCACCATTTTGCTTTCAGGAGATGGTATGAAAAAAAGATTTATAGAAAAATTGAATATGACGGTTATTAATATCGTATTTGCGTCGATTTTGTTCGTCGTTTTTTCATATTATTTCCTGAGACGCAAAAATTACGGCTTCCTTATTCTGGCGGCGGTCTGCTTCGTTTTCATCGTGACTTTGAATGCGTTGATCCTGTTTTTTAAGAAAAAGGCGGCGGCGGACAGGGTAAAGGCTCTGTCTTTCTATTTAAACGGGAAGGACGCTTATGCCGGAGCGGGGGCGATCCGGAATTTCAGCCTTCCGCTTGCATTTCTTTCGGATGCCGGAACTTATATCTGGAGCAACGAGCTGTTTGCGGGGCTCTTCCGCGACAGAAACGAAATGATACAGGAATTGAAAAATATTTATCTCCTTCATATCCGTCCCAAAATAGAACTCCTTGACTGTGATCTTTCCTTTGAAATCATGCTTGGGGATCGTTGCTTTATTACGATGGTTTCCATTGTGAATACTTCTGTAGGCAGCAGAGACGGGTATGCCGTCATGCTGTATCTGATTGATAAAACTTCGGAAAAGCAGCTGCTGGACACGTATAACAGGCAGAGAATCGCGGTAGGAGAGATCGTGCTGGACAGCTATGAGGAAATTTACCAAACAAACGGAGAAATCGTGATCAACAGCATCGCAGTAGAGCTTTCCAAGCTGATTGATAAATGGCTGAAGGGAAAGAAGGCCATCTCGAAAAAAATGGTACGCGATCGGTATTTTATTGTGATGGAGGACGAGTCTCTGAACGAGCTGATTAAGGACAAATTCAGCATTCTGTCAGAAGCGAAAAAGATCAATGTCGGAAACAGTATTCCGCTAACGCTCAGCATCGGCATATCCACGCACGAGGATTCCGTCGTGCAAAACGACGAAAAGGTTTCGCAGGCCATTGAGACGGCCTCAAGCCGGGGCGGCGATCAGGCTGTCGTAAAGTATAAAGGAAAGCCAGATTCGTACTACGGAGCCGGAAACGTCGAGCTGGAGAGCCTCAATGAAGTGAAAGCGCGCGTCGTGGCAAATCAGCTGAAGGATCTGATTCTTTCCAGCTCCAAAGTATTAGTAATGGGGCATTCCATTCCGGACACGGATATGGACTCGCTGGGCGCCTGCCTGGCCGTATACCGGGCGGCTACTTTACTGAACAAACGCGCCAGAATTGTTCTGAAGGAACAGAAAGAGCTTCTTCGCGTCATGCTGGAGGAAATCCAGAGACATCCCGAATATGACGACGTGTTTATTAATACCAGCTATGCGCTTGCGATCCGCGATGATAATACGCTGATCGTCGTGGTGGACGTATCTGATGCCTCGAGAACCGAGGTGCCGCGCCTGCTTGAAGGAGCAGAGCGAATTGCGGTGATTGATCACCACCGGAGGGGGCCCGAGTATATCAAAAATACTCTTTTGGATTATAATGAGGTTACTGCCTCTTCCACGAGCGAGCTGATGATTGAGATTCTGAAATACATGCATCCGGGACTTGCCATTCCAAAGGTAGAAGCGGAGGCGATGTATGCCGGAATCCTGGTAGACACCAAAAATCTCGTTTTTAAAACCGGGCGCAGGACGTTTGCGGCGGCTTCTTTTCTGCGGGGACAGAATGTGGATACCGTATCGGTCCGGAAATATACGCAGCCGGATCTCGAGACATTTTTGGAAATTACGAAGGTCACGTCGAACGCAAGAATCTTTTTTGGGAAAATTTCCATCAGCAAAGCGAGAAATCAGACGCGCAGCCGTGATCTCGTCATATCGATCGCAGCTGATCAGCTCCTGAACGTGCTGGGAATTGAGGCTTCCTTCGTGCTGTTTGAACAGGAGGACGGTTCTGTTAAAATTACGGCACGCTCCCTTGGCGAAATCAATGTCCAGGTTATTATGGGGGAAATGGGGGGCGGAGGACATCTTACGGCCGCCGCCGCCGTGATCCGGGGCGCCAGCATGGAGGAGACAGAAAGAGCGCTGCTCAAAAATATTAAGGATTATTTATACGCATAAAGCGGCAACGGAGGGGTTCATATGAAAATCATACTGCAGCAGGACGTTCATGGCCTGGGGAAAAAGGACGATATCGTAAATGCAAGCGACGGCTATGCCAAGAATTATCTGATTCCGCGCGGAATGGCGATCGAAGCTACCGCGGGAAACGTCAACGAAGCAAAGAACAAGCAAAAAGCGGCTGCGGACAAAAAGCAGAGGGCTCTGGATCAGGCCAGGGAATTTGCTGCCCGGCTTGAAAACAAAACGGTAACGATCAAGGCCAAGGCCGGAGAGAGCGGAAAGCTGTTCGGCGCCGTTTCGGCAAAGGATATTGCCGACGCTCTGAAAGAGCAGTACGGCGCTGACGTGGATAAGAAAAAAATCGTTCTTCATGATCCTATCAAAACGGCGGGAGAACACCGTGTAGAGCTTCGGATTCACGCGGGCGTCGCTTTCACGATTCTTGTAAATATTGTGATATAAGGGGGCTGCGGGCGGCAATGAAAATGCTTCCTCCCCAAAACATAGATGCGGAGAAATCCGTCCTGGGCGCGATTCTTACAGAGCAGAGCGTTATGCTTGATATTATGGAGATTCTGCGCCCGGAGGACTTTTACAGAGCAGACCACGGCTTGATTTTTTCGGCTATGGTGCGTCTATTTATGCAGACAAAGCCGATTGACGTCATCACGGTAACGGAGGAGCTGACCGCTTCCGGAGAAATTGCAAAGGCCGGCGGGCCGCAGTATGTCATATCGCTGACAGAGGATGTGCCGATTGTGTCAAACGCGCTCCAATATGCAGCGATCGTTTCGGATAAGGCGACACAGCGCCGTCTGATCAAAGCCGGCGGCGATATCGCCAGGGCCTCCTATGCGCCCGAGGGCGACGTCAATGATCTGCTGGAAATGGCGGAAAAAACGATATTTGACATTTCGCAGGGACGCAATTCCAAATCCTACGCCCGAATATCGGATATCCTGCCGCAGGTATACGAAGAAATTTCGGAGCTTTCCCAGGGCAAGGACGTATCCGGAATTCCGACAGGCTTTTTGGATCTTGATAAAATCCTTTACGGCCTGCACAGCCCCGATCTTGTGCTCGTGGCCGCAAGGCCCGGCATGGGAAAGACCGCGTTTATGCTGAACCTTGCGCAGTATGCGGCCGTCCGGAAAAATATTCCCGTCGCCGTTTTCAATCTGGAAATGTCCAATGAGCAGCTTGTAAAAAGGATCATCAGCAGCGAAGCAAACATCGACTCGGAAAAGCTGCGCAGCGGCAAGCTCAGCACTGACGACTGGAATAATTTTGCAGGCATATTCGATACGCTCGGAAACGCTCCGCTTTATTTTGACGACAATACCGATATGACTGTAACTTCTATCCGTGCAAAATGCAGGAAATTAAAGCTGGAAAAGGGGATCCGGCTTGTCATCGTAGACTATTTGCAGCTCATGAAAAGCGGAGGGTATTCGGACAGCAGAGTTAATGAGGTTTCCGATATTTCGAGATCCTTGAAGGTTATGGCGCGCGAGCTCGGTGTTCCTGTCGTCGTTGGCTCGCAGCTGAGCCGAGAGGTTGAAAAGCGCGCGGATAAGCGGCCGATGCTGAGTGATCTGAGAGAATCCGGCGCGATCGAGCAGGATGCGGATATCGTGCTGTTTTTGTACAGAGACGACTATTATAACAAAGATTCGCAATTTAAAAACATTGCGGAAGTGATCATCGGAAAACACCGGAACGGTGCAACCGGGACCGTTCAGCTTGCCTATGAACCGACGCGAATGGCGTTCCGCAACGTTGCCTTTATGGGAAATCAGTAAAGATGTATTCTGATATTTATCAAAAATTTGCGGAATGCGCCGCGCGGAAATGCGGGCTTTCAGAAAACGATTCGCAAACGGTCGTAGCAGCAGTTTCCGGCGGTGCCGATTCCGTTTGCATGCTTCTGCTCCTGCTTGAATACTGCGGGAGCAATCGACTGATCTGCGCTCATTTTAATCATAAAATCCGAGGCGCGGAAGCCGAACGGGATCTGCGTTTTACGCAGACGCTTGCAGAAGCCCTGCGGGTGCCCTTTCTCTCGGGCGAGGGGAACGTTCCCGCCTATGCTGAAGAGCATGCGATCGGGATCGAGGAAGCCGCAAGAATCCTCCGATACGATTTTCTGAGAACGGCCGCCGCGCGCACAAACGGCGCGCTGATCGCTACGGCGCACAACCGGGAGGACCGGATTGAAACGGTCCTGCACAATATTGCACGCGGCGCCTCCATCGATGGGCTAAGAGGTATCGAATATCAAAAAGATATTATTATCAGGCCCATATTGGATCTGTCGAGAAAAGAAACGGAAGCCGTTTGCGCTTATCATGGCATTACCCCGGTCTTCGACAGCACGAATGCAGATAACACATATACGCGAAATAAAATTCGGAACGAAATCCTGCCGTATTTAAAAAACGTTTTCGGGGAAAGCTTCGAGGAGCGGCTCCTGTGCTTGTCCAAAATCGCGGCGCTCGACAGCGATTATCTGAATACTTTGGCTGAGACCGCATTTTCCGACTGCTGCCGCGAAGTCTCCGCTCCTTATAAAAGGATTCTTCTGGACCGGGAACAATATAAAAATCTGCATGGAGCGCTGCAGAGGCGCCTGGTACGTCTTATTTTGAGCAGGATTTCAGATCGGGACGGCAAGCTTCTCTATCCCGGCTTTTCGGGAATTTATTCCGCTATGATTGAACGCGTCTGCAAGGCTGCGGAGCAGAGCCGTCCGGGCCGAATCCTCGAGCTGCCGCAGGGAATTCTCTGCGTAACAGAATACGGAACGCTGGCATTTACGCACAGAACCTGTCTGGAGCACGATATGCGCCAGACTGAATTCTGCGGCCGCTTTACATGGGAAGAAAGATGCTTGCCTGCGGGGGAGGCGCTGCGCTTCGCGGTGGACGGAGACGGCGAACAGGCGATTTTTGATGCGGACGCTCTGCGCCGGGCGTTTGGATCGGACTTTCAGATTCAGTTTCGCACCTGCCGCCAGGGAGACCACTTTATTCCTTTTGGCGCGCCGGGCGGGAAAAGTCTCAGAAAATTTCTGATCGATCGGAAGGTCGGAAAAACGGAACGGGAGTTTCTCCCCGTCGCGGCGATCGGAAGTGAAATTTTATGGATTCCGGGAATGCGAAGAAGCGCGCTGGCCCCTATTGATAAAAATACAACTCGTGTTATAATATTAAAACATATTGCTCAGACGGAGGTTAACGGATGAAAGAAATAGAAGAATACTTGGGCAGAGTTCTGGTTCCGCGGGAAAAAATCCGGAGCATGGTCATGGATTTGGGCGCCCGTATTACGAATGATTACCGGGGAAAGGAATTGTTTTTAATCGGCGTTCTGAAAGGCGGCTTTATGTTTCTGGCGGATTTGGTTCGAGAAATCCGGATTCCTGTGGAAATGGATTTTATCGCTGTTTCGAGTTACGGATCTTCTACAAAATCCTCCGGAATCGTCCAGCTGATCAAGGATGTGGACGTGCCGCTCAGCGGGAAGCACGTCATCATTGTAGAAGATATTATAGATACGGGGCTGACGCTTGCTTATCTGAAAGAGCTGCTCTCTGCCAGAAATCCGCTGAGCGTCCGGCTCTGCACGGCGTTTGACAAGCCGTCAAAGAGGAAAGTTGATTTAAAAGCCGAGTATACGGGAATAACTGTACCTGATGAATATGTCGTAGGCTACGGATTGGATTATAACGGAATTTTGCGCAATCTGCCGGATCTGTATGTCCTGGACGAAAAAATTTACAGAAAGTAAAGGAGGACGCCCTCTTGAAATTATTGAAAAGTATTTCACCATATCTGGTGATCGTCGGAATCATTGTGCTTTTCGGCCTGGTGATTACGAGCCTGATTAATCCGCCTGAAATAACATACACGGAATTTATGCGCGAGCTGAATGCCGATAACATAGAGAAGGTTGATCTGGAGGACAATACCGCCACCGTGGTGCTTAAGGAAACCAGCAGCTCCGATCAGGAAATGAAAGCCGGAAAGTATATGCTGAACATCAAATCGTATGAAAATTTCGATCAGATGATGCTCAGCGAGCTGCAAAACGGAAGTACGATCGAATATAAGGCTGTGGTCAAGAAAATTCCGTTCATTGTATCGATTCTGCCGTATATTCTCCTTGTGGTGCTCTTTTTCATATTTATGTACGTCATGCTCGGACAGGGCCAGGGCGGCGGCGGAAAGGTCATGAATTTCGGAAAAAGCAGGGCGCGTCTTTACACTACAAGCAAAATCACCTTTGCCGACGTAGCGGGGGCGGAAGAAGAGAAGGAAGAGATGATGGAGCTCGTCTCGTTCCTGAAGAATCCTAAAAGGTATTCCATGCTTGGCGCAAGGATTCCGAAGGGCGTGCTGATGGTGGGCCCTCCGGGAACGGGCAAAACGTATCTTGCAAAAGCCGTTGCCGGAGAAGCGGGCGTGCCGTTTTTCTCAATCAGCGGATCGGATTTTGTGGAAATGTATGTCGGTGTCGGAGCCTCAAGAGTCCGCGACCTTTTCGAACAGGCGAAGAAAAATTCTCCTTGTATCGTATTTATTGATGAAATCGATGCGGTGGGCAGGCATCGCGGCGCGGGACTTGGCGGCGGCCATGACGAACGGGAACAGACGCTGAACCAGCTGCTGGTGGAAATGGACGGCTTCGGAATGAATGAGGGCGTGATCGTAATTGCAGCGACCAACCGGCCGGATATTTTGGATCCGGCGCTTACGCGGCCGGGCCGCTTTGACAGAAAAATCGTAGTCGGCTATCCCGATATCAAAGCAAGAGAAGAGATTTTGAAGGTGCATGCTAAAAATAAACCGCTGCAGGAAAGTGTGAATCTTTCGGATGTTGCCAAGATTACGTCCGGCTTTACCGCGGCGGATCTGGAAAATCTTCTGAATGAAGCGGCGCTGCTTGCCGCCCGGGATCGTCAGGAAGCGATCGGGCCGCAGCAGATCAAGGAGGCAACCTTCCGCGTCATTGTCGGTCCTGAGAAAAAAAGCCGTGTGATGACGGAAAAGGATAAGTGGCTTACGGCGCTTCACGAGGTCGGACACGCAATTGCGGTAAAGCTTCTTTCCAGTACGGAGAAAGTGGATCGGATTTCGATCATCCCTGCAGGCGGCGCCGGCGGTTATACGGCGCATCGTCCCGAAGAGGATACTTCTTATATGACGCGTTCGCAGCTCAATGAGGAAATCATGATCTGCCTTGGCGGAAAAGCGGCGGAGGACCTTGTCCTGAATGAGGTCAGCACCGGGGCCTCTTCCGATTTGAAGCGTGCCAATACCGTGGCACACAATATGGTCGCGAAATACGGCATGAGCGAGAACATCGGAAATCTTGTGTTCGATAACGACAGCAACGAGGTATTTATCGGAAAGGATTACGGTCATACGCGGACGTACAGCGAAGAAACCGCGGCACAGATTGACAGAGAAGTGAAAACTATCATAGACCATGCGTATGCGCAAGTAAAGGCGGTTCTGACGGATAATATCGACAAGCTGAACCGGATCGCACGTGCTCTCCTGGAAAAGGAACGGATCGAAGGCGAAGAATTCGAAGCGCTTATGAATGAATAAACAGCAAGACATGCATGATTGTTTCCATGATCAGAATGACAATGATGTAAGCAATATCCATAAGCAAGCGATCCTTTCTGCTGTTTGGCACGGTATATTCTATGCGCCGCAAAGGCGTGGTGCTACACGGCGCTTTTATGCCTGGGGAGGAGCGGAAATGATTTTATGACTGCGGGAGGATCCGTTTGTAAAATAAAAGGGATCGTTACGGAGATCATATTTGAAAATGAGGAAAGCGGCTTTAAAATCTGCGAGCTTGAAACGGCGGACGAAATCGTTACCGTGAAAGGCACGCTGCCGTTTGTCCAGGTGGGCGAGACGGTCGTACTGGAAGGAAGCTGGGTAACGCATGACGTCTACGGCGATCAATTTTCCGCTGTTTCCTTTGAAAAGGAATTTCCGCGGGATCCGGACGATATGGAAGCATTTCTCTCTTCGGGACTGATCGAGGGTGTCGGAAATGCGACCGCCCATCTGATCGTAAGCGCATTCGGAGCTGAAACGTATGAAACGATATTGAAGCATCCGGAAAAGCTTGCCGAATTGAAAGGGATTACCCACAATAAGGCAATGCGGATTGGGACTGCGTTTCAGGAGCATTTCCGCATGAGCGATATTGTTATGTTTTTCAGCAAGTATGAAGCCGGAACAAGGCTTGCCGTGAAGGCATATCAAAAATACGGCGAAAATGCCGTCGAAATGATAAAAGAGAATCCCTATATCATGATTGGGGATCTGCCGGAAGTCGGGTTTAAAACGGCAGACCGGATCGGCCGGGCGATGGGGCTGCCATATGATTCGGAAAGCAGAATCCGCGCCGGCGTCCTGCACTGTCTGAAACAGGGAATGCAGTACGGGCATGTCTGCATCCCCATAGAAATCCTGGAACACGAATGCGCCGCGCTTTTACAGATTGAAAAGGAAAAAATCACCTCTGAAATTGAGGCGCTCGCGCTTCTGTCAAGGGTTGAAATACAAATGGACGAGGCAGGCGGACGCGTCGTATATCTGTCCTATCTTTATCATTGCGAGCAGTTTATTGCGAAGCGCTTACGCTTTCTGCGCGGTGAGCGGTATCCGCTTGATGAAAAAAATTTTGAAATCAGTCTTCGGCAGTTTGCCAGCGTTACGGGCTGCGTTCTGAACGAGGATCAGACAAAGGCCGTCAGGATTGCCGGGGAAAACGGCGTTACGGTCATCACCGGAGGGCCGGGGACCGGAAAAACGACAATTATTCGTGCGCTGGTTTCCTTCCTTTCCTCCTGCAATAAAAGATGTCTCCTTGCCGCTCCGACCGGCAGAGCGGCCAAGCGGATGACGGAAGCCTGCGGCATACAGGCCAAGACGATTCATCGTCTGCTTGAATTTTCGGGGGATGATGCGGATGACGATACGGAGCTGACCTTCAAAAGAGACGAGCGCAACCCCATCGAGGCTGACGTGCTGATCATCGACGAGCTTTCCATGGTAGACACGCTTCTGATGTATCATCTGCTGAAAGCGCTTCCGGACCGCATTCAGCTGATTCTGGTAGGAGATAAGGATCAGCTTCCTTCCGTAGGTCCGGGAAACGTACTCAGGGATATCCTCTCCTCCGGCCTGTTTCCAACCGTTACGCTTTCGCAGATCTATCGGCAGAACAGCCAGAGCCTGATTGCATGGAACGCACATCAGATCAATCACGGACAAATGCCGGAATTTAACCGCAAAAACGGCGATTTTTTTCTTATCAAATGCGCCGATCTGCAAAGCTGCGCCGAGACCGTTGTGGAGCTGTGCGCCAAACGACTGCCTAATGCATACGGAATTGATCCGCTTCGCGACATACAGGTTCTGATCCCCGCCAAAAAGGGGAGCTGCGGAGCGCTTCATATGAACGAGCTGCTTCAGGGAACGCTGAATCCGCCGGAATCGTACAAACGTGAATTTTTCATAAACAATACGGTATACCGCGAGGGAGACCGTATTATGCAGATCAAAAACAACTACAAGATCAAATGGCACCGGAACGATTGTCCGGAAGAGGAAGGCGAAGGAATTTTCAACGGGGAAATGGGAGAAATTGCGCAGATTCATGAAAAATCCAGAGAAATTACGATTCTTTTTGACGACGGCCGCTTCGCTGCGTACAGCTTCAGCGAGCTTGGACAGCTTGAGCATTGCTACGCGATTACGGTACATAAAAGCCAGGGAAGCGAATTTCCGTACTGCGTGATCGCGCTGGCGGGAACTCCTTCCATGCTCATGACGCGAAATATTCTTTATACCGCGATCACAAGAGCCAGAAAAATGGTTGTCATCGTCGGAACAAAGGAGCAGATTCAATTTATGGCGGAAAACGACCGGCAGCAGCTGCGTTTTACCGGTCTGAGACGGATGCTGGAAAATGATGCGGATTCTTGATTTGCTTTATCCTCCGCTCTGTCCGCTCTGCGGGCGCACGCTTCGCCGCTCCTTAGATACGTTCCCGCTCTGCGAGGCTTGCGCTGCGGAGCTGCAGTCCATAAAGGGAAACGGGCTCTGCGAGCCGCAGGAGGTTTTACCGGATAACGTCGGATTATATTACGCATACCGGTACACCGGCCTGCTTCGGGAGGCCGTGCTCAGATACAAATACAAAGGGGCGCTCTGGATGGCGGAGCCATTCGCAGAGCTGTTTCATAAGCGGATGCTGGAATCCGGGGGCTATGACCAATTTGACCTTGCGGCCTACGTGCCGGTCAGCGGCAGGAGCCTCGCCGTGCGCGGCTACGACCAGACATTGGAAATTGTCAAAAGAATCGCCAAAAAAAGCGGGTTGCAATATGTCAGCTGCTTTTATAAAAAAGACGCGGCGGGGGACAATGCGGCGGACCGAAAAAACCGGAGCGAGAGAAACCAGGAGGACCGTTACGGATACACGGGAAGTCCTGCAGCGCTCCGCAACCGATCGATACTTTTGATCGACGATATCCTGACAACGGGGGCGACGCTTCGGGAATGCACGCGCATTTTGCTCCGCCAGGGCGCCGGATGCGTGTTCGCCGCCGTATTTGCAACAGGAAGAAGGGATTTATAAAATGATTCTTTATTCATGCCAGGACATGGGCTTCCGCTTCGGAGCGGATACCATATTGGAGCATATTAATCTATCTATTAACGAGAAAGACCGGATTGGGATCATCGGAGACAACGGCGCAGGGAAAACGACGTTTATCAAAATCCTTTTAGGAGAATATGCGCCGACGGAGGGAAGCCTTTTCCAATACGGAAAAATTACGTCGGACGCGGGATATCTGCCGCAGAATGCAGGACTCGATTCTGAACTTGACGTTTACGATGAGTTTCTTTCGTCCTATTCCGACCTGATCCGTCTGGAAACAGCGATTGCAGAGCTGGAAGAGACGCTGAAGCACTGCACAGAGCAGCAGGCGCCCGCATTATCCGAAAAGCTTAACGCCATGTATGATCATTTTGTAAAACAGGACGGCTTGACCTACAAGAGCCGTGCCGAGAGCATTCTGCGAGGTCTGGGGTTTGAGAAAGCAATGTGGAGTCTCCCCGTCGGCGTACTGAGCGGAGGGCAGAAAACACGGCTTGCGCTCGGAAAAATCATATTGAGACAGCCGAAGCTGCTCATCCTGGACGAGCCAACCAACCATTTGGACACGGAATCGCTTTCCTGGCTTGAGGAAGAGATCAAAACGTATCCCGGAACGCTGCTCATCATTTCCCATGACCGCTGCTTTCTGGACGCGGCGACCGACAAAACGCTTCTGATTGAAAACGGGAGCGCATACCTTTATCACGCGCCGTACAGCAAATACACGGAGCTTAGAAATCATGACAAAGCATATCTGGAGCGCTGCTATAAACAGCAGCAGCAGCAGATCGCAAAAATAGAAGCTTTTATAGAAAAACAGCGACAGTGGAATCGGGAACGGAATATCATTGCCGCGGAAAGCAGGCTCAAGCAGCTTGAAAAGATGACGATCCTGGAAAAGCCCTCGGAGGCGGACCAGACGCCGCCGATCCATTTTGAAATCGAAACGCTGGGAGGAAAAGAGGTGCTGGATGTATGCGGCCTGTCCTACGCGTATCCGGAGCGCGAGCTGTTCCGAGCGCTTTCCTTTCAGGTCCGCCGCGGAGAAAAGGTCTTTCTTGAGGGACCGAACGGCTGCGGCAAATCCACGCTTCTCAAAATTCTGACGGGAAAGCTTTCGCCCTCTGCCGGCAGCTTTCGAATCGGGGCGAACATTCGTTTTTCCTATTATGCGCAGGATCTTTCCGAGCTGGACGGCAAGCGGACCGTCTTTGATGAGGTTTATGAGCACGCCAACCGCGGACGTCCGGCGGTCAGCCTGATTTCTCCCGGAAAAATCCGAAGTGCACTTGCTGCGTTCGGCTTCCGGGGAGAAGATGTTTTCAAACCAATTGAGAGCCTGAGCGGCGGAGAAAAATCGCGTGTCGCCATTTTAAAAATATCGTATGACCGTTCTTCACTGCTTTTCCTGGATGAGCCGACGAACCATCTGGACATAAAAACAAGAGAAGTCCTGGAAAACGCGTTGTCCGTATTTGAAGGAACGCTGATTGCCGTCTCCCATGACCGGTATTTTAAACAGAAGCTGGCAACGCGCTTGATCCATATTCCGGATTATTGCGGGGACCGACTGCAGGCTCCGACGGACGCTCCGGACCGAAGCGCCGGCGATGCATATCGGAAACAGAAGGAAGAACGTGCCAGACTCCGCAAAATGGAAGCCCGAAAGGAGCAGCTTGAAAAGGAGTGCGAAGAAATCTGCAGAAAACTGGACAATATAGAAAGAGAGCTTGCAGATCCGAAAAATGCGAGCGATTATGAGGGCTTGGAGCGGATCTATGATGAAAAACTCAGCCTGGAGCGAAAAATGGAAGACATTCTGACAGAGCTCGATGCGTTTCAGTTGACATGACAGCGCCGGGAATGCTAAACTGTCAGGATAGAAAATGAAATCAACGGAGGCGTTTGCTGGTTGGAAAAAAGCATTCATATAGAGAATCTGAAGGACATGGCGAACATATTCGGAAACAATGATTCCAATATTTCCATCGTCGAGGAAGCGTTCAATGTGAAAACTGAAATTTTGGAAGACGACATCGTAATCCGCGGGGAGGAGAAGGACTGCATTTGCGCGGCGGCAGTACTGGAGAAGATGGCGGAGCTTTCCCGAAGAAACGAGCTGATTACAAGGCAGATGACTGCGTATTTCTGTGATATGGCGGCGGAAAGCGGCCTCAGCGCCCTGCAGAACGATTATATGGCGGACGTTGTCTGCATGAACATAAAAGGCCGGCCTATACGGCCAAAAACAAACGGACAGGCGCAGTATATCGAGGCAATCCGTGAAAATCAGCTCGTATTTGGAATCGGCCCGGCGGGAACCGGCAAAACGTACCTGGCCGTGGCAATGGCGGTCAGCGCCCTGAAAAAGAACGAAATTTCCAGAATCATACTGACGCGTCCCGCAGTAGAGGCAGGAGAAAAGCTCGGCTTTCTGCCCGGAGATCTGCAGAGCAAAGTAGATCCGTACGTCCGGCCGCTGTATGACGCGCTGTACGACATCATGGGCTTTGACAGCTTTACGAGAAACTTCGAACGGGGAACGATTGAAATTGCGCCGCTTGCTTATATGCGCGGCAGAACGCTGGATCATTCTTTTATCATTTTGGACGAGGCGCAGAATACGACGCAGGAGCAGCTGAAAATGTTCCTCACCAGGCTCGGCGAGGGCTCTAAGGCAGTGGTGACGGGAGATGTCACGCAGATCGATCTGCCTCCGGACAAGTCCTCCGGGCTCAAAAAAGTAAAGAGAATTCTGAACGGCATCTCCGGCATTTCTTTCATTGATCTGACGGAGAAGGACGTCGTCCGCTGCGAGCTGGTACAGAAAATCATAAAGGCATATGAAAAATACGAAAAAAGAGGCGAGAAAACGAAATGATGAGATATAAAAGCACCGTCCGTTTTGAAAAAAACGGACTTGCGGACCGGGCCGAGCAGAAAAAATACCGCGAAATCGCCCGGTGCGTCGTTGAAGGCGTCTGCGCCGCACCCTGCGCTGCTGAAATTCGTTCCGCCTGCGCGGACGCGGGAATCCGGGGAGCAGAGGTCAATATTCTGTTTACGGATGATGCCTCCATTCGGGAAATCAACCGGGAATACCGCGAAATCGACCGCGTTACCGATGTGCTTTCCTTTTCTTTCAATGATTTTACGTATGGCAGGGGAACCCTTCCGCCGTGCGCTGCAGAGGAAGCCACCGCGCTCCTGCTTCTGGGTGATATCGTAGTTTCCATACCGGCCGTAAAGCGGCAGGCGAAGGAATACGGACACTCGGAAGAACGCGAATGCGCATTCCTGATTTGCCACGGAATGCTGCACCTGCTCGGCTATGACCACACAACCGAGGAAGAGGAACAGCAGATGTTTGGCTTTGCCGATGAAATATTAACAGCGCTCCGGTATACCAGAGACGCCGGCAGCGTTTAGAAAGGAGCCGCCATGATAAACAGCGAATCCGCTTTCCGTTCCGGCTTTATCACCGTGATCGGGAAGCCGAATGTCGGGAAATCGACCATTATCAACAGCTTGCTGGGCGAGAAGGTGGCCATCACCTCTCCGAAGCCGCAGACGACAAGAAGCAATTTAAGAGCGATTATTACCGAGCCGGACTATCAGATGATCTTTATTGACACGCCGGGAATCCATACGCCGAAGAACAAGCTCGGCGAATATATGGTAGCATCCGCCTCCGCAACCTTCGGGGAAGTGGATGTGATCGTGATGGTATGCGATGCGACGGACCGCGCCCTGTCGCAGAACGATGTCCGAATCATCGAAAAATTAAAGGCAGTGAAAAACAAGCCCGTTTTTTTAGTGATCAACAAAACGGATGCGGTGCGGAAGGAGCTTCTCCTGGAGAAAATCAAAACGTATGCGGAGCTGTATCCGTTCCGGGAAATCATCCCGCTGTCCGCCCTCAAGCGGGAGGGGCTCGACATTCTGCGGGATGCAATACTGGGCTGCCTGAAGGAAGGCCCGCAGTATTTTCCGGAAAATATCACAGCGGATACGACGATGCGTACCATCGTATCCGAAATCATCCGGGAAAAAATTTTACGGAATACGAATGACGAGGTGCCGCATGGTGCGGGGATCGAAATCATCCGCTACAAAGAGCCGGGCGGCAGCGGCGGAATCACTTCCATAGAAGCCAATATTTATTGTGAAAAAGCGACGCATAAAGGAATCCTGATCGGAAAAAACGGGGAAAAGCTCAAGCAGATCGGCTCTGCCGCACGCAGGGATATCGAACGGATTGTCGGAGGACAAGTCAATCTGAAGCTTTGGGTGAAGGTCAAGGATGATTGGCGCAACAGCCCCGGCATGCTGAAGGAACTTGGATTTCAATGAGTGCGGAGCGCCGCTTTAAAACGGAAGGCATCGTTCTAAAGGAATCGCCGCTTGGGGAAAACGGAAAGCTTCTGGTGATTTTTTCAAGAGAGTATGGTAAAATGACGGCGGCAGCCAAGGGCGTTCGCAAACCGGGAAGTGCCATGATACAGCTTGCACAGCTTTTCGCTTACAGCGAGCTGGAGCTTTACAGGGGAAACTCCGGCTTGTATACGCTGACGGGTGGAACGCTGATTGAGCCGTTCCGCGGTCTGGGCGAGGACTACGACAGAATCCGCGAGGCTGGAGCGATGAGCTCCGTATTGCTGAAGATCATTCAGGAAGAATTGCCGGACGAGGAAACGCTGCGTTTATTCCTTAATAGTCTGTATTTGATTGCTGCCGGAAGGAGAAGACCAGACTTTGTGCGCTGCGTTTTCTTGCTGAAATTGACGCAATATCAGGGGCTTCAGCCCGATCCGTGGGAAATAGAGCGTCAATGGGGCAAGCCGCTTTTAAGCGGCACAAAAGCTGCGCTTAGACATCTTTCCGAAGCAGATGACGGCGACTCGCTTTTCGGCTTCGGCGTTTCAGCGGATGTGCTCTCGGAGCTGGCCGGCATCGCCTCGATGCTGTCCCACGAGCTGATAAATTAAAAAATACGGAGGTTAGAACGATGCCTGTATACACAGAAAAGAAAATTGCTGAGTTTAAATCAGGAGATTCAGTACAAGGCGTATTTTATATCAGAGAGTCAGAGCTCAAAACGACAACGACAAATAATAAATACATGAATTTTACGTTTGCCGACAAAACAGGGGAAATTAATGCAAAGCTTTGGGATTGGGACGAGGAGAATGCGTCGCGGTTCCGTGCCGGCATATTAGTGAAGGCCCGGGGCTCCGTGCTGGACTGGCAGGGACAGCCGCAGTTTAAAATTGACTTCATGGGGAAGGTTCTGGATTCCGACCATATCAAAATCGAAGACTACATTCCTTCCGCTCCGTATTCCGGCGAGGCGATGCTTCGCTTTGTGAAGACGGTGATTCAGGAAAAAATGCAGGATGAAGAGTTCCGAAAGATTACCTCCTTTATCATTGAACAGAATCAGCCGGCCCTGCTGATCGCGCCGGCCGCGAAAAAAAATCATCATGCGGTGCGGTCCGGCCTTTTGTACCATACCTCCACGATGCTGCGGTGCGCGCTGACGCTTTCTTCCATCTATACCTTTCTCAATAAAGACCTGCTGTACGCCGGAGTGATTCTGCATGACATCGGAAAGCTTTTTGAAATGAAGCAGAGCGATACGGGGCTGGTTTCGGAATATACAGTGGAGGGAACGCTGCTCGGACATATCATACAGGGGATCAATTACGTGGATTCCGTCGGGAAAGCGCTTGCCATTACGCCGGAAAAAACCATGCTGCTGAAGCATATGATTCTTTCCCACCATTATATTCCGGAGCATGGAAGTCCGAAGCCGCCGGCGTTTCCGGAGGCGGAGCTGCTGCATTATCTGGACATCCTCGATGCCAGAATGTACGACATGGAGCAGGCGGAGGACAGCACGGAGCCCGGCTGCTTCAGTGAACGGATCTGGTCCCTGGAAAACAGATCGGTCTACAAAAGCCCGGCGCTTTATAAAGATCGTTAACGCTGCGGTGATCGGATGCTGAGTCTTGTTGCAGGCCGCGCGGGGAGCGGAAAAAGCGGAAAATGTATCACAGAATTCAACGCCTATATTCAAAGAAGCGGCGTGACAGATGCTTATGCGTATTTTTTCGTGCCCGAGCAGTATACGATGCTGACGGAACGCCGCCTGCTGGAGTACCAGAAAGCGGAAGGATTTAAAATACAAGGTCTGATCGGCCATGAGGTGCTGAATTTCAAACGTTTTTCTTATCGTATTCTTAGTACATACGGCGGCGATGCTGCTGAACCGCTTTGCGAATGCGGCAAAATCATGATGCTGACCTCCGCGTTGGAAAACTTATCCGGAAAGCTCAAATATTTTTCCGGCCTTTTTGAACGTCCCGGCGAAATTGCCCGCCTGCTGTCTCTCCTGGAGGAGTTTGGCAAATACGACGTTACCTGGAAGCTGCTGGGCGGTCTGGAAACGGGAGACGTTTATCTGGATCGAAAGCTCCGGGAGCTTGGACTGATTTTACAGGAATATCAAGCGATGAAGAAGGATCGCTTTACGGATGAAAACGACGTGTTCGAACGAATGCTGAATCATATCCGAAAGAACGAATTTTTCCGCGGCCGGTCCGTCTGGATCGATTCTTTTACAGGATTTACAAGCAAAGAATTTGAGCTGATTACGCTGATGCTGCGTCAGTGCCGGAGCGTTACCGTAACGCTGTGTACCGATCTCAGGGGAGAGCCGGCGTTTGAATGTACCGACAATACCTTCCGCCGCCTCAGGGAGCTGGCGGAGCGGAATGGAATCCCGTGCGCTGTAGTGAATCTGAGCGCAGATCTGGAAAGCAACCGCAGCAAATATGGAAATTCGTCCCTTTTTTACTTGGAGCAGGCGCTGCCGACGCTGCGCGGCGCCGCAGAGAAACGGTCCGCGCAGCAGATTACGCTTGCAGAGTGTCATGGCCCGTACGACGAAGTCGTCCGCTGCGCCCGACAGATCCGAAGCATCCATGATACCGGTGCGGCAGAATATCGCCATGTCGCCGTAGCGCTTCGCAATGTAGAAGGATATGACGTTATGATAAAAGCCGTTTTTAAAAAATACGGTATCCCGTTTTACATTGACGACAAAAAGATGCTGGATAATAATCCGCTGATCAAGACCATCCTTGGCATTTTGAGTATCCTTGCGGATGACTGGCAGATTAAAGATGTGCTGGAATGCTTAAAGTCCGGAATTCTGAATTTTGGCGCAGACAGCGATCGAATGGAAAATTACATCCTGAAAAAGGGGCTTCGGGGCAGACGGCGGTGGAAGAAGGAAAGCGAGGAATCCTGCGTTTTGTTTTTTTCGGAGCTTGACGCGCTTACGGCAAGCTTCTCAAACTGCAAAACCGTAAAAGAGGTATGTATCGCATTTTCTCTCTTTTTCAGCAAGTGGGAATTCCGACAGACGATGGAGGCTCTTTCAGAAGAGCTGCGTGCTTCTTCCCAGCCGGAGCTTTCGGAGGAATATTCGAGAATCTGGAATATCGTAATGGAGGTCATCGAACAGGTTGTTTTGTTCCTTGGCGGTCTGCCGGTGCATGGCGCCGCAGACGCGGCCGGGAAGCTTCTCCGGCTTTTAAGCGCCGGCTTTTCACAGTATAAAATCGGATTTTTACCTTCCTCGATCGACAGTGTGCAGATCATGAACATAGAGCGTTCCAGAAGCGGGGAAGTCAAGGCGCTTTTTTTACTTGGCGCAAATGAGGGCGTGCTTCCATCTCATTTTGCGGACGACGGGATTTTACGCGATCAGGAACGGGAGCTTCTCAAAAAATACCGCGTTGAGCTTGCGGATGACAGCAGCGCGAAAGCGTCGAAGGAAAATTATTATATTTATACCGCCTTATCGCTTCCTTCCGATTTTCTTGAAATTTCCTGGCCGCTTGAGGATATTTCGGGAAAGGAAATGAAGCCGTCCCCTGTGATTCTGAGGAAAATCAGGAACGTTTTTCCACAAATTTCCATTTGCAGACAGCCGCAGTCAGAACGGCATCTATCAGAAAAAAGTCCCGATACCGAGGTGCGGATCGAAGAACAAACAAATCTTGATCTGCTGAAGCTGAAGGGCGTATTCCATACGACCGTGTCGAGAATCGAATCGTATTATAAATGTCCGTTCAGTTATCTGCTGTCATATGGCCTGCGTCTGAAACCGAGAGAAGAGGCGGCGCTGGAGCTGTACGATCTGGGAACGGTTCTTCACGAGATTGTAAACGAAGCATCGGACCATCTTTTTCTTCTGCCGCGCGGCGCCGCCGATCTTGCACAGTGCCGGGAAATCGTAGAGAGCGTGTACGGAACAGTAGCCGCAAAAATGCGTTTTGCCGACACAGAGCTGAGCGGCCGGGAAACTCATGCGCTGGAAAGAATTAAAAAATATGCGGCTGCTGCGTTTTTTCATGTAAAAAAACAGCTTGATGCGGGAGCGTTTTCGGTATGCGGCTTCGAGGTGCCGTTTGACGATACGGATCATTCGATTTTGCGGCCGATTGTGCTGAAGCCTTCCGCAAAAACGCCCTTTCTGGAAAAGATCAGTGTAACGGGCAGAATCGATCGCTATGATATTATGGAAGAAAATGGTAAAAAGTACGTGCGGGTGATCGACTACAAATCCGCTCCGGTAACGCTGTCGGATCGGGAAATCCAGGCAGGAATTAAGCTTCAGCTGCTGACATATCTTAACGCCGTTCTGGATTCCTATCCGAAGGGGACCGCCTATCCGGGAGGCGCGCTGTATTTTAAATTTGGAGATGATATTACAACGGTAAAAAGTCATCTTTCCTGCACGCCTGCAAAAGACGGTGAAAAACAGTTTGTAATGAACGGATTCGTGCTGGACGACCGCTGCGTACTGGACGGGATGACCGGCGGCAGCGAAACGGGGGTTATCGGAGGAAGGCGCCTTTCAGGCGGCGGTATCTCCTTTGCAGGGAGCAAAATGCTGAAATCGGAAGAAGCGTTTCAGACGATGCGGCAATGGACTTACGAAAATATCCAAAATGCCGCCGCACAGATTGCGGAGGGGTACTATCCGATTGCTCCGTCTCCCTGCGCGGATCCGCCGCCGTGCAGATACTGCAGCATGAGACCGATCTGCGCAAATTGTGCAGATTCTTAAAAAGGCTTGACTTAAAGGCTTCCTCGTACTATAATAAAATTCATATAAAAATACAGGGAGGTTTTTTAATGAAGAAAGCCGATTTAGTAACAATTATATCAGACAAAACGGGCGTTACCAAAAAAGACAGCGCAATAATGGTTGATCTTGTATTTTCTGAAATTACGAAAGCTTTAGCAGAAGGCGATAAAGTTTCCCTTGTCGGATTCGGAACGTTTTCTGTAAAGGACAGAGCTGGAAGAGTCGGAATTAATCCTGCAAAAAAAGGTGAAAAAGTTGTAATCCCTGCTACGAGAGTTCCCTCATTCAAAGCGGGAAAAGCGCTGAAGGAAGCCGTTAAATAAAATTTGTTTTTGCTGTATCGATTGCTCTCAATTCCAAATTTGAGAGCAATTCTTTATGATATCGTCTTTATGCTCATTAATAGAACTTGGAGGAATGTTAATGGGAAAAAGATTTTTTGGTTTGCTCGGCCGAAAACGCCGGCAAATCGGGCAGAACAACGGGTTACCGAAGGCCATAGCTTTTGTCGACTATGAGCACTGGTTTATTTCGATGGAAAAGCTGCATCATATGAAACCGAACCTACAGGCCTGGTTCAATGATTTAAAAAAGAAATGCAATATAGTAGAGGTCATATTTTTCGGCGATTTTTCAAAATTCCGTGAGAAAGAGACGGAAACGAAACGGATCCGCACTTTTACGAATAAAATAATCGATACTTACAATCCCGACCTGCATTATAAAAAAGATTATACAGATTTTATTATTCTTGATAATATTTATCAAAAGGCATTATCCTATCAGGAGGCGGAATTGTTTATTATTTTTTCCGGCGACGGACATTTCAGCTCGGCCGCCGCGTTTCTCAGAAATTTTTGCAATAAAAAGGTCGGCGTCTACGGCGTAAAGAATTGTATCAGCAGGAACTTAAAGAACAGCGCCGACTGGACCGTTGAAGTACCGCTTGAAAATGAGGAAAACCTGCCGGTTTATGATATGATTTTTACGTCGCTGAAGACGACGATGGAAAGAGGAAACAAACAGCCGACTTTCATGAAAACGGTGGAATGTGTATCGGGGAAGTATGATATATCCGCGGCGAAGGTAAAAAGCTGCGTGGCAGATTTGATCAGCCAGGGATATATTATACAAACCAGGGAAACCACAAAGCAGCGCGAACCGATCCGGGTGCTGCGTCCCGACTGGAAGAAAATCTCAGAAGACGGCATCTGGATGAATGCGTAAATATAAATATTGCATAAACGACGATAAGATAAAGAGGAAAACAAAAAAGCTTGACAGCAAATAAAACAGCATGGTATAATTTTAACGTTATGCGCACCGGCAAGAGCGGTGCGGGCAAGTAAGACGGTCCTCTGCAATCTTCGTAAGAACGTCTGGTCGGAAGGAGTGAAGAAGAAATGGATATCATTAAAGCTGTAGAAGCAGATTATTTAAAAGAACAAACCGCCCCTCTGCTGATCGGAGACTATGTCAAGGTTCACTTTAAGGTTAAGGAAGGCACTCGGGAAAGAATTCAGATTTTCGAGGGCACGGTCATCGGCAAGCGCGGGACAGGCCTTTGCGAGACGTTTACCGTCAGAAGGATTTCTTACGGAGTAGGTGTCGAAAGAATTTTCCCGGTACATTCTCCGAAGATCGCAAAGATTGAAACGGTAAGACACGGTAAGGTCAGAAGAGCGAAGCTTTATTATCTGCGCGGAAGAGTCGGCAAAGCCGCCAAGATTACGGAAAAGCTCGATTAATCAAAAACATTGCGAAAAGCGGCCTGCAGATTCAATTTGCTATTGAAGGGCAGGCCGTTTTATTATATACTTTTAAAATGCTTTTTCTTTCGGAAGACAAGGAGGCATGTTCTTACATGAAATACGGTTATGTTCGTTTGGGCGCCGCTGCGCCTTCGATAAAGGTTGCAAATTGTGTGTATAACGCGGATCGGATTATAGAAACCATCCAGAAGGCGGAGGCGGAGGAATGCGATCTGCTCGTATTTCCGGAGCTTTCCGTGACAGGCTATACCTGCGGGGACCTTTTTCTGCAGACACGGCTCCTGGAAAGCGCAAGGCAGGAGACGCTCCGGATTGCGGAAAGCACGAAGGGCTTAGCCTGCGTGGCTGTAATCGGCCTTCCTGTTGCAGACGGCGCAAACCTGTATAATGCTGCCGCAGTTCTCTTTAATGGGAAAATACACGGGATCGTACCGAAACAGAATATTCCCAATTACGGTGAGTTTTATGAAATGCGTTATTTTACGCCGTATCGGGAGGATGGTCAGGACAGGCAGCTGTCTTTCGGAAGCGAACGGATCCCGTTTGGAAGCCTGATATTCGACTGTTCCAGCGCTTTGGATGGATTACGGTTCGGCGTGGAAATCTGCGAGGATTTATGGGTGCGCAACCCGCCGTCCGGCAGGCTTGCAGAAGCAGGCGCACTGATCCTCTGCAATCTTTCTGCCAGCAATGAGATCATCGGAAAGCGTGCGTACAGAAAAACGCTTGCTGCTGCGCATTCAGGCAGAAATATCTGCGCCTATGTGTACAGCGATGCGGGTGCATATGAATCAACCTCGGACATGGTTTTTTCCGGTCACCGCTTTATTTATGAAAACGCTTCGCTTCTGGCGGAATCCGAATTGTTTGAAGATCACGGCATTCTATTTGCTGATACTGATACAGAGCTGCTTTCCCGGGAACGGCGTGCCGTAAGCACATTTACGGAGTGCAGCGGCTGCGTACGAGCCGTTGCGATTCCGCTGCGCCAAAGAAATCATCGGAAGCTGATGCGCGGCTATGAAGAAACTCCGTTTGTCCCGCGTGACGATGACAGCCGGGAGGCCCGCTGCGCGGAAATTCTGACCATGCAGGCATATGCCCTCAGGAAACGCCTTCTTCATACAAACGCCAAAACAGCGGTGATCGGTTTATCCGGCGGACTCGATTCCACGCTGGCCCTGCTTGCTGCCGCGCGCGCCTTTGATATCGGCGGACTGGACAGAAAAGGAATCCACTGTATTACAATGCCTTGCTTTGGCACCACTGACAGAACTTATCGGAATGCCTGCCGCCTGGCCAGAGAGCTTGGCGCGACGCTGAAGGAGATCGATATTAAGAGCTCTGTTCTCAGCCATTTTGCAGATATCGGCCAGGATCCGGCTCTGCATGACGTAACCTATGAAAACGCACAGGCAAGGGAGCGGACGCAGGTTTTGATGGATTATGCAAACAAAACGGGCGGCCTTGTAGTTGGCACAGGCGATCTCTCCGAATTGGCGCTTGGCTGGGCCACTTACAACGGCGATCATATGTCCATGTACGCCGTTAACGCCTCTGTGCCGAAAACGCTGGTGCGTCATCTCGTAAAATTTTACGCCGGCCGCTCTGAGGGCGGCCTGAAAGCGGTTCTCCAGGATATTCTCGATACGCCGGTCAGCCCGGAGCTGCTTCCTCCGGAAGGCGGGAGCATTTCACAGAAAACGGAGGAGCTCGTCGGACCGTACGAGCTGCACGATTTTTTTCTGTATTATTTTCAGAGGTATGGATTTTCTCCCGATAAAATCTATTTTCTTGCACAGAACGCGTTCCGGGAGCGATATGAGAAGGCTGTGATCCTGAAGTGGCTGCGGATCTTTCTGCGCCGCTTTTTCAGCCAGCAATTTAAGCGTTCCTGTCTGCCAGACGGCCCGAAGGTCGGAACGATTTCTCTTTCTCCCAGAGGAGACCTCAGAATGCCCTCCGATGCGGATTCTTCCGCATGGCTGGCGGATTTGCCTGAAATATGACGGCTGACGGCCGCATTCAAACGGGAAGAAGAGGAGAAGCCGCGGCCTCCGAGCGATACCTCCGCGACGGCTATGAAGTTCTGGAACAGAATTGGCGGTGGCGGAAAACGGGAGAAATCGATCTGATCGCTTATCATAGGGCCTGCGGAATTCTTGTGATCTGCGAGGTCAAAACGAGACGCGCAGAGCCGCTTGCCAGACCGTGCGAAGCCGTAAATTTTAAGAAACGCAGACGACTCCGCACGCTTGCCCAAATTTATCTGCTTCAGAGCGGCCTCCAGAATACCGCCGCCGTCCGTTTCGATGTGGTTGAAGCGATTTTGGAGGACGACGGGGAAATTACGCTGAATGTGATCGAAGACGCATTTTGACACGCGTATGGAATTGAGATATAATAGCTCGAATCAACTATTCAGGAGGATCATTATGAAGTACGGCGATATGAGCAGCAGGGAACTCGAAGTTGTTTTAGAAACGGAACAAAAACGATATGAGGAATATAAAAGTAAAAATTTAAAGTACGATATGACGCGCGGAAAGCCGGCGGCGGCGCAGCTTGCTCTTTCCGATCCCATGATGTCAGACGACTGTCTCGGCGATTTCAAGACGACCAGCGGCGTCGATTGCAGAAATTACGGAATTCTGGAAGGAATTCCGGAAATCAGAACGCTTTTTTCACAAATTTTTTCCGTTCCGGCAGAACAAGTCATAGCTGGGGGAAATTCAAGTCTGAATCTGATGTATGATCTGGTCTCCGCGTTCCTGCTGCTCGGAACCGGAAACGGCGCCGCGGCGTGGTCGAAGCAGGGAACGATTAAGTTTCTCTGCCCCGTTCCGGGATACGACAGACACTTCGCAATTACCGAAAAGCTCGGAATCGAAATGATCAACATAAAGATGCTGCCGGATGGGCCCGATATGGACGCTATTGAAGCGCTTGTGAAAAATGACGCCAGTATAAAGGGAATGTGGTCCGTTCCAAAATACAGCAATCCTACAGGCATCGTTTATTCGGACGCCGTTGTGGAGCGCCTGGCGCGGATGGAATGCGCCGCGGACGATTTCCGTATTTTTTGGGACGACGCCTATACGGTACACATGCTTGAGGGGGAGCCGGCTAAGCAGCGCAGCCTGATCCAGGCCTGCGCGGAAGCCGGGAATCCGGATCGTGCGCTTGTATTTGCCTCTACTTCCAAAATAACGTATCCGGGCGCCGGCGTCGCGGCAGTTGCATCAAGCCCGCGCAACATCGAATGGCTGAAGGGGATTTATGCGATCCAGACGATCGGACCGAATAAGATCAACCAGCTGCGCCATGTAAAATTTTTGAAGGATTACGATCATCTCATTGCGCATATGAAAAAGCACGCGGAAATCATGCGGCCGAAATTCAGAGCTGTAATCGAAATTCTGGAGGAAGAGCTTGGCGGCAACGGAATTCTGACCTGGAGCAGGCCGGAGGGCGGCTACTTTATCAGCGTGGATACCGCATGCCACTGTGCGGACCGCGTCGTTTCAATGGCAAAGGAATGCGGCGTACAGTTCACGGCCGCCGGCGCAACCTTTCCATACGGAAAAGATCCGGAGAATCAGAACATCCGAATCGCTCCCTCCATGCCCCCGATCGAGGACCTGCGCGAGGCGATCCGCGTTTTCTGCATCTGCGTAAAGATCTGCTCCGCGCAAAAATTGTTGGAAAAATAACGGCGAAAAGAGTATACTATACCCATTGAATGATAAAAGGGAGGAATCTTTTTGAGTATTGATATAAAAAATCTGGAGTATAAACGCGAATCTGCGCTGTATACGATGAACGACGCACAGCAGGCCGCCTCTCATGAATTTTCAAAGGGATATATCCGCTTTTTGAATCATGCCAAAACCGAACGCGAAGCGGTTTCCGAAATGGTAAAGGAAGCGGAAAGCAAGGGCTTTTCCGATTTTCAGAAAATAATAGAGAGGGGCGGTACTTTAGAGCCCGGAACAAAGCTTTACTGGGTGAACCGCGGCAAAGCGCTGATTTTGGCTGTAGTCGGTAAGGACCATCCGATAAAAGGCTGCAGCATGGTCGGCGCTCATCTGGATTCTCCCAGACTGGACTTCCGCCCGAACCCTCTGTATGAAGACCACGGCTTTGCTTTGGCGAAGACGCATTATTACGGCGGCATCAAAAAATATCAGTGGGTTTCTCTGCCACTTGCGATACACGGCGTAATTTCCAAAAAGGATGGCACCTTAATTCACGTCCGTCTCGGAGAGAGCGACGATGATACGAGCTTTGTGATTAACGATCTTCTGCCGCATCTGGCGAACGATCAGATGGAAAAGAAAGCCGGAGAAGCTGTCACAGCTGAGCATCTGAATCTTATGGTCGGATCCGTTCCCTATGTTCTTGAAAACGATGAGAAGGGGAGCCGTGTGAAATACAATATCCTGAAAATTTTACATGAAAAATACGGAATATCCGAGCGGGATTTTAATTTTGCAGAGCTTGAGATCGTTCCGGCGCTCGATGCAAAGTATATCGGTTTAGACAGAGGTCTGATCGGAGGCTACGGGCAGGATGACCGGGTGTGCGCTTATACAGCGTTCCGTGCGCTTCTCGATCTGGACGAAGTACCGCAGCGGACCGCTTCCTGCTATTTTTCTGACAAGGAAGAGATTGGAAGCGTGGGAAATACGGGCGCGCGTGCAAATTGGCTTGAGAATTTCTTTGTAGAGCTTTGCCATGCGGCTTCCGCGGAAGAAAGGAATCCGATCGAAGCGGGCGTCGCAGCCAGAAGAAGCATGACGGCTACGCGCTTCCTTTCCGCTGACGTCACGGCGGCCTTTGATCCGAATTTTCCCGAGGTATCCGAGCCGCTGAATACGGCGTATTGCGGGATGGGAATTGCATTTGAAAAATATACGGGGCATAGAGGGAAGAGCGGCGCAAGCGAGGCGAGCTGTGAATTTTTTGCAGAAATCGCCGCGACGCTCGATGCGAAGTGCGTTCCCTGGCAGCTCACAGAAATGGGAAAAATCGACAAGGGCGGCGGCGGTACCATCGCGCAGTTTATGGCGGATCTCGGCATGGATGTAGTTGACTGCGGCACACCTGTGCTTGGAATGCATTCCCCCTACGAAGTAACGTCGAAGGCCGATGTTTACTGGACTTACAGAGCATATCACGCTTTCTTTGAAAAATAAAAAAAGGTTCCGTTCGGAGGACATGCGATATGGATAACTTAAGGCGCTTCATATTGGTTTTTACTGCCGTTATTTTTATAACGCTTTGCGTATGCGGGCTTGTTTTGGCAGATTCCTATCAAAAAACTGCGAAAACGGAAGAACGCGAGCTCTCGGTTTCTGCGCCGACCTATGATCCGAACGGCACCGGGGAAGATGCTTCCCAGGCGCTGAAGGAAAACATTCTGTTTATCGTTGGGGATCAGGACGGAACGGAGACAGAGCTCATGGTGCTGGCTCATGTGGATTCCGAAAATTCGTCCCTTCATTTTCTGTATATCCCGAAGGATCTGAAATACGCCCTAAACAGCGACCGCAGCGTAGGCAACATGGGAAATCTGCTGGCAAAAACGGGATCGGCTGCCTCTGCCGCGGATATTGTGGCATCTTTTTTTGAAATCAGCGTAGATTATTATGTTCAGATGCCCTGCAATACTTTTGCGGAATTTATAAATGCCTTCGATCGGGATTCTACGGGCATCGATTATACCATTCCGGTAGATCTGAAGTATGTGTCCGGAAAATACCACATTGATCTGAAAAAGGATACGAAGAAACTGACGGGCTCCGAGGCGCTTCAGCTGATTCAGTTTTACCGTACGGAAAACAATGAGTATTCGGCAGAGCTTCTGGCGTATTATGACGGCAGCGATGTGAAACGGATTCAGGCGGCGCAAAGCTTTCTGAGCGCTTTTCTATCGCAGAAGGTTATTAAAACGGGAGACCAGGCGTACGCGCAGACGTTTACGGATATCGTTCTGCCGTTCCTTGAAGAATGCGAAACAAATCTGACGGAGATGCAGATCAGAAAAATCGGCGGGATTTTTTCCGCAATCAATGCAAATGCAGTCAAATATTACCGCTTCAACGGTACGGAGGAATATCTGGGGAAGTATTACCTTGTTTATGATGAAACGTGTACGGATCTGACCTCAAATGCGATTCTGGACGGGGCGACCATTCTTCGAGACAGTTTTTCGGCAAACTGAATTACGGTTCTTTTTCTTCTCCGTCTTCTTTTTTATAATTCGCGAGAGGATTTTTGCTGACGGCGTCTTTCAGACGGGTGCTGTTAATGTGCGTGTAGATTTCCGTCGTTGCGACGCTTTCGTGTCCGAGGATTTCCTGAAGCGAACGAATGTCTACGTCTCCCATTGTATACATGAGCGTTGCGGCGGTATGCCGCAGCTTGTGTGTGGAATACTTCGCAGGATCGAGCGCGGCGGCGCGAATATATTTCTTGACCGTATATTGAACGGTTTTTGGGCTGATCCTTTTCTTGCGCTTGCTCAGGAAAAGCGGCTTTGTACCGCTGGGCTCTTCGTATTCCGGCCGTACGGCCAGATACCGTTCGATCGCGTCCCGGCACGCTTCGTTCAGGTAAATGGTTCGCTCCTTGGCGCCTTTCCCAAGAACGGTTACGGTATCTTCCCGAATATCGCTGACGTTGATGCCGACCAGCTCGGAAAGACGCATCCCGCAATTTAAGAACAGTGTAATCATACAGTAATCGCGCTCCTTTTGATCGCCATCGACCGCATCCAAAAGCGCAATGCTTTCTTCCAGCTCCAGATATTTCGGGAGCTTTTTCGTAAGCTTCGGGGATTCCAGCTCGGCGGCCGGGTTTTCCGGAATGAGATGCGCCTTGCTCCATGCATATTTGAAAAAAGAGCGAAGACATGCGACCTTACGCGCCCTCGTCGCGGGCTGATCCTTCCTTTCGTTATTCATATAATTTAAAAAAGAATAAAGATCGGAAAGACGGATTTTTGACAGATCCTCTGCTGAAAAATCAGCAATGGGAATCTCAGAGAATGCCGCGCCCTGCGGAGCCGTTCCGTTCCTGACTTTCATATAACGGAAAAATAAGAGCAGATCATAATAATATTCGTTGACCGTATTTTTTGATTTCCCAAGGATTGACTCCAGATAAACCAAAAAATCTTCGCAATAATAGGGAAGAATTCCTGCATCAAAAGCCGCCAAGCCAATCTCCTCCAGCAGCGTAAAATTTTGTCTAATTATATCATTCCGTTCTTGTAAAATCAATGAAACTATTATATAATCAGGCGTGATAAAAATTTATTCTGGAGGATTATTGCAATGTATAAAACCGATATCGTAAGAAAAACGGACCCGGAAATCGCCGACGCGATCGAACAGGAGCTTGCCAGGCAGAGAAACAAGATCGAATTGATCGCTTCGGAAAATTTTGTCAGTGAAGCGGTCATGCAGGCGATGGGCAGCCCGCTGACAAACAAATACGCAGAAGGATATCCGGGAAAACGTTATTACGGCGGTTGCGAATACGTTGATATTGTAGAAAATCTTGCCATTGAGCGCGCCAAAAAGCTGTTTGGCGCCGAGCATGCGAACGTGCAGCCGCACTCCGGCGCACAGGCGAATATGGCCGTGTTTTTTGCAATGCTGAAGCCGGGAGACAAGATTCTGGGGATGAGTCTTGCGGATGGCGGCCATCTGACGCATGGCAGTCCCGTCAACATGTCGGGAAAATGGTTTCAGGTCATACCGTACAACGTCAGTGAAAAGGACATGCTGATCGATTATGAGGAAGTTCGGAGACTGGCGAAGGAGCATCAGCCGAAGATGATCATCGCCGGCGCAAGCGCATATCCCAGAATCATTGATTTTAAAAAATTCCGGGAGATCGCAGATGAGGTCGGCGCGTATCTTATGGTTGACATGGCGCATATCGCAGGACTTGTCGCGGCAGGACTTCATCCCAGCCCGGTGCCCTATGCACATTTTACGACGACAACGACGCATAAGACGCTGCGCGGTCCGCGCGGCGGAATGATTCTCTGCTCCGCGGAGTATGCAAAGCAAATAGATAAAGCCGTGTTCCCGGGAATCCAGGGAGGCCCGCTGATGCATGTGATTGCGGCCAAGGCCGTCAGCTTCCGCGAAGCGCTTTCCGATGAATTTAAAAGCTATCAGAAGCAGATTGTGCTGAACGCTGCGGCGCTTGCAAACGGTCTGATGAAACGCGGCATCAATCTCGTCAGCGGCGGGACCGACAACCATCTGATGCTTGTCGATCTGAGAAACCTGCAGATTACCGGAAAAGAAGCGCAGCATAATCTGGATGAGGTTAATATCACTTGCAATAAAAATGGAATTCCGTATGATCCGCAAAGCCCGTTTATCACAAGCGGCATCCGGCTCGGAACGGCGGCCGTAACCGCAAGAGGCATGGATGAAGCCGCAATGGACGAAATCGCGGAGCTGATTTCGCTCACCTTAAAGGACTTCGAGCAAAGCCGTGCGAAAGTAACCGCCGGCGTTGCGGACCTGGTAAAACGCTTTCCTCTTTACGAGTAAGAACGATGAAAGAGCCGCTGGCTTACAGAATGAGCCCGAGATGTCTGGAAGAGTATGAAGGACAGGAACATATTTTGGCAGAGGGAAAATTGCTTTATCGTATGATTAAAGCGGACAGACTTTCCTCTGTCATTTTTTTCGGTCCCCCGGGAACGGGGAAGACGTCTCTGGCAAGAATTATTGCCAATGTTACGAAGGTTCCTTTCGTCAAAATCAACGCCGTTTCTTCCGGAACCGCGGAGCTCAAAAAAATCGTGTCGGATACGCAGAACCTGTTTCTTAATCCGTCCGGAAGGACGCTTTTATTTATCGACGAAATTCATCGTTTTAATAAAGCGCAGCAGGACGCATTGCTGCCGTATGTCGAGGACGGAACGCTGATCCTGATTGGCGCAACGACGGAAAATCCCTTCTTCGAAGTGAATCAGGCCATTATTTCGCGCTCCACCGTTTTCCAGCTATACCCTCTGAATACACAAAACATAAAAAATATCATATTACGCGCAATGCAGGATCCGGAACGGGGCTATGGGGAACTCGATCTTAAAATTACCGAGGAAGCGCTTGCTTTTCTTGCAGAGGCCTCGGGAGGCGACGCCCGCATCGCACTGAATGCGCTGGAGCTGGCCGTGCTTACCTCCGGGAGCGCGGATACGGATCGGCTGGAGATCACTTTGGATACGATTTCCGAATGTGTACAGAAAAAAGCGATTCGCTTCGATAAAACGGGGGAGTCGCATTACGACAATATCAGCGCCTTCATCAAATCGATGCGGGGAAGCGACCCGGACGCCGCCGTGTTTTATCTTGCCCGCGCACTTGAGGGCGGCGAGGACATCAACTTTTTGGCGCGCAGAATTGTCATCTGCGCATCAGAAGATGTGGGCACTGCAAATCCGACTGCCTTGCTCGTAGCGCAGGCCGCGGCTTCTGCCGTACGTATGATCGGTATGCCGGAGGCGCGGATTTTACTTTCTCAGGCGGCAATTACCGTAGCGACGAGTCCGAAATCGAACGCGGCGTATTTGGCCATCAACGCGGCGGCGGAGGACGTCCGAACCAAAAATACGGGCGAAGTCCCGTTCCATTTGAGAAATGCCGTTACGCAGGGAATGGGTGCGCTCGGCTACGGAAAAGGATACAAATACGCTCATGAATATCCCGGAAACGTCGTCAAGCAACAGTTCCTGCCGGATGAGATGATCGGAACAACATATTATAAACCGTACGGAAATGGATACGAGAAAAAAATCCTCGATTATATGGAATGGAAGAAACAGCAGGAAAATAAAAATGAAAAGGAATGAACTGTTTCAGGAAAGGAGTAGCGCCATGAAAAAATTTTCTGTTGTCCTTATTTTATCCCTCTGCGTCTTTTTTGCTAGCTGTCAGTCGGAGGAAGCTCCGCAGACAGAGAAGACCGCCGTGCCGGGGGGAGAATCGCCTGCCTCGGCGATTCGTCTGGACGGATCCTCCATATCGGCGGAAAGCGGGGTGACGGTAAACGGAACTACCGCGACCGTCACGGCATCCGGAACGTACGAAGTAACGGGAACGCTGGAAAACGGGCAGATTATCGTGGATACGGCCGGCACGGTGGATTTGATTCTCAATAATGCAAGCATCCACTGTGAGACCTCCTCGCCGATCCAAATTAAAAACGCAGACCACATTTATGTTACGCTGGCGGACGGTTCCTCCAACGAGCTGTCGGACGGAACGGCCTATGAGCTCGTTCCGCCGGAAACGGAACCGGATGCGGCGCTTTTCTCTAAATCGGATCTGACGATCAGAGGAGAAGGTACGCTTACGGTGACGGCGAATTACAGAGACGGGATTACCAGCAAGGATTCGCTTGTGATCGAGAGCGGGAATCTTTTTGTCACTGCTGTAAATCATGCTATTAAAGGAAAGGACTTTCTCTGCGTGGAGAACGGCACGATCACCGTTGATGCGGGCGTAGATGGTCTGAAGGCTACGAACGATTCCGCTGCTTCACTGGGGTATGTGGAGATTCAAGGAGGCACTCTTACGATTACCGCGCAGGACGAAGGAATTTCCGCTATTACGGATGTGACGGTCAGCGGCGGTACGATTCGGATCGATACAGCCAATAACGGAATCAAAACGAACGGCGCGATCCGCGTTTCAAGCGGATCGCTGGAAATCCAGACGGAAGACAAGGGCCTCATCTGCGCGGAGCAGAGCATCGCAGACGAGGCGGAGGTAAGCGTGAACGGAGAAAAAATCACGGGTACGTGAGATTGTATTTTCAGGGGAAGCGTGATATACTGAAACGCGCTGTTACAGCGGCAGACAGCGCGTTTTCCGTTCCGGAAGACGACCATATTACAGGAGGAAGAACGATGTCGAACATTTACGAAACGCTGGTGGAACGCGGGATCATTGCGCAGTGTACGAATGAAGAGAAAGTGAAGGAAATCCTCGATCACGAGCAGGTCCCTTTCTATGTAGGGTTCGATCCGACGGCCGACAGCCTGCATATCGGTCATTTCGTGCAGATTATGGTAATGGCGCACATGCAGCGCGCCGGACATACGCCGATTGCACTCGTAGGGGGAGCCACCGGAAAGATAGGAGATCCCTCCGGCAAAACGGATATGCGTAAAATGCTCACGGAAGAAGCCCTGGCCAAGAACGTCGCCGGCCTTCAGGCGCAGCTTTCCCGCTTTATTGATTTTACCGGCGGAAAGGCCATGCTGGTAAACAACGCGGATTGGCTTTTGAATCTCAATTATATCGACTTTTTGCGGGAAATCGGCGTGCATTTTTCCGTCAACAGGATGCTGTCGGCAGAATGCTTCAAACAGCGTTTGGAGCGCGGCCTGAATTTCATCGAATTCAACTATATGCTGATGCAGAGCTATGATTTTTACCGGCTTTATAAGGATTACGGGTGCATGCTGGAGTTTGGCGGAGACGACCAGTGGTCCAATATTATCGGCGGGGTAGAGCTTGTCAGAAGAAAAGAAGGCAAAGAAGTATACGGCGTGACGTTTTCCCTTTTGACAACGAGTGACGGTGTCAAAATGGGAAAGACTGTTAAAGGCGCCGTCTGGCTGGACAAAGATAAAACGCCGCCGTACGAGCTGTATCAGTATCTCAGAAACGTAGCGGATGCCGACGTCATCAAGTGCCTGAAGCTGCTGACCTTTGTGCCGATCGAGGAAATCCGGGAAATGGAGCAGTGGAAGGACGGACGGATTAACGAGGCAAAAGTCCGGCTTGCCTACGAAGTGACTAAGATTGTGCATGGCCAGAAAGAAGCCGATCAGGCCAAAGAGGTTTCGGAGTCTTTATTTGGTGGTGCGGGCGCTTCCGAAAACATGGCGACGACAAGTGTGCCCGCTTCGGCGCTGACGGACGGAGCCGTTTCCGTCATCGACCTGATGCTTCTCGCAAAGCTGATTCCATCAAAGGGCGAGGGACGGAGGCTGATCCAGCAGGGCGGTGTCCTTGTAAATGAGGAAAAAGTCGATTCCATCGATCGGAAAGTCACTGCGGAGGACCTTGCTTCCGGATTGATTCTGCGGAAGGGGAAGAAGGTATTCCACCGTTTTATAAAATAATCGCATAAAACAAAAAGGAATTGACAAAATACAGGAATCGTTTATACTGTAAAAGACCCATGAGGGAGTAGTTGGCATGCATTACGCATGGTTCAAGTTCAACACACAGCCCCCGGAGCGGCAGAGGAAGGGCTTGGCTTGGATGAAATAACCAGACTCATGTATATATTCAAACATATATACATGAGTTTTTTTATTAATCCATATGGAAAGGAATTTATGTAATGAAACATTATTTAAGCAAAGCGGAAGAAGTACTGCAGACTCTGAACGCCGGCGCGGACGGGCTTACCTCCGGGGAAGCTCTGAAACGCCAGGAGGAATGCGGAAAAAACAAGCTGGAGGAAGCGAAAAAAACTTCTATTATTAAGCGCTTTCTGCTGCAGCTGGCAGATCCGATGATCCTGATTCTGATTGCCGCCGCAGTAATCTCAGCCGTTACGGCAACGATTGACGGCGGGGAGGGATATGCGGACGTCATAATTATTCTGGTCGTCGTACTGATCAACGCAATCTTGGGTGTCGTTCAGGAGAGCAAGGCGGAGGCTGCAATCGAAGCGCTGCAGAAGATGTCTGCGGCGACAAGTAAGGTTCTGCGCGACGGCAGGATTACCGTCGTGAAAAGCGAAGACCTGGTTCCCGGAGACGTCGTAATCCTGGAGGCGGGCGACGCGGTGCCGGCAGACGGCAGAATTTTGGAATCCGCCAGTCTGAAAATCGAGGAGGCGGCTCTCACAGGAGAGAGCGTTCCGGTCAACAAATATTCCGATCCCTTGCAATCCGGGGAAGATGGGAAAGAAATTCCTCTGGGCGACAGAAAAAATATGATGTACATGGGCAGCACCGTGGTATATGGCCGGGGAAAAGCCGTTGTCACGGAGATCGGAATGAAAACAGAAATGGGAAAAATTGCAAATGCCCTTACGCTTGCAGAGGAAGGGAAAACGCCACTGCAGATCAAGCTGGCGCAGCTCAGCAAAACGCTGACCTGGATCGTCTTGGGCATCTGCGTGTTCATTTTTGCGTTTAACATTATTAAAGCGGGCGATTTTCATTTTGAACCGATTCTGGATTCCTTTATGGTCGCCGTCAGCCTTGCCGTAGCGGCCATCCCCGAGGGGTTGGCAACCGTTGTTACGATCGTGCTTTCTATCGGCGTCACGAAGATGTCGAAGCGCAATGCCATTATCCGGAAGCTGACTGCGGTTGAAACGCTGGGCTGTGCGCAGATCATATGCAGCGATAAAACGGGAACGCTTACACAGAATAAAATGACCGTAGTAGATCATTTTGGGGACGACGAGCAGCTTCTGGGCAGGGCAATGGCGCTGTGCAGCGATGCAGAGCTGGATCCTGAAAAGAATGAAGCGACCGGAGAGCCTACGGAATGTGCCCTCGTAAATTATGCAAACGCCATCGGCCTGTCAAAAAACGCTTTAAAAGCAGAATATCCGCGCGTCTCGGAGCTTCCGTTCGACAGCATGCGCAAAATGATGACAACGTTTCATGAACATGACGGAAAAATTATCCAGTATACAAAAGGCGCGCCGGATGAGATTTTAAAACGCTGCACGCATTATATTGAGAATGGCGAAATCCGGGAGATGACGGATGAATACAAAAATAAAATTTTAGCGGCAAATAAAGAAATGGCGGACAGAGCCCTCCGCGTCCTGAGCGCCGCGATGCGCGAGTATGATACATTGCCGGAGGAGCCATCCTCCGATACGGCGGAAAACGATTTGATTTTCATCGGGCTGACCGGAATGATCGATCCGATTCGTCCGGAGGTAAAGGCTGCGATCGAGGAATGTAAAAGCGCCGGAATCCGCGCCGTTATGATTACGGGAGACCACCGCGATACGGCGGTTGCGATTGCAAAAGAGCTCGGAATTATCCAGGATGAGTCTCAGGCCATCACGGGTGCGGAGCTGAATGAAATGAGCGACGAAGAATTGGACCGCCGGATTGCAGAGTTCGGTGTGTATGCAAGGGTTCAGCCTGAACATAAAGTCCGTATCGTTAACGCATGGCGGAAAAACGGTTGTATCACCGCCATGACGGGCGACGGCGTCAACGACGCGCCAAGCATCAAAAATGCGGATATCGGAATCGGCATGGGAATTACGGGCACGGACGTTACGAAAAACGTTGCCGATATGGTGCTTGCAGACGATAATTTTGCAACAATTGTTGGTGCGGTAGGCGAGGGAAGAAGGATCTACGACAATATCCGAAAGGCGATCCAGTTCCTGCTCGGCTCCAATATGAGCGAGGTATTGAGCGTATTCTTTTCCAGCATCTTTGGATTCGTTATTTTGAAACCGGTTCATCTTCTGTGGATTAACCTGATTACGGACTGCTTCCCGGCGTTGGCCCTCGGAATAGAAAAAGGGGAGGCCGATCTCATGAAACGCAAGCCGCGAAATCCAAAGGACGGTATCTTCGCGGGGGGACTTGGAATCGACGTCGTCTATCAGGGAGTTCTCGTTTCCGCGCTGACCGTTTTGGCATTCATGATCGGAAACTATTTCGAGCATGGCGTATGGAGCTTATTTAATGCGGACAGCGGTCACGGCATCACGATGGCGTTCCTGACGATGAGCATGGCAGAAATCTTTCATAGCTTTAACATGCGGAGCCAGCGTGGCAGTATCTTTAAGCTGAAAACGCAAAACGGCATCCTTTGGGGGGCAGGCGCGCTGAGTCTGGTTCTGACGACGCTTGTCATCGAAGTTCCGTTCCTTGCAGATGCTTTTGACTTTGTGTCAATAGGCTTAAAAGAATACGTAATCGCACTGGGACTTGCGTTTGCTGTGATTCCTATTGTGGAAATTGTGAAGCTGATCCAGCGCAGTCTCGCAAAGAAAAAATAAAAATTATAAATCAGCCCGGGAGGCTCTGACTTTTTGCCTCCCGGGCTTTTCAGCGTTTTTTTCTTCAGCGGATCGGTTCCTGCAGAGGAAGCCCGTCTTTATAGTGAATAATATACGGGAAACCGCAATCCTTTATGATTTCCAGGTAGTACGAAAAGTTTTCCGCAATTCTGTCCGCGCCGTGGGCGTCGGATCCGATGGTGACAAGCTTTCCGCCAAGCTCCTTATAACGCAGCAGCAGCATGCGGTCCAGCGGCTGTCTCCGGTAAGTGGACGTATTGATTTCAAAGGAAATATCTTTTGCTATAATAAACCGAAAGATTTCGTCGACAAGCTCTGCGTGATCCCTGTAATAGAAACGGGAATCCGGAAAATTGGCGTATCTGACAATGTAGTCAAGATGCCCCAGCGTTGAAAAATCATGATATAACCTGAGATTTCCAAGCAGCTCTTCCAAATATTCGTCATACGCTTCTTTCTTCGATACGCCTTTTTTAAAGTAAGTGCCGTAATACGGATCCCGGCGCTTGATCAGATGCGTTGAGCCGATTTTATAGTCAAAGTGAAGTCCGGCAATCCGCTGCTTTGTAGCTTCGATCACATGTGGCTGAAGGCCGATTTCTACAGCGGTCAGAATATCGAGCCTGGAAGCGTATTTGTCCCTGAACGCTTCGACCGTACGGAAATATTCCTGAAAGTCATATTGAAATTCCTCTTCATGATCTATGTAATCGATATCCAGATGATCCGTAAAAGCAATTCCGGTCAATCCGAGCTCTATTGCGCGCAAAATTCCTTTTTCCATTTCCAGCTCGCTGTCTGTTGAAAAAGTCGAATGAACGTGCATGTCATAATACATAGCGTTTTTCAGCTCCGATCGTTATATGCTAAAAATATGATTTTGAAAAGCGGGGAACGCCCGGCTTCCAAAATCTGCAATTGAACAAAATATAAATTTTGTTCAATTGCGACGGCGTAAAAAGCCAACCGAAGCCAATCGGCCCGATTTTATGTATTATATTGTATTTAAAGAAAAATGTAAAGCAGCGCAAGGATCATAAGGTCGTAATCATTCAGCTTGCTTTTATCGGCTCCATTTTTTTTCAGCTGGATCCGTTCCATAATCAAAAGCGCAATCAGCGCGATCAAAATGAAATCCTCGGACAGCAGACTGTCAAGAAATCGATCCATATCCAGATCGGCAAGCTTTTTGAACGGTAAAGAAAAAAATCCGCTGCCTGCGGCATCTTTTTTTGCCGCAGGCGCATCGGATTTTGAACCGCAGAGCGCTTCAGGAGCGCACTGCTTTTTTTCTGATGACGGACAGGCTGTTGGTGAAAAAACAATCACATTTTCAGCAGCGGGTTTGGAGCCTGAAAACCGCATATTTCGATTTGTTTTTATATTGCGCCGAGAATGTGCATTGTGTTTCATATGTCTTTTAAGTCCTTGGCCAGCTCTGCAAATGTCAGAAATTTAACGCAGTGATTTACTTTATCGCGGCGTTTTTCATTTAAAAAGGGTTCGACCGCGTAAAGAAGCTTGATTTTTTTATCGTTTTCTTTATTTTTTTTTGCTTCTTTATAGCGTTTCAGTATTTTGAGAATTTTCGTCATATCGATGTCTTCCGAATAGCCTCCCTGATTGGTATGACCAATTTCGGAGGCTCCGCTTTGCAGGTTTTCTGCTGTATTATTTTCCGCGCACGACTGCTCTGACGCCGCTTCCTGCGCTTTTCCGGAAGATGACGTTAAAAAGGAGGAGACAATTTCACCGATATTGTCAGGTATATCGGAAATACCAAACATACTTCCGATTTCCTTGATTTTATCATTTAATTCATTGTCCATGACCTATCACGTCATTTTTTAGACAGCTCATTGATTTTTTTCATAATCAGATCGGCGTCCTTCCCTGCCAGCTTTTTTATTTTTTCCATGTCGGCAGGCGTCAGCTTTTTCTTGATTTCTTCCACATCCAGCTTCATTTCTTTGATTTTTTCAGCATCCAATTCGTCGATTTTTTTGCGCAGCTCTTCCCTGTTTACTTTTTCCAGCTGCTTGGATAATTCCTCTACGGGCGTGTTTTTCAGCTTTTCCACTCCCTGCTCGATCTTCCCTGCTGTAATTTTGTTTTCGATTTTGTCAAATAGGTTGGCCATAATGCATTACTCCAATACAAAAGATTGATCTATAAAATAGTATGCTGAACGGTGGAAAATAGTGCATAAATTTTACTGTTTTAAAGAAGAATAGAAAAGAATACAGAATCACATCGGAAAGGTGCAGGGATAGCAAAGTGGCGTATTTTATGTATTTTGTGTTGTACAGCTTCGTAGGATTTATATTGGAGACGCTGTATACGCTTACAACAAGAGGGATTCTGATTTCAAAAAAGTGCTTTTTAATTAATTTGCTGTGTCCCGTTTACGGATTGGGTGCGATTGCAATAATATCCTGTACCAGACCTATAAAGCAGTATAAAATCTTAACCTTCGTAATGGGAGGCCTTGCAGCGACCGTCGTGGAATACGTTCTGCATTTTATTTATCAGGAAATCCTCGGCGTCTCGATCTGGAATTACAGCAATCTCCCATATAATATCAACGGCCGCGTCTGCCTGATGTTTACCGTATTTTGGAGTATTCTATCCATGGGACTTGTATATTTCATTCACCCGCTTGTGGAAAAAAGAATAGCAGCCATGCCCAAAACGCTGTTCGCTGTTCTGCTTTTGTTTGTGGGCATGGATGCCATGATCAGCACGCTGCTATATAAAAAGTTTGGAAATAAGCAGGCGGTCAGCCTGCCGTGGCTGCTTTCAAATTATCGTAATAAGCTTGGCTGAACGCCGCAATTTCATCTGCCATTTTCGTATTGAACGCCAGCACGGGCGCAGAGAATACAGGATCTGTCATTTGCAGTGCTGCGGCCGCGTGATCGACGCCGAAATCAGATTCTGTCAGGCCGTAGCTGGCCGGATCGCTGGTTGCCTGCGGCAAAGGAACCACATTGTATTGGTATCCGCTGCCGTCGGGATACCGATGAACCCAGGTAGGCGTGTAGTCTATGGATTTTACATAGACGTCTCCTGTACTGTACTTCCGGATCGTCAGCGTCACCATCAGACCGTTTTCTGTATACGGCCGGATATCATAATCCAGATCCGAAAAAGAAAGGCGATTTTGATTGGAAATATAATTTCCGAGCGAATAAAAGCAAATTGTGGAGTGAGACGGATCACTTTGCGAGGTCAGAATTTCCATCGGCTCGACCACATGCGGATGGGAGCCGATGATCACGTCGACTCCGAGCTCACAGAGCTGCTGTGCGACGGTTTTCTGCCCGTCGATCGGCTCCAGCTTATATTCGTCTCCCCAGTGAATATACAGGATAATCAGCTCCGCTCCGTTGGCCTTCAGCTCTGCGATTCGTTCCGAAACCTCTGCGTATAGCGCTTCCTCTTTGCCTCTTACATATATATCCATCAGCTCTTCACAGCCATCGTTGATTGTGATGCCGTTAATCGTATTATATTGCCCGTTTGGCTGCGTAATGGTATCAGTATAATTCAGGAGTCCCAGCTTAATCCCTTTTATGTCTTTCACCATATATGATTTCTCTGAAGCATCCGTTTTTGCTCCGATATATTCGAAGCCGTACTCCTGAAAACGCCCAAGCGTAGCCAGAAATCCCTGTTTTTTGAAATCATAGCAGTGATTATTGGCAAACAAAAGCATATCAAAGCCCGCGTCCTTAATGCTGTCCAGCACGGAGAGCGGAGAGTTGAAATTCGGGAAGGCCGAATATTCGTCCTGGTTGGAAAGCGTCGTTTCGAAATTCACGACGGCATAGTCCGCCGCAGAGATCATATTTTTGACATACTTGAAATTCTGACTGAAATCATACGTTCCCGTATCGCTGTTATAAGCGGAATTGAGCTGCGTCATATGGTACATGATATCGCCTGCGCTCAGAAGGGTAATATCCGTATAGGTAAGCTCCTGTGCCTCTGTATCCGGCGTGCCGGGCGCGGGCGTGCTGATCGTATAGGAACCCGTTCTGGAAGGATTTTGCGTACCTTCTCCGGAGCATGCAGCCAGAAAAGAAAAGCTGACTGCAAGTGTCAGAAGCAGCAGAGAAATCCGCAGCTTAACGGAATGTTTGCATTTCATGAATGATCACCTTCTCCATTTCTTTCGTATTGACAAGTGTTGTGTTGTCCGTGTAAATATCTGCCGTTCGATATCCCTTTTGAACTGCCGCGTAAACGGCCGCTTCGACGCAGCGCGCCGCCAGCTCTTCTTTTAAGGAATACCGGAGCAGCATGGCGGCAGAAAGAATCGTTCCGATGGGATTTGCTTGGCCAGTACCGGCGATATCCGGCGCAGAACCATGAATCGGCTCATAGATTCCTCTGCCATTTTCGTCCAGCGAGGCAGAAGGCAGCATGCCGATCGACCCTGTAAGTACGGCCGCCTCGTCCGAAAGGATATCCCCGAATAAATTTGAGGTCACGATGCAATCGAAATCGAACGGCCTGCGGATCAGCTGCATGGCCGCGTTATCCACATATAAAGCAGAGACCTCAATCTCCGGATAATCATCTGCCAGCTGAAAAAACAGCTTCCGCCAAAGACGAGAGGATTCCAGGACATTTGCCTTGTCCACCAGACAGAGCTTCCCGCGGCGTCCGCGCGCAGCGGAAAAAGCCTTGCGCACAATCCTTTCAATCTGCACGGTGTCGTACTGTTCTGTGTCAAATGCGTGCGCTTCCGCCGTACCGCGTTTTCCAAAGTAGATCCCGCCCAAAAGCTCCCGGATAATCAAAAGATCGATTCCCTGCTCTAATAGACTGTTCTTCAGCGGACTCGCATCCTGAAGCGCAGGATATAATTTTACCGGACGCAGATTTGCAAACGCATTCATTTCGCTTCGCAGACGCAGCAGTGCCGCCTCCGGACGCAGCGCGGGATCGCCTTGATCCCAGGCCGGGCCTCCGACGGCGCCGAGCAGGACCGCATCAGAGCTTCTGCAGGCAGCGAGTACGCCTTCCTGCACCGGCACCCCGTGCCGATCGAGGGAAATGCCGCCAAAATCACAGGTGGAAAAGCTCAGCTCTATTTGAAAAAGCTCGGCGGCAGCTTTCAGCACGTTTACAGCGCTCTGCGTGATTTCAGGACCGATGCCGTCGCCGGGCAATACGGTTACATGGAACATAAAAGGCCTCCCTTTTCAATAATATTCCTGATAAATTCCGGAAACGGGCGTGCCTGAAAGCGCTTGCCGGAGGTATGGTCCGTGATTTCTCCCGTATCAAGGTTTACAGAAACAGAATCTCCTGCCTGCAGAGCCTCCGCCGCTTCCGGACATTCCAGAATCGGAAGTCCGATATTAATGGCATTTCGATAGAAAATCCTTGCAAAGGATTTGGCTATGACAGCTTGGATTCCGGACTCTTTCAGGACGGCCGGCGCATGCTCCCTCGAAGAGCCGCAGCCGAAATTACAGCCTGCCACAATAATATCCCCTTCGGAAACGGTCTCTGCAAATCCGGGATCGAGATCCTCCATACAGTGAGATGCAAGCTCCCGCATATCCGTAATATTCAGATAGCGCGCGGGGATAATTACATCGGTATCCACATTGTCCGAATATTTGAAAACCTTACCCCTTTTCCCTTTCAAGAAAGATTCCTCCTTCGATTGCACATTTTGCAGCCGTATAAGGGCTTGCCAGATAAACCTCGGATGTTTTCGCACCCATTCTTCCTACAAAATTCCGGTTCGTTGTTGAGACTGCGCGTTCTCCTGAGGCAAGCACGCCCATATGGCCGCCCAGGCAGGGCCCGCACGTGGGTGTCGAAAATACGGCTCCCGCTTCTGTCAAAAGATCAGCAATGCCTTCCTGAATGCATTTGCGGAAAATTTTCTGCGTACCGGGAATGACAATACATCTAACTCCGGGATGAACCTGCCCGCCTCTGACGACATCAGCGGCAATCCGAAGGTCGCTCAGCCTTCCATTCGTGCAGGAACCAATTACGACTTGATCAATTGGAATAAATTCTGCATTCTGCCGCGCAGCTGCGCCGGCAATTTTTCGGATGTTGGAAGGAAGATGCGGACAAGCGGCCACAGGAACGATTTCATCCAGATTCATTTCCATGGTCCGCGTATATGCGGCATCCGCGTCGGCCTCATACAGGCGGTACGGAGGCTGCACGCCAGCTTCCTTTAAATAAGCTTCCGCGATATCGTCTACAGGAAAAAACGCGTTTTTAGCTCCCGCTTCCACTGCCATGTTCGCGATCGTAAAACGGTCGTCTATCTGCAGCGAGCGCAGTCCGTCTCCCGTAAATTCCATTGACTGGTACAGCGCGCCCTCGACGCCGATTTTTCCAATGATCGTCAGAATCAAATCCTTTCCGGAGGCAGGCTTGCGGAGTCTGCCCGTCAGACGAAAGCGGATCGCATCCGGCACACGCAGCCAGGTCCTCGCGGTATGAATCGCATAGGCGAGATCCGTACTGCCCATTCCGGTGGCAAACGCTCCGAGCGCGCCATATGTACAGGTATGCGAATCCGCGCCGATTATTACATCGCCCGGCTTCACAAAACCGGCTTCCGGCAGCAGGCAGTGTTCAATTCCCATTTTTCCAACATCGAAAAAATTGTCGATACCATGTGCGGACGCGTACGTCCGCATCTGCTTTACGTTTTCCGCAGCCCGAATATCCTTGTTCGGCGTAAAATGATCGGCTACGAACACGATCTTTTCCGGGAATTTCACAGAAGCATCCCCATGCTTTTCCAGCTCATTGATCGCTACCGGCGCCGTGACGTCATTGCCCATGGCGATATCTACGGGCAGCTGAATCAGCTCGCCGGGTTCGGTCCGTTTCAGGCCGGCCTTTGCCGCGAGAATTTTTTGCGTTGCCGTCATTGACATTCCCGACACTTCCTTTCATAGAACATGTTGTTGATGGCGCTGATATAAGCCTGGATACTGGCTTCAATAATATTGATATCGACGCCGTACCCCTTATAAATTTCATTTTCATATGAGATGCGTACGCCTACCGCGCCCTGCGCGTCTGTTCCTCCCGTTACTGCCTCTATAGAATAATCGTTCAGCGCAAGCTCGAGACCGGATGCGCGGTTGATCGCGTTAAAGGCCGCCTCGATTGGTCCGGATCCGGATGCATATCCCTGTATCGTCTCTGCTTCGTTCCGAATCAGACTGATATTACAGGTACTGCTGAGTACGTTGCTGGAATTCAGTACGTATTTATCCAGCTTGTACACTTTTGGAATCTCCACGACGGAATTTTTCACAAGCGCTTCGATATCCTTGTCGTTTACTACTTTCTTTGCGTCGGCAAGCTCCTTGAACTTTTCGAAAATACCGTCCAGAGCGCTGGGCGTTACGGTATAGCCAAGCTGACGCAGCTTTTCCTCTAAAGCATGACGTCCGGAATGCTTTCCGAGAATCATCCGATTTTCCGTAAGGCCGACGGATTCCGGCATCATAATTTCGTAGGTTTTCCGATTGCGCAGCATTCCGTGCTGATGAATGCCGGCTTCATGCGCAAACGCGTTTTCTCCTGTAATCGCTTTGTTTGGCTGAACCTTAACGCCGGTAAACATCACAAGCAGCTTGCTGGAATTAATGATCTGGGTTGTGTCAATCCTGGTGTCTGCCCCGTAAAAATCGTTTCTTGTTTTCAAATTCATCACGATTTCTTCCAGAGCCGCATTTCCCGCGCGTTCTCCGATTCCGTTGAGCGCGCATTCCGCCTGCCCCGCCCCAGCCTGGATCGCGGCCAAGGTGTTTGCAACAGCCAGCCCCAGATCGTTGTGGCAATGCACGGAGAGGAGCGCATCGCGAAGATCAACATGCTCCCGCAGATAAGTAATGATCTTTTTCATTTCTTCCGGCTCGGCATATCCGACGGTGTCCGGAACGTTGATTACGGAAGCGCCCGCGTCAACTGCGATCTGAAAGACCTCGGCCAGGAAAGGAAGCTCGCTCCGTGTGGCATCTTCCGCGGAAAATTCCACTGCTCCGCATAAGCTGCGCGCGTAGGAAACCGATGCGCGGACCTGTTCTTTTACTTCTTCCTTAGTCATGTTCAATTTGTATTTCATATGAAGCTCGGAGGTTGCCAGAAAAACATGCAAAAGCGGATCAGCAGCGCATTTTACCGCATTCCAGGCGTATTCAATATCCTGCCGCTTTGCTCTTGCAAGAGAGGCTACGGACGCATTTTTTATTTCCGAGGCAATCGTTTTCACGCTCGTAAAATCGCCGGGAGATACAATGGCAAAGCCCGCTTCAATGACATCCACGTTCAGACGCTCCAGCTGCTTTGCCATAGCGACTTTTTCCTGAATGCTCATGCTGAAGCCCGGCGCCTGTTCCCCGTCGCGGAGCGTTGAATCAAATATTCTGATTTTTCTCATAAAGCGGCCTCCTTGCAGCAGCTGAAAAATAACGCGGCTGCAAGGACTATTGTATATGAAGTTATTAATTTTTGCAATTTTAAATGCTTTGTTTATTGACATTTCTTATTAATTGTTTTAATATAATATCATCATGTTATATGCACGTCGGTATGCAGCAAGTCTACCTGTGTTTTGGCGTGGGAAATATGTTAAGGAGGATATGTAATGAAAAAGAAGATTTTTGCTACAGTTACCGCACTTTTCCTATTAGTGTCGGTATTTGCGTCTGTACCGGCCGTGATGGCAGACGACACAGGAACGACAGGAGGCCTTGACTTTTATTCCATTACCATACATTACAACCAGGAAATTCTGGTTAATTATCATGAAACGACGATCAAGGTCAAGAATGAAAGCGGCAGAACGGTATCGAAAGATGTAAAATATTTCTATAATACGGAAGCAGAGACGGAAGAAGAGAAATATATTACAGATAAAGATGTCGCCATGCTGTCCGATAAGCTTGTCATTCCCGCAGGCAGCAGAACAGCAGGAAATTTTTATCAGCTTAAAACATCCGACGGAACAATTGCAAACGGGCTGCATTATTCTAAGTTTCCATATAAAAACGCTTTTATAACACATATCGTAGACAGCTCCGTCATCCGCACGCAGGCAAAAGTCAATTTGTTCGGCATTACGGCTCCCTATGACGATGCTCCCTACGAGCATCAGAATCCCAATCTGCAATATGCGGAAGACGGATATGCGCTTGCTGAAGAAACGGACAGCAACGGCAATCAGCTGAAAATCGACGTAAACGGTTATCTGATAGATACGGCGGATTCGATCTGGAGAACTGCCAATGATGAAAGAATTGAGCTTTATACGCAGATTCCCGTCATTCGCAAGACCGGAGAAGTCAGAGCGAATAAACCCGTAACGGAAGTCGTTGAAAGCGATGAGTGGGAATGGGTTCCGTACGAGGACAGATTTGACGAAAACGGCAAGATCAGAAATTTGCTGGATCTGAGCTATAAATATATGATTACAGAGGAAGAATACGATGCCTTCCTTGCCGATGAATCGCAGACGGTATTGAACCTCTACCGTGCCGAAAATGACGAGGCATATGACGATGCTCCATCAAAGGCCAGGTCGATTACTTATGTTAAAACGGTGCGCGTTAATCCGGAAATCAACAGCGAGACCTATTTCAATACGGACCGCATATTTACAGCAGACGATATGGTAAAAGATGCAAAAGGAAATGTTGCTTTCGGAACGCCGAGAATCGGAACGCCCGTACTGAACATATCGGTGAAGGACATCACGATCGAAATCGACGCGCTGGGAACGCAGCTTTACGACGATGTGGCCAGCGATCCGCAGCAGAACAATATCATTACCCTTTCTGTCAATGATTGCGAGCTGAATGCGAATTACCATAAGAAATGGTATGAGGAAGGTTTATATACAGATGAGGAATATAAAACAAAAGCGACTTTTATTGTCGGTTCTGCAAAGAGTGTTACGACACGAACAGAGATCAGCACGACAAAGGGCGATTACAAAGATGCTGACGAATACGGGTATTCCCCCACGGTGAAAAGCGTCAGCGTCGGCGCGTCAGAAGAGACACTGAGTATGCTTCCGAGCAGTGCCCATCTTTATCTCAATTTCCATATCTCCGAGCAGCAGCCTGCTGCAGCGTACGACGAGGCATATCAAAAGAAATTTCTTTCTCTGGACAGCTCCGATCAGAGCACGCTTCTGACTGAGTCACTGTCCCTTCTGACAGACGAGGATAAGCCGAGTCCGAAGCCGAGCGATGTCAGCGGTTCCGGCCTGTCAACCGGCGTGATCATTGCGATTGCTGCAGGGGCGGTCGTAGTCGTTGCCGTAATTATTGTAATTGCCGTAGTTGCCGGAAAGAAGAAAAAGAGCGGCGGCAATGCGGACAAAAAGGAATCCGAAAATCAAAAATAAAAATACGCAGGAACGTTATTGACAAAATTACCCGCATGGTTTAAACTATGCGGGTAATTGTATTTAATTTATGAGTGAAAGGATATGGTTTTTTTCATGAGCGACGATGGAAGTATCCCCTTACAGATTCTGTCAGCGGCGGATACAACAGGAGGCGGCAATCTGGCCTTACAGATTTTTTTGATTGTTTTTCTTACATTTTTAAATGCATTTTTTGCATCTTCTGAAATTGCACTTCTTTCCGTAAACGATACTAAACTAAAAAAAGAAGCAGAAAACGGAGATAAAAAGGCCGCGCTTCTTTTAAAAATTGTTGAAAATCCGAGCAGATTTTTATCTACGATCCAAGTTGGCGTTACCTTCTCCGGCTTTCTGAACAGTGCGGTTGCGTCCAGCTCCTTTGCGGATATGATTACAAATGCTCTGGCCTCTTCGTGGCAGTTTGCTGCGGAGCACAGAAGCCTGATCAGTACGATCAGTATTGTTGTCATTACGATCCTGCTTTCCTTTCTGACATTGGTTTTCGGCGAGCTGGTTCCGAAGCGATATGCAATGAAATACAGCGAAAGAGTTGCAAGACTCGCCATCAGCCCTCTGCGCGGCACTGGCTTTATCTTCGCCCCTTTCATAAAGCTTGTCACCTGGTCGGTAAACGGCGTGCTTCGTATGATCGGAATCAATCCGAATGACGACGGCGAGAACGTTACTGAGGAGGAAATCCTTCTCATGGTGAACGAGGGGCAGGAAAAAGGCGTGATCGGCGACGACGAAAGCGAAATGATTAATAACATCTTCGAGTTCGGCGATAAAACGGCGATGGATGTCATGACACACAGAACGGAAATCGTTGCGATCAGCATCAACGATACGTTTGAGCATGTCATTGATATGGCGGCCAGGGAGCGTTATTCCAGGTTCCCCGTCTATGACGGCAGCGTTGACAATATCATTGGAATTATCCATATTAAAGATCTATTAAAGGTAAATGAGGATACGTTTAATTTGAACGCAATCATGCGTGCTCCTGCTTTCATCCCGGAATCTCAAAAAATCGACGATGTGTTTAACGTGCTGAAGGACAATAAAACCCATATGACGATTGTGGTAGACGAATATGGCGGAACCTCCGGAATCGTAACGATGGAAGACATTCTTGAAGAGCTCGTAGGAAATATCCGGGATGAGTACGACGGGGCGGAGGAAATCGAAAACACAATCCAGAAGCTTGAAGAGGATACTTATGTCGTAGACGGACTAATGGAGATTGACGATATCAACGACGAGCTGGAGCTGGACATTCCCTCTGAAGATTATGATACCATCAGCGGACTGGTGATTGCGCTGCTTGGAAGCATTCCCGAAGAAGGAGAGCATCCGGAGGTTGATTATAAAAATTATACTTTTACCGTGCTCGCCAGCAACGAGAAGATCATCAAAACCGTAAAGATTAAGGTTGGAGAAATAATCGAACCGGAGGATGTGAAAAAATCCGCAGCGGAAAGCGAATCGAAGGGCAGCAAGCCGTCTCGGGAGAGCCGGGATTCACAGAACCTTGATCGAAACGATAACTCCCAGAAGAAGTAAATAGTAAAGATAACTGAACGTTTTGCATGACGGGCCTTTGGACCCGTCATATTTTTTGATCAGAGGCAGAGCCGGAATACAGCCGATAATACAAATATTTTGGATTAACTCATTTCTGATTTCTGCGGAGTCCGAAACGTTCCACATAAAAACGCTGACAATTGCAATCACCGCGCAGTAGCTTGTAATATAATACGCCAGTTCAGCAAACTTTTTATTTTGGCAGATCTGGATAATATAAAGAATAATCAGTGCATGCGGAGCAAATTCCAGTCCGATTAAAAAGGAAATGACTACGGTGAAAACGATGCAGAAAATGCGGCCGTATTTATTGGTGATTCTTTCATACAATATAATAGAGCCCAGGCAAAAAAAACCGGTCAGCGCAGCGCTGTAAAACAGCTGCGCATCCCAGATATTTTCGGCGGAAACACATACATATCTGTGCGGCAGCGCCGTAAGAACTGCAAGCAGCAGAACCCGAAGCAAATATTTATTAACGCTGCGTGTATGGCGGTATCCCTCCAATATGATAAAGGCAAACAGCGGAACGCAGAGAAATCCCAGCAGCTGAAAAATAAAAACAAGAACAGAGTTTGTAATAAGACCGGAAATCGACAATGTAAATAATGTCAGCGACGCAAATGCAATCAGCTTCAGATGGAACAAGTTTACTTTCATAAAAACTTACGGTCCTTTCAATTAATAGTGGCTTTATAGACAAACGGCTCGGAAAGGCAGATGATACCGCAGACCAGAATATAAATTCCAAGAGATGTAAATAAGGAAAGATAATCGGAGAGCGGATCAATGATAAAATAAGCAAAAAAGAGGATATTAAAAAATCCGCAGCACAAAATTCTCCACCATTTCAAAAACTCAAGCGCGCGAAGCTGTATGGAGGCGGCGATCTGCGTTGTTCCGGAAAACAAGGCCCACATGGAAAAAATCAGATTGATCGCGTCGGAAAGCTCTTTATCAAAAGAGTAAAGAAGCAAGATCCCAAAAATAATCATAAAAAAGCCCTGAGCCAGCGTCCAGCCGGGACGGAAGTACCACTTTCTGTTAAACGCAAACGCCAAAATAAACAGACAGCCGATCGCAATCAGCGCAAGGCACATCGTACGCATCGTCGCCGCGTAATCTTTAAAAGGAAAAGCAATCAGAAAGATACCGAGAAAAAGCAGAGCAAAACCGGATATATATAAAAACAGATTGGAATTTTTATAGCGCTTCACGCCTTACTCCCCTCCTCCAGCTTTTTCCTCGCTCTGTATGCATCGCGGCACATTTCTTCGAGCCCACGGACTGCGTTCCATCCAAAAAGCGCCTTTGCTTTCGCCGGATCGGCATAGCATGCGTCAATATCCCCCGCTCTTCTTGCGCAGATTTTGTAAGGAATGTGAATCCCGTTGACCGTTTCAAACGTATGAATCAATTCAAAAACCGAATATCCCCTGCCGGTTCCAAGATTTACGGCTTCCACGGAAGAATGACCCATAACATAATCTAATGCTCTGACGTGTCCGTATGCCAGATCGACAACATGGATATAATCGCGTACGCCCGTACCATCCTTCGTCTGATAATCGTCTCCGTAAACCGTGATAAATTCCGTCTTTCCGAAAGCGACGTCCAGGATCCTGGGAACGATATTATTTGGAATCCCCTTTGGATCTTCACAGAGCAGACCGCTTTCATGGGCGCCGACTGGATTAAAGTAGCGCAGCAAAGCGACAGACCAGCCTTGATCCGATCCCCAGAGATCCCTGAGAATTTCCTCTATCATCAGCTTTGTTCTGCCATATGGGTTTGTAACGCTAAGAGGAAAATCCTCTCGGATCGGAAGCGACTCCGGCTTCCCGTAGACCGTAGCGGAGGAACTGAAAATCATGCGCTTTACGCCGTGCTGCTTCATTTTTTCAAGAAGACAAAGCGTACCGTAAACATTGTTGTGGTAATACGAAAGCGGCCTCTCTACGGATTCCCCTACCGCTTTATATCCGGCAAAATGAATCACGCAGTCAATTTGATTTTCACTGAATATTTTTTCCAGTAATTCCGGCTGCGTCATGTCTGCACGGTAAAAAACAAAGCTTTTCCCGGTGATATGCTCGATCGCCTCTACGACGGTCTCTTTTGAATTGTAAAAGTTATCAAAGGCTATGACGTGATGTCCTTCATTCAAAAGGGAGACGATCGTGTGGCTCCCGATAAAACCCGTTCCGCCGGTTACCAGTATATTCATGGATAAAACCTCCGAAAAACAATTTGCTTTTGTATTATATTATATTTTGCAGCAAAAGTCATTCCTTTTTATTCGTTCCGCTTCCTGCCGCATAGCCTGTGGAAAACGCGATGGTTAAGTTAAATCCTCCCGTGTATCCGTCTACGTCCAGAACTTCTCCTGCAAAAAAAAGTCCGCGGCAGAGCTTGGATTCCATCGTTTTTGGATCCACCTCCCGGACGCAGACGCCGCCGGCTGTTACAATTGCGTTCTTGACGTCGTCGATTGCGTCAATGCGCACGGAAAACTGTTTCATCAGCCTTACAACGGTCATCCGTTCTTCCCTGCTGAGCTGGTTCACCGGCTTTGCGGGAGCAATTCCAGTCCGCGCAATCAATACGGGAATCATTTTCTTTGGAAGCAGCTTGTCCAAAGCGTTGGAAAACAGCTTGCGGCTGGATTCCATGAAATCACGCTGGATTCGTTCGTAAAGCTTTTTCTCATCGAGCGCCGGCTTCAGATCGATGTAAAGGACCGTTTCGGAATCCGGCTTATAATATGCGGATGCGCTCAATATAACGGGCCCGGATACGCCGCTTCCGGTAAACAGTAATTCTCCGAAATCCTGATAAACGATTCTGCCGTTTTCCAGCAGTGAAATGGAAATATTTCTTAAAGAGAGGCCTTTGAGTGCATTCATAAAAGGCTCGCCGGAAAGAAGCGCTGCAAGAGACGCATGCGGCGATATGATTGTATGTCCCGCCTGCTCTGCAAAAAGATAGCCGTCTCCTGTGCTTCCGGTAAGCGGATAGGAAAGTCCTCCGGTCGCAACCACGACAAAGGGAGCCGACAGACGGCTCTCATTCTTCCCACAGCGGAACAAAACGCCGCGCACCGTATGCTCCTCGATCCATACGGAAAGAACGCGCGTATTTGTGAAAATGTCAATGTGATGCTTTCTTGCGCAGGCAATCAACGCCCCGGCGACATCTCCTGCCCTTTGTGTTTCCGGAAAAACGCGCCCGCCGCGTTCCGTAACGGTTTTTAAGCCCTGCTCTTGGAAAAAGGAAATAATGTCGGTATTAGAAAACTTTTTCAGGGCAGAAAATAAAAATTTGGGATTGTGCGGAATTCCTGCCATCAACGAATCAAAATCGCAGTCGTTCGTCAGATTACAGCGCCCTTTGCCCGTAATACGCAGCTTTTTGCATAAAACCCCGTTTCGTTCGAGTACCGCAACTCTGTTTCCGGCGGCGGCCGATTGTATGGCGGCCATAAGTCCAGCCGGGCCGCCGCCGATTACGATACAATCATAGTCAAACTTGGCTTTCATGTCCGATTATTATACGGGATGAATTTTTGCTTCAAAATCCGCCTCCGATGCGTCCAGCCCGTATTTTGCGGCCTGCCGCTTTTGGAAAAAGGCCAGCGCCTGCTGTGGGAATAGCGCGTATGTGAGCACGTCTTCCTCCTGCTCGATATATTGCGTGATTTCCTGTCGGATTTTGTCAAGCTCCGGCGCGATCAGGTCTGCCGGGCGGCAGGTAATGGGTTCTTCTCCCTTCAGGATCAGATCCCTGATTTCTTTGCTGATGGGAGCCGGCGTCGCGCCGTACTCGCCCTTTACAATGCCTTTTGTCTCTTTCGTAACCATTTTATACCGCTCGCCGGAGAGTACGTTCAACACGGCCTGAGAGCCTACGATTTGACTGGAGGGCGTGACCAGAGGTGGATACCCCAGGTCTGCACGAACGCGCGGTACTTCCTTTAGGACTTCGTCGTACCGGTCCATAGCATTGGCCTGCTTCAGCTGGGAAACGAGGTTCGACAGCATTCCGCCGGGGACCTGATAAATCAGCGCATTAATGTCTACGCCGAGCATTTTCGGATCAAGCTGCCCGGACTGGATATACTCTTCGCGAATCGGCCGGAAATAATCCGCAATTTCGCTGAGCGCCTTCAAATCGAGGCCGGTATCATATTCCGTGCCCGCAACCGCTGCGACGATCGGTTCGGTGGGCGGCTGAGAGGTTCCCATAGCAAACGGCGAAATTGCGCAGTCAATAATATCGACGCCCGCCTCAATCGCTTTCAGATATGTCATGGATCCGCAGCCGCTCGTATAATGCGTATGAAGCTCGATCGGAACGGAAACGTTTTCTTTTAAAGCTTTTACGAGCCGGTAGGCCTCATAGGGCAGCAGCAGCCCGGCCATGTCTTTGATGCAGATGGAGGACGCTCCCATTTCCTCAAGACGTTTGGCATCGCGTACGAAAATATCCTGATTGTGATACGGACTGATCGTATAGCAGATGCACCCCTGCGCATGTCCGCCCTCTTTGAGGCAGGCCTTCATTGCGCGTTCTATGTTTCTGGGATCATTGAGCGCATCAAAAATGCGAATAATGTCCATTCCGTTGGCGATCGCTTTTTGCACAAAATAATCAACGACGTCATCCGCGTAATGCTTATAGCCGAGAATATTCTGTCCGCGCAGAAGCATTTGAAGCGGGGTTTTTTTTGCCTTTGCTTTGATCTTTCTGAGGCGGTCCCACGGATCTTCATTCAAAAAGCGCAGCGATGCGTCGAATGTCGCTCCGCCCCATGCCTCCAGCGCGTGATAACCGATGCGGTCCAGGCTCTCCACAATCGGAAGCATTTGCTCCGTAGTCATTCTGGTTGCAATCAGCGATTGATGCGCGTCCCTCAAAACGGTCTCTGTAATTTTAACCATCGGTCTTCCAATCCTTTCTCAGTTATACGTAATCAGGATGTCGCCCGTGGAGACCGAGGCGCCCTGCGATACATTTACAGATGCAATCGTGCAGTCCGCCGGCGAGGTAATGTCGTTTTCCATTTTCATCGCTTCCAATACAAGGAAAACGTCGCCTTTTTTCACAGCGTCGCCCGCTTTGACGTTGATTTTGACAATTGTGCCCGGCATCGGCGCGGTTACGGTGTTCGCTCCTGCAGACGGAGCAGAGGGTGCCGCTGCGGGTGCCGGAGGTACGGGAGTAGGCTCTTTTGCAGCGGCGGCCGGCGAAGCCGGAGCCGGAGCCGGCTGGATCGGGGCAGAAGAGGCAGCACTCCCGACCTCTTCTACCTCCACTTCGTAAGAAACTCCGTTTACTTTGATGTTATATTTTTTCATAATCTGATTTGCCGTCCTTTCCTTTTAGTGAAATAAATACAAAGCGCTGATAATGCGTGCTCTGGTTTCGGCCGGAGAAATAATATCGTCTACAAATCCCCTGGAAGCAGCGTAAACCGGCGTCGCATAGTCCTTCCGGTATTTTTCGATTGCCTCTTTTCTGGCCTGCACCGGATCGCTGGCGGTCTTAATTTCCTCGTTATAAACAAGAAGCGCACCTGCCTCCGGAGTTATTACGGAAATATCCGCGCCGCTCCAGGCATATACAAGATCCGCACCTGTTTGCTTGGCGTTCATAGAAAGGTATGCGCTTCCGTATGCCTTCCCCGTGATGATGTTGATTTTGGGCATCTCGCTGTTTGAAAAAGAGGTGGTCAGCAGCGCGGCCACCGACGGCAACGCCTTCTCCTCCTCTTCCGGCGAGACGGCAAAACCGCACGTATTTGTAAGCGTCACCACAGGAATCGAAAATTTATCGCAAAATGCAAGAAGACCGGAGATCTTCAGACACGCCGCCTGATCCAGTACGCCGTCTCTTACGGAAGGCTGATTTGCGACGATACATACGGAGCAATCTCCGATTTTTGCAAATCCCGTGACGGCATTCGGCGCATATTCCGCAGAAAGCTCCGTCCAGGTCCCTTCGTCTGCGATCTGCTCGATCAGCCGCTTCACGTCGTACGGCTCGAACGTACCGAAGCCCTCCGCGCTGATCCGTCTGGCGTAATCGTCTCCGGCTTCTGCGGCGGGAGCTTCGCAATCGGAATTATCCGGAAGATAACCGATCAGCGCTCGCAGCTTCTGAAAACAGTCGTTTAAATCCGTGCCCGTCATGGAAAGCATTCCGGCCTGCGCCGCGCAGGAAGCGGAGCCGATCTTTCTGCAATCGGCTTGGGACGCAGCCTGCAGGGCATCTTGTCCGGAAAAAGAAAAATAAGCGCCGTCCTGCGGCATAATCACGAAATCGGCCATCGATGCGATCAGCGCCGCGGCGCCGGTGCATTTGCCGGCAACGAGCGCAAACACGGGGATGATGCCGAGCGCATTCGACAGGGCCTTCATAATTCGCCCGTATCCGTCCAGCACGTCAAGCCCTTCCCCGATCCTTGCCCCTGCCGAATCGATCAAAAACACAAAGGGGACGCCGGCCTTGACGGCCATATCGATGCACGCCGCGATTTTATGCGCATGCGCCGTTCCCACGGAGCCCTTCAATACGGATTCATCCTGGAATGCAGCAAAAACCGCTCTTCCGGCGACGGAACCGTAGCCCGTCGTCACGCCGTCTCCAGCAGGGCTTTCCGGATCTGCGGAAGGCGATAAAATATACGAGTTTGTCTGCACAAATGTATCTGCGTCGAAAAAACCGTTTAATATATCGTTGTTCATACTTTACCTCCAATCGGCAAAATATCTGCCTTATACAGTATACCTTTCTTAAAGCTTCAAGTCAAATAAAAGCGTTTTAACTTCGTTGAAATTTTTGGCTTTTTTTATCCTGTAGTCCTCCGGGAACAGCGGGCCGTAGCGGCTCGAAAAATACCGGCTGTCAAGGAAGAGCACGAAGCCGCGGTCTTCTGTCGTTCGAATAACCCTGCCTGCGGCCTGAATCACTTTATTGATGCCGGGATATACGTACGCGTTTGCAAAACCGCTTCCTTCTTCTCTTTCTTCATGCCATTTCATAATCAATTCCCGTTCCGCGCATACCATCGGCAATCCTACGCCTACGATCATGGCGCCGGAAAGCCGCGAACCCGGCAGATCGATTCCTTCCGAAAATGCTCCGCCGAGCACGCACATCCCAATATGAATTTTCTGCGGATTTTCCGCAAACCCCTCCAGAAACGCTTCCCGGTCGGACGGACTGCCGCTTCTGGGCTGCACGGAAACGTATGCGGACAGAAAGTCTTCCTCTAAAAGCGACGCCACGTCAGCAAGATACTGGTAGGAGCTGAAGAACACCATGAAATTTCCTCTGCCGCAGCATGCGGAATCAGCGTATTCTTTGATCAGCATAATATATTTTGCAACCTTTTCGTAGTAAGCGGCGCGTTTTGCATATGTGGTCTGGACGTCTGCCGCAAAAATTGCAAGGCGATTTTCCGGCGGGAAGGGAGACGGAATTTTGATAAAAAGATCTTCTTCTCTTCGCGCGCCAAGCGCCTGGGTATAAAAAGCGAACGGCAACAATGTGGCGGAAAAAAATACGGAAGTAAGCGCATTCCCTATACACGTCTGGATCAGATCCGCGGGATTGGCGCAAAACAGCGTATAAGAAAGATCGCGATCCTTCCTGTCAAAAAAGGCATAATAGTTGCCGTCAAAACGTTTTGCAGTATCACAAAAAAATTTCGTTTCGAAATAAAGCGTAAGGATCGGAGTGCGAAGCTCCTCCGGAACCGCATTCTCTTTCAGAAGCTCATACGCAGATTCCGTATAATCGGCACAGCGCTTGATCAGCTCGGGATCGGCCGCTTCCGAGCATTCCGGGAGCCGCTCCAGCTCCTTTTCTTTTGCAAGAAAAAAAGAGTTCAGCGCTGAGGCCCTCTTTCTGAGCGTCTTAACGGTTTTCCTCTCTGAGCCCTTTAAAAGACGCATCAATTCGAGAAACGGCTTTTTCTGAATTCGCGCGGTATACATTTCTCTGGCTCGATCGGGAAGGTTATGCGCTTCGTCGATCAGATAAACGTACGGCTCTTTTTTGCCGGAATTCTGCAACTCTCCGAAATAACGCTGCAGGCGCGCCGTTGGATCAAATAAATAATTATAGTCTCCAATGATGAGATCACACCAGAGGGAAAGATCCAGCTGCAATTCGAACGGACAGACTTCATGCCGCTCAGAAAGCGCACAGATTTCTTCCTTTGTAAATTGACGCCGGGAAAGAAGGGCGCTGTAAAGACAGGCGTTGATCCGATCGTAATGCCCGCGTGCGCGCGAACACGTATCCGGATTACAATCCGGCGTTTCCAGCGGACAGATTTTTTCCTTAGAGGTCAGCGAGATCGTGAGCAGCTCCGGAAGCTGATCCCCGAGCAGAGCCGCGGCCGCCGCCGGTGGTCCGGCCCCGGCATTGGTAGCCGTCAAATAAAATATTTTTTTGATTTCTGCGCCGGATTCCGCAGCACACATTGCTTTCAGCACCGGGAACAGCACAGAAATCGTTTTTCCGATTCCGGTCGGAGCGTTGACATAGATGTTTGAAGCGGAATTTTTCGTTATTGTTTTATAAACCGATACCGCAAGCTCCCGCTGGCCGCGCCGATAGGAAGGAAAAGGAAACTTTAAAGCGCAGAGCTCCTGCTGAAGCAAATTGCGCCGATTTGCTTCCCAGGAAATCCATTTTATATATTCGTCAACAAGTCCGTTAAAATATTGAAGAAGCTCCGACTCCGTAAAATTTGTTCGGAATTCCGTGCGGCTTTTCTCGGTAACATGATAATAAAGAATATGGATGCAGATCTCTTCGCTGCGATATTCCGGCAGCATTTCGAGTATGGCGGCATAGCATACCGCTTGAGCGGTATGGAGCGGCTCCGGACCGTTTTCCTCACGAAACCGGGAATCGACCGTCTTGATTTCATCGACATGAAGCACGCCGTCTTTCCGGTAAAACCCGTCGCAGCGGCCTTCTACCTCCAATCGGACGCCGTTTGCTTCTTTAGAGAAGCGGAGGCCTTTTTCTGCCGTATATCCTTCGATTTCCGTTTTAAACAGGCCTTGCAGCTTTCTGTGCAGATCTGCGCCTAAAAGCGCCCGCTCCGGCGAGAAGAATGCGTCTCCTGGAACGATGTCGCCGTGGCGGAGCAGAAATTCCACCATTTCTCTGACGTTAACGGTGTATTTTACGCTTTCTTTTTCCATCATAGCAGAAATTCCCGGAAAACGTCGTTTGCATAGTCCAAGCCGCGGGTGGTAAGCCTTGCTCCATCCTTGATCGTAATCAGGTCTTTTTTCTCGAGCCGTTCCAGCTGCTGGGAGAATCGGTCAAAGTAACTGCAGCCGAAGCGTTCCGCAAACGCTTCCGGAGAAGGACCTTTCAGCTTTCGGAAGCCGAGCATCATAAATTCGTTCATCTGCTCTTCGCGGGAGATGCGTTCCGTGGATCCTGCGTACAGCCCCATACAATAGTCCTTCAGAATTTCCGTATTCGATTCCCGGATATAATCCCCGTTGGGATTTTCCCGATTCTCGGGATAATAGGAGGCGGCTCCGAGCCCCATGCCGAGATATGGAAGGCATTCCCAGTATTTCAGATTATGCCTGCTTTTATATTTTTTCCTTGCATAGTTTGAAATTTCATACTGATAGATTTTTTGCGTGTTCAGAAATTTCCGGATACTGTAATACATCTGCCGCTCCAGCCCGCTGTCGATCTCCCTGGCGCGGTCCTGCTTGAAAAGCCTGGACAGCGGCGTATTATCCTCAATGATAATGCTGTATGCGGAAACATGCTTTGCGCCCCACGCGCAAACACGCGCCAAATCTTCCTGCAGCTCCTCAAACGTTTCTCCCGGTTCTGTTCCGATTTGAGGGATTCCAAAGATCAGGTCGCAGCTGATGTCTTTAAAGCCCGTTTCCTTTGCCATACGAACCGTTTCTTCGCAGTCAGCACCGTTATGGATCCTGCCGAGCGCCCGAAGCAGCCGATCCTGAGTGCTTTGCACTCCGATGCTGACGCGGTTTACGCCCGCCTGCCGGTAAATTTCGAAATGATCCCACGTTGCGGTTCCCGGATTGATCTCAACGGTGATTTCTGCATAATCGCGAATGGGTTTGACGGCTCTGACACATTTGATCAATTCATAAATAATCAGAGGATCCACACAGCTCGGCGTTCCTCCCCCGATATAGATACTGTCGACGCCGCCGTCGATCCGTTCGCTTTTGAGGAACCATTCGTCGCGGAGCGCTCCGAAATATTTTTCTTTTTCCTCTGCCGGAACCGTGAAGGACGGAAAAGAAAGAAAATCGCAGTAAATGCATTTTTTTACGCAAAAAGGAATATGAAAATACAGTCCGTAATCCATATGCGGCTCTAATGCGCTCAGCCGTCTAGCTTCAGGACGCTCAGGAAAGCCTCCTGCGGTACTTCCACGCTGCCGAACTGACGCATTTTCTTTTTTCCCTCCTTTTGCTTTTCGAGCAGTTTCTTTTTTCTCGAAATATCGCCGCCGTAGCATTTTGCAAGAACATCTTTGCGGTAGGCTTTAATCGTTTCGCGGGCGATGATTTTTCCGCCGATGCAGGCCTGAATCGGGACCTCGAATTGATGACGCGGAATGGTTTCCTTCAGCTTTTCGGCAATTTTTCTCCCCCGCGCGTACGCTTTATCGGCATGTACGATAAGAGAAAGCGCGTCTACGATTTCGCCGTTCAGATAAATGTCCATTTTTACGAGATTCGATTTCTGATACCCCTGGATTTCATAATCCAAAGAGGCATATCCCCGCGTCCTGGACTTCAGCGCGTCGAAGAAATCGTATATGACTTCATTCAGGGGAAGCTCATAAGTCATAAGTACGCGGGTATTTTCAATATAATCCATATTCAGGAAGGTTCCCCTGCGTTCCGTTGCAAGCTCCATGACGTTGCCTACGTATTCCGTAGGCGTCATGATGGAAGCCTTCACAATGGGCTCCTCGATGTATTCGACCTCGCTTGGATTCGGCATGTTGGTGGGATTGTCAAGCAGCAGCGTTTCGCCGTTTGTCTTGTGGATGCGGTAAATGACGCTTGGCGTCGTAGAGATCAGCGCAAGATGATATTCGCGGGAAAGGCGTTCCTGTATAATTTCCAGGTGCAGAAGGCCCAGAAAGCCGCAGCGAAATCCGAAGCCGAGCGCCTTAGAGCTTTCCGGCTCAAAGATCAGGGAGGCGTCGTTAAGCTGCAGTTTTCCCAGCGCGTCTCTTAGATCCTCATAATCCGCGCCGTCAATGGGATAAACACCGCAGAACACCATCGGCTGGACCTTTTTGTAGCCGGGGAGCGCTTCCTGCGCGGGATTTGCGGCAAGCGTGACGGTATCTCCGACGGTAGCGTCCGTAATGTTTTTAATGGCGGCGGCAATGTAGCCGACCTCTCCGGCCTCCAGCGCTTCTGACTGCTGCAGCACGCCGGGCTTGAACCAGCCCGTTTCCGTTACGATATATTCTTTTCCGGAGGCCATTAAACGGATCGCATCGCCTTTTTGAAGCCGGCCGTCAAAAACGCGCACATAAATGATGACGCCTTTATAGGGATCGTAATAAGAATCGAAGATCAGGGCGCGAAGCGGCGCGGCTCTGTCGCCCGAGGGCGGCGGAATCTGTTTTACGATTGCTTCCAGAACCGCTTCGATGCCGATTCCTGCCTTTGCGGAGATCAGCGGCGCATCCTCTGTAGGAAGTCCGATTACGTCTTCGATTTCTTTTTTGACGACTTCCGGCTGAGCGGCCGGCAAATCGATCTTATTAATGACGGGAATGACTTCCAGATTGTGATCGATCGCCTGATAAACGTTTGCAAGCGTCTGGGCCTCGACGCCCTGGGCGGCGTCAACCACGAGCACCGCGCCCTCGCAGGCGGAAAGTGTGCGGGAAACTTCATAATTGAAATCGACGTGGCCAGGAGTATCAATCAGATTGAAAATATAAAGCTCGCCGTCCTCCGCTTTATAATTCAGGCGGACGGACTGTGCCTTAATAGTAATTCCGCGCTCCCGTTCCAGCTCCATATTATCCAGAACCTGAGCTTCCATTTCTCTTTGCGTCAGGACGCCTGTCAATTCAAGAATTCTGTCTGCCAGGGTAGATTTTCCATGGTCGATATGTGCAATAATACAAAAATTCCGGATCTTATCGATGTCGCTCATGTCGTTCTCCTCATTGTTATCCGTATATGTCGCAGAGCACTTCCCCTAATAATTGGGCGGAAGCTTCTGCTTCCGAGGTCAGGTTTCCGTCGAATCCGACTTCTACCAGAATAGAATTTTCAACAAATCCCTGATTATAGGGATTTCGTCTGAGATCAATCTGGCGGACAATCCCCGGAACTTTTTCCTCCAGCTTTTCCATGATCAGCATGCACAGCTTGAAGTTATCCTCCCAATATGGATTTACGGAATCGGAGCGGTTTCCCGTCACCGGATCCCAGTCCAGTCCGATTACAAAGGAAAACTGCGCGTAATTTTCACCGTCCTTCTGCACGGTAGGGCCATATTTTTTGCCGTCCAGTGTGGCGGAATTTCGGTGGAGATCAATCTGCAGCTTGACATTTTCATGTTCTGAATAAATTTCATTTAAACGCTGCGCAGCATTGTCATATGCGATGATGGACTGAAGACCTTCTTTAAAAACCGTTTTGTCATGGAGCACGCTGATGCCTGAGCCGGATACGATTGCATTCTGCAAAATATTTCCTGCGGCGACGACGTTATTTTCCTCCCCTTCCGAAGTATAATGATCCAGATCACTTTGCTCCGCGGCTGTTGCACAGTAGCCCTCGGTTGCATGTACATGATAAATCAGAATTTCGCTGGCATCCATCGGCTCGATCACAAGCGGTTTTTCCAAAATATTCACTAAATCAAGCTGCTCTGTTACATAGTCGTTTGCAATCTTGAAATTACCGAGTGTAAAGGTACTTTTGGCTTCTTCAATGACCGTCGAGGTGGCCGTATTGCTCACAATACCGCTCATCTGTGTTCCGGGAGCGGCTTTTGTCAGATTCGAGGTAATCCCTGTATCGGAAAGGTTAAACGTATAATATTTGTATAGGATATCGTTTGCTTCTGCGTTGCCTTCGCCGTCCGTATCGTAGCTGCGGATTGTCGTAAAGCCCTCCAGTCCGCCGCCATCAAAGGACTTTTCAAGAATATTAGAACGGACGCAGCGAATGGAATCAATGAAATTTCCGTATTTTCCAGAACCGATACTAACGTCAAGCGCTCGATTGACCTTTGCGTGCGCAATCATAAAACAGATGAGCAGAATCAGCGCCTCCAGAGAAAAAAAAGCAATCAAAAGCTTAAAATCTTTTTTCTTTGTGATTTTATCCATTGTCTTCGACTTCCTTATTCAAATTCTTAAATGCAGTGGACAGCATCAGACGGATCCGGTTCAGCTGATTAACTTCGCTTGCGCCGGGATCATAATCGACCGCAACAATATTGGACTCCGGATACAGCTTTCTAAGGGCCTTAATCATGCCCTTGCCTGTAACATGATTCGGAAGACAGGCGAACGGCTGCATGCATACGATATTCGGCGTACCGGAGTGAATCAGCTCCAGCATTTCTGCCGTCAGGAACCATCCCTCCCCTGTATTGTTACCGTGCGAAAGCACCTTGCCCGCCGCATCCGCAAGCGTATAGATATCGGAAGGAGGCGTAAAGCGTTTGCTGGCCGTCAAATATTTTTTCATAGGCTTTCGGAACATCTCGATAACCCGAATGGCAATACGGGAAATCTGTTTGGCGGAATATTTGTTGCTGAGCTCCTTGTGTTTATAGATCGCACCATAACAGCAGTAAAGCAGAAAGTCCATCAGATCGGGCATGACCGCTTCTGCGCCCTCTTTTTCGATCAGGTCGACTACGAAATTGTTTGCTGTAGGATGAAATTTGACCAGGATTTCCCCCACCAGACCGACGCGCGGCTTTTTGATGTCTTTCAGCGGCAGCCGGTCAAAATCATTCACAATGCCTCGAATGTTTGCGCGGTAAGAGGAGATGCTCGGATGCTTCAATGATTTTCTGCAAATCTCATTCCACTTGTGATACAGTGCGTTTGCGGAGCCCTCCTCCTGTTCATACGGCCGTGTCTTGTAAAGCACGCGCATGAAAAGGTCTCCGTAGCAAACAGCCATCATTGCGGATTCCAGTAATTTCAAAGAAATTTTAAATCCAGGATTGCTTTCAAGGCCCGCCGTACTCAGCGAAATAACCGGGATGTGCGCAAGTCCCAGATCCTTGAGCGCCTTCCGGATAAAAGCTATATAGTTTGTCGCCCGGCAGCCACCCCCTGTCTGGGTAATCAGAAGAGCCGTTTTGTTAAGGTCGTATTTTCCAGATTTCAGCGCCTCCACAAACTGACCGACGACAATGATGGACGGATAACAGGCATCGTTATTGACATATTTGAGACCGTAATCGACCGCATTCCGATCATTAGAAGGCAATACCTCGAAACGATAGCCGCAGTTGTTGAAGGCCTCAGCAACAAGATCAAAATGAATCGGAGACATTTGCGGCGCCAGAATCGTATACTGACTGCGCATGCTTTTTGTAAATACGACTCTGGGAGAGGCATAGCTTCTGACGGAACGGTTTCGCTTCGGATTCCTGTCCCGATCCGCCATGGCGGCTTTCAGGGAGCGGATCCGGATGCGTACTGCACCGAGATTGGAGCCCTCGTCAATCTTAAGGCACGTGTATATTTTTCCGGCAGATGAAAGAATTTCTTCAACCTGATCCGTCGTGACGGCGTCAAGACCGCAGCCGAACGAGTTCAGCTGAATCAGCTCCATGTCTTTCTGCGTCCGAACATAATCCGCCGCGCGGTACAGTCTTGAATGGTACACCCATTGGTTGACGACGCGGATCGGCGTCTCCAGATTCCCCAGATGAGACACGGAATCTTCCGTAAGCACGGCAAAATCATACGAAGCAATCAGCTCCGGGATCCCGTGATTGATTTCCGGATCAAGATGATACGGCCTGCCCGCCAGCACGATCATCTTGATGCCGTTCTCACGGGCGTATTCGATGATCTCCTCGGCCTTCTTTCTGATGTCCGCCTTAAAGCGGTCGTATTCCGTATATGCAGCTTCCGCCGCGCTCCGGATTTCCTCCTCCTGACATCCGTAGGGTGCGAATACTTCATATAGCCGTTCTGCCATACGCTTTTTGTCATAAATGGGCAAAAACGGGTGGATAAAGTCTACATTATTTTCTGCAAGCAGATCCATATTGTTCCGGATGACTTCCGGGTAAGAAGTAACGATCGGACAGTTATAATGATTGTTGGCCTTCAGATCCTCCTTTTGCTCATACGGAAGAGAAGGATAAAAAATCCTTTTTACTCCCTTATGCACAAGATTTGCGATATGTCCGTGTACCAGCTTGGCCGGATAGCAGACGGACTCGGATGGAATCGTTTCCATTCCCTCCGCAAGCAGCGCTTTGCTGCTTGGATCGGAAAGAATCACGCGGAAGCCAAGCTGCGTAAAAAACGTAAACCAGAACGGATAGTTTTCATATAGATTCAGAGCGCGCGGAAGGCCGATTTCGCCCTTCGGTGCGTCTTCTGCGGCAAGCGGTTTGTAGAATTCAAACAGACGGCCGTATTTATATCGGAACAGATTCAGACGGTCTCTTGTTTCCTTGCCGGAGGAGGTCTTATGAGAAGCATCGCCTTTTTCGCATCGATTTCCGGACACGAAAATTTTACCGTCGGAAAATTGGTTGATGGTCAGAAGACAGTTATTGGTACATTTTCCGCAGCGTACTTTTCGAATTTCCGTTTTAATGTGAAGCGCTTCCTCAGGATTCAGCAGCGTCGTAGCGGCGCTGTCTCCCCGCTCGTGAAATTCGTTTTTCGCAATCAGGGCGCAGCCGTAGGCTCCCATAAGCCCTGCGATATCCGGGCGAACCGCTTCCCGCTCCGAAATAATTTCAAAGCAGCGCAGGATCGCATCGTTGTAAAAGGTTCCGCCCTGTACGATCAGCTTTTCGCCCATCTCCTCGGGGGTTTTGATTTTGATTACCTTAGTAAGCGCATTCCGAATCACGGAGTAAGAAAGGCCTGCGGAAATATCTGCTACGCTTGCCCCTTCCTTCTGCGCCTGCTTGACGCGCGAATTCATAAATACGGTGCATCTGGAGCCCAGATCCACCGGCTTTTTTGCTTTCAGCGCCTCAGCCGCAAATTCTGTAACATCGATCGCCAGCGACGTGGCAAACGCCTCTATAAAAGAACCGCAGCCGGAGGAGCAGGCTTCGTTCAGCATGATGCTTTGGATTACGCCGTCTTTAATTTTCAGGCACTTCATATCCTGCCCGCCGATATCCAATATGAAGTCGACGCCCGGCAGGAATTTCTCGGCGGCCTTATAGTGCGCAATCGTTTCGATTTCTCCGATATCGATTCCGAGCGCCGTTTTGATCAGTCCTTCTCCGTATCCTGTAACGGCGGAAAATGCGATTTTTGCATGCTCAGGAAGAAGTCGATAAATATCATTCAATATTTTCAGCGCAGAATGAAAGGGACTTCCAAAGTTGCTGGCATACCATGAATAAAGGATTTCGTCATTTTCTCCAATCACGACAGCCTTAGTCGTCGTGGAGCCGGCGTCGATGCCCAGATAGCAGTTTCCCTGATATTCGCGGATGTCGCCGCGCGGCGCTTTTGCCGCGCTGTGGCGCTTCCGAAAGGCCTCTAATTCTTCGTCGTTCTGAAAAAGCGGCTGCAGCCTTCCGATTTCGTCGGATTCTACGGTGAGAATTTCGGGAAGCTTCGCTCGAATATCGGAAAGGCGGTATATCTTCCGCAGACCGTCCGCACGATTCCGGCACTCCGAAGCATACGCGGCGCCGAGCGCAACAAACAGATGCGAATTGACAGGAAAAATAACTTCTTCGTCCCGGAGCTCGAGCGTTTCGATGAAACGGCGGCGAAGCTCGGAAAGATAATTGAGCGGTCCGCCGAGAAACGCAACGTTTCCGGTAATCCGCCTGCCGCAGGCAAGGCCGCTGATTGTCTGGTTTACAACGGACTGAAAAACAGAGGCGGCAATATCTTCTTTTGCCGCGCCTTCATTGAGCAGGGGCTGAATATCCGTTTTGGCAAAAACGCCGCACCGCGCCGCAATCGGATAAATTGTCGTATGCTTTTTTGCAAGCTCATTGAGGCCGGAGGCATCCGTTTTCAAAAGGATCGCCATCTGATCGATAAACGCTCCGGTTCCGCCTGCGCACGTTCCGTTCATCCTCTGCTCGACGGGGTTTTCAAGATAAATGATTTTGGCGTCTTCTCCGCCGAGCTCGATCACCACGGACGTTTCCGGAATCAAACGCTCCACCGCCTCGGTAGAAGCGACGACTTCCTGCACGAATGGCAGATCCAGCCATTTTGCAACGAGCATTCCGCCCGAGCCGGTAACATTTACGGACGCTTCGCAAGCCTCGTACTTTGAAAAGGCCTCCGTGAGCACATCATAGATCGTTTTTCGGATATCCGAATAATGCCGCTGGTATTTGCTGTAAAGAATATTGTCTTTTTCGTCTAAAATTACAATTTTAACAGTCGTGGAGCCGACATCCAGGCCCACTCTGAGAATTTCACCCATTCTGATCCGTTTCCTTTTCTTCTGGAACAATTCTGATATTCAGGTCTCGGAGCTGCTGCTCTTCTACATAATCCGGCGCCGAGGACATCAGACAGGAAGCGTTCTGTACTTTCGGGAAGGCAATCGTATCTTTGATGTTGTCCGTTCCGCAGATCAGCATGGCAAGCCGGTCGAGGCCATATGCCAGGCCTCCGTGCGGCGGCGCGCCGTATTGAAAGGCATCCAGCAGGAATCCGAAACGATCCTGCGCAGCCTCTTCGGTAAAGCCCAGCGCTCGAAACATCTTCTGCTGCAGCGCCCGGTCATGGATTCTGATACTGCCGCCGCCGATTTCATATCCGTTCAGAACGATATCGTAGGCGCTTGCCCGAGCGCTGCCGGGATCGCTTTCTATTTTATCGCAGTCCTCCGGCAGAGGCGACGTAAACGGATGATGCATCGCAACATAGCGCTGCTCCTCCTCCGAATATTCGAACAGCGGGAATTCCGTGATCCACAAAAAGGCAAAGCGGCTTTCATCGATCAGGCCGAGCTTTTTTCCGAGCTCGCAGCGAAGCGCAGCAAGCACGGTATAGACGGTGTCGCTTTTTCCGGAAACGATACAGATCAAATCGCCCGTCCCGGCGCCTGTAAGCGTGATAATCGTCGAAATTTCTTCCGGGGTAAGAACCTTTGAAATCGAGGAACGGATTTCGTTCTCGCCCACCGAAATCCACGCCATGCCGCTTCCTCCCTGCGTTTTTACAAATTCCGTGAGCTTATCGATCTCTTTTCTGGAAAAATGCCCGGCCGGAGCGGCGATCGCTCTTACGGCGCCGCCCTCGTTTACGGCATTGGCAAAAATACCGAAGGAACAGCCGGCCGCAAAATCCGAGAGATCCGTAAGCTCAAGCCCGAATCGAATATCCGGCTTGTCGCATCCGAAGCGCCGCATCGCTTCCCGATACGGGATACGCGGAAACGGCGTTTCCAAATCGAGTCCGAGCGTTTCCGCAAAAAGCCGTTTCAGAAAGCCCTCATTGATTTCAATGACGTCGTCGATTCCGACGAAAGACATTTCAAGGTCGATCTGCGTAAACTCAGGCTGCCTGTCCGCACGCAGGTCCTCGTCGCGGAAGCACTTTGCAATCTGCATGTAACGGTCGAAGCCGGAAATCATCAAAAGCTGCTTAAACAGCTGAGGCGATTGCGGAAGCGCATAAAATTTCCCCCTGTGAATCCGACTGGGCACGAGATAGTCGCGAGCCCCCTCCGGCGTGCTTTTCGTCAGAAACGGCGTTTCGATCTCAATAAAACCGTTCTCCGCAAAATAGTCGCGCGCAGTTTTTGCGATCTGATGGCGCAGGAGCAGATTCCGCTGCAGCGAAGGCCTCCTGAGATCCAAGTAGCGGTATTTCAGCCTGGTCGCCTCGCTGACGCTTGCCTTGTCGTCGATATGGAACGGCGGCGTCTGCGCTTCATTTAAAATGCGGAGCTCCATTACGGCCACTTCGATCTCTCCCGTTTTCATTTTCGGGTTAAGCGCTTCGGGCGCTCTGCGCCTTATTGTCCCCTTTGCGGCCAAAACGTATTCGTTCCGTACAGAGGCGGCCTTTTCAAAAAGCGCGGCATCCGTGTCGGAATCAAACACAAGCTGTATGATTCCCGTGCGGTCTCTCAAATCTATAAAAATCAGGCTGCCCAAATTTCTTGTTTTTGCGGTCCAGCCTGTCAGTACGACTTCTTTTCCGATATCTGCCGCGGATAATTCTCCGTTATAGCAGGTTTTTTTCCATCCGTTCATCGTTTCTGCCATGTGTTTTCCTTCCCCTCATATCAAGTAAAATCAACAGAAATTTTATATTAAACGACGAAATCTGTCAATTCATTTTAACGTGACGATCGTCACGCCGGTATCGCCTTCTCCGAAGGATCCGAGGCGATAAGAGGCTACGGCTTTGCAGGTTTTCAGATATCCCTGGATGCCTGCTCGCAGAGCGCCCGTCCCCTTCCCGTGAATAATGGAGAACTGGCTTTGCTTTGCCAGGATGGCGTCGTGGATCTGCCGTTCTATGACGGGAATCGCTTCGTCTACCGTCATCCCGCGGACATCGAGCTCCGTTTTGATCGACAGCGCTTTCATTTGCGCGGCGCCGGATTTTTCGCGGTTTCCGGAAGCTCGCCGTGCTGCGGGTTCGGTCTCCCGGCGCAGATCGCCAAGCGGAACGTACAGCTTCATGATTCCCGCCTGGACGTACACGGTTCCATCCTTGCTCGGCGCCTTCAATACGGTCCCTTTTCCGTTTAAGCTCAGAATGCGGACCGTTTCTCCCTCCCGGAGGTTTTCCGGAGGACTGGAGTCCGTCAGATTATCCCGAAAAGCGCTGCCAAGCGCATCGTCCGTCTCGTCACAGAAATTTCGGAATTCTCTGGCAGCGGTTTCCGCTTCGCGCAGCGCCGAAGCCGGATTTTTTCCTTTCTCCAGCTCAGACGCGGTACGGCGAAGCTCGGAAAGTAATTTGTCGGAGGCGATTCTTGCCCTGCTCAGAACGGCGCGCGCATCTTCCCTCGCTTTTGCAAGCAGCTCGTTTTTTTGTTTGAGAAACGCTTCCTTCTCCTTTGCGATTTCTTCGCGAAGACGCGCGGAATCCCTGCGGAGCGTTTCTGCCTCTTCGCGATCCGTGTCGATCCGTTTGCGGCTGTCTTCAATTCCCCGCAGCATATCCTCGAAGCGAAGATCTTCGCTGGTCAAGAATTCCTTTGCGCGTTCTGTAATCTGCGGATCCAGTCCGAGCTTCTTCGATATTTCAAAGGCGTTGCTTTTCCCCGGCACGCCGATCAGCAGGCGGTAGGTCGGCCGCAGCGTTTCCGTGTCAAATTCGCATGAGGCGTTTATAAATCCGGGCGTCGTCGAAGCAAACACCTTCAGCTCGCTGTAATGCGTCGTAGCAAATACGCTTGCGCCCATCTGGTGCAGGCATTCGAGGATCGCCATGGCAAGCGCAGCGCCCTCTGTCGGATCGGTGCCGGCGCCAAGCTCATCGAGCAGAACCAAGGAATGTTCTCCGCAGCAGTCCAAAATCCGGACGATATTTTTCATATGCGCGGAAAAGGTGCTGAGGCTTTGTGAAATGCTCTGCTCGTCTCCGATATCCGCGTATACTCCATTATATATACTAAGCTCGCTCTTTTCCTTTGCCGGAATCAGCAGCCCGGACTGCATCATCAGCGTCAGAAGGCCGACTGTTTTGAGCGCTACGGTTTTGCCTCCGGTGTTCGGACCGGTAATCAGCATGGCTTCCCGTTCGGACAGAAATACGGTGATGGGAACGACGCGCTCTTTTGGGATCAGCGGATGCCTTGCGGAAAGCAGGGAAATTTTGCCGGATTCGTTCAAAAGCGGACGTACGGCTTTCTGATCCAGCGCGAGCCTGGCTTTTGCAAATGTAAAATCCAAAAAAGAAATCACTTCAAGATTATGCAGAAGCACGCTTTCCTTTTCTCCGACTTCTTCGGAGAGCTCTGAAAGAATCCGCTTGATTTCTTCCGCTTCTCGAACCTTCAGCTCCCGGATCCGGTTGTTCGCCTCCACCACGAAGGCCGGTTCAATAAACAGCGTCTGTCCGGAAGCAGACGTATCATGTACGATTCCGTTGATTTCGCCCCGGAATTCCGTCTTGACGGGGATGCAGTACCGATCGCCGCGCATTGTCACCACCGCATCCTGTATGGATTTTGCATAACGAGAGGAATGAAGCAGATCGTTTAGCTTCTCTTTGATTGCGGTCTGCGCGGAAAGAATTTGTTTTCTGACGGCGTAAAGCTCCGGACTTGCTTCATCGGCGATTTCCTCTTCAGAAACGATGCAGCGGTTGATTTTTTCTTCCAGCAATCTGTTCTCCGAAAGCTCAGAGATGAATGCGGAAACGGAATTTTCCGCATCGCTCTCTGCGGAGGCATTGTACTGGAGCATGCGTCTGCAGGCGCGGAGCAGTCCGGATACGCTGAGCAGCTCGGAGAGGCTCAGCACGGCTCCCGTCGCACCGCGGCGAAGCGCGCCCCGAAGATCCTTTATTCCGGCGAGCGGAGGCATTCCGCGCTTTATGATAAAGAATACGGCGTCTTCCGTTTCACCCAGCGCTTTCCGGATTTCGTCCGGCGCCGTCATCGGCCGCAGCGTTCGGATCCGCTCTTTGGCCAGCTCGCAGCTGGCCAGGGCTTCCAGCCTTTCCAGAATGATATTATATTCCAGTGTTTCCAGTGTCTTTTCTAGCAGCAAGAGATCAGATCCCCTCCCATGCATTCGCAGCAGCAATCTGCGCAAATCAGAGAGGTGCAGCAGTCACAGGCGCTGTCCGTATTCCGATAGCCTCTTCCGTAGGATTGATTTCGGTAGGTATTTGCCGTATTCTGCATGGAATGATACGCTCTTTGATATGTGCCGTTGGACGGATCCATATTGACTGCTGTCTGATAATACTGCCTTGCGTTGTCGTACCAGCCGCGTCTTTTTGCTATTTCGCCCATCAAATAATACCAATATGCGGTTCTGTAGGCGGCGGGCATGCGCTCAAGCTCGCTTTGCGCCTCGTCAAGCCGGTTGGCTTTGATGGCCTGCACGATCCGGCTGAACGCGGCGTCTCCGCTGTCGTACGTTCCCGCATCATAATAAGAACCGCCCTGCTGTGTTTTTCCGCTTGCGCGTTCCTTCATGATCGTGTCGTATGCCAGGTTGATTTCCTTGATTTTTTCGGAAGCAAGATCGGAAAGAGGATTGTCCACGTATTTATCGGGATGATATTTCTTAACAAGCTCCCGGTATGCTTTCTTGATTTCCTCGTCGCTTGCGTTCTCACTTACGCCTAAAACCTCATAGGGGTTCATTCATTTCACCGCTTTCGTTGTTCTTTCCCGCCTGGCAGCCGCCGCATTTCAGCTCGGTCGTATGCCGCATGCCGATGTAAAATAAATTATCTGCTACGCCTTTTGCGTTTCTGTAATTCAAATTTTCAGCTTCGTTTTTCTCTGCGACGGCCTCTGTCAGCCGTTCCCATGCATCGGCGCAGTGCGCAAGACACATTTCCAAAATGAATTTTACCTCCGCGGCATCGAAGCGTTCTCCGTAACGGCATGCAAGCACGTTATAACGGTTTTTCCTTCTGTCCTCAGAAAGGTCGGCTGCCGCGTCAATCAAGTAAATCCATTTTCCGACATTATACCCTATTTTGCCGAGTAAATCCAATATTGTCGGTTCGGAGCAAAAAACGTCGCTGTCCTTCCACATAAAAAGATCGGCCATCATGGATGCGAAGGGCTCGCAGGCCGCGTCGATGGAACTGCAGCCTTCTTTTTCAAGCTTTGTCAATTCCCGAATCGAAAAATAAACGGCATCTGCCGCGATCGGATATTTTGCAGCCGCTTTCCGAAATGCTCTGCGGATCGCAGTGCTTCCCGCTTTTGCAGCCAGATTTTTATCGTCGTGCCAGCTGTCCAGTAATTTAAAATACATCATTAAAACGTTGACGCCGGCGGCGTAGTCCACGGCTTCGTTTCGGATCACCGCGTCTGATTTCTTCTGGGGGTGCGCGATGCAGTTTTTTCGCAGAACTTCCGGCGTGCTGATCTTTCCTGCGGCAATATTCAAAATCAGGGAAAGCACAGAGGTTTCGTTTACCAGCCCGAAGCGCGGAAGCTGACCAAAATTGCGGCTTATGCTTTTGCACACGCCGCAATAATACATTTTATAGCAGTCATATTCTCTGAATTTCAGCTCTGGCTTGAAGGGAACCGCATATCCGAATATGGAAAAACACCCCTTTGTTATTATAAAGAGAGCATTTTGCTCGTTTCGATCATCGACTCGTCAATGTGTTTCTTCATGCTCAGCGCTTCTTCAATATCGATGGCGATATATTGCTCGTTCTTTTCGGCAATGATCTTATTTTTCTGCCCTTCCTGAAGGAGCTCCGTCGCTTTGACCGCCATCAGGCTTGCGGCGACGCGGTCTCGGACCGTAGGGCTGCCGCCCCTTTGCTGATGGCCCAGGATCGTCGTCGTCGTGGAAATTCCGGTAATCGCATGGATTTCCTTCGCAATTTCCATCGTTCCGCCGACACCTTCGGCAATAATGACGATATAATGATGCTTGCCCCTGTTCCGGCATCCGATGATGGGCTGTATGATATCCGTGTCAATATTGAATTCCTTTTCCGGGAGAATACAGGCCTCTGCGCCGTCTGCGATGGCACAGTGAAGCGCAATATATCCCGCGCCCCGCCCCATGACCTCCACAACGCTGCAGCGCTCATGGGAAAACGCAGTGTCTTTGATTTTATCGATCGCGTCTTTCACGGTATTCAGAGCCGTATCAAAACCGATCGTATAATCCGTGCAGTCGATGTCGTTGTCGATTGTAGCCGGAATTCCGATGACGTTTACCCCCTCCCGCGCAAGATCGCGCGCCCCCCGGAAGGAGCCGTCTCCGCCGATTACGACAATGGCATTGAGCTTGAATACCTCTGCCATACGCGCGGCTCTTTTAACGCCCTCAGGAGAATTAAATTCCTTGCTCCGGGAGGTCTGCAGAATCGTTCCGCCCCTGCTGATGATTTCGGATACGCTTCTGAGGTTCATTTCAAACATTTCACCGTTCAAAAGTCCCTCGTAGCCTTTTCTGATCCCATATACCTGAAATCCTCTGTAAATTCCGGATCTTACTACGGCTCTGATTGCGGCGTTCATGCCGGGCGCATCGCCTCCGGAAGTAAGAACACCGATTCTTTTTATCTCCATAAAATGGCCTCCAGACGTTAAATTCTACGGAAATTAATTATACTATAATCACGGAAGCGTTTCAAGCTCTTTCATAACCTCTTCCGATGCGTTCATATATCCGGAATAAACACAATTCCCGGTTTCCTGATCGATCAGCTTTACAGGCGTTCTCCCGGAGAAAAATTTTACAAACGCCAATATGCGTTTTGCATTTTCACGGGTAACGTTCAGAATCGTCTCCTTTGGCGGCTCGGGCTCTGCCGACGGCGGAGCGTTCCTGTTCTGAATATAATCCGTAAGACCAACGATTTGATCGGGAAGAATTTTGGGCGTGTCGTCCTCCCGCAGACTCAGCCTCCCCTTCACAAGCACAAGGTTTTCCGGATACAGAAGCCCTGTAAATTTCTCGTAAATTTTAGGAAATATCAACAGCTCGCACGTTCCGTATAAGTCTTCAAGCGTTCCAAAGGCCATCATGGAATTATTTTTTGTAACCTTCTTTTTCACGGAAGTCAGAATCCCGCCGATCTGCACGGTCATTCCATCCTTGATGCCGGAGGAGAAGGATTTGTCCATGCCCTCCAGCTCTTCCTCGCTGTCCGCAATCAGATCCGTGGATTTGAGATTCGAAATTTTTCCGAGAAGCTCCGCGTAGCCTTCAAGAGGGTGGCCGGAAAGATAAATTCCCAGCATTTCCTTTTCCATGGAAAGAAGATCTGCTTTGGAAAATTCAGGAATATCGGGATAACGCTCGGAATCGTCCGGCTCGCTGCTTTCTTCTTCAAATAAATCAAACAGAGAAACCTGGCCCTCCGCTCTATTTTTCATTGCGGCAGCGGTATTTTCCATAATCGATTCGAATGTTTTAAAGAGCTGCGAGCGTTTTACTCCGAGCGAGGCGAAGACACCGGCTTTGATGAAGCTTTCCACACAGCGCTTATTGATTTCCGTACAGGCTGTGCGCTCGCAGAATTCCCCGAAGCTCTGAAACGGTCCGCGTTCATCGCGTTCTTTTGTAATCAGATCTACAACATGCGCGCCGACGTTTTTGACTGCGGCAAGTCCGAATACAATACTGCCGTCCTTTACTGTGAATTTTCCGTAGCTCAGATTAATATCCGGCGGCAGAATTTTAATATTCATCTGCCTGCATTCCTCGATATATTGTGCGATTTTATCTGTGCGGTCCATAAAACTGTTCAGCAGCGCCGCCATAAACTCCACAGGATAATACGTTTTCAGCCAGGCCGTTTCATAGCCGACTACGGCGTAGCAGGCGGCGTGCGCTTTGTTGAAGGCGTAGCTGGCAAAATCGATCATCTGATCAAATATTTTGTTGGAAATATCGGGAGCGACTCCGTTCTTTTCCGCGCCGGCAATAAAATTTACGCGTTCCTTTTCCATAACGTCGTGCTTCTTTTTCGCCATGGCTCTTCTGACGAGATCGGACTGCCCCATCGTATATCCCGCAAGATCACGCACAATCTGCATTACCTGCTCCTGATAGATTATGCAGCCGTACGTTACGTTCAGGATCGGCTCCAAAATAGGATGGAGATACTTGATCCGCTCCGGATTTTTTTTGTTTTCGAGATATTGCGGGATCTGATCCATGGGCCCGGGCCGATACAGCGCGATCCCCGCAATGATGTCCTCCAGATTTCCCGGCTGAAGCTCTGTAATGAAGCGTGTCATGCCGGGGCTTTCCAGCTGGAAAATTCCAAGCGTTTTCCCGTCTGAAATCGTTTTGTAAACGTTTGGATCATCCATGGACATCGCGTCGAAATCAATGCCGACGCCGTGCTGCTTCTGCACAAGCTTAATGGCATCTTGAATCACGGTAAGCGTTCTAAGACCGAGAAAGTCGACTTTCAGAAGGCCCAGCTTTTCCAGCACAGCCATTGGGAACTGCGTTACAACGCTGTCCCCTGTTTTATGGACCGGTACGTAATCCGTGACGGGATCTTTTGTGAGCACCACGCCCGCCGCATGGGTAGATGCATTGCGCGGCATTCCTTCCAGCTGCATGGCGGTATCGAGCAGGTCCTTGACCGTTTCATCCGTTTCATATCTTGTGCGAAGCTCTGGGTTCAGCGCAATCGCGCCTTCTATCGTGGTCGTCTTTCCGGGAGACATCGGAATCATTTTGGCGATGACGTCTACATCGGAATACGGAACGTCGAGCACCCTTCCGACATCTCGTACGGCGCCGCGTGCCGCCATCGTACCAAATGTAATGATTTGCGCGACACGGTCCTCCCCGTATTTGCGCACGACGTAATCGATTACTTCTTTCCTTCGTTCATCGCTGAAATCGACATCGAAATCCGGCATGCTGATTCGTTCGGGATTCAGGAAGCGTTCAAACGCCAAGTTGTATTTTAAAGAGTCAATATTCGTAATTTTAAGGCAATACGCGACCAGACTGCCCGCTCCGGAGCCTCTTCCGGGACCAACTGTGATGCCATTGTCTTTTGCAAATTTGATAAAATCCCATACGATCAGATAATATTCCGCATACCCCATCGTATTGATCACAGACAGCTCGTACTCCAGGCGCTCCGCGACGTCTTTGGGAAGTGGTGCTCCATAGCGAAACGCAGCGCCCTCATACGTCAGCTTCCGGAGATATTCCGCGGAAGACAGTCCGCCGGGAATATCGAACTGCGGTAATACGGGACGGCCGAAACTAATTTCTACATTGCATTCTTCGGCAATTTTAACGGTATTTTCCAGCGCGTCGCGTCTTACCGGGAACAGTTCCGCCATTTCCTCCGGCGTCCGAAGATACACTTGGTCCGTATTAAATTTCATACGATCCGGATCATTGTATTTTTTGCCCGTCTGCACGCACATCAGAATATCCTGCGCCCTGGCATCGGAATGATCAATAAAATGTACGTCGTTTGTGGCGATCAGAGGGAGCCCCGTCTCTTCCGCAATCCGGATCAGTCCCTTGTTTACGATTCTCTGCTCTTCCAGACCGTTGCTTTGAAGCTCCAGATAATAGCCTGCGTTTTCAAAAATCGAAGCGTATTCCAGCGCAAGCTTTTTTGCTCCCTCGTAATCGCCTCTTAAAATCAGCTGTGGGACGTCTCCGCCCAGACAGGCGGAAGAACAGATGACGCCCTCGGCATATTCGCGCAGAAGCGCAAGATCGACGCGCGGCTTATAATAATAGCCCTCCGTAAAGGCTTTTGATACGATCCGGATCAGGTTGTGATATCCGGTATTGTTCTTCGCAAGCAGCAGCAGATGGCCGTACTCGTTATCGACGCCGGGGGCTTTGTCAAAGCGCGTCCGCTTTGCCGTATAAACCTCGCAGCCGATAATGGGCTTGACACCGACGCTTTTGCAGGCTTCATAGAATTCCACGACGCCGTACATGACGCCGTGGTCGGTAATGGCAAGCGCGTCCATACCGCGCTCTTTACAGGCGGCTGCAAGCTCTTTGATCCTGCAGGCACCGTCCAAAAGGCTGTATTCGGTATGGACGTGGAGATGAGCGAATCCGGTCTTCAAAGCGTTCATTTTACTTTTTGAGGATCGGCATAATTTTCCCGAGAACCTCTTCTTTTAATTGGACGGCCTTGCCGTGCGCTTCGTCTAAATTGTCCGCGATGCCGCCGAAATAAATCTTGATCTTCGGCTCCGTTCCGGAAGGACGCAGACAGAACCATCGATCGCCATAATCAAACGTCAGTACATTCGAGGATGGAAGCGTCGTTTTTTCTTTCGACGCGATGCTGCCGTCTTTGTTGAATTTTATGACTTCTGAGGATTGGATATCCGTGTATTCTGCGGGAATCGCGGCGAGAAGCTTTCCGTTTGCTTCACGGACGGTATCCATAATTTTCCGAATCATTCGCAGGCCGGATTCGCCCTTGAGATTGATGGAAACCTGCATTTCGTTGTGATAGCCGTATTTTTTATAAATATCGTCCAGCGCTTCGAAAAGCGTTTTCCCCTCAGCCGCATAATGCGCGGCCGCCTCCGCCGCGAAAAGGCATCCCGCCACGGCGTCTTTGTCTCTTGCGTATGTGCCAGGCAAATAACCGTAGCTTTCTTCAAAACCGAAAAGAAAATTCTTGTCTCCGTGCTCGTCAAGCTCCATGATTTTCTCCCCGATGAATTTAAAGCCTGTTAAGACGTCGACATATTCAATGCTGTTCGCCTCGCAGATGCGTTTTGTCAGCCTTGTGGAAACCACCGTAGATACGACGAACGGATTGACCGGCATCATTTTGCGCGCATTGCGGCTTTCAATAATGCGTTCGAGGAGCAGCACGCCGATTTGGTTTCCGTTGAGCATCGCATAACCGCCGTCCGGGGTTTTTGCATATACGCCGGTTCGATCGGAGTCGGGATCTGATGCGAGCACGAGATCGGCGCGGACCTCTTTCGCAAGCGCAAGCGCCATTTCAAAAGCCGCCGGATCTTCGGGATTGGGAAGCTTTACCGTTGGAAAGTCGCCGTCCGGCTGCATTTGTTCTTTTACCGTATGCAGATCTGAGACGCCGCATTCTTTGAGCAGCTCCGGAATCCATTTTGCGCCGGCGCCATGCAGCGGCGTATAGACGACCGTTATTTGGGCGGCATTCTTCTTAAAGCCTTCTTTGTCGGCAATCAGTTTTTTGATTTCTTTCAGATAGAGCGCCTTAAGATTGGAATCGACATATTTGATATTGTTGCCATTTTTGAAAAAATCAAAGCTGAAGGACGGTACTTTGGTATAATCCGTAATAGAAAGCATAATTCGGGAAATCTGCTCGCTGTCAGACAGGGAAAGCTGCGCCCCGTCCGCACCATATACCTTATATCCGTTATATTCTTTCGGATTATGGCTTGCCGTGATCATTACGCCTGCGGCGCAGCGGAGCTGGCGGACGGAAAAGGAAAGAAACGGTACCGGGACGATTTCCGTATGAAGATATACCTTGATGCCGTTCCCTGCAAATACGGCTGCGGCTTCCCTGGCAAATTCTTCGGAAAAATTGCGGCTGTCATAACCGATGACTACGCCGTCCTTCTTCGCTTTCGAGCCCTTGGAAAGAAGATGTGCTGCGATTGCCGTACTCAGCCTGCGTACAACGTATTTATTCATTCTGTTTGTTCCGGCGCCGATGATCCCCCGGATCCCCGCGGTGCCGAAATCAAGCTCTTTATAAAACCGGTCTCTGATTTCGGAATTGTCGCCCGCAATTCCCTCCAGCTCTTTTCTGGTAGCTTCGTCAAAATAACGATTCGTCGCCCACTGTGTGTATGTCATGCCTATATCCATGCAGTCTGTCGCCCCTTTATCATTTTATCGCGTTTCATTATACATGAAACGCGATAAAAATACAAACCGTTATCTTTGAAGCTGTTTCTCTTATACGCCAGAATAGGCAGAAAATCCTCCGTCCACAGGAACGACGACGCCCGTCACAAATCCGGAGGCTTTGCTGTTGGTAATCCAAAGCAGCGTACCGATCAGCTCTTCCGGCTCTCCAAAACGGTTCATGGGCGTTGCGCGCAGGATTTTTTCCGTCCGCTCCGTCGGATTCCCGTCCTTGTCAAATAACAGATCGCGGTTCTGCTTCGTCACAAAAAAGCCGGGAGCGATTGCGTTGACACGGATATTCTCTTTCGCAAAATGGACGGCAAGCCATTGCGTAAAATTGGATACAGCAGCCTTCGCGGCACTGTAGGCGGGAATTTTGGTCAGCGGCCGGTACGCGTTCATAGAGGAAATGTTCACGACGGAGCATCCTTCCCTCCCCAGCATGTCTGGAACAAATACCTGCGTGGGAAGCAGCGTCCCCATAAGATTTAAATTAAATACGAAATCGAATCCGGCTTTGTCAAGGTTGAAAAAGGTCATGATGTCGTTTCTTTTCTCGTCTTCGATTTTGTAGGTTTCATGAGCGGTTATGCATTTAGGACTGTTTCCGCCTGCTCCATTGATCAGAACCGTGCATTTGCCCAGATCCCGTAAAATTTTCTGGTGAACCTCTTCCAGGTTGTCTCTGTCCAGAACGTTTGCTTTGTATGCTTTGGCCGTTATATTTTTAATTGATTTATTTTTACTGATTTCCTCGGCGGCAGCTTTCGCCGCGTCCTCGTTGAGATCCAGCAGCGCGACGTCATATCCTGCTCCTGCCATTGCCTTGGCAAAGCAGGAACACAGAACGCCGCCTGCTCCCGTGATAACCGCTAATTGATTCATTATATACAGCTCCTTTTTATAAAAGAATTTGCCAAAAGGCTTTTTCTTCTATTATAAACGCATTCCGAACAATTGACAACCACTTTTGCATATGCTATCATAAACGCGTTTTCGGGGTGTAGCGCAGTTGGTAGCGCGCGACATTTGGGATGTTGAGGCCGCAGGTTCGAATCCTGTCACTCCGACCAAAAAGAAACGACAATTTTCGACAGAAGGTTGTCGTTTCTTTTTGTTCTTTTCACTTTTCTCTTTTCGTTCTTCTCTCTTCTCTAAAATTGTCGTTTCCAGATAAAAGATAAGAGAGAAAAGAGAAGAGAAAAGGTAGCTTTGCTCCGCAAAGCATTGAATTAAAGAACTAATTATGATATAATACATTCAGAGGTGAGTTTTATAAGCAATCCGTTACTTGAAAAATCTCTCGATTTTGCAACACAAATCGTATTGTTTTATGAAGAGTTTTCCAAATCAAAAAAAGATACAACTATCGCCAAACAATTACTTCGCTCTGCAACAAGCATAGGTGCAAACATAAACGAAGCAGTTTACGGTAACAGCAAAGCGGATTTTATATCCAAACTCCATATTTCACTCAAAGAAACGGGTGAAAGTATTTATTGGCTTACGCTTCTGAAAAGAACAAGTTTGATGGAATATAACTATGATGAACCCATTTCTCTTGCTGAAGAAATTAAGAGGATGCTGATTGCATCGCTTAATACCGCAAAAGAAAACAAATGAAGATTCTTTTCACTGCCTTCAAAGGCGTTCACAACGCTTCTTTTCAGTTAGTAAATCAAACGGTAGCGAATCATATTTTATTAACCAATAGCTTTCAAGGCTTGGAAAAAGACATTTCATTTATCAGTAGCGATTATAGCATAGTGTATATGTTTGGAGTCGATAAGAAACTGATAGATAAAGTCAGAATCGAAACGTGTGCAAAGTACAATGATGAAACGGTTTGTACAGATTTTAATGTACATTATTTAGAAACAATGCTTAGAAGCGCAGACATCTCTTACACCATATCAAATAAACCGACCCGTTATCTATGTAATGCGGCGTATTATCATATGCTAAAGAAAAATCCTAATACAGTTTTCATTCATATTCCATCTTTAAAGGGCATGAGTATTGAATTGATGAATAAACTGATTAAAATTTTCAACGATATATGTTCCAACTAAAACTGCAAGAGTTCGAATTCATACGCAAAACTGCCGAAAATATCTTTTTTGTAGCCCATAGACACTTTTTGCAGAAAAACCGTCTAAGCAGGCGGTTTTTCTGCGTTAGAAGTTCAGTTGTTGAATTCGCAAGTGTGGGCAGACGGTCAAAAGCGCTTCCCTGCGGCAAAATCGCCCGATGTCGAGGAATGAAACCGGGCGGAACATCTTTTAACACACAGAATCCAATCCCACACAAATCCCAAAAGGCGAAATGATTTCTTGAAACAAGCAGGGCAAAAGAGTGCTAAAGAGGAACTGGCGGAGCACTGGAACGCGTTAAACAGGATACAAAAGCTCTATTCGAAAGTTCGGACACATTTGGGATGTTGAGGCCGCGGGTTCGAGTCTCGCCACTCCGATTCATACGACTCT
>UQSG01000006.1 GCA_900543695.1 uncultured Clostridium sp. | reverse complement strand
TCAAAACGGTATTAGAGCAGCTCCATGACAGAGCAGAAAACGGAAAGGAAGGTAATGAATAATGGCTTACACAAACAGTTCACTGGTATCTTATACAAACTTAAGTCCGAACCACTCCGGGCAGAGGACGCATTCCATTGACCGGATCACGCCCCACTGTGTGGTGGGGCAGCTCTCCGCAGAGAGTATCTGCGGATGCTTTACCAGCCCTTCCAGAGAGGCCAGCTGTAACTACGGCATCGGAAAGGACGGGAAGATCGCCCTTTGTGTGGAGGAGAAGAACCGTTCCTGGTGCTCTTCCAGCAACACCAACGACCAGAGGGCAGTTACTATCGAGTGCGCATCGGATAAGACGCATCCATACGCTATGAATGATGCGGTCTATCAGTCCCTGATCAGGTTGTGCGTGGATATCTGCAAACGGAACGGGAAGAAGAAGCTTCTCTGGCTGGGGGATAAGAATAAGACGCTGAACTATTCCCCGAAGTCGGATGAGATGGTGCTGACTGTCCACAGGTGGTTTGCCAATAAATCCTGTCCGGGAGACTGGCTGTATGGGAGACTTGGCGACCTTGCGGCAAAGGTCACAGCACAGCTTGGAGAAATGGCTGCTGACAGCAGCGGGACGCTGTACCGGGTGCAGACAGGAGCTTTTTCCAAGAAATCGAATGCTGACGCCCTGGAAGAGAAACTCAAAGCCAGAGGTTTTGATACCTGCATGGTGCAAAACGGCGGGCTTTACAAGGTACAGGTCGGCGCATACAGCATCAGGGCAAACGCCGAGACAATGATGGAAAAGGTTAAGGCGGCCGGATTTGACGCTTTCATTACGACCGTATCTGGGTCAGCTGTATCTTCTTCCAATGCTAAGTCCATTGACACTCTTGCCAGGGAGGTGATTCGCGGCGATTGGGGAAATGGCGCGGAAAGAAAGCAAAGGCTGTCGGCCGCAGGATATGACTATGCGGCGGTGCAGCAGAGAGTAAATGAGTTGTTGTCATAACAGGAACGAAACGGCCTGCGGGTATCTCTTCGGGAAACCTGCAGGCCGCTTTTTTCTTTTTCGGCCAATTCTTCCAATGCTGTCCAGATAGGTAATTGAGGAATTCTCTCAGATTGGAGGAAAACACAATGATTCTATCTACCGGATCAGATATAACACACACTGCTGCGCTTGAAGGCATAAGCACAGAGCATCTTTTCACACCTGAACAATTCCAACAGGATGTGGACTATTATAGAGCCCAGTGCATTACAAAATCACTGCTGGATTCTGGACTTATTTCCTTGTCGCAATTTAACAAATTAACCGCATTAAATCGGAAATCTTTCTCTCCTTTCCTCGCCGAAATCATGCCAGAACCCGTTGATATCACCTCCATTCAGAGGTAATATGTCACACTACCGAAGGGAGGTGAAAACGTGAAAAAGATTACAAAAATCAGCAGCGATAAGCCTAAGCAGAATGCAAAGAAGCTTCGTGTAGCGGCCTACTGCCGTGTCTCCACGGATAATGATGCTCAGCTTGAAAGTCTTGAAGCACAAAAAAAACATTATGAGGATTACATCTCTAACCGTGAGGATTGGACATTTGCAGGATTATATTTCGATAAGGGTATCACCGGCACGAAGAAAGAAAAGCGGCCGGAATTACTGCGGATGATTGCGGACTGCAAAGCAGGTAAAATCGATTTTGTCGTAACAAAATCCATCAGCCGTTTTGCAAGAAATACCACCGACTGCCTGGAATTGGTTCGCAAACTTTTGGAATTGGACATTCCTATTTATTTCGAGAAGGAAAATCTGAATACCAGTGCAATGGAAAGTGAATTATTCCTGTCTATCCTGAGCAGCATGGCCGAGGGCGAGTCCTCCTCCATTTCTGAAAATAACAAATGGGCCATTCAGAAACGATTCAAAAACGGCACCTTCAAGATCAGCTATCCGCCCTACGGATATGACTGGAACGGGAAACAAATGGTTGTAAATCCGGAGCAGGCCAAGATTGTAGAATGGATTTTCTCCCAGATTCTTTCAGGAAAAGGAACTCTGGCCGTCGCAAACGAACTGAATAAGAAAGGTGTGCCCACGAAAAAAGGCGGACGCTGGACAGCTTCGACCGTGCGCGGTATGCTCGCCAACGAAAAATATACCGGCGATGTCATTTTTCAAAAGACCTACACAGATTCTCAGTTTAATCGTCATACGAACTATGGAGAAAGAGATCGCTATGCCCTTGCCGGCCACCACGAAGCCATCATCAGCCGTGAAGATTTTGACGCTGCAGCCATCCTGATCCAGCAACGGGGCCGTGAGAAGGGCATCGTAAAGGGCAAGAATAAATACCAGAATCGCTACTGCTTTTCTGGAAAAATCTTTTGCGGCGAATGTGGGGATACGTTCAAACGGCGAATACACACCTGCAGCAATTACAAGTATGCCGCTTGGTGCTGCAATACACATATTGAGGATAAAAACCACTGCTCTATGAAATTTATCCGGGATGATAATCTAAAGGCAGCCTTTGTGACAATGATCAACAAACTGATCTTCGGACGACGGTTAATTCTCAAACCCTACTTAGAAGCATTAAAAGGCTCCAACAAGGACAATTCCCTGCGAAGGATCCAGGAAATTCAAAGTCTTTTGCTGGAAAATTCAGAGCAGCGCGAAACCCTTGCAAAGCTGATGGCCCAAGGCTATATCGATCAGATTCTCTATAATGAAGAAAACAACTTGCTTTTAGCACAGGCCGATCAATATAAAACGGAGATTTCCGCTTTAAACAAAAGCATCTCTGGCGATGCCACACTCGTTAAATCTACCCTCGATCTGCTGCGCTTTGCGGAGAAAGGTGTGATGTTGGATGCGTTCGACGAAGCATTGTTTGAAAACGTGGTAACTCGCATTCGGGTACTCTCCCGACAGAAGATCGTCTTTGAACTGAAGTGTGGACTTACCCTAACGGAAAGGATGTGATGGAATGGGACACACACCATACGGATATCGGATAGAAAACGGGGTTGCTGTCATTGATGAGGCGGCTGCCGGAAGGCTGCGAAAACTCTATAAGAATTATCTTTCCGGTATGGGACTGCAAATGGCTGCGGCAGAAGCTGGCATTCAAACATACCACGGAACTGCCAAACGGCTGCTGATGACACAACACTACCTTGGAGATGATTTCTATCCGGCGATCATTGATGAAGAGACCTATCATAAAGCACAGGAGGAGCTTATAACGCGTGCGGCTGCCCTCGGCAGACTGAACAGAACCACTAAGCAAAAGCCCATCAAAACTCCAACTCTTTTTACTATCCGGGATATTGAAAAGCATTTTGATAACCCGGCAGCACAGGCTGAATACCTTTACAGCCTGATTGATTGTGAGGTGGGCTGATGGGAAATGTAATGGTCATCCCTGCAAGAAGACAGGTCGGCAATAATGTCAAAAGATCTGAGAAGCCAAAACTCCGAGTCGCAGCGTACTGCCGCGTCAGTACTGACAGCGATGAGCAGGCTATCAGCTACGATGCACAGATCGAGCATTACACAGAATATATTTCAAAGAATCCCGACTGGACTCTGGCTGGCATATTTGCGGATGATGGAATCACTGGCACTAACACGAAAAAACGTGAAGAATTTAACCGTATGATTGACGAATGTATGGCTGGGAACATCGACATGATTATTACGAAGTCAATCAGCCGTTTTGCCCGGAATACATTAGATTGTCTAAAGTATATTCGGCAGCTCAAAGAGAAGAATATTCCGGTTTTCTTTGAAAAAGAGTCCATAAACACAATGGACGCAAAGGGCGAGGTGCTTCTGACCATTATGGCTTCCCTTGCCCAGCAAGAAAGCCAGAGCCTTTCTCAGAATGTTAAACTTGGCCTGCAGTACCGTTACCAGCAGGGACATGTACAGGTCAATCATAACCGCTTCCTCGGCTACACCAAGGATGCTGACGGGCATCTGGTCATTGATCAGGATCAGGCTGAGATCGTCCGGCGCATTTACCGAGAGTATCTGGAAGGCTCCAGCATGGATAAAATTGCTGCAGGCCTGGAAGCGGACGGCATCCTGACCGGCGCTGGAAAAACAAAATGGCATACCAGCACCATCAACAAGATTCTCCGCAATGAAAAGTATATCGGCGATGCGCTTCTGCAAAAGACCTATACCACAGACTTTCTGACTAAAAAGCGCATCAAGAATAACGGCATCGTTCCACAGTACTATGTGGAGGGCGACCATGAAGCAATTATTCCAAAGGACATCTTTTTACTGGTGCAGGAAGAGCTGGTCCGCAGGCGGCGAGTCCACACCAGCAAAAGCGGCAAGCGCCATTGCTACTCCTGCAAACATTGTTTTGCCCAGATCGTTTTCTGCGGCGAATGCGGAGAGTTTTACCGACGAGTCCACTGGAATAACCGTGGCTGCAAATCCATCGTCTGGCGCTGCTGCAGCCGCCTGGACAACACCGGCCATTCCTGCCGCAGCCGCACGGTAAATGAAAGTCTACTGGAACAGACAGCTATCGATGCCATCAATCAGGTGCTCTGTAAAAAAGATGATTTTCTGAAAACCCTGCAGGCCAATATTACTACAGTCATTAAACAGGGAGACAATCTCTCACCGGAAGTAATCGACACACGCCTGCGGGAGCTTCAAAAAGAACTTCTGAAAAAAGCCAATCAAAAGGACGATTATGATGCCATTGCAGATGAGATACTCAGACTCCGGGATATGCGCAAACAGTCTGAAGTGGACAGCGTGATCAAGGATGAGCAAATGAAGCAGATCAATGATCTGCAGGACTTTATCAAAAATCAGCCGACCACCGTCACAGAATTTGATGAGGTACTGATCAATAGATTGATTTCCAAGATTACAGTCTTTGCAGATTACTTTGCTGTAGAATTCAGGTCTGGGACTACAATAACGATTAAGGCATAAAACAAGGCTCCCCTATTACCAACTAGGCGTTGGTGTTTGGGGAGCCTTTTTAGAATGATTTTAGAGGTTCTGTATGTTTTTCGGCTCTCATTTATCTTTTTTCCAATGTTGATAAAAAGCAAATGCTATTGCCACCTGTAAGACTCCGCATTGCGGTTTACCCATCTGCTTCTCTTTTGCACATATATGTTGAATAATAGCGTTTTCAGAAAGTTCATTTTCTATACATTCTCGTAATTTATTATTCTTAGAAACCCAACCCTCAAATTCTATGCGCTCATCCTTATTAGCAAAGATCAAAACTGGCATTTGTAATCCTGAACGATTATTACACTGATGCTTTCCATACGCAAAAATTGGTAGTAATTTGCCGCTCAATGAATCCTGCTCAATATAATAATAAAAAAGTTTGTCCTCCATATTATACCTTCTCTCTGGCTTGGGAATCAAACATCTTCCCATATCCATATACCACAATTCTGTTTCATACAAAGTTGTAGTTAAGTATTTTAGTTGAAGCGGAGCATATAACATTTTTTCATCATCATAAAAATATCCTAAAGGTTCATATCCTTCATTAGAATCAAAAGCTATAATTTGATATTCTGGTGAAATCAAATTATAGCTATGTCTATCCGAATCCCATGCAGTTTTAGACCAGTTCTCTGTATCTTCTAACAGTTGAAGTAGTTTTTGAGAAGGTGACAAATCTATCCCAAATCTCTTTCTCCATAAATATTCTGTATGTTCAAAACTTGCGGTCTGTTTTCTAGGAGTATTTACATCATTAACTCGAGTGTAAATTGCTCCGGCATTCAATTTTTTCTTCGAATCATGACTTGGCGAAAATTCTTCTGTCAAATAATATGGTGTATTATGTGTACTCTGAATAATTAATATGTCCAACTCGTGATTGCCAGCCTTTATTGTCCTGACTGATATTTTGGGGACATAACCTCCAGCAAATGGTTTTGACCTCAAAAATTCTGTAACCGACTTAGTTGTATATCTGCTATATGTAGTATTTTCAATCCCCTTTATGTTTCCACTATCATCAGCGCCATAAATTAAATATGCTTCATGTCCGTCAATATTATTTGCCATGCAAATGATATCGATCAACTTATCTTCTTTACAATCTGTATAATCTTCTTTATAATCCCAGTACGTTCCCTCATATCCAAGTCTTAACAGGTCTAAAATGGTCTCTTTCAAATCCCTATCTGACATACTCTTCTCCATTTTTTGATTTTATCATTCTCACTATCCAAATCACTGCCTCGACATCTCCATAAAAACATCCAAACAGCCTACTCAACCTATTCACATCCAAATCAGCGACTCAACTGTCTAATAAGCATCTTGGATATGTTTTGTCAATGCAGTTTCTTCCGTTGTTATGGCCTGACACTGTCACCGATAAACTGCCACAAACACAAGAAATACGGCATTTCCCGTTGATTACTCCTTCACGCGTGACATCAAAACTACCGTCTCCACATGTCCGCTTTGCGGAAACATATCCACCGGCTGAATCCGCGCACACAAATAGCCGGCGGCACAGATCCTTTTTAAATCACGCGCGAGCGTGGCAGGATCGCAGGAAACATAGATGATATTTTCCGCATTCGACGCAAGTACCGTTTCAATCAGAGCCGCGTCGCAGCCTTTTCTGGGCGGATCCAGTATTACGACGGACGGCGTTCCGTACCGGGCAATCACGTCCGGCGTGACGTCAGCGGCGTCCCCGCAATAAAACGCAGCGTTCGGGAATCCGTTTTCTAAAGCGTTCCTCCGGGCATCCGACACAGCGGACGACACGGATTCTACTCCGGCCAATATGGGCAGCCGTTCCTGCGCTTTGCCTGCTTCACGGAGCCGGGAGAGTAGATAAATGCCGATCGTTCCGATTCCGCAGTAAATATCATAGATCAGCTGCGGCTCATCCGGAAGAAACGCGTAAACCAGCTCGTAAAGACGCTCCGTCTGCGTCGGATTTACCTGATAGAAGGAGTGCGGAGAGATTTCAAACGAAGGAGCACCGGGAAATGCTCCGATCACGTCCCGGATCGAAGGCTTTCCGCAGATCAGGCGCAGATCTCCGCGCAGAACGACGTTCGTATTCTGCGTATTGGCACAGAGATAGACGGAGACTACAAAAGGAAGCGCCGCGCAGAGCGCCGCTGCATACGCTTCCATTCCCGGCAGCGTTTTGGCATGAATGACAAGAACCGCCATGGCCTCCCGCGGGCCGCGATGATTTGTCCGAACCATCAGAGCGCGGAGCACGCCTTTGCCGGAACATTCGTCGTATGCGGAAATTCCGTACGCATTCATATATTTTACAGTGAAATCCCGAATTTCACGGCTCATCTCATTTTCCAGAAGACAGCCCTCCGTTTCCCGGATCGGGACGACGCGATGAGAATTCGGCGCATAAAATCCGCACGCGATTCCGCCGCCCGCGGCAGGGGAGAAAGCATAGATAGATTTGTTCCGGTACCGGAAAACGGGCTCCGAGGGCAGCACAGGAGCGACCAGCGCCGCAGCATCGGGCAGACCGCCGATCCGGGACAGACAGTCGCTGACGCGGCGCCTTTTCCAGGTAAGCTGCTCCGCAGCGTCAAGGTGGCAGAACGTGCAGCCGCCGCAGCTTCTGGCAAAATTCGGGCAGCTCGGAGGTTCGACGCGATGCGGAGAAAAGGTCGATATAGAAACGGCTTTTCCTACGGCATATGATTTTGTCACCTTTAAAATACGGACAACGCCCCGTTCCCCCGGAAGCATACCGCGGCAGAAGACAACCAGCCCGTCAAGCCGGCCAATGCCGCTGCCGTCTTCCGCAATCGAATCAATTTCCAGTTCATATAGCTTGTTCTTTTCCATTCCGTTCCTCTCACTTTTTACTCGGCACTTTTCAGCGATTCGACCATAGAGACAGCCTTCAGCCGCCAATGCATCAGGAAATTGACCAGCATCGAAAATCCGAAGGTCAGCAGCGCGGCCAGCCCGTAGCTGAGCGGATAGATATCGCGCCCGAACATAACGATTTCCACCTCTGCAGTCGTTACGACAAACGCATGCAGCCAGATTCCAAGAACCAGACCGACTGCGATGCCAAGCAGCGTCAGAATCACAGACTCACGGAAAATATAGGCGGTGACCTCTCTGTCCGTAAAGCCGAGCACCTTGATCGTAGCAACCTCCCGGATCCGTTCCGTGATATTTACGTTTGCCAGATTGTATATGACGATTGCTGCCAGCGCGGCAGCGCTTACAATCAGAACGGCTACGACGATATCCAGACTGCCGATCGCATCGGAGAAGCCATCTTTGATATGATGCGTAAAGGAAACAGAGGTAACCGTTCCCAGCTCCAGCAGCTCCGCAGCCAGCGTCTCTGCCTCCGGTCCGTCCGGTTCTGCGCCCTCCGGCAGGAGCCCGGCGCAAAAACCAAAAACCGGCGCTTCTCCGAAGGCCTCTTCATATAAAGAGGGGAGAATATAAATATAGTTATAGATGTAATTTTCCGCGATTCCCGTTACGGTAAAATATTTTCTTTCTCCCTCGTTTACCGTGAAGCCGATCCGGTCCCCGCACTCGACTCCGAGCTTTTTGGAAAGCTTTTCGGTGATGACGACGCCGTCCTCCGTAAGAGAATAGTATTCGCGATCGGCTTCCTTTTTTTCCCTGGAGTGCAGAGAGAAAAATTTCGCACGATGCTCGTCCTGCGCGCCCGCGGCGCAATCGGGACTCAGCACGTAGGCCTGCACAAAGCCGTTTCCGCCTTCCGCATACGCGTCGATGTATTTTTCGGAATAGAGGATATAATCCGCGCCGTGCTTTTCCAGCAGCTCCGCGGCTCCGGACGCCTCGAATGCCGCTTCGGAAGCAACGGAGGCGGTAAAGTCGTACAGCGTAACATCACGGAACTGCTTGTTCACGATATCGGATATGGAATTTTTCAGCCCAAAGCCGGTCAGCATGAGCGCCGTGCATCCTGCGATTCCGATGATCGTCATCAGAAGGCGCTTTTTATAGCGGAAAATATTACGAGCCGTGACCTTCCAGGTAAAAGACAGGCGCTTCCAGAGCGGCTGCAGATGCTCCAGTAAAATTCGTTTTCCCATTTTCGGAGCTTTGGGGCGCATGAGTGCCGCAGGGGTTTCTTTTGTCGCATCCATGCAGGCGGCAACCGTAAAAATTTCCGTACAGGCCAGAGCGGCAAGCGTCGTCAGAGCGCCGAACGTCCAATGAAACGGCGTCTCAATCGCCGGAAGCGTATACAGGATGGAATATGCGGCGAATATTGCCCGCGGGAATAAATTATAGCCGAGCGCCAGCCCCAGGACGCTGCCAAGCACAGTTGCGGCAAAGGAATAAAAAGTATATTTAAAAAGGATCGCGGCCTTTCCGTAGCCCAGCGCTTTCATTGTGCCGATTTGGATGCGCTCTTCTTCTACCATGCGCGTCATTGTCGTCAGGCAGACAAGCGCCGCAACCAGGAAGAAAAAGACGGGGAAAATTTTCGAAATTGCATCGATTTTTTCTGCGTCGCCTTCATAGCTTGAAAAGCCGACGTTGCTCTCTCTGCCCAGCACAAACGCATCCTCGCCGAGCAATTCCTGAATTTCCGCGGCGGCCTTGTCCACGGTCTCTTGATATGCCTCGCTGTAAGTATCAAACGAAGCGGCGCCCTCGACGGTGACCGCGATCTGCGAATACAGGCCTGCGGCGCTGAGTATTGTAAAGCTGTCCCTTGTCGTATAAAGAATATAATCGAGCCTGCCCGTTCCGACGGTACTGCTGCCAAGCTCGAAGGAAATAAATTCAGGGGAATCCACTGTCCCTACGATTTTATAAGAGCTCTGGATTCCTGGAACTTCCCCCTCAAACGTAATCGTGTTTCCGACGTCCATCCGGCTGCTGAAGTCCTTCGTCCGGAGAATGACGCATTCGTCCTTTGACTCCGGAAAGCGTCCGTTTGTCAGCGTCAGCGTGTTGATCCGATCCGGCAGGCTGATTAATTTCACCGCAGCACTGCGCCCATCCAGAGAAAAAGTCGCTTCGGAAGTATAAAACCCTTCTGCCTCGCTGACGCAGTCCAGTGCCTCGATCCGGTCCGCATCTCCCTGCGTCAGTCCGGAATACGAAGCGGCATACAGATCCATAAACCGGTTGTTCTTATAATAGTGGTCCGCAGTCAGAAGCATGTCGTCAGACGTACATTTCACGCCGGCAAAGACGCCCGTCCCCAGCGCCACGATCAGCAGGATTGAAAAAAATCTGTTTGCGGTCCGCAGGACCGTTCTTATAATTTCCGTAAAATATGCCTTCATTGCCGGATCACCATGTGATTTGTTCGATCGGCACCGGATCGGGATTTACGACGATGTCCTGTACCCGGCCGCTCCGCATCGTTATGACCTTGTCCGCCATGGGGGTGATCGCCTGATTATGCGTGATTACAATCACATTCTTATTATAATTTTTGCAGATATCCTGAAGCAATTTCAAAATCGCTGCGCCGGTATTAAAACCCAGCGCGCCGGTGGGCTCGTCGCATAACAGGATTTTAGGATTCTTCGCGATTGCTCTTGCGATGGCGACACGCTGCTGTTCTCCCCCGGAAAGCTGTGCGGGAAAATTTCCGATCCGATCGGAGAGGCCTACGGCGCGCAGCGTTTCGGCGGCATCCAGCGGATCCCGGCAGATCTGGGCTGCAATTTCCACGTTTTCCAGAGCGGTCAGATTCTGCATTAAATTATAAAACTGAAAGACAAAGCCTACGTCGTATCGTCTGTAATATACGAGCTCCTTTTGAGACATCGCGCTGATCTCACAGCCGTCCAGGAATATTTTTCCGGAGGAGCAGCGGTCCATTCCGCCCAGCATATTGAGGACGGTTGTTTTTCCCGCGCCGCTTGCGCCTACGATCACCGTGAATTCCCCCTTCGCGGCGGAAAAGGAAGCCTCGCTCACCGCATCGATTTTTAAATCGCCGACCGTATAAGACTTACTGACACGTTCGAAAACGATGTATTCCTCCATCAGAAACAGAACCTCCCGAAAATAAAAAAGACAACCGAAGTATAGCATAATTTGGAAATTACGGCTATATAAATATTGCAGAGAAGCATTATTAAGGAGCAGGGACGATGAACGATACCAACAACAGAGTACCGGTAAAATTAAACGGCCAGGACGTAAATATCCAAAACAGAGAAAAAATAAAGGTTACGGGAGTGAATGACATTATCGGCTTCGACGAAACCTTTGTAGATATCGAGACGGAGCTTGGAAAAATGCTGATCCGGGGCGAGGGCCTCAAAATTGCGCGCCTGAGCCTGGAGCAGCATGAGCTGGTGATCAACGGGTACGTATACAGCTGCGAATATGAAGATACGAACAAAAATAAAAAAGGCATCGTAGGGAGAATTTTTAGATAATTATGGCAGACGGAACGAATCAAACCTTAGAAACAATACGAGTATTTTTTCTGATGGGCGCCGCAGGCCTCGTGATCGGCTGCCTGTTCGATGTGTTTCGGGCATTCCATATTTCCTTTAAGGGAGCAGGAGAAAAATTTGACTTTGTATCGGTTCAGATCACTGACGTTATTTTTGCGATTTCTTCTTTTTGTATTTTCACGCTGGGCCTCTATCTTTTTAACGGGGGAGAGGTACGCAGCTACTGCATCCTCGGAGCCGCCGCAGGACTTACAGCGTACTTTTTCCTTCTGGCTCCGGTTGTGAACCGCATCCTGAAGCTGACCTTTAAAATTCTTTATACGATTCTCTTTTATATGGGGAAATTTTTTGCAAAAATATTTAAAAAGCTATTTACGAAACGGCATTGATCGGATATAATAGACGCGTTCTTTACATAAGATAAAGCGGGTGTTTTTATGCGCAGGATTTTTAAATTACGGAATCTGATCTTTCTTGCCGCGGCAGCGGGACTGGCGGCGCTGCTCGTTTCACAGCAGAGCGTCCTCGACAGGAATATAGAGCGGAATAAAACACTGGAAGATGAAATTCGCGTTGCAGAGCAGAAGCTTGAAGAGCTGGAAGAGGAAAAGTCTATTTTGGGCAGCGACGAGTATGTGGAACGAAAAGCGCGCGAAGATCTTGGATATGTGAAAAGTGATGAAACCGTGTTTGTGAGAGAGGAATAAGAAAGGATGAAGCCGTTTTTTTATGCCGGGTGTAAGTGATGTTATGTGCGGAAAGGTAACCGCCATTATGAATTTCGGAGCGTTCGTACTCCTTGAAGACGGCACGTCGGGCCTGGTACATATATCCGAAATATCCAAGAATTTTGTAAAGGATGTCAATGATTTTTTATGGGTAGGGCAGCAGGTGCGCGTCGTGTCTCTGGCAACCGATCATGACGGAAAGAAACGTCTGTCCATTAAGAAGGCAGACGAAATTTTGACGATGAACGGAGATCCGAACGTCAATAAATTCCGAGCTCCGGCAGAGGGAGACATCCGGACGGACAGGCGTCAGGAGCGGATCCAGCGGCGCCGGACGAAGGAAGCGCAGGCAAAGGATTCCAAGCAGGATCTGATTTCTCAGCCGCCGCCGGTATTTGACGATTTTAAGAGCAGCCAGGCCGATACGTTTGAAGACCGGCTGTCCAAATATATGAAACTGAGTGAAGAACGCCTGATTGATGTGAAGCGGCAAAGCGAAAACAAACGGGGCGGTGGATATATCAGACGTGGCTGATTTTTTCTCAAAGGAAAATATCAATGATTTTTCAGCATGGCTTGCGGCCTCCGCCGCGCAGGACGCTTACTATAAGATCCACCCGCAGGGCGGATTTTTATTTAAGCGGGACATGGGCGCCACGCAGCTTTTATATTTGTATACGACCACGGATCAAGCCTTTATTTCCGAAAAAATGCAGGCGCTGCGGGAGGAACCGCTAGACGTTAACAGCGCCGGGCACGTTTTTCGGACGTTTCTTTTTATTGCAGATTTTGCGGAAGCTCCGGCAGGCGCTTTTATCGAGTTTTTGGAGAAAGAGCTGAATGCCAACATCCGTGTCAAGCTTCTTACAGAATTGATTGTGTACGATTTCCGCGCCGGTACATATCTGCGGGTTGGCGGCGGGCGCGTGCAGGATAAATATCTGCGCAAGATTTTAGACCGCGCTTCCGTAGCGGCACATATGAGTCCGGAAGAACGCCGCGCTGCTACGGAGCAGAAAAAAAACGCCTACAGGGAAACCCTGCGGGATATCCGCCCGAGCCGTGAGAAAAAAAGTCTTCTCCATCCTCTTATTGTAATCCTGATCATCAATATCTCGGTTTTTGCGCTGGATTTGATTTTAGAAGCGCGGATGGGCTATAAACCGATTGAATTTTTCGGCATCCAGTATAACGACGCCGTTCTGGAGGGGGAATGGTGGCGCCTGATAACTTCTATTTTTCTCCATGCCGATTTCAGCCATTTGCTAGGCAACATGCTGATGCTGTGCTACTTAAGCAGTATCTTAAATAATTTTTACTCGGATCTGGAATATTGGATTGTTTATATGACCTCCGGGCTTGCGGGAAGTCTTCTTACGCTCCTTTTTATGGACGGAGCAACGCGTTCTCTGGGAGCGTCCGGCGCAATTATGGGCTTGGGCGGCGTACTGATTTACAGGATGTTTTTTGGAAAATCCGCAAGAGCGTTTCGATATGCCGGAAGCTATTTTATCATTGCTTTTATGGTGATTTACAACCTGTTCTATGGGCTGTTTGCGGAGAACGTAAATAACTATGCGCATTTCAGCGGCTTTCTTACGGGATTTTTCCTGGCCATGCTGTTTGAAAAGCTGCGGCAGCGCAAAAATAGCAGGTCCGGCCGCTGACCGCGCCGCTTCCGCAGGAAAAAAGTAACCAGAATGAAGAATATTGGCTCTCCATCGGCATAAACTTGTATATAGCGAAGTACAGGAAGCCGGTATTTTGATTGAATCAAAAAAGGGAAACCTATAAAGCGGGAGCCATGAAGCTGATGGCTGCTGCTTTCATCGTGAGGATATTAGGCTTTGTCAACCGGATTTATATGTCGAATATCCTTGGAGCCGAAGGAATGGGGCTGTTTCAGCTGGCGTCACCCGTTTACAGCCTGATCATACTGACGCTGACCTCTGGTGTGTCAATCAGCGTTTCGGGAATGACAGCGCAGGAACGGGCGCGCGGAAGGAATGCAAACGCGCTGCGCGTCGCTAAAACGGCCTTTGTGGTTTTGCTGGCAGCGGGTGCGGTCTGCGGCATTCTGCTTGCGGTGTTTGGCAAAACGATCGCAGAGGAAATTTTGAACGACGGGCGTGCCTACTACTCCCTGATCATGCTGGCTCCCTGCATTCCGATCGTAGCATCCGCATCTGCAATCAAAGGATATTTTTATGGATCCTCTCACGTGACGCCGACGGCGCTTTCTCAGATCGCGGAACAGATTGTACGAATCGCCGTTATCTTTTTCGTAGCAAACCGCATTGCGGGCAGCAATCTGGCATATGCCTGCGCGATTGCGACGACTTCCGCAGCCTTCGGGGAAATGGCAAACCTGATTGTCGTCGGCATCGCCTTTCGCAGGGAAAAGAGCAAGGAGGCTCCGACGCTGACAAGGAAAGCGGCAGCGAAAACGATCCTGAAATATTCCCTGCCGATCTCCCTCAACCGTCTGGCAATTTCTTTTATGGGAATGGTGGAAACCGTGCTTCTGCCGATGCGCTTTATTGCCGGCGGACTCGACTATAAAAGCGGGATCGAAACGCTGGGGCGGATTTCCGGCATGGCAATGCCGTTGATTGCCTTTCCGACGCTTATTACGTCATCCGTAGCCACCACGCTTGTTCCGGCAATTTCTGAAGCAATATCTGTTAAAAATTATAAGCTGGCGAATCTGAGAATTTCCAGGTGTCTCAACATGGGCTTCCTGCTTGGATTTGTTTTTTTCGGGCTGTATTTTTCGTTAGGTGATTTTGCCGGAGAGCTGCTGTATCCGGGCCAGGGCGTAGGCGTCATTCTTGCGCAGCTTTCCTATTGCTGCATTTTCATGTATGTAGAACAAATTATGGCGGGCATTATTAATGGACTCGGAAAACAGGGCCTTTCGCTGGCAACTTCAACGGTGGGCTATCTCATTACGATCGGATTCATCTGGTTCGGCGTTCCGCAGATGGGCATTCGGGCATATATTTTGGGAAGCATTCTGAGCATGGCGGCTACGGTTTTTCTAAATCTGTGTATTGTCATTAAAACGACGGGGCTTGCCGTTCATTTACGTGATTGGATTTTAAAACCGTCCGTGATTGCGGCAGGCTGCATTTACGTCGGAAAAATAATGCTGTCAATACCGATTCAAAACAAATTTCTAAGTTTTTTTGTCTGCGGCTGCGCATGCTGCTTGACGGTTCTGCTTCTGGTTGCTACAATGTTCAGGAACTTGAAGTGGGGCGATTTGTTTTGGAGGAAGCTGCAAATAAGAAAATCATAGCGATGACGATGGGAGATCCCTGCGGAATTGGACCGGAAATTACCGTGAAAACGTTGGCAGATCCCGGGATCAATGAAAAATGCAGGCCCCTCCTGATCGGTGATGCCGATATTTTGGAGCAGGCGGCGCAAAGGCTGGGAATCCGTCACTTTATGGGCAGGTATGCAGATCAGATTTACCACGTCCCCTGTATGGGGAAAATCAATGCCGACACGGCGGGGAAGATCTGCGCTTTTGCCGGGCAGGCGGCCTACGACTGCATCCGGATCTCTCATGAGCTTTGCAGCAGGGGAGAAGCGGCCGCGGTAGCAACGGCGCCTATCAACAAAGAAGCGCTTCGGGCGGCGGGCGTCCCCTATATCGGACACACGGAAATTTACGCGGCGCTTACCGGCACGCTGGATCCGCTTACGATGTTTGAGACGCGGGGCCTGCGCGTTTTTTTTCTGACACGCCATCTCTCTCTTCGAAAGGCAATTGATGCGCTGACAAAAGACAGAATCATTGATTATGCGATAAGATGTACAGAAGCGCTCGACCGCATTGGCGCGCCGGCCGGTAAATTTGCCATAGCTGGGCTTAATCCGCACAGCGGAGAGCATGGTCTGTTCGGGACGGAGGAAGCAGAAATCATATCGCCTGCTGTGGCGCATCTGAAGGCACGGGGATTCGACGTAGAGGGACCGATCAGCGCAGATTCCGTATTTCATCAGGCTTATATGGGAAAATACCGTGCGGTGCTTTCTCTTTATCATGATCAGGGACATATCGCAACGAAAACGCTTGATTTCGAGCGCACCATAGCGTTAACGCATTCCATGCCGTATTTGAGAACTTCAGTGGATCACGGCACGGCTTTTGACATCGCCTGGACAGGCAGAGCCTCCTCTGTCAGTATGGCGGAGGCGGTGGCTTTGGCGGCTAAGTATTCATACCGATAACCGATAGAATAAAGGAGAACCAGCAGGATGCAGAAACTAGATGAGGCATTATTCCGGAATTTTCGATTTGAGGGTGAATTCCGGGAGTATGAGGAAAATACATCGGGACATATCAACGGCACTTATCAGCTTACCTATCAGCAGGCGGACGGATCCCTTAAGAAATACATTTTACAGAAAATCAACACGGCTATTTTCACGAAGCCTGTGGAATTGATGGAAAATATTGACAAGGTGACGAAATATATCCGCAGCATTGCAGCAAAAGAGGGAAAGGATCCGGAGCGCAGTACGCTGCATATAATCAAAACGACAAGCGGCGGCCTGCTTTATATCGATGATGCGGGCGAATACTGGCGTGCGTACAATTTTATCGACGGATGCGTTGCGTACGACAGAGTGGAGAAACCGGAGGACTTTTACAATGCGGGCGTAGCGCTTGGGATTTTTCAGAAAATGCTTGACTGCTATCCGTCTGAGCAGCTCGTAGAAACAATCGAAAACTTTCACAATACGCCGAGCCGGTATCGTGATTTTCAGCGCGCCGTACAGGAGGACAAAGCAGGCAGGCGCGGCGCCGTGGCGGAAGAAATCGCATTTTTTGAGAAAAGACAGGATTTTTATGACATTATAACGAAGCGGCTGGAGGACGGAAGCATCCCGGTCCGCGTCACTCATAACGACACAAAGCTCAATAATGTATTGATTGACAGGAAAACCGATGAGGTTGTCTGCCTTATCGATATGGATACGGTGATGCCCGGCTCCGCACTGTATGACTTTGGAGACAGCATCCGATTTGGAACGAATACAGCGGCGGAGGATGAGCGCGATCTTGAAAAGGTTCGGTTCAATCTGGATCTCTACAGAGAATATACAAACGGCTATTTAAGTGAAATGAAAGAAAAGCTCATGCCTGCGGAGCTTGCGCTGCTTCCCGAATCCGCAGTTCTGATGACGCTGGAATGCGGAATGCGGTTCCTGGGGGATCATTTAAACGGAGACGTATATTTCACAATTCACCGCCCCGGTCAGAATCTGGACAGGGCCCGCACACAAATCAAGCTGGCTTTGGAAATGGAACAGAATATAGAAAAAATGCGGGAGATTACGAGCTCCGCATGCTAATCTGTTTAATATAAATAAGGAAAACGGCTTTTTACGATTTGCAGAACCTCTGCTGCGATTTCTTCCGGCGGACGCATCTCGCTTTCCGAAGCCGCACAATTCAGAAGAACGCTTCCGGGGAAGAGTCCGGCGCAGATTTGGTATCCCGTTCTGACGCGCTCCAAAAACGCGGCATCCTTTTCGTATACGTCGGCATCTGCTCCCACATAGCCGCGGAAGCCTTTTTTTGCGACGTTTTTTCGAGAAAGCGATACCGGAATGTCAAATATGAAGCAAAGATCCGGCTCGGGAATCCCAAACACTTGAAATTCCAGCTCGTAAATCCATTTTGCCAGCTCAGCGGGATCGCCGCAGCGCGTCCCCTGATAGGCCGCGTTTGCCATTGTCGAGCGGTTCATCAGAACGAGATCGTACCGTGCCGCTTTAAAATCGCGAAGCGCATTCCATCGATCTGCTGCATACCATAACGACATGGAACGCGGATCCAGCTCGGAAGCCGTTACGGCTTCTTTGCCCGACAAAAGGCGCCCGATTTCTTTTCCGAAAAAAGAGTCATAATTCGGAAAATCCAGAATCCCGACGGATTTCCCGCGCCGAGCCATGCTTTCCCTGAGCAGTTTAAATTGAATGCTTTTCCCGCTGCCGTCGATTCCTTCAAAAGCGATGATTACCGTTTTGTGTTCCATATTTTTCTCCGTATGTAAATTTATGGCAGCTTCAGCGCGTTCCCGCGTGCATCCACCGTATAGATTGGAATTTCCTGGTCGAAGCTTCTGAGCTGTTCCAGAAAAAGATTCTTGTTTCTGTCTCCGGGAAGACCGGTTACCATTGCCGTCGGCTGAACCTCGCTTACCGTCTTTACCGCCGATTCCAGCGTATTATCGGAATATATGACCGTGAGCTCGGCATTTACACTGCGGGAAGCGTTGTTTAAAGCTTCCAGATCGCTTACCGTTGCGTCCCAGTCGTCCCGGATCGTTTTTTGAATACTTACTATCATAAGCTCCGCGCAAAGCTCATCTGCAATCCGTTTGCCCGCTTTGACAATATTGTCGCAGGCGGCGGGATTGGTAATCCAAACGAGAACTGTTTTATTCAATATGATCGCTCCTTAATTGATCGTAACGGAATAGGTTCCATATTTTAAAGTATACCATCCTGATTCCGTTCCCGCAATGGAAATTTACTGTTCTTGAAAAATCGATTAAATAGCGCCGCGGCGACAAGGCTCCGCGGCGCTGAGGGGAGTTTTATCCGCTGTGCGGACTATTCGAATGTAACGGTAAGCTCGACGTAGCTGCCTACCCATTTTTGCATGAAGCCGTCTCTTTGAAGTGTCAAACGGTATACCTGAGCGGAGACGCTGTCTCCGGAATTGCAGCTCTTTTTCGCCTCGATCAGATCGGCCGTCGAGGTGATTTCGGTACCGTTGAAGCTTGTCAGGATATCGTCCGTTTCGAATCCTGCTGCTTCAGCAGGGCTGTCCTCTGCTACGCTGCTGACGACGATGCCGGCAGGATATCCCATTCTTTGCAGGGCGTCTGCCGTAAAGTTTTCATTAAATTCCAGACCGAGATATACGCTGCCGGAGGAACCGTTCTGAATAATGGCGTTGCAGATTTCCACGGCGTCGTTAACCGGGATGGCAAAGCCCATGCCTTCATATCCTGTTTCCACAAGCTTGACGCTGTTGACGCCAATCAGCCTGCCGTTTATGTCGCACAGCGCGCCGCCGGAGTTTCCTGGATTAATAGCGGCATCTGTCTGAATCAGCTTCAGATTTTCGTAGGAGCCTTCCGTCTGAATCGTACGGTTGAGACCGCTGATAATGCCCTGGCTTGTAGAACCCATAAAATCCAGGCCGCCGGGATTCCCGATCGCGATTGCAATATCGCCTACGCTGATGGAATCCGAATCGCCGATCTCGATGGGCGTCAATCCGTCGGCGTCGATTTTGATAACGGCAAGATCAGAACTCTGATCATATCCGATTACGGTTCCCTCATATTCTTTGGAGGTATCCTGATTCAGATAGACGATCAGTGTGGAATTCGGGTTGCTCTCGCCGGACGACGTCAGCATGTCTTCTATTACATGGTAATTCGTTATGATGTATCCATCGCTTGTGTAAACAATACCGGAGCCCTCGCCGGTAGATTCGTAATCGCCGTAGGGGCCATAGCTTGTGATCGTTGTAACCCTGATTCCGACAATGGAGGGGCTGACCTTCTCTGCAACAGCCGTTGCGGGAGAGGTCACATTTTCCACATTGATTGTAACGTCGCCGTTCTGATTGCTTCCGTCGGAAGAAGCCGATGTGTTGACAGCGTTCGGATTGCTTCCGGAGGGATCCAGCGGAGTCGTTTCCAGCTCTTCGCTGTCAGAATTGTAATACTGATAAAGTGCGTATGAACCTGTAGAGACAATCCCTCCGAGCAGACTGCATACAATGCAGAGCGCCGCGACAGTACGAACTCTGAAGGAGGCTTTGCTGTCGCCGTTCGATGCGGCGGGTTTCGCCTTTTGTTCTCCTGCCGGAGGCAGAATCACAGTGCCGGTCTGTTTGACCGCTTCGGTTTCCGTTGTATTTTCCGCTGTATTCATATTCTCTGGATATTCCTTATAATCATTCATAAGACACACACCTTTCTGATTTTTATGCCTGCAGTATAAATTTTGCCTGTGTCAAATCTGAGGCACGGCTGTAGCAAATGTGTAGTATTATTGTAATACATAAATTGCACGGGACGGACATATTCATGAAATGAAGAAAAACGATTGCAGCAGGGAATGATCGAAATGAAAATCGCATATATCAGACATGGGAAAATCAAACTGATTGTTTTTGCAGTACTTCTCGCGCTCCTGGGGCTTTTTGCGCTGCACAGCGCAGGGCGTTCGGCAGCGCTGAACGCATCGCGCGCCGCGTCTGTCAAATTGCCGATTTATTGCACCGATAATGAAAATCGTGAAATCGCGCTGACAATAAACTGCGCTTGGGGAGCGGACGACATTGAAGAGATTCTGGACACACTGGATCACTATGAAGTGAAAGCGACCTTTTTTGTGCTTGGCACCTGGGCGGAGCAATATCCGGAAAAGCTCAGAATGATTTATGAGAGAGGGCACGAAATCGGAAATCATTCATACTCGCATAAGCTGCCTTCTAAATCCACGGAGGAGCAGCTGGCAGAGGAGATCGACAAATGCAATGACGCGGTGGAAGCCGTTCTGGGGGTTCGTCCGGAGCTCTATCGGGCGCCCTCCGGAGATATCACGGACACCGTGATGGAGCTTGCAGAGAACAGGGGCATGTATAATATTAAATGGTCCGTGGATTCCATTGACTGGCGCAAGGATATGACAAAGGAAAACATTCTGAACCGAGTTTTGGGCCGGACCGAATCAGGGAGCATCCTTCTGTTTCATAACGATACGCAATATACGAAAGATATTCTGCCGGAAATCATCGACCGTCTGCAAAAAGAAGATTATAAATTTGTAAAGGTTTCGTCGTTGATTTATAAAACGGATTTTTATATAGATAATACCGGAAAACAATGGCGTGCAAAATAAAATATTGTATTTGTTTTTGCAATATAATATAATCAGCAAACGGCGGTTATAAAATATCTGTACCGTTAATATAATTGATAGCAAAGAAACGCGGCCCGGCCGCGCGGCGGATCCTTAGGAATTCTGAGAGGTGTAATATTGTGGTAAACAGTAAATGCGAAAGCAATGTAGCCACCGTATCCGGTAAAATCGTTACGGAACCCGTATTCGGGCATGAGATTTATGGAGAGGGCTTTTATTACTTTGACGTACGCGTCAGAAGGCTGAGCGAAAGCCACGATGTTATACCGATCACTGTCTCGGAGCGCCTTGCAGATTGCTCCGAATACAAAACGGGCAGGTATATTGAAGTGGATGGACAGTTCCGTTCCTATAACGCTGCGCAGGAGAATGGCTCTACAAAGCTGATGCTGACGGTATTCGCAAGAGACGTTATATTTTATGATACCGAAAGGGAGACGGATCTCAATACCGTTGAACTGAACGGCTTTATCTGCAAGCCTCCGATCTACAGGACGACGCCGTTCAACCGCGAAATTACCGACTTTTTATTGGCTGTCAACAGATCCTATAATAAATCCGATTATATTCCATGCATTGCGTGGGGGCGCAATGCAAGATTCTGCGGAAAGCTTTCCGTTGGGGAAAACGTTAAGGTTGTTGGCCGGATGCAGAGCCGCGCCTATCAAAAAAAGCAGCCAGACGGTTCCGTCCTCGACAAAATTGCTTATGAGGTTTCGGTTTCTCAAATCGAGCTGAATAAGCCGGAGCTGCAAAAAACAACGGAATAAGCGGAAGCGCTGCGGGATTATTGCGGCCGGGAGCGGAAACGGGCTCCCGGCCGTTTTGCATGATCAGGAAAAATAAGGCTTCCCAGCAAAAATAATACTTTAGAAATTCTTTATGGTTATTTGCGAAACACTTTAGGACATGAATATGATTTTTTAATCGGGTACATAATATAATAGTGCTGTACTTCGAACAAAGGAGGAATTGATATGTTAGCCGAATATTCTTACACAAATAACGAAGCTCCGGAGGAAAAAGAATTTGCTGAATTCACCGAAACCGGCGATACGGATTCCCTGAAGCAATATCTGAGAGAAATCGGACGGTATGACCTTCTCTCGGAGGAAGAAACGAAAACGCTTTTTAAAAGAATTGAATCGGGAGACAAAGCGGCGCACGACGTTGTCGTGGAACATAACCTCCGCCTTGTCGTAAAATATGCAAAAAGTATCAAAAAGGCTTACCGCGCCGACGAGCCGATCATGGATCTGGTGCAGGCGGGTAACATCGGTCTGATGCGGGCCGTAGATAAATTTGAAGTGGATAAGGGTTACGCGTTCAGTACGTATGCGAGCTGGTGGATCAAGCAGAGCATCATTCGCCATATTTTTGATAACGAAAGCTCCATCCGCGTTCCGGTGCATATGAGCGAGCGATTTGTTACGCTTTCCCGTGCTATCCGTACGTTTCGAGAAGAAAAGGGAGTAGAACCAACCTTTGAGGAGCTGTCGAAACGGATCAAGGTTACGAAAAAAGAGTATGATATTTTCAAATCCCTTGACAGGAACGTTATTTCCCTGAATTCTATCGTCAGTGACGACACGGATTCCGAACTGATCGATTTTGTACCAGGCGGCGATACAGCCGATCCGGTGTATGAAGAAACAAATCAGAAAATGCTTTGTGAAACGATCAATGAAGTGCTGGCAAAGCTGGATGCGCGCGAATCTTATATTGTAAAAGCTCGGTACGGACTGGATGGCATGCCCGCCAAAACGCTCGAAGAGATCGGCGCAGATTTGGGGATTACGCGGGAGCGCGTCCGCCAGATCGAAACGGTTGCGATGAAAAAACTACGTACTTCTGTGAAAGCGGAAGCACTTAGGGCATATAGATAATACCATTTTCTCTCTTCTCTCTATGAATGATCCCGCGCCCGCATACTACTTAGCGGCGCGGGATCACTTTCTTTCTGTGCAAAAATATGCTATACTTTTTCCTCGGAAATATTCTCCAAACCATGGAGGCTGCCGACATGCTGGAATTAATTGATCTGACAAAAAGATATGATATAAAAAGTATCCCTGCCGTGCTCGATCTGAATCTGAAGATCGGCAGGGGCGAAATTTTTGGATTCATCGGCCCGAACGGCGCAGGAAAAACGACCACAATTAAAATGATCACAGGAATTTTGAAGCCCACGGAGGGAACGGTTCTGATTAACGGAACGGATATGAGGAAGGATCCGGTGAAGTGCAAAAGCTTTTTCGGTTATGTACCGGACAACCCGGATGTCTATGAGAGACTGACCGGTATGGAGTATTTAAATTTTCTGGCTGATATCTACCGTGTTTCCCCTGCGGAAAGAAAGGCGAGAATCGACCGATACACGGAAGCGTTTGGAATCGCCGCTGCTGTCCGGAATCCGATCAAGAGCTTTTCCCATGGCATGCGGCAGAAGCTGGTTATTACGGGCGCACTGATTCACGAGCCGATGCTGTGGATTCTGGATGAGCCGATGGTTGGACTGGACCCGATGGCGGCGCACGTTTTGAAAGAGGAAATGCGCGCCCATTGCGCAAAGGGAAATACTGTGTTTTTTTCCACGCATGTACTGGAGGTCGCGGAAAAATTATGCGACCGCGTAGGCATTATCAGAAACGGAGAGCTCGCGGCCGTCGGCACGCTCGAAGAATTACGGGCACAGGCGGAAAATGGTGAATCCTCCCTGGAAGACATCTTCCTGGATATCGTAAACGGGGGAGCGTGATCATCCATGCATCAGTTCGGTACGCTGCTGAAGTTCCAGCTTCGCTATAAACTTGGGTTCAGAGGAATAAAAGAAGCGCTCGGCGCATCAAGGTACGGGAAAATTACCGCGGCCGGAGGCGTCCTGCTGGTTCTTTTTGTCGCTGCCTGCATTTTAATTCCGTATACCTTTTTGCTGAATATTCTATATGATTCCTTTGCTGCCGCCGGAAGCCGCACCGGATATCTTGACACGCTGTTTCTTGTGTGCAATGTAATTACATTTATTACTTCGGCCTTTTCCACGTACAGCATTTTATTCTCCGGCAGAGACCGGGAAATTCTTACGCCGCTTCCCATCAAAAAGCAATATATTTTTCTGACGAATTATATCACGCTGTATGCAAGCGCGTTTGCCTCGGCGCTGGGATTTCTTCTGCCGGGCCTGCTGATCTATGAAATGAAAACGGGATTTTCTCTGATGACGGTTGTCAAAGCGCTGATCGGTTCGATCGCTTTTCCCGCACTGCCGCTGGCCGCTGCTTTTTTGCTCATGTCTGCGGTACTGGCGGCGGCTTCCGGCTTCCGGCACAAGGAGCTGCTGGCTACGATATTCGGAGTGGTGCTGGTCGGCGGATGCGTATTTTTAAATGGAAATCAGGAATTTTTAATTCGGTTTGTAGAAACGGGCGCCGGCTCTGTTTCAAAAGCGGGAAGAATTTTTGTAAACGCATTTTTCCTGCGGGAAGCTCTGCTTTACAGGGGCGGCCGGGCCTGGCTTTTTGTATTTCTTTGCATTGCCGCAGCGGCTGTATTGATTTGTCTGACCGCCTTGTATGGAGGAGCCGTATACGATAGAATTTTACAAAGAATGAGCGCTTCTGTGGCGGCGCGGAGGGGAAGAGGACAGAATTATAAAGAGAAGGCTCCGGCCGCCGCGTTTTTTCGGAAAGAAATCAAAACGATTTTACGAAGTCCTGTATACTCGCTCAATTGCCTGATTAATATCGTTCTCGCACCGCTGGCTGCAATTTTGCTTACAAGGAAGGATACGGCGGCCGAAGTCCTTGCGGAGCTTGGTCAATATGCAGAAAACAGTAAGTTTCTGTTAGTGATGCTCGGGCTGACAGCCGGGCTTGGGCTGACGGCGCTGAACATGGTGCCCTCCACATCGATTTCCAGGGAGGGAAAATGCTTCTGGATTCTGCAAATCATACCAGTCGATTTAAAAACACAGATCAAGGGCAGACTTGCGGCGGCCGTTCTGTTTTATGCTCTGAGCGGCGGGGTATTCATTATTTTATTTGGAATATTGATTAAAATGAATTTTTTGTATATGATATACGGGTTCTTTATCATTCTGGCAGGCTCCGTACCGTTTGCGTGCAGCGGGATACTAATCGATCTGTCGCATCCGAAGCTGATCTGGGACAGAGAGGCGGAAGCGGTGAAGCAGAATTTTAACGGAATGGCAGGGATGCTGATATCCATAGTATTTGTCTTGATTTACTTGATTCCGTTTTTTCTCTATCTGGGCGGGATTCTTTCCGAGACGGCGTCGCTTGCGGGAATCCCCGTTCTGATTTTGCTGATGATCCTGCTGAATGTTTCTTTGCTGTACAAAAAGATAAAAGCGATGGAAGGGTGATTGAAAAATGACGATCAAAAAAATAAAAACAGGCGTTTACTATGCAGACGGAAGACTGCTTCCGGAAGAGGAAGGCGTTTATCGGAATTTTACAAAAGAACAGAAGCAGAATGCTTATAAGCGCACGATTTCTTATTCGATTTTGAAGGCTCATATTGCGGAGGGATCTCCAGACGACGAAAAGCTGAAGCTGAAATTTGATGCGCTGGCTTCTCATGATATTACATATGTCGGCATCATTCAGACGGCGCGTGCAAGCGGCCTGAAGCGTTTTCCTGTGCCGTACGTGCTTACGAACTGTCACAATTCACTGTGCGCGGTAGGAGGAACTATTAATGAGGACGACCATGTGTTCGGTCATTCCGCAGCCGTGAAATATGGGGGGATCTACGTGCCTGCGCACCAGGCGGTGATCCACCAGTATATGAGAGAGATGATGGCGGGCTGCGGGAAAATGATTATCGGTTCTGACAGCCATACGCGATATGGAGCGCTTGGCACGATGGCCGTGGGAGAGGGCGGCCCGGAGCTTGTCAAGCAGCTGCTGTGCAGGCCGTATGAGGTTAATCAGCCGGAGGTTGTATGTATTTATTTGACGGGGGCGCCGCGCCCGGGCGTCGGACCGCAGGATATCGCGCTTGCAATCATTCGGTCCGTTTTTGCAGACGGCTTTGTGAAGAACAAGGTGATGGAGTTCGTTGGGCCCGGCGTTTCTTCTCTTTCCGTAGAATACCGGAACGGCATCGACGTGATGACGACGGAGACGACATGCTGGAGCTCGATATGGGAGACGGATGAAAAGGTAAAGGCATATCTGGAAATTCATGGCAGAGGCGCAGACTATAAGCCGCTGAAGCCCGGAGAGAACGCTTACTACAGCAGCGCGCTGCTTGTGGATCTTTCCACGATTCCATCGATGATCGCAATGCCGTTTCATCCGAGCAACGCCTATCCGGTGCGCGAGCTGATCGAAAACGCGCCTGATATTCTGAAAGAGGTTGAGGCGTCCGGCAGAGAGCAGTACGGCGAAAAGGTAAAAGAATACCGGCTTACGGAAAAATATTATGATGGAAAGCTTCATGTCGATCAGGGCGTGATCGCCGGCTGCTCCGGAGGTACGTTTGAAAATATCTGCAGGAGCGGAGAGATTCTGCGTGGAAAATCCATCGGAACGGGAGATTTCAGCCTCAGCGTCTATCCTGCAAGTCAGCCGGTTTTCCTTGAACTGACCAGAAACGGCGTGATTCCGGAGCTTATGAATGCAGGTGCCACGATCCGTACGGCATTCTGCGGCCCCTGCTTCGGCGCGGGTGACGTTCCGGCAAACAACGGCTTCAGCATCCGTCATACGACGAGAAATTTCCCGAACCGCGAGGGCTCGAAGCCGTCTGACGGTCAGATTTCCTGGGTGGCGCTCATGGATGCGCGTTCCATTGCGGCAACGGCGGCAAACGGCGGCATTCTGACGCCCGCAGACGAAATTGCGGAAGCGGCCGGACTGACGGAGCGGGAAATTCCGTATCATTTTGATAAAACCGTATACGAGAACAGACTGTATTTCGGCTTTGGAAAAGCGCAGGAGGAGGCTCCTCTCAAGTACGGCCCGAACATTGCGGACTGGCCGGCCATGCAGCCGCTGCCGGAAAACCTCCTGCTGGAAGCGGCCTGCGTCATATACGATCCGGTAACGACGACGGACGAGCTGATTCCGAGCGGAGAAACGTCTTCTTATCGCTCCAATCCGCTGCGTCTTGCAGAGTTTACTCTTTCCAGAAAGGATCCGGAATATGTAAGCCGCGCAAAAAGCATCGGCGCGGCCGAGCGCGCGAGACTGCGTTATCTGGGCGGTGATGCCGGAGCCGCAGAGGAGCTTGAAAAAGTTTATACGGGTATCGGCGATCCCGTGCTTCTGGCGCATACGACCGGGATCGGAAGCGTCGTGGCGGCTGTGAAGCCGGGAGATGGTTCTGCAAGGGAACAGGCCGCGTCCTGTCAAAAGGTTTTGGGCGGCTGGGCAAATATCGCTTCCGCTTATGCGACGAAGCGGTATCGCAGCAACCTGATCAATTGGGGAATGCTGCCGTTTACCGTAGACGATTTTGCAGGCTTATCTCTCAAAACCGGCGACCGGATCTTTATAAAGGGAATCCGAGCTGCGGTAGAGCATGCAGAATCGGATATTAAAGCCAGTCTGTACCGAAGCAGCGGTACGGAAGAAGAAATTGTGCTTCATCTTACGGATTTGTCGGAGAACGAGCGCAGAATCATCCTGGCGGGCAGCCTGATCAACTTTTACAACTGAAAGCGGGAGGTTTACCGATGAACAGACATTTGAAAATTTGCCTTAAAATTACATCTGCGCTCCTGACGGGTCTTACGGTATGCGCCGTCTGCGGCGGCTGCTCGGAAAATCCGAATCAGGACAAGCCGCATCCAACGGCGGTCATCAGGGTTCGGGACTACGGCGACATCGAATTGGAGCTTTATCAGGATGTTGCGCCGAATACCGTTGCGAATTTTATATCGCTGGCAAAGGACGGCTTCTATAACGGCCTTACGTTTCATCGGATCGTTCCCGGCTTTGTGCTTCAGGGCGGCGATCCCCTGGGAAACGGATATGGCGGACCGGGGTATTCCATTAAAGGGGAGTTTTCCGACAACGGCTTTGAAAATAATCTGAAGCATGAGGCCGGCGTCATTTCCATGGCAAGATCGCAGTCATACGATTCTGCGGGCTCCCAATTTTTTATCTGTACGGAGGAAACACCCGGGCTTGACGGCCAACATGCCGCGTTCGGAAAAGTGACGTCCGGAATGGAGGTCGTTTATGCAATCGAAAAGGTGCAGACGGACGCAAATGATAAACCGTTGGAAGACATTGTGATCGAAAGCATTACGGTGGACGAAAAGGGCGGAGATTATTCAAATGTTGAGAAAATCGAGGGGTAAAACGGCTCCGGATCAGGAAGCAGGCAAGGACGGAGCAGAAAAGCTTCCTTTTAAAACTCGAATCAAGGCCTGCTGGGAAGCGGCCGGAAGGGAAATGACGGATTTTCGGCAGAACAGTGTCAAAAGCTTTGGAAAATGGCTTCTGGTCTATTTCCTGTTTGCTCTGTTTTCTCTTTTGCTGCTGAACGCGGATTCTGATTTGAAATTTAAGGAATTTCCGACTGTTTTTGCGCTGATTATTCCGAGAATGTTCACGCTGTTTTTGTTTACCTGCCCGATTTTAAATTTAAGAAAGCGCAAATCAGCTTTTCTGATGATGACGGCCCTGTGGCTGCTCTGGCATAGTATTGCGTTTGACCGGACGAAATATGGAGCGGGCGTTTTTGCGCTGCTTCTGCTTGCCGCCATATTCGTATATCTGGCAGAAACGCCGAATGAGTCGGTAAAATACAAATCGCTGTTCAATCGGCTGACGGTGCTGTTCCTGTTTACGGTTCTGGCGGTAATGGGCTTGCAGATGGCGCAGATGAAAAGTCTGACGAAGCCCTTCGCATCCTTCCTGCTGTCGCCCGATATTTTTGCGTGCAATCTGCTCTGCTTTGCAGCCCTTGGGGCATTCGTATTCTGGGCGCGCAGGCCGAAGGTTGCGCTTTGCTGCTATTCTGCGCTTTGGACGATCCTTGCGGTGATCAGCTATTGTAAGAGCAAAAATACCTTCGAGCCGGTTCTGTTTCTGGATGTGTTTTCGCTGAAGGAAGGCGTGCGCGCATTTTTCGCATATTACAGCTGGTTTTTTATCATCGGAGCCTGCATCTTGATTGTGCTGGTCCTTGCGGGCATTGTTTTTCTGGCGCTGAAGGAGCGAAAACGAGCTTTCTCATTTGTGAAATTTTTCTCTGCAGCGCTGTTTTTTGTGATCTCCTTCTGCAGCCTGTACTGCATCAGCCAGCTGAGCATGATGTACTCGGAAAGCAAAACGGCGAAAAACGAATACGACACAAAGGGCTTTGTATTTGGTTTCCTGTTTTACTCACTGGATTCCTTTGTCGTTGAGCCGGATGGATATACGCCGAACGTCATCGAGACAATTGACCAGACCATCGCGGAAAATTTAGTCCCGTACGGGGATGAGTCGAACGTACAGAATGTGATTGTAATCCAACTGGAATCTTTTGGAGATCCGTACGACTTTCCGGGAATTATCCTGGAAGAGGATCCGATGCCCTTTATCCGTTCTCTTATGAACGATTACAGCTCCGGCTATGTGGAAGTGCCTGTTTTCGGCGGACTGACGGTGAAAAGTGAATTTGAATTTCTGACGGGACTCAGCATTGAGAATCTGCCGCTCGGCTACAATCCTTATGTACAATATCTGTATGAGAACCCTGTGGACAGCCTGGCGCGTTATTTTAAGAGTACGGGGTTTGAAACCACAGCAATTCATAATTATCAGGGTGAGTTCTTCCAGAGGCACGAGGTTTATCAGCAGCTCGGCTTTGACTATTACGTTCCGTACGAATGCATGGCGGATATCATTAAGGATCCTTCAAGAATTTGGGGAAATGATTCCGTTTTTGTGAATCATATCGAGCAGGCGCTCGACCACAACGGCGATGGAAAGAATTTCGTGTTCGGCGTAACGGTGCAGATGCACGGAAACTACACGCCGCTTGACGAGGCAGACTATCCCATGCAGATCGGCGGAATTGAAAATAAGGACACAGAGGGAGCTATGGCGTACTATATCCAGCAGCTCCAGCAGGTGGACGAAATGATTAAAAATCTGATTGCAATGCTTTCTGCCAGAGAGGAAGCAACCTATGTCCTGTTTTACGGGGATCATCTGCCTTCGCTGTTTGGAGAGAGCAGAGAAGAAATTTCCAATGAGCAGAAGTATTCCACGCCGTATTTTACCTGGAACAATATGGGAATCATGAAGGCTGAAAATCATAAGGGCAGTGACGCGCAGAAATACACGCCGGATCTCAAGCTGTTCCAGCTTTCCACATTCCTGTGCAGAGACGAGCTGAACATCGACGGCTCTTACATGAACCGCTTCCACACGGCATATCGTGATCTGGAGCAATATGAGCAGGATTTTTCATCCATTCAGTATTATAAGCTGTATGATGAGAAGGATGCTGTGGATTTCAGCAACGAGCAGTATGAGATCGGAATTGTCCCGCTCACTGTAACGGAGATTGAGCGCTCCGAGGATTCCGAAAATTCTTACGTAATCAAAGGCAGCGGCTTCAGTCAGGACACCTATCTTTGCATAAATAACAAAACGGTTTATAAATTGGAGCCGGTGGATGAAAATACGCTGATTCTGAATGATTTTACCGACACGCTGGCGGAAGGAGACCGGTTTACGATCCGCATTATCGGAGAAAAGCTGGGAGAGGTATTGAAGGAGTCCGAGTCATATGAATGGAGCAGCTTTATTCGTTAAATTGCTGGAGGAACAGGGAACGGACATTGTATTCGGATATCCGGGCGGAACCGTCTTATCAATTTATGACGCCCTTTATCAAGAACGCAGACGCATCCGCCACGTCCGTACGGCCCACGAACAGGGTGCGGCGCATGCCGCAGACGGTTATGCGCGGGTATCCGGCAAGACGGGCGTCTGCATCGCAACCTCCGGTCCGGGAGCGACAAATCTTGTTACAGGGATTGCAAATGCGTATATGGACTCTGTTCCGATCGTATTTGTAACGGGAAATGTCCCGCTTCCGCTGATTGGCACGGACAGCTTCCAGGAGGTTGATATCACGGGGATTACGCTGTCCGTTACGAAGCACAATTTTATGGTAAAAACGCCGGAGGAGCTGGCGCCCTGTCTGCGGGCGGCCTTCCGGATTGCAAATACGGGCAGAAAAGGTCCTGTCCTGGTCGATATCCCGCGCGATATTATGGAAATGGAAATGCCGGACGGATCTGGTTTGGGATATGATTGGTCTGTTCGTTTAAAGCAAGCTCCGGAGATCGATCCGGCTCGCCTGGAGGAGGCCGTCTCGCTGATAGACGCTTCGAAGCGCCCGCTCATTCTTGCAGGCGGGGGGATTCGGAGCGCAGGCGCCGCCGGGATCCTTTTAGAATTGGCAAAGAAAATTCAGGCGCCGATCTGCTGCTCTCTGATGGCCGCCGGAGAGATTCCGTATTCCGAGCCGCTTTATCTTGGAAATTCTGGAGTATACGGGACTGCTTCCGCAAATGACGCGCTGCGCAGCTGCGATCTGATAATCGCTGTCGGAACGCGGTTCAGCAACCGCCTTGCGCCGGAGACAAAGGTGGACCATTCCCGCTGCAGAATGATTCATATCGATGCGGACCGTGCGGAAATCGGCAAGGTTCTGGAACCGGACTGCTATATCGTCGGAGACGCACGGGCCGTAACAGAACGGATCTGGGAAAAGGCGGCTCCGCATGGCGGCTGGTATTCTGCCGCGGCCCCGGAGCCGGAGGACTTTTACCTGAAGACGCTGCATGAGCTGTTTGGGGACGAGGCCTATATCGTGACGGACGTAGGCCTGCATCAGATGTGGGCGGCACGCCGGTATCCCTTTGAAAAAAGCGGACATTTTATCACCAGCGGCGGACTGGGGACGATGGGCTTCGGACTCGGAGCGGCAATCGGAGTTCAGACGGCGCATCCGGACAAGCCTGTGATTCTGATCACGGGAGACGGGAGCTTTCAAATGAATTGCAGTGAGCTTGCCACCGTCGCCCGGGAGAAACTGCCTATTTTAACGATTGTTGTCAACAACGGCTGCCTTGGCATGGTGCATGAGCTGCAGAAAAAGCTGTACCGCAGGCGATACAGTGAAACCGTGCTGAAGCGTGCGCCCAATTATGCAGCCCTAGCCAGAGCCTTCCACATCAAAGGCCGCCATGTCAGAACTGCGGAAGAATTTGTTAAATTTACAGCTGAGATAAAAGAACGCCGGATTCCGGCGCTGCTTGACATGGATATAAGGAGGAATATGGATGCTGAAAACGATTTCCGTTTTGGTGGACAATAAAGCAGGTGTACTTGCCAGAGTTACAAATCTCTTCAGCCGCAGGGGATATAATATTGACAGTCTTGCCGTGGGCACCGCAGATCGGAGTGATATTTCCCGGATTACTGTTATCGTGGAATGTGACGACCGGATTCTGGACCAGATCATTCATCAGCTGGAAAAGCTGATCTGCGTACATAAGGTCAAGGTTTTAAACGAGGAAAACAATGTGACCAGAGAGCTGGTGCTGATCAAGGTAAGAGCTGATGCGTCGGTACGCAGCGAAATCATTCAGATTGCCGAGATTTTTCGAGGAAGGATTATCGATCTTTCCCCGGAAACGGTAACGATCGAAATGACGGGAGAAGAACAAAAAACGTCGGCGCTTATGGAAATGATCCGGGATTACGGGATTCTGGAGGTGGCCAGAACGGGAAAGGTCGCGCTGGACAGAGGAACAGAGTACCTGGAATGTCTGGAGCAGGAGGAAGCGCCGCTATGAAGCGGATTTATCCGATCGACATTTTTCCGTGGGGCCGCCCGGAGGTATATCCGGAAAGTCAGGCAGAGCTGGAATTCCTGGAAGACGGGATTTTCGTATGTCTGTCGGCAAAGGAAAAAAATCCCAGATGCAGCGTGACTTTTCCGGGAGGCGAGGTCTACCGCGATTCCTGCATGGAATTTTTCTTTTGTCCGTGCCCGGAGCGTAATCCCGGATATTATAATTTTGAAACGAATGCGCTTGGAATGCTGTATGTGGGCTTTTCTCCTGATGGGACGCGCAGAATGTCCGCCCCAATCGCACCGGAGGAATACACCGGGAGGATTCCTACAGACGCGCACATTGACCAGAGCAGGGGAAGCTGGAGTGTCCGGTTTACCATTTCGTATGATTTTATCAGGAGCAGGGTGCCGGAATTTAATGAAAAGCGTCAGGAGTATATTACGGGGAATTTTTACAAATGCGGCGATTGCACGGAATTTCCCCATTATGCGGTATGGCATCCGATCGACTCGAACATTATTACGAAACCCGATTTTCACGTAGCGAAATATTTTGGAATAATTGAAATAAAATAAGATATTTTACCATGTTAAAAATATATCTCGTCAAAAGACACAAAATCAACACAAACTAATCGTATAGTAATCCTAGAGCATCACATTGATGCTGATTGCTCTCTCCCTCAATGTAGACCACAGGCTATTGTTCATCACTGTTCTCGCCTGTGGTCCTTTTTTTGTCTGTTCGCCGTTTAAAAATGTTAAAAATACTATTGACAACCAAATAAAACTGTATTATATTACAAACAGTTGTTAGCACTCGACGTCATAGAGTGCTAACAACCAAAAGGATGGTAGCTATGAGATATGAAGAGCTGGATGCTCGCAAAATGTCAATATTGAAAGCGATTATTGATGATTATATCGCAAGCGTGGAGCCCGTGGGCTCCAGAACGATCGCCAGGAAATATGATATGGGCCTCAGCTCTGCCACGATCCGCAACGAAATGGCAGATCTGGAAGAAATGGGGTATTTGTCACAGCCGCACACGTCAGCGGGAAGGATTCCGTCTGATAAGGGGTATCGTCTATATGTCGATAAGCTGATGGATCCGAATGAGCCGGTTCTGAAGCCTACGCAGGAAGATCTGGAAGCCATCAGGGATTTTATGCAGCGCCGGATTCACGAGCTGAATCAGATGGTACGCGCCGCATCTGAAATTGTATCCCGCATTACCCATTACACCGCCATCGGCATGGCGGGAAGCGTAAAGAAGCACGCGATCAAGGCGCTTCAGATCCTTTCGTTAGATATTCACAAGCTGCTGGTGGTTGTGGTGCTCGACAACGATATCATCAAGAATCAGATCGTAAAGCTGGGCCAGCCGCTTTTGCCTGAGGAGCTTTCCCGACTGAATGTGATTTGCGCGAATCTTCTGACAGGAAACAAAGCGGATGAAATTACAGCAGAGATTATCAACGATATTATAGCGCTTTCCGGAATCGACCGCGAACGGGTTCTTCCGATCGTAGAAGGAATTCTCGAATGTATAAAACAGTGTGATTCCGCAGAAATATATACGGAAGGCGCTGCCAATCTGCTGGAGCATCCGGAATTCAATAATCTTTCCAAGGCGAAAACACTGCTGGAGCTGCTGAACAAGGAAGAAGAGCTCGCAAAATTGCTGCACAGCTGCGAAGATGTGGACGCAAAGGGAATTGTCATTCGAATCGGAACCGAAAATGAACTCTTAGAGGTCAGCGACTGCTCCGTCATTACCGCAACCTACAGCGTGGACGGGATCAATCTGGGAACGATCGGAGTGATCGGCCCGACGAGAATGGATTACGGAAAGGTGATATCAGCGCTGGAATATGTCAGAAAGAGGCTGCTGTCTGAATAATTGGGAGGTATGACATGGACGAAGAACTGCAAAAGGAAAAAGATCCGGAAACGGAAAGTACAGAGAACATCGAAAATCCGGCTGAATCCACGCCGGAGCAGACTGTGCCGGAGCAGGCAGGACAAACTGAAAAACCTCAGGAAAGCGAAAATTCTGAAAAAAAAGAGAAAGAAAAAAGCTTTCTTGGAAAGAAAAAACAGAACGCAGAGCTTGGAAAGCTGCAGCAGCAGAATGAGGCCCTGAAGAAAGAAACGGAAGAATGGAAGGATAAATATACGCGTCTTGCGGCGGAATACGACAATTACAGAAAACGTACGGCAAGAGAAATCGATGCGCGGTATGATGACGCCAAAGCTGATGTATGGAAAAACGTTCTTGGGATTTTAGACGACTTTGAGCGTGCAATGCAGGCGGAAATTCTTCCCGAGTGCCAGAATTATAAGGACGGCGTGGCTCTGATTTATAAAAAGCTTTCCGATTTGATGACTTCTTCCGGTATCGAAGAGATCAAAGCGCTGCACGAGCCGTTTAATCCGGAAATGCACAACGCCGTTATGCACATAGACAGCGAAGAGGCAGGCGAAAATGAAGTGGTAGAAGTATTTATGAAAGGCTATAAATTAGGCGACAGAGTCATACGGCACAGTATGGTTAAGGTTGCCAATTAAATAATATAAATAGGAAAAAGGAATTAGAGGAGGAATAAATGATGTCAAAGGTAATAGGAATCGATTTGGGAACTACAAACTCATGCGTAGCCGTTATGGAGGGCGGTGAGCCCGTCGTAATCGCCAATGCGGAGGGCGCAAGAACGACGCCGTCTGTCGTGGCTTTTACAAGGGCGACTTCCAATAAAGCAAGCGAACGCCTTGTCGGCGAGCTGGCCAAAAGACAGGCGGTTACAAATCCGGACAGAACAATCATATCCATTAAACGTGATATGGGAACGGACAGAAAAATCACGATTGACGGCAAAACATACACGCCGCCGGAGATTTCGGCCATGATTCTCCAAAAACTGAAGGCTGATGCGGAAAGCTATCTGGGAACGACCGTATCGCAGGCCGTCATTACAGTACCGGCATATTTCAGTGATTCACAGAGACAGGCGACAAAGGATGCGGGCAGAATCGCGGGCCTGGAGGTTCTGAGAATCGTAAACGAGCCTACGGCTGCCGCACTGGCTTATGGGCTGGATAAAGAGCGTGATCAGAAGATCATGGTATACGATCTGGGCGGCGGTACGTTTGATGTTTCGATTTTGGAAATCGGAGACGGCGTCTTTGAGGTTCTTGCAACAAACGGAAATACGCGGCTTGGCGGTGATGATTTTGACCAGAAAATCATCGACTATCTCGTAGCGGAGTTCAAAAAAGAAAACGGAATCGATCTTTCTACGGATAAAATGGCGATGCAGAGGCTCCGTGAGGCGGCTGAAAAAGCGAAAAAGGAGCTTTCCGGCGTAACATCGACGAATATTATGCTTCCGTATATTACGGCGGATGCGAACGGGCCGAAAAACATGGATATCAATCTGACGCGGGCGAAATTTGACGAGCTGACGGCGGACCTTGTTGAAAAGACCATGGGACCGACGAAGCAGGCGATGAAGGATGCCGGTCTTACCCCGGAAAAAATTGATAAAGTTCTTCTGGTCGGCGGATCGACGAGGATTCCTGCGGTGCAGGAGGCTGTGAAGCGCTATCTCGGAAAGGAGCCGTTCAAGGGGATCAATCCGGACGAGTGCGTTGCAATCGGCGCTGCAATTCAGGCGGGCGTGCTGACCGGCGACGTCAAAGATCTGCTGCTTCTTGATGTAACGCCGCTTTCTCTCGGAATCGAAACGATGGGCGGAGTATTTACAAAGCTGATCGAGCGGAACACGACGATTCCTACGAAGAAGAGCCAGGTATTCTCTACGGCCGCGGATAATCAGACGAGCGTTGATGTACACGTCCTGCAGGGTGAGCGTGAAATGGCGGCATATAACAAAACGCTGGGCAGATTCCAGCTTTCCGGCATTATGCCGGCTCCCAGAGGCGTTCCGCAGATTGAAGTCACGTTTGACATCGACGCAAACGGAATCGTAAACGTATCCGCAAAGGATCTCGGAACGGGAGCGGAACAGAAGATTACGATCACCGCATCCTCGAACCTTACAGAGGAAGATATCAAGAAAGCGGTCAAGGATGCCGAGGAGTTTGCGGCGCAGGATAAAAAAGCAAAAGAAGCCGTCGACACGAAAAATATGGCGGATTCCGCTGTGTACCAGGCCGAGAAAATGGTCAAGGATCTGGGCGACAAGCTGGAAGCAGCCGATAAGTCTGAGATAGAGGCGGCAATTCAAAAAGTAAAAGATGCCATTACGGCGAATAACACCGACGACATGAAGCGTACCACGGAAGAACTGCAGCAGGCCTTCTATAAGGTGTCCGAGAAAATTTATAAGCAGAATCCGGGCGCGGCAGGAACGGATCCGGGACAGCAGGGCGGCCCTCAGGGCAGAGACGACACGGTCGTCGATGCGGATTATACCGTAGTGGATGATGACGACAGCAAGAAATAAGGTATTGTAAAAATCAATAAAATCTGATAGTATGAAGCCTCTGAATATGGGGCTTCATATTTCAATGAAAAGAGGAAATCAGCGATATGGCAGAGAAAAGAGATTATTACGAGATCCTCGGCGTTTCCAAGACGGCAACGGACGACGAAATCAAAAAAGCATACAGACGGCTTGCCAAAAAATATCATCCTGATTTAAACCCCAATAATCCCGAAGCGGAAGCCAGATTTAAAGAGGCCGGAGAGGCATACCAGATTTTGAGCAATCCGGAAACCCGTGCGAAATATGATCAGTTCGGTCATGCGGCATTCGATGGCGCAAGCGGTTACGGCGGGGGAGCCGGCAGCGGCTTCGGCGGGTTCGGCTTCGATGTCAACGATATCTTTGATTCCATCTTTGGAGGCGGCTTTGGCGGCTTCGGCGGCAATCGCGGCGGCAGGACGCCGCAGAGGGGGGCGGATCTCCGCGCCTCATTAGAGATTTCTTTTGAAGAAGCGGTATTTGGTACAGAGAAAGACATTACGATCAATAAAAGCGTGCCGTGTGACGCGTGCGAGGGGACCGGATCCAAATCCAAGGAAACAAAGCGCTGCTCGGTTTGCGGCGGCACGGGCCAGGTACAGGTCAAACAAAACACGCCCTTCGGACAGTTCATGAATGTCAAGACATGCGATAAATGCGGCGGTACAGGAAAAGCCGTGGACGATCCGTGCCAGGTCTGCAGAGGAAAGGGCTTCGTCCGGAAGGCTGTAAAGGTACATGTCAAGATTCCTGCCGGGATTGACAACGGCCAGGCCATTTCCATATCAGGCATGGGCGAGCCGGGTTCAAAAGGCGGAGCGCCGGGCAATCTGCTCGTATCCGTCAGAATCAGACCGCATAAAATCCTGGAGCGGGACGGATACGATATTCATGTAGAAAAGGTGATTTCCGTTGCGCAGGCGGCACTGGGAGATACGATCAAAATCGAAACGATCGACGGTCTCGTGGAACTGAACATTCCGGAAGGGACACAGAGCGGCGTTTCTCTCAGAATGCGGGGGAAAGGCGTGCCAAAGCTCCAATCCTCCGGAAGAGGAGATCAGTATGTCCATCTTACGGTAGAAATTCCAAAGCATCTCACCGAGAAACAAAAAGAACTGCTCCGTGAGTTCGACGCCGCAACGGGCGGCACACTTCAGAAGACCGAGGGAGAAACACAGGAACGAAAATCTTTTTTTGGAAAGAAAAAATAAATATAAAAAAACGGATGGAGGCTGATTATGGAAAAAGTCTTGAAAGCGCAATGGAATCCAAAGAAGGAATCCGAGGAAAAAGTCTTTGAAAACGTCACGTTTGAAACGGCCGTGCGGGGACTGGATGTTTTATACAGATCCGGTGGAGGCGCATATGAGCTCGACGTATGCGTAGACGGAAGGACTGTCGCGGTCGCGGCGCTTACCGGCACCGCCGGTTATCGCGATCTGGAAACGGTGCATGCGGAAATTCCGCCCATCGAGCCGGGCACCTATACCGTTTCGTTCCGAACGGACGGAAATCCGTATGTAGAGGAATTTATCTTTACGGAAAGCAGCTTCATGGAAAATGCAGGCGCCTATGAGCCGGCGGAGCCCTGCTTCCGCGAAACGGACAACGATCTGATTACGGCAACGGATTCCCTCGGCAGAACGCTCCCGGGAGCAGAGGAATGCGGGGAACCGAAGAAACGCTTTGTGGGACTTTTTTACTGGACGTGGAGAAATCAGAATGTCAAAATCGAGCCGACAAATCTTTCAAAGGTTCTTCGGGAACATCCGGATGCAGAATATGATATTCATCATCCCGCATGGAAAGAACATGAAAGCGTTCACTGGAACGAGCCGCTTTACGGATTTTACAGAAACGATGACCCGTACGTTCTGCGCAAGCATGCGCAATATTTTGCAAATGCCGGAGTTGACGCGCTGTTTTTCGATACGACGAACGGTTCTCTTGTCTGGAAGGACGCATATATGGCGCTTTTGGAAGAATTCCATAAAGCCAGACTGGATGGAATCAAAACGCCGCAGGTAGCTTTTATTATGAATTTCGGTCCGATGCCAAGCACGCTGCACATGCTCCGTTCTTTATATCAGGATCTTTATAAGCCGGGCCTGTATCGGGATCTCTGGTTTTTGTGGGAGGGAAAGCCGCTGGTGCTTGCTTACCCTGAAGCGATCCCTCAGGAGGGAAAATCAGACTTTGATACGGCGCTTTTGAATGAAATTCGCAGCTTCTTCACATTCCGCCCGCCGCAGCCCATGTATGCGGGAGGCCCGCGCAGAGAGGACCAATGGGGCTGGCTGGAAATCGCGCCGCAGAACGGTTACGTGAAAAAACCGAACGGAGGATACGAAATGTGTACCGTCGGCGTAGCGCAGAATGCGCGTGACGGCAGAATCTGCACGCATTTCAACGATAAGGGAACGTACGGCAGAAGCTATACGGCACGCTTTAAACACGAAAAGCTGACGAAGGATTCTTATAAATACGGCTACAATGTCCAGGAGCAATGGGATAACGCAATTGCAATGGATCCCGATTTTATATTCGTAACGGGATGGAATGAGTGGATGATGGGAAAATTCCCGGGAGAGCCGTGGGTTCTGGATAAAAACAGCACGCAGATCGGTTTTGTGGATCAATACGACTACGAACACAGCAGAGATATCGAGCCGGACTGCGACGGATATCTTGATCTGTATTATATGCAGCTGACGGCGAATATCCGCCGGTATAAGGGACTGCGGCATATAGAGAGAAGAAATGCGGAGAAAACGATCGATCTTAAAAATTTCCGCGACTGGGACGATGTGCGGCCGGAATACTACACGCAGAAGGGAACTGCGGCACACCGCGATTACCCTGCGCTCGGAACACAGCTGCACTACACAAACAACAGCGGCATTAACGATTTCATCCTGGCAAAATACGCATATGATAAAGATTTCATTTATTTTTACGTGGAATGCGCGAAGGATATCGTACTCGGACATAAGAACGCGATGACGCTGCTTCTGGATACCGACCGGCGAAAGGAAACCGGCTGGGAAGGTTATGATTATAAAATCATTTCCGGGAAATGCTTCTCCATGATCCGCGGCAGCGTGGAATATAGGGGCGACGTGGAAACTTCTGTTGAGGGGAATCGTATGGCGCTGCGCATCCCGAGAGAGATGATTGCTTTTGAAAAGGACAAAAAGCCTGATTTTGAATTCAAATGGATCGATAACGTTGAAATGGCCGATGTCATGGAATTTTACCGCGACGGAGACTGTGCACCATTCGGCAGATTTAACTACGTAATGTAAACCAAAAGAAAGGAGCGTGTACGGAATGCTGAATATCGGGTGCCATCTCTCAAGCGCAAAGGGGTATCTGCATATGCTTCAAGAGACCGAATCCATCGGGGGTAATACGTTTCAGTTTTTTACGCGCAACCCGAGAGGCGGTCAGGCAAAGCCGATTGATCCGGAGGATGCCGCAGCGTTCCGCACGGAGGCGGAGGAAAAAAAGTTTGCGCAGATTCTGGCACATGCGCCGTACACGCTCAATCCCTGCGCGTCGAAGGAAAGCGTCCGGGAATTTACCAGAGATACGATGGCAGACGATCTTGCGCGGATGGAGTATACGCCGGGGAACCTGTATAATTTTCATCCGGGTAGCCATGTGGGACAGGGAATTGAGGCTGGCATCGAAATGATTGCAGCGATGCTGAACGAAATTCTGAAGCCGGAAATGCATACGACCGTGCTGCTTGAAACCATGGCGGGAAAGGGCAGTGAGATCGGTTCTCGTTTTGAAGAACTTCGCGCAATCATGGACAGAGTGACGCTTTCTGAAAAACTCGGAATCTGTTTGGATACCTGTCATGTATACGACGCCGGATATGATATTGTAGGAGATCTGGACGGAGTATTGGAAACGTTTGACGCAATCATCGGTCTTGACAAGCTCAAGGCGATTCATATCAATGACAGTAAAAACCCGTACGCAAGCCATAAGGACCGCCATGAAAAAATCGGGGAGGGATCGATCGGAACAGATGCGTTCCGCCGAATCATTACCCATGAAAAGCTGCGCGGCCTTCCGTTCTTGCTGGAGACGCCGAATGAGCTGGACGGCTACAAGGCTGAAATTACGCTTTTAAAGGAATTATATAATGCAAGCCCTTTCTCTGCTGCAATATGATATTTTAAAGGATGTTCCGCACTGCTTTACGACACGTCTGGGTGGCGTATCGGAGGGCGGGCAGTCGTCTTTGAATTTAAGCTTTTCCCGAGAGCCGTCCAGAAAGAACGTACTCGAGAATTACAGGCGCGTTTCGGAAGCGCTTGGTGTTGCCTTTGAACGTATGACGCACGTTCCGCAGCGCCACGGAGACCATGTGCTTGTCGTTACGGAGAAAGAAACCGGGAGTGGAATTACGAAGCCGTATCCAGACGGAGCGGAAGCTTACGGCTATGATGCCATGATCACCGATGTCCCGGGAACCGTGCTCTGTACGCTGCATGCGGACTGCGTGCCGGTACTGCTCTATGATCCGCAGAACAATGCGGTCGGAGCGGTACATTCCGGATGGCGCGGCACAGTGCTGAAGATTGCGGCGAAAACGGTGAGAAAAATGGAATGCGTCTACGGAACGCTGCCCTCTGAGCTGCGAGCGGTGATCGGCCCGTCGATCGGAATGGATCGCTTTGAGACGGATGACGACGTATACGATGCGCTGCGGCAATCGTTCGGGCTTTTCCCGGAGGGCGATCTTTTTTATCGGGAAGGAAGGAAATATCACATTTCAGTGTCCGGCTTTGTTTATCGGACGCTTTTAGAGGCCGGGCTGCTCCCGCAGAATATTTTTTATGACACAAGATGTACTTTTGAGGATGAGAAGCTCTTTTTCTCTCACAGAAGGGACAGGGGCGATACCGGAGCAATGGCAGCTGTCATCTCGGTCAGGAGCGGAAGCGTATGAGAAGCAGACGGTTCTGTTTTTCCATTTGCTTTGTTGCCGTTTTGCTTTCGTTTTTGCTTTCTTCCTGCGAAAATCCTTACCTTCAGGAAGAACGGCCGCTCCCGACACTGAATATTCCAGAAGCTTCTCCGGCCCCGACGGATGGAAACGGGGCAGAAAGCATATCCGGAAATCTTGTTCTTGGAATTTATGAGTATGATACGCTGAATCCGCTGATGACAGAAAACGAGGCGCTGCGAAGATATTTGACGCTTGTCTACGAATCGCTTGCCGTACCGGGGAAAGACGGCGCGCCCACTCCGCAGCTTGCACGCGATTGGAGTACGACGGACGGCGGAGTAACTTGGAAAATTACGATCCGGGAAGACGTGACCTACCACGACGGCTCTGTGTGTACCGTGTACGACGTGAAGAATACATTGGAGTGGATTGCCGGACACGGGGGCGCATATGCGGATTGCGCCGAAGGAATTTCCGACTTCAACATTCTTTCTCAATTTGAGCTTGAGATCATCCTGGCGGCGCCCGATGCATTTTTTCCGTGCAAATTGATCTTTCCGGTTGTCAAAAGCGAAGACCTTGGTAATTTTACTCAGCCAAACGGGACGGGACGGTATCGGTATGCCGGTACAAATGAGGCAGGCTCGTTTCTGTTCCAGGTGAATCAGGAATATTACGGAGCCTTTCCACGGATTGCCTCGCTGGAAATTCGGAATTACGAAAGCGCCGCCGCGCTTTATGAGGGGGATGCTGATGTAATGCTGTGCTTTGATGACAATGTGATCCGATATGCAAAGCGCGCGGGTTATTCTGTTTGCCAATATACCGACGGTCTCCTTTCCTGTCTTCTGCCGTCGGCGAACACGGATTTGGCGGTACGGCAGTATATCAGCTCTGTGCTGGACCGGAGACTTTTGATCAATGCGGTCGTCAGCGGAGGAGGCACTGCCAAATTGCTTCCGATTGCGGAAGGAACATACTATCGCAAGCATGGAGATTCGTTTCCTGAAGAGACTGCCGGCAGCAAGCCGTCCGCCGTAACGCTGATTGTGAACGAGGCGGACAAAGATCTTTTGCGTCTTTCTTCGGTTCTTCGTTCCCAGCTGGAGGACCTGGAGATTACATGCACGGTGACAGCTTATAAAACGGAGGAGTATGGCGCCGCCGTAGCCGCAGGGAATTATGACTTTGCACTTCTGAACCTCCAGATCGGCTTGTGGCCGGATTTGTATGAATTGTTTGCAAGCGACGGCAGTTTGAATTATAATAAATATTCAGACGCTTCAATGGACAGCCTTCTGCGCTCCCTGCGCACGGCGTATCGCGATGCGTCGGTAAGCGGCGTTACAGATTTTGCCTCCTTTGCGCTGTATGCGGAGGCACAGCTTGATAAAATTGCGCAGCGCGCGGAAGAAACGCTTCCTTTGATCGGCCTGTATTCCCGAAATGCATCCGTGCTTCTGAAGGATACGGTCAAGGGCGCAGATGCTTTCAATTTTACTTTTTGGAATACGCTGGAATCCTTTGATTCCTGGTATGTGGAAACGGAATGAGGGGAGACGGTATGAAACGTTTTAAAAATAACCTGGGCAAAAAGGATGCGGTGCTTTTTATCATCGGGATCGTGGCTTCCGCTTTTTTTTGGGCGGCTGATCTGCTCGTTAAGCAGATTATTATTGAAAAAGTGCTGTACGGCAGCGAGATTGCCGTAATCAAAAATTTTTTCAGCATTACGCATATCCGCAACACGGGAGCGGCGTGGGGAATTTTTTCCTCGAAAACGGAAATTCTTACGATTGTTACCATGATTTGCTCAGTTTTGATTTTTTATTTGATTTATGCTTCTACAGTCAATAAAACGGTCATGTTTTGTTTTGCCGCCATATTGGGCGGCGCGTGCGGAAATCTGACGGAACGGCTCCGCCTGGGATACGTGACAGATTTCCTGGCGTTTCGCTTTTTCGGATATGATTTTCCGAATTTTAACGTTGCGGATATGTGTATCACAATCGGATGCATCGTATTGGCGTTTTATATCATTTTTCTTCACCGAAAAGGGACGCCGCTCTTCCGGGAAGGGACTGCCGCGCACCGGATTTTTAAAGAATGACGATGTGCGGCGAAGCAGAGTGGCAGGAGGAAGCTTTTACGGTAACGGCGGGGCCGGAAGCTGCGGGCATACGTCTGGATGTATTTTGCCATTCCATCCCTGCGTCCGGAATCACAAGCAGAAATTATGCGCAGAAGCTGATTGAGGCCGGACACATTACGGTGAACGGAAAATGTTACCGCACCAATTATAAAGTGAAAGCCGGCGATGAAATCCGCTTCGTGCTGCCGCCGCCGGAGCAGCTGGATGTCCTGCCGGAAAACCTGCCGCTTGATATCGTGTATGAGGACCGGGATCTGCTGGTGATCAATAAGGCAAGGGGAATGGTCGTACACCCTGCGCCGGGAAATTACAGCGGGACGCTGGTCAACGCGCTTTTATATCACTGCAGAGATTTATCGGATGTGAACGGCGTTATCCGCCCGGGGATCGTACATAGAATTGATAAAGATACGACGGGGCTTCTCGTCGTGGCAAAAAATAACGCGGCACATCTATCTCTGGCGGAACAGTTAAAAAACCACGGGATCAGAAGAGAATACATAGCCATCGCAGAAGGCGTGCTGCGCGAAGATTCCGGAACGATCGACCTTGCAATCGGCCGCTGCCCATCGGATCGGAAAAAGATGGCGGTTCGTAGGGAAGCCGGCAGAGAAGCTGTTACACATTTTTCTGTTTTAGAGCGTCTGAAAGGGCATACGCTGGTAGCATGCCGCCTGGAAACAGGGAGGACGCATCAAATCCGCGTCCATCTGGCTTATATCGGACATCCCCTAGTAGGGGATCCGCTCTACGGAACAAAGGAGACGCATGGCATGTCCGGTCAGGCGCTGCATGCAAGAACGCTTTCTTTTATTCATCCTGCCTCCGGCGTGCCGGTGTCGTTTTCGGCTGAGCCCCCGCAGGATTTCTCCAGACTCGTCTCAGGGTTGTCCGATTCCGTTTCGTTTACAATATAAATCGGTCTTTTTTTTACTTCGAGATATGTTTTTGCCAGATATTGTCCGAGAATTCCAATTGCGAACAGTTGGATCCCGCTGAGCATCAGTATGATGCAAACCATAGAGGGCCAGCCGTAAGCGGAGCCGCCCCAGATCAGCTGACGCACGATGATTACAAGGATGGCGATAAAAGAAATTGCACAAAACAAAATCCCGATTATGGAGGAAACGAAAAGCGGCATAGTGGAAAACGCTACGATCCCGTCAATAGAATACGCGAGAAGCTTCCAAAAGCTCCATTTTGTTTCTCCGTGGGCGCGCTCAATATTTTCGTACTCCAGCCATTTCGTACGAAAGCCCACCCAGCCGAATATTCCTTTTGAAAAACGATTGTATTCTCCGACATCCAGAATCGCGTTCACCATTTTGCGTTTCATCAGCCGGTAATCGCGCGCTCCGTCTACAACCTCCGTTTTGCTGATTTTTCGCATGACCCTGTAAAACATCCGCGCAAAAAAAGAACGGATCGGCGGTTCGCCCTTTCGCGTCACTCTTCGCGTAGCAGCGCAGTCATACCCTTCTTTTTCGATTGCATGGAGCATATCGGGAAGGAGCGACGGCGGATCCTGCAGATCAACATCCATTATCGCAACATAGTCTCCCTTTGCATTTTTTAAACCTGCGTACATGGCGGCTTCTTTGCCGAAATTTCTGGAAAAGGAAACGTATCGGACACGTTTGTCGCTTTTTGCAAGACGCCGCAATATACTGACCGTATGATCCTTGGAGCCGTCGTCTATAAATAAAAATTCGAAATCGACCTCCGTCATGCTGTCGGCGACCTTGGCGGTCTCCTCCCAGTAATGCGGGATTGCTTCTTCCTCGCAATAGCATGGCACGATGACCGAAATCAGCTTCTTTCCCATTCTAAAATCCGTCCTTTATCCTGTTTCATGATAAAAATTTTATATCACGGGCAGTATTATACTATCAAGCGGACGTTTATGCAAATCGGAATAAAGTGCCTTTGGGAATTGACCTGACGATTTGCGGGCATATTAACGTAAGGATCGCTTCTTATGCGTGCTGCCTCATCTAAAATGGGATTGAAACAATCCTGAAAGCGTGGTAATATAAGAATGCAGTTTTTATACTGTAATTTGCGCTGTATCTGATACAGAACAGCAGCAGGAGGTTGTATCAAATGAATAAAAGAAAAGTACAGACCATGGTGGGCATGGCCCTGTTCGCAGCAATTGTTGTAGTGCTGCAGATCATAGGGAATTACATCAGAATCGGAAATTTTTCGATTTCACTCGTGCTTGTTCCGATTATCGTAGGAGCCGCTCTTTACGGCCCTGCGGGCGGTGCGTTTCTCGGCGGAGTGTTTGGAATCGTAGTGATTATTGATTGTATTACGGTCGGCAACGTCCTTTGGATCGCGAATCCGGTAGCGACGGCGATCGTTTGTATGCTGAAGGGTATTGCGGCAGGTTTCGTTTCCGGTGTCCTTTACAAATCTCTTTCCAAGAAAAATCACTATCTCGGTGCATATGTTTCTGCGATTGCGTGTCCGCTTGTAAATACGGGTATTTTCTGTGCGGCGCTGCTGTTGATTTTTAAAGACACGCTTTCGGAATTGGCCGGAGGCACGAATATATTTTATTATACGTTCGTCGTAATGATCGGCATTAATTTCCTGATCGAACTGGCGGTCAATATTGTTTTTGCACCGGCGGTTGTGAGCGTCCTGAAAATGGCGCGCTCCGGAAAACGATAAGGACGGACATTTCCTGGAGGATAGACATGGTATTAACGGTTGACGTAGGAAATACAAATATTGTCGTAGGCGTATACGACAGAGACAGGCTGCGATTCATTTCCAGACTTGCTTCGGACCAGAATAGGACGGCGGACGAGACCGCCGTCCTGCTGGAGGCCGTTCTTTCCATTCATGATATTAACATTCATTCCATCGATGGAGCCATCATATCTTCTGTCGTGCCGCTGATCACGGAGCCGCTTGCTACCGCGGTGCGTCTGCTGACGGACAGGAAGCCTCTGATCGTAGGCCCCGGCATGAAAACGGGAATCAATATTGGGATTGACAATCCGGCGCAGCTCGGCAGCGATCTGCTTGTAGACAGCGTTGCGGCTGCAGCGCTGTATCCCAAGCCAATTATCGTTGCAGACATGGGAACCGCGACAACCCTTACTGTAATTTCAGAGAAAAATACGATTCTCGGCGGAGCGATTTTACCGGGTGTCAAAACCTCTCTGAACGCTTTGACCGCAAAGGCTGCGCAGCTTCAGCAGGTCAGCATTGAAGCACCGAAGCGCACAGTTGGATCGAATACAATCGACTGCATGAAGTCGGGCGTTGTTTTCGGCAATGCGAGTATGCTGGACGGTATGATCGACCGATTTAACGAAGAACTGGGAACGGAATGCTTTGTCGTAGCGACGGGAGGCTTGGCAGAGGTGATATCGCAGTACACAAAGCATCAGATTGTATATAACCCGAATCTTCTTCTGGAGGGCTTATATATTTTATACCAAAAAAATATATCATGAATGTAATATTGAGTTTGATTTGAGCAACACGAGGAACGGCGCATGTTTGCAAAGAAGAGTGGCAGATCGCTTGCTGAAAGATATCGGGAACACAGGGCGAAACGCCGCATGAAAAAAGAAGAAAAAAATCGTTTTAAAATGGTGCCGGATAAAAAGAAAAGCTATAAATGGCTGATGATACCGGTCTCCTTTGTGCTGCTCCTGGCTCTGATCGTATATACGCTGTACGATAACGGCCGCATTATAGTGGACTATGTAACGGTGACGCATGCTCAGATTCCCGCCTCGTTTGACGGATACCGCATTCTTCAGATCAGCGATCTGCATGGAAGAAAATTCGGTACGGAGAATAAAAATCTCGTCAGTCTGATCGACAGCCTGGAATACGATATGATTCTCCTGACGGGGGACTATATGACGGATGCGGACTCCGGCGATTATTGGGATATCGTTGATCTGCTTACGGATATTGAAAAACGAGACGTACCGATCCTGTATATTTTGGGTGAGGCCGACTATGTTCCGGAAAATGTTGATCAGCTTGACGAAAATTGGAATATGTGTATTGAACCGAGGGAGAAGACAAAGCTGATGGAACAGCTGGAAGACTTGGGCGCAAAGTTTGTGTACCCTATTCAAATGATTGAAAAAAACGGGGAAGCAATTTATTTTACGGGAATCGATTATAAAGAAGAGCAGTTTGATGCGCTCAATTTTGATGTGGATAAGCATTTCAGCATCTGCGTAACGCATAAGCCAATTGATTATGACGTGAATGCAAGGCTGAAAGAAGTAAATGCGCAGCGGCTGACAGAGGTGGATTATGATCTGTCGATTTCCGGTCACACGCACGGAGGACAGGTTCGGCTTCCGCTGCTGGGTGCTGTTTATGTTGAAGGAAAAGGACTCTTTCCGCAGGAGGAGGATTCAGCCGGACTTCATTCGGACGGGCAGGGGAGATATAATTATATTTCAACGGGGCTTGGCGCATCCGGATTTCCAGGCTTCCGCTTCTGTAATCCGCCTTCTGTTTCCGTTATTACGCTCAAGAGGAAGTAAGTCTGTTTTGTAAACGCCGGAATTCTGTTTGATAAAAAAGCGGGAAAGCGTTCACGATCGCTTTCCCGCTTCTGATATCTCCGGCCGCGGCCGAAAAATTACGTCTGATGCCCCGTCATGCTTCCTGATCGGAATTCTTCGGAAGATTGTTTGGATCAATCTCCATAATGATCGGAAGAATCATGGGGTTTCGTTTTGTTTGTTCATATACATAATTATGAATCGCGTCGCGTATGCTTGTCTTTTTCAGTGCCCAATCATGTTTTCTTGGTGTGGAAAGAGAATCCGTGCGGTTGAGTGCGTCGATCGCTACCTCTTTGATGTGTGTGATCATTTCTTCTGACTCGCGCATATAAACAAATCCTCTGGATATGATGTCTGGACCGGCAAGCACTTCTCCTGTGGCGGAATTGATTGACATCACGGCGACGATCAGACCGTCTTCCGCCAGGTGGCGGCGGTCTCTGAGTACGATATTGCCGACGTCTCCAACGCTGAGCCCGTCGATCAGTACGTTTCCGGAAATAACGGTCTCATCCGTCTTGATTTCATCTCCATTGAATTCCAGAACCCTGCCGTTATCCATAATAAACACGTTTTCCTCCGGCATTCCCATTCGGACGGCGATATTTTTATGGCGCGTCAGATGACGGAATTCACCGTGTACCGGCATAAAATATTTCGGCTTTACAATTGCCTGCATTAATTTGAGCTCTTCCTCGCAGGCATGTCCGGAAACGTGAACCTCTGCAATTGATTTGTAAATGACATTTGCGCCGCGCTTGAACAGCTCGTCGATCATCTTGTTGATCGGCTTTTCGTTGCCGGGAATCGGGCTCGCGGAAATGATGACGGTGTCGCCCGGTACAATGTCGATTTGCCGGTGTGTCGCTACTGCCATGCGCGTCAGTGCCGACATCGGCTCTCCCTGACTGCCCGTCGTAATAACGACAAGCTGTTCCGGCGGATATTTGTCGATTTCTTCCATGTCGATCAATGTGTTTTCCGTATGCTTCATGTATCCGGTCTGAAGCGCCACATCGATGACGTTTACCATGCTTCTGCCGCAGATTACGCATTTCCGATTGAACTTTGCGGCGGTATCGATGATCTGCTGAACTCTGTGAATGTTGGAGGAGAAGGTTGCGACGATCAGACGTCCCTTCGTCCTTGAGAAAATGTCGTCAAAAGTCGCGCCGACGGTTCGCTCCGACATTGTGAACCCTCTGCGCTCGGCGTTCGTACTGTCGGCCATTAAAAGCAAAACGCCTTTCTCGCCCAGCTCCGCGAAACGCATCAGATCGATGGGAGCACCGTCAATCGGAGTATAGTCGACCTTGAAATCTCCCGTATGAATCACAATACCGCACGGCGTGATGATCGCCAGCGCGCATGCGTCGGCAATACTGTGATTCGTACGAATAAATTCAATGCAAAAATCACCTTTCATAATCATTTCGCTGTGCTTTACCACCTGCAGATCCGCGGAAGCCGCGAGGTTGAAATCCTCCAGCTTTTTCTCGACAAGCGCCAGCGTCAGCTTTGTACCGTAAATCGGGACGTTGAGCTCCTTCAGAAAATATGGAAGAGCGCCGATATGATCCTCGTGCCCGTGCGTCAGTATAATCGCACGAAGCTTGTCTTTATTTTGCATAATATAGGTAAAATCCGGTATGATGGCGTCGATGCCGGGCATGTCGTCTTCCGGAAATGCTACGCCGCAGTCGACCAGGATCATGTCGTTATCCGTCTCAAAAACCGTCAGGTTCTTGCCGATTTCACAAATTCCGCCTAAGGGTATGATTCTGAGTCTTTTTTTATTTTTTGATAATTGTGCCATATCAGATATTCCTCCAACATAAATATTTATGTATACTATTTTGTAAAAAATAGAATAACAGCTGTTCTTCGTATGACGTATCCGAACAATAAAAACCAGTTTTTTTATTATACCACCTATTCTTAAATATTCAATAGAAAATATTGAAACAAAAATAAAATCCCCCGAAGCTTCGGGGGATCACTGGCTGCGGAACTAGGATTCGAACCCAGACAAAATGAGTCAGAGTCATTCGTGCTACCATTACACAATTCCGCATTGCATTAATACACTGTACCGTTAACGATACAACGACAGCTATTATACCACGGGAAAACCCGGTTGACAATAGGAAAAATAAAAAAACATTGAAATTTTCAAAGAACGGGACGGTTAGAAAGATTAATGGATTTTACTTGTAATAGATGAAAAAAATATTGCAATTTAAAATATGAATTATTATAATAAAAGCATTGAAATGGGAATTCCGTATTCCTAAATATGTTTTTGGAGGAGAATTATGAAAAAAGTTTTAAGTCTTGTTTTGGCTTTGTCGGTCGCCGCAAGTCTGATGACAGGCAGCTTTGCGCTTTCAGCCGAAGAAGCGTATGACGACACGTACGTTTATGTGATGACGGAACAGTCTCTGGAGACGACAAGCGACGTGGAAATCACGGAATCCACAAACGGCGAGTATATTAGCCTGATTACCAGCGATTTGAACGAGGATAACAATATCGATCCGTGGGTAGCGGTTATGGGGATCAGCGTTCCCCATGAGTACCAGTATATGGCGGTGAAATATGCCGGCGCATCCAACACCTCGTTCGACGGAAACAATCACTACGTAACGGCTGATACGGAACCGGCGCTGGGATGGGGGCAGCCAGGGTCTTTTACTGCGCCCAATATGACTGCCGACAACGCCTGGCATCTGAAAATTTATTCCGTGTCCGAGTGCTTTCAGGGTGTGGGTGAGGCGAATATAACGAGTGTACGCCTGCGCGTGGGGATTGCAGACGGAGGAGAAACGCGGATCGCGTACATCGGCTTCTTCAAGAGCGAGGCGGAGGCAAGTGCTTACGATGCCGCGTATTGCGCTGCGAACACACTGGATGATATGCCGCCTCCGGAACGGACGGAGGTAATTCCTGAGGCGCTCGATGCGGTTCCGGAATATACGTTTGACTTCAACGATCTGGAAGCGGGCTATGATCTGTACGGCGTTTCCTATGCGGATGGAAATCCCTTCCGTGTCAATTGGACGCCTCTGGCCGGAAACCCTACCTCCTCTGTCGTCGTGGCGGACGACCACAGCGCGATGCTTTCTCAATTTTCACAGGCGGAATTTGACGACAGATGGAAAGGCGGAAGTGAAATTTCTTTCGATCTCAAAGGAACCGGCGGCTCCAATTTCTGCGGATTTTACATAAGAACGGGCGATGAGGGCACAACGCCGTTCTTTGAAAACGACGGCGCCAGAGGCGACGGAGCGGACAGCACGACGGGCACGACGGGAATCGGTTTCTCGTTCCGGACGAAGGATGGTAAGCAGGGGATCGAAATCTTTGTAAAATATTTTGACAGCACTTTAAACAAGCTTCAGGTCAAAGGGTATTTCTTTGCCGATGCGGTAGAGGCGGCCAATGCTTTCCACACCTATAAGATCGTAGACGATGATGAAGGAACGATTCAGTTTTATGCCGACGGCAGTCTGTTTGCCCAGGTGAAATATGCAAATCCGGAAATGCCGGAAAGCGCGATGTACTCTGAAAAATATTACAGCGATGCGCAGATTCTCGATGCGGAGGGAACCGTTCTGGTTACCGTTGAGAACGCTTTGATTTCCACACAGTCTACGCTGAAGTTTGGCGTGCGCGCTGAAACGCTGTATATTGATAATATCCGTTTCACAAGGCTTTCCGATGGATCGGAACCAACGTATGGAAACGTTGATGGCAACGACCAGATCAACGGCGTAGATGTTACGCTGCTGCTGCAATATCTGGCTGAGTGGGATGTTACCATCAATGAAACGTATGCAGACGTCAATGGCGACGGCGAGATCAACGGAAGAGATGCGACGCTGCTCTTGCAGTATCTGGCAAATTGGGACGTCGTTCTCGGACCGCAGACTACGGCCATAATTTGACGGGAGCCCATGAAGGGTTCACAAACAGGCTTTGCCTCTTCTGCGGCGGAGCCTGTTTGTTCAGGCGGTTTTATATTACCGCATCAGGCCTGTGCAGCTCGCCGCGCAGCCTATAAAGAAGGATCAGAGATAAAACTGCGGCTAGAAGGGAGGCTCCGGCAAAATTCAGCCAGATACCGGTCAGTCCCAGCGGCCAGAGCGCACATATTAAAATCACGGGGAAAATCAGCGCAGTAGATACCGAAATAATGGACGCAGGCAAGGGCTTTTCAATAGCCAGCATGTAGCTTTGCGTTGCAAAGGAAATCCAGCGAGTAATATAAGTAAGACTGAAAAGCTGCAGCGCGCCGACAGAAAGCGTCAGAACATCAATCCCCGCTTCGGGTACAAACAATTTTGTAATCGGCTCCGGCAAAAGCGCAATGACGAATACCGCTGCGATGGAGATGATTCCGCTTGCGGCGAAGCAGCATTTTTCAATTGCCCGTACTCTGGTAAACTTTTGCGCTCCCCAATTATACCCGACCGCAGGCTGAAGGGAATCGCACATTCCGTACAGGAGCGGCTGAACGAATCCGTCTGCATACATTAAAATACCGTAAACGGAGACAGCGGCTTCGCCTCCGGTACGTACCAGAATTGCATTCATTATAATAGAGGTGATCCGGCCTGCAATATTGTTTAAAAAGTTTGGGCTTCCGCAGGCAACGATCTGCCGGATCATTGCGAAGCTGAAGCGCGGCTTGCAGAAGCGAAGCAGCGTTTTCCGCCGAAGAAAGGGAATAAAAGCCAATAAGGCGCAGATCATCATACCGCAGCATGTCGCCAGAGCCGCCGCCCAGATTCCGAAGCGAAATACCCCAAGAAACAGAAACTCTAATCCGGCGCTTAAAGCGGACATCAGAATATTCATCAGCATGCTGCCGCGGATCAATCCGCAGATCCGCAGATAATTGTCCACTGCAAATATAATGGTGGTGACTGGGGAGCAGAGCGCGTAAACCCTCAGGTACTGGATCGCCAGATTGGCAAATGCTCCTTCGGCGCCCATAAGTCGAATCAGCAGCGGCGCAGCAGCAAACATGATCCCGCCGATCAGCATGCCAGTGCCTACGATCAGAAGACAGGCGCATGTGAAAATATTATCTGCTTCCTGTTTCTGCCCCTTTCCCAGACAGATGGATATGGGAACGGCGGAACCGACGCCGATCAGATCCGCCAGCGAAAAGTTGATAATAACGAACGGCATGGCAAGATTGACCGCAGCAAAAGCCGTCTCGCCCAGGAAACGGCCTACGAAAACACCGTCAATCGTTTGGTACAGTGCGGAAGCAAGCATACTGATTGCTCCGGGGATGGAAGCGAGAAAGAACAGCTTCAGCGGCGGTGTCTTTGAAAAAAGTGCAGTTGAACTCACAAATATGTCTCTCCTTCTTTCCAAAAGTTCCTGATTTTTGTAAAAATCGCCCGATCACGCTGCGGCAATCGAGCGAATCAAAAGCTTTTCCGACCAAAAATTCATTTCTTCTGTGTATTGCGACACACGGTCTTCCGATGACGTTTGAAAATGTTAATTTATTTCGGCTCGCAGAAGCTCTACGTATTTTTTTGTTAAAGATAACAACGCTTCCTGTTCGCTGCGCTTTAAGCCCTGAAGGGACTTCTGCTCCGCAAGCACAAGAGCGGAAATGATTCTTTGCGTCATTTCTTTTCCCTTTTCCGTTAAAACTACAAGCTTGTTCTTTTTATTTCCGGGAATCGCCGTTAGCGCAATAAGTCCCTGCTTTTCCAGATTTTTTAAAGAGGAATTAACGGTTTGCGGAGGATAATGCCAGGCGGAGCAGAGCTCTCTTTGCGTGTAGCCGGCGTCCCTTTCATAAAGGGAATACATCAGCCACAGCGCTGCGTCCGAAACACCCTGCTTCTTTGCGTATATGTGGTAGATTTCATCCATTTCTTTATAAAGCCGATTAAAAGCTGCAAGCTGGTCTGTAATATGAGTTTGCATTTGTTCCTCCATTTCATCCGAAAACGGATAATCCGCATTGTAATCCCGGATCTGATAAAAGTCAACAGTTCTGTAAGGAACTTTTTCCTGTCGGGGCCGGCGTCTCTTTTGTAATTTTTGATTGCGTTTACTTGCAAAATAGAGTATACTATTTTATAAGTTCGGCTTTCGAAGGTGCAGCCGGGACATACGCAACAGAAATTTGTGAACCCCGTCAGGTCCGGAAGGAAGCAGCGGTAAGCGAAGCCCTCTGTGTGCCGTATTCTTCCCGGAGGTACCTTTGAAGGCCGACATTTTTTATCTGGAGGACAGCGAAAAGATGGCATACATGGCGTTGTACAGAAAGTGGCGTCCTATGACGTTTGACGAGGTCGTTGAACAGCAGCCGATCGTTACCGTACTCCGAAATGCCGTAATATCAGGCAGAATTGCGCATGCCTATTTGTTTTGCGGCACACGGGGAACCGGGAAGACTACAATGGCAAAAATTTTTGCGCGTGCGGTAAACTGTCTGAATCCACAAAACGGGAATCCCTGCAACGAATGCGACGTGTGCAGGAATATTTTGACACAGCAGATCCTGGACGTTTCGGAAATCGACGCCGCTTCCAACAACGGCGTCGATAATATCCGGTCTATTATTGAGGATACGGCGTACGCCGCTTCTGTCGCCAGATACAAAGTGTTTATTATAGACGAAGTGCATATGCTGTCGCCCGGAGCCTTTAACGCTCTTTTGAAAACGCTGGAGGAGCCTCCTCAGGACGTTCTGTTCATCCTTGCAACGACAGAGCCGAATAAGCTTCCTGTTACTATATTATCCAGATGTCAGAGATATGATTTCAAGAGGATTTCCCAGGAGGGAATCATCGGCAGGCTGGAAAAAATCTGTAAAGAACAGCAAATTTCATATGAACGTTCTGCGCTTGCATTTCTGGCTGAAAAGTCGGACGGGGCGCTGCGGGATGCGATCAGTCTTTTGGATCAGACGCTGGCCTCCTGCTCGGACCGTCTGACGCTTGCCGCGGCCAGAGCCGCGACGGGTTCGGTCGATAAGGAATTTCTTGAAGCGTTTGCTTCCCATATTATTCATTCGGAGGGAGCGGAGCTCCTGAAACAGATTTCAGTGCTTTTTTCGGAAGGAAGGGATCCTTCCGACTTTATCGGAGAACTGATGCAGATTTTCCGGAACGTGCTTGTGCTTCTGAGCGTACAGGATTCCGACGGACTGCTGTACGAAACAAAGGAAAGTCTGGAACGGCTGCGGGAAATGGCTCTTGCAGTGAATGCGCAGGAGCTGTCGCTTATGATCCGAGAGCTGTCCCGGCTGGACAGCAGCCTGAAATGGGCGGTGCAGCGAAAAATCCTTTTTGAGGCGGGAATCCTTTCCCTTTGCGACAGAAAGTGGGACGTATCCGAAGCGTCTCTGACAGAACGCGTTGCAGTGCTTGAAAAGCGCCTTTCCGATTTCGCAGCGCTTGATACTCCGCGCCGCAGCCGGACGCCGGAACGGCCGCAGGCCCGCGAGGCGGCTCCGCCGCAGCCGGCGATTCCGGAAAAGCCGGCGGAAGGGACCGAAAAAACGGAGTCGCGCCAAACCGCCGCGTCCATGCCGAACCGTACCGAGCCGCAGCCGGCTTCCGCCGCCCCGGCTGCCGTCCGGGACTCTGACGAATCCGACTGGAAGGAATTTCTGGCAAATATTTCCTCTCGCGGACAGGCCTCTCTTTCTGCACTGATCAAAATCAACAGCAAAGGCGTGCTGGATGGAAAAGGGAATTTGATCCTTGTGTTTGCCAGTCCGATTGTCAAAGATATGATTCTCAAAAAAGAGGCGACGGAAATCTTGTCAGAAAGCGCAGCGGCGGCATACGGGATGCCGCTCAGAGTGGTATATGCAACCAAAAATGACAAATTGGACGGGTTCTCTTCTCCGCAGACGCAGGCGCCCGCTCCGCAGTCCGCAGAAGCAGAGAAAAGCGGCGATGCCTTTAACGACGCGGTCTCAATGCTGCGGGAGCTTTCAAAGCAGGAAGGATTCCGGGTAGAAGACAAATGAAGGAAGATTTGCTGAAATATAAAAAACAGTTGATCCTGGGGCCGTTTTTTAAGCTTTTGGAGGCGGTGTTCGAGCTTCTGATCCCCACGCTGATGGTGAACGTTATCGACCGGGGCGTTGCTTCCGGAGATCAGAAATACATTATAGGGATGGGACTTTTAATGCTCGGAATTGCCGTCCTTGGCTTCGGAAGCGCAATGATCTGCCAGTATTATGCGTCCGTAGCCTCTCAGGGCTTTGGAACGGCGCTGAGAAATAAGCTGTTTCGAACGATGCTCGGGTTTTCCCATGCGGAAACGGATCAAATCGGGATTCCGGAAATGGTCAACAGAATTACGAACGACGTAAACGTGCTGCAGCAGGCGGTCGCGATGATGATCCGTCTGGTCATACGCGCGCCTTTTATCTGCATTGGCAGTCTGGTGATGGCCATGTATCTGAATTTTAAGCTTTCTCTGATTATATTGGCCGCGCTTCCGCTGCTTGCGGCGGCGGTATATATTGTGATCCGCGTTACGGTACCGATTTATAAAAGAGTACAGCAAAGGCTGGATCGGATTTCTGCGGTGGTGCGGGAAAATCTTTCCGGCGTGCGCGTAATTCGCGCATTTTCCAAGGAACAGAAGGAGAACGCGCGGTTTGAAGCGGCCAATGACGAATATTTTGCGGCCTCTGTCCGCGTAGGCAAGATCTCGGCGCTGCTGAATCCGGTTACGTCTGTGATTATGAACGCTGCGATTCTGTGCATTTTGTGGTTCGGCAGGATCCGGATCAATGCGGGGACGATGACGGACGGAGAAATTATTGCGTTTATTAATTACATCACCTATATGGTAACGGCGCTTCTTGTGATCGCCAATCTGGTTGTGCTCTTTACGAAGGCGGCCGCATCGTATTCGCGCGTAAAAGAGGTCTTGGATACAGAAGTTTCCGTTCGCGAGCCGGCCGCCGCCGAGGCGGCTCTGCCGGAGGACGGCGCGTCTGATACGCTTTCCTTTGATAATGTGTCGTTTTCCTATCACGGAGGTGAGCCGGCGCTGAAAAACATTACGTTTTCTTTGAAAAAAGGCGAAACGCTCGGTGTGATCGGCGGAACGGGAAGCGGAAAAACGACGCTCGTGAACCTGATTCTGCGTTTTTACGATGCGACGGAGGGAAAGATTTCAGTTTTCGGACGGGAAATCGGCAAGCTTCCGCTCGCGGTGCTGCGAAGCAGAATTTCCGTCGCGGCGCAGCGGGCCGAGCTTTTCTCCGGAACGGTGGCGGAAAATATTCTGCAGGGCAGAAAGGATGCTTCCCGCGAAGAAGTAGCGGCGGCCGCACGCGCGGCGCAGGCGGAGGAATTTATAGAGCGTCTGCCGGAGGGGTATGACACCGTAGTAGAACGCGCAGGGGCAAATTTTTCCGGGGGACAAAAGCAGCGGCTCAGCATTGCGCGGGCGCTCGTCCGAAATCCTAAAATTCTGATATTGGACGACAGCACGAGCGCGCTGGATTACGGAACGGAATCGCGCCTGCGTGCGGCGGTGGCAGAGCTGGGATTTGATAATATTATTATAGTGGCCCAGCGTGTCGGCAGCATTAAAAATGCAGACCGGATTCTCGTCCTCGAGGACGGCGTCTGTGTGGGGCAGGGAACGCATGAGGAGCTTGCGGAAACCTGCGGCGTTTATCAGGAAATTTTACACTTATCCGAATAAAAGGAGGACGGCAAGTTGATTCGGTGGCTTTGGAAGTATATCAAAAAATCAAGAATGCTTTTGCTTCTGACGCTGATCTGCGGTCTGCTCAGCGCCGTGTTTACGATGCTTTCCCCTTATGTTCTGGGCGAGACAATCGACGCGGTGGTCCCGGGAAACGGAAAGCCATATTCATTTCCGGAATATCTTGTGATTTTGGCGATTCTATACGGGCTTGGCGCCGTCACCCAGTGGGCGGTTCCGTATTTTGCAAGCATATTGAGCGGGAAAACGGTGCAGCGGATTCGAGAGGATGCTTTTAAAAAGCTCCAGACGTTGCCGCTGCGCTATTTTGACACGCATAAGCATGGGGACGTCATGAGCCGGATCACGAATGATGCGGACAATATTTCGGACGGTCTCAGCCAGTGCCTTTCGCAATTTCTTACCGGGATTATTACCGTGCTGGGAATTATCGGATTTATGTTTGCGCTGAATGTATGGATCGCTCTGATTGTACTGATTATTACTCCGCTTTCTGTTTTGGTAGCAAAATTCGTTGTCGTTCGCTCGACGCGCCTTTTTAGAGAACAGCAGAAAAAGGTCGGCGAGCTTAACGGCTTTGCGGAGGAAATCATCAGCGGATACAAGACCGTTAAAGCATACGGACTGGAGGAGGAGCTGCTTCGCAGGTTTTCGGCCGTAAACGACGACCTGTATTCCGTTGGACAGAAAGCGCAGTTCTCGTCGAGCCAAATTAATCCTTCGACACGGCTGGTCAACCATATCGCCTACATTTCCGTAGGCATCGCGGGCGGAATCGCCGCCTGCCTGGGAGGCTTTTCTGTAGGAAAAATTGCGTCCTTTCTGACGTATGCGACGCAGTTCGCAAAACCAATTAACGAAATTGCCGGTGTGACGACGCAGATTCAGAGTGCGCTTGCTTCCGCCGAACGCATCGCGGAGATTCTTGCGGAAGACTCCGAGGCGGCGGACCCTGAGGCCATGCCGGAGCTGCCGGAACACATCCGCGGAGGCGTAACGTTTGAAAACGTCAGCTTTTCCTATGAGCCCGAGCGTCCGCTGATCAGAAACATGAATATTGACGTCCTGCCGAATCAGGTTGTCGCAATCGTCGGACCTACGGGAGCGGGAAAAACAACGCTTGTAAATCTCCTGATGCGTTTTTATGATGTGACGGGCGGATCGATTAAAATAGACGGAACGGAAATTTCCTCGGTGAAAAGGAGCAGCGTACGCCGTCAGTTCTCTATGGTTTTACAGGATACCTGGCTTTTCCGCGGGACGGTCCGCGAGAATATTGCGTATGCCAGAGAGGATGCGGGGGAGGAAGAAATCATTGCGGCGGCAAAGGCCGCTCACGCGCATAACTTTATCAAGCGTCTTCCGAACGGCTACGACACGATACTTTCTGGTACGGGCGATTTGTCTTCTGGACAGCAGCAGCTCCTTACGATCGCGCGGGCAATGCTTTTGGATCCTCCAATGCTGATCCTGGACGAGGCGACGAGCTCCGTCGATATCCGGACAGAACAATACATCCAGCGCTCCTTCCGGGAGATGATGAACGGCAGAACGTCTTTCGTCATTGCACACCGCCTGTCGACGATCCGGAATGCGGATTTGATCCTCGTAATGAACAAGGGAGATATCGCCGAGGCCGGCACGCATGAAGAGCTGATGGCAGAGAAAGGACTCTATTACAGCCTGGTTCAATCCGGTATAACACCGTAACGCGATTCGCGTCATATAATACTAAAGAGTTTATATCATAATTTGGGAGGCTCTTTAGGATGAAAATACTGAAAAGAGGCATGCGGGGCCCGCAGGTCGAAATGCTTCAGCTTGCCCTGATTCGGGCGGGATATAACATAAACGGTGCAAACGGCGGAATCGACGGGATTTTTGGAGAGAGTACATGGAACGCAGTAACGGCGTTCCAACGGAACAACGGATTAAATGCGGACGGCATCGCGGGGCAGGCTACCTGGAAAAAGCTTCTGCCTTATGTTACCGGGTATATTAACTATAGAATTGAACGAAACGACACCTTCTACCGGATTGCAAAGCGCTTCGGGACGACGTCCGAGGCGATTGCAACGGCGAATCCGGGACTGAACCCTTCCAATCTTCCGATCGGCTCCGTGATTACCGTCCCAATTGGGTTTTACAACGGCGGCAGCGACGTAACGTATGGCAGGATATCGTATACGTGGGAGCTGCTTTCCCTTTTTATCGAGGGGATTAAAGCGCGCTATCCGTTTGTGCAGCAGTCCTCCGTCGGGGAAAGCGTGCTCGGACGAAAGCTGTATTGCCTGACGGTCGGGAAGGGCGAAAATACGGTCTTGTATAATGCTTCCCACCATGCGAACGAGTGGATCACTACGCCCGTTGTGCTGAAATATGCCGAGAATCTTGCAAAGCAGTACGCTTTCGGAGGCAGGATAGGCGGATACGACGCCGCGAGCATTTATAATTCTGGAAAAATCTATTTTGTCCCCATGGTGAATCCGGACGGGGTGGATCTTGTAAACGGTTATTTTGATGCAGACAGTACAGTCTATCAAGCTGCAAGGGATCTGGCGGAAAATTATCCGGCGATTTCTTTCCCGGACGGCTGGAAGGCCAATATCAGCGGCGTTGACCTGAATTTGAATTATCCCGCCGGCTGGGAGCAGGCGAAGGAAATCAAATTTGCGCAGGGCTTTACGCTTCCCGGACCAAGGGATTATGTGGGGCCGTTTGCGCTGTCCGAGCCGGAGAGCATCGCGATGGCCGACTTTACCCGGCAAAATAATTTCCGGCTTACGATTTCGTATCATACGCAGGGAAACGTCATATACTGGAAATATCTCGATTATCAGCCTGAAAACTCCTATGAAATCGGGAGACGCATGGCCGATGCAAGCGGCTATGCGCTGGAGCTTACGCCGTCTGCATCCGGTTATGCTGGCTATAAAGACTGGTTTATTCAGGAATGGAACCGGCCCGGATATACTGTGGAATGCGGAAGCGGCGTGAACCCGCTGCCGGTTTCTCAATTTGACGAGATTTATGCTGCGAATGAACCAATCATGACGATCGGAGCTGTTGAATCTTTTGTGTGATATTTATTGACAAATGGTAAACAAAGCTCTATAATTCCAGGCAGTAATTCTGTAGAGTTCATTGAGAGGGACCCTGCAGGAAAGGAAGAAGAGCATGAACGAAAACAACAATTATTACTACCAGGCTCCGCCGCAGCAGACTCCGCCTCCGCAAAACGGAAATAATCAGATTTTCCTCGAAGATAGAAGCGTTGCGCTTTGCATCATCCTTTCAATTGTTACCTGCGGCTTATACATGTGGTATTGGCGCTACAAAATGGTTGATGAGCTCAACGCCGCTTCGAAAGATCCTGCGCCTACAAGCGGGGGAACGGTTCTGGTGCTGTCGTTGATCACATGTAACATATACGGCTTGATCTGGCTGTATAAAGCGGGCCAGCAGATGAACGCGGCCAAGCTGCAGCGCGGCATGTTATCGGACTCGAGTTTGAGTATTGTTTATCTGGTTCTTGCAATTTTCGGCCTGAGATCGTCTCATATGCTATTATACAAAACGATCTGAATATGATAGCGGCGAATGACAGACGGCAATAAGGAGGGCGGCCGCAGCGGCAAAAACGCCGCGGCTGCTTCGATAAGAGAACGGGCGCGAAAACTTTTGCGCCGCACTGTGATTTTGCTTGCGGCAGGCGCATTGTATGCGCTGTTTTATCTGCGGACCGGAATCGGAATCCCGTGTCCGCTTCGCTCTTTTACGGGTTTAAAATGCCCCGGCTGCGGTGCGACAAGGATGTGTATCAGTCTTCTGAAGGGAGACCTTGCTGCGGCATGGCAGTATAACCCGGTTTTATGCTGTCTTTTGCCGCTGCTTTTACTTCTTCTGGCGTGGGGGATCTGCCTCTATATCAGAACGGGAAGCATAGCGTATCCCCGCATTGTAAATTATCTGCTGTATGCCGCGCTTGCGGCGCTGCTTGTCTTTTTTTTCGCCCGAAACATTGCTGAGGGGAATTTTGCTGAGCTGTTCTCCCGGATAAAAGCATTTTTTTCGGGGTAAAATGCCCTGCGCCGCAGCTTCGAAACATTGACAAAAAGAGCCCCGAGTTATATACTTGATTGGTTGGAAAATACTTCATCAGGAGGCTTTTATATGTCATTAACAAAAATAACGGAGATCTCAAACAAATATGGAGCAAATCCTGAGTTCGTGCTTGCAGGGGGCGGCAACACCTCCTATAAGGACGCGAAATTTCTTTATGTAAAGGGGTCTGGTACAACGCTGGCCAATATTACGGAGAGCGGCTTCGTTAAAATGAACCGCAAAAAATTATCCGCAATGTTTACCAAGCAATATTCGGAGGACGCGGCGGAACGGGAGGCGCAGGTGCTGGAGGACATGATGGACGCCAGGGAAAAGACCGAGCTGTCGAAACGTCCGAGCGTTGAAACGCTCCTTCATAATCTGATTCCATATAAATATATCGTCCATACTCATCCGGCGATGCTGAACGGACTGACGTGCGGAAAAGACGGAAAGAAAATAGCCGGAGAGCTGTTCGGAGACCGTATAATCTGGATCGACATTATAGAGCCGGGATACGTCCTTGCCGCGAAATTAAAGGAAGAAATGGACCGTTATCATGCGGCAACGGGAAAAGACGCGGACATCATCCTGCTTCAGAACCACGGGGTATTTATCGCAGCGAACAGCGAACGGGAAATCAACAGAAAAACAAAATACGTCTTCGGACAGATTGAAAGCAGAATTACAAGAAAACCGGACTTTCGTCCGGCCGAATATGATATGGAAAAAGCCGCGCTGATCGCTCCCGCTGTCAGAATGCTTTTAAAAAGCGGCGATTCCTCCATTGTCACCTTCCGGACGAATCAAGAGGTTCTGAACCTCGTGAAGGATGAGGCATCCTTCTATCCGGTGTCTTCCGCCTATTCTCCCGATCATATCGTATATTGCAGGCCATATGCGCTGTTTGTGGAGGCTTCCGACGATATGGAAACGCAGTACAGGCTGATCCAGGATGGAATCGAAGCATACCAGCAGAAAAACGGATATGCGCCCAAGATCATCGCGGTGCAGAATCTTGGCTTCTATGCATGGGGAACGAATAAAAAGAATGCGGACATCTGCGCGGAGGTATTCCTGGATGCATGTAAAATCGGCGTGTATTCCGAAGCGTTCGGCGGACCGCTTTTCATGACGCAGAAGATGATCGATTTTATCTGCAATTGGGAGGTTGAATCCTACCGCTCAAAGGTCAGCCTTGCCGGCGCCGCGGCGCTTCGCCTTCAGGAAAAAATCGCGATCGTGACGGGAAGCGCGCAGGGCTTCGGTCAGGGAATTGCGGACGAAATGCTGAAGCAGGGCGCAAACGTCGTAATCGCAGATCTGAATTACGATCTGGCAAAGACAAACAGCGACGCGATGAACGAAAAGTACGGGAAAGACAGAACGATCGCCTGCAAGGCAGACGTCGGAAACGAAGATTTCGTCAAAAATATGGTTTATACTACGGCTCTCACATACGGCGGACTCGACATCTTTGTGAACAACGCCGGCATAGCGATCGCTGGCGATCTCGAGGAAATGACGGTTCAGAAATTTGAGCTCGTAACAAAAATCAATTATACGGCTTACTACATCTGTGCAAAATTTGCATCCCGGATCATGAAAATCCAGAACAGATTCGCACCCGATTACAAGATGGATATCATCCAGATCAATTCGAAATCGGGGCTTGAAGGCAGCAACAAGAATTTTGCATATGCGGGCAGCAAATTCGGAGGCGTCGGGCTGACGCAGAGCTTTGCGCTCGAGCTTGTGCCGTACAACATCAAGGTAAACGCGATCTGTCCCGGAAATCTCCTGAACGGCCCCCTGTGGTCCGATCCGGAAAAGGGACTGTTCGTACAGTATTTTAAAGCCGGCAAGGTTCCGGGAGCGAAAAGCGTTGCGGATGTACGGGCCTTTTATGAAAATAAGGTGCCGATGCATCGCGGCTGCGAAATCATAGACGTTGCCAGAGCGATTTTCTACATCGTGGAACAGGAGTATGAGACGGGGCAGGCGATTCCGGTCACCGGCGGCCAGATCATGCTGAATTGATGAAATTTACGCATCCGGGTATACTGGATGTATTGCAGGCAGACAAGCTCCGCAGCCGCGCCGGACATCAGAAGGCGCGGTCTCGCGGAATTGTTTGCGTATAGAAGAAATATCACGCTATCGTAGCCCGACCATCGGAACAAGGAGGAAAAATGGCAAAAAACGCATACAGTAACGAAAGCATATCCGCATTGAAGGGACCGGACCGTGTCCGGCTGAAGCCGGCCGCGATTTTAGGCTCCGACGGTCTGGAGGGCTGCGAACACACTTTTATTGAAATATTGGCAAATTCCATAGACGAAGCGCGAGAGGGATACGGCAAGGTTATAGAAATCACGCGTTTCCGCGACCGCTCCATTCAGATTCGCGATTATGGACGCGGCTGCCCCGTGGATTACAACGAAAAAGAGAAGCGCTACAATTGGGAGCTCGTATACTGCGAGCTGTACGCCGGAGGAAAATACAACAACAACGCCGGCGAGAATTATGAATACAGCCTTGGCACCAACGGCCTCGGCAGCTGCGCAACGCAGTACAGCTCGGAATATATGGACGTTACCGTATATAAAGACGGCTTCAAATATGAGCTTCACTTTGAAAAGGGCTACAACAAGGGCGGACTCAAAAAGGAGCCCTGCGAATATAAACAGTCCGGCACGCTGCAGCGCTGGAAGCCGGATCTGGAGGTTTTCACGGATATCAATATTCCGCTTGACTTTTTTACAACGATTTTGAAAAAACAGGCGGTTGTAAACGCCGGGCTGAAGTTTAAGCTTTACGATGAGGAATCGAACCGGCATTATGAATTTCTGTATGAAAACGGAATCACCGATTACGTCCGGGAGCTCTCGGAAGGGAAGGAGCTTACAAGCATACAGTACTGCGAGTCGGCGGCAAAGGGCAGAGACCGTGCGGACAAGCCGGAATATAAGCTGAAAATGCAGCTTGCATTTTGCTTTAACAATGAAATCAACCTGATTGAATATTATCATAATTCCAGCTATCTGGAGAACGGCGGCTCGCCGGACAAGGCGGTCCGGAGCGCGTTTGTGAGCGAAATCGACAAATATATCAAGGCGCAGGGCAAATATAACAAGGACGAAACCAAAATTACGTTTGCGGACATCCAGGACAGCCTGATTCTTGTTACGAATTCCTTTTCAACGATGACAAGCTATGAGAATCAGACGAAAAAGGCAATCAATAACAAGTTTATCCAGGAGGCCATGACGGACTTTATCAAGCAGCGTCTTGAAATTTATTTTATCGAGAATAAGATCGAGGCGGACAAGATCATGGAGCAGGTGCTTGTCAACAAACGCAGCAGAGAATCGGCGGAAAAGCAGCGCATCAATATAAAAAAGAAGCTCCAGGGCAATGTCGACATGATCAATCGCGTGAAGAAGTTTGTAGACTGCCGTACGAAGGATCCGCTGAAGCGCGAGCTGTACATCGTAGAGGGCGATTCTGCGCTGGGCTCCGTAAAGCTCGGCAGGGACAGCGAATTTCAGGCGATCATGCCGCTGCGCGGAAAAATACTGAATTGCCTCAAGGCGGATTACGGAAAAATTTTCGACAGTGACGTCATCGTCGATCTTGTACGCGTCCTCGGCTGCGGCATCGAGGTCAAGTCGAAGCACAAGGATCTGGCGCTGTTCGACCTGAGCAGCCTGAAATGGGCAAAGATCATCATCTGTACGGATGCCGACTTCGATGGCTTCCAGATCCGGACGCTGGTTCTCGCCATGATTTACAGGCTGATGCCGTCGCTGATCCACGCAGGGAAGGTTTATATCGCGGAAACGCCGCTTTATGAGATCACCTGTAAGGGGAAAACCTATTTCGCCTATGACGACAAGGAAAAAACGAAAATTCTGGACCGGCTTGGCACACAGAGCAGAATCACGATTCAGCGCTCGAAGGGACTTGGAGAAAACGAACCGGATATGATGTGGGAAACGACGATGAATCCCGAATCGCGCCGCCTGATCAAGGTGATGCCGGAGGATGCGGAAAATACGGCGTACTATTTCGAAATGCTGCTCGGCGACGCGCTCGACGAACGGAAAAAGCACATCCGGGAATGCGGGCACCTTTACCTGGATGAAATCGACGTAATGTAAGGAGTATAAAATGCCTGAACAAAAGACGGACAACCAATTCAGAGAACAGCCGATCACCGAGACGCTGGAAGAAAATTATATGCCGTATGCCATGAGCGTCATCGTATCGAGAGCCATCCCGGAAATCGACGGTCTGAAGCCCTCGCACCGGAAGCTGCTATATACCATGTACAAAAAAGGTCTCTTGAACGGAAGCCGTACGAAATCGGCAAACGTTGTGGGAGAGACGATGAAGCTTAATCCGCACGGCGATCAGGCGATTTACGATACGCTGGTCCGAATGACGCGCGGAAACGGTGCGCTGCTGCACCCCTATGTAGATTCCAAGGGAAATTTCGGAAAGCAGTATTCCCGCGACATGGCGTACGCCGCACCGCGGTATACGGAGGTAAAGCTCGAGAAAATCTGCGAGGAGCTTTTCAAGGACATCGATAAGGATATGGTGGATTTCGTCGACAATTACGACGGAGAGCTCAAAGAGCCGACGCTTCTGCCAGTCACATTTCCGACGATTCTTGTCAATCCGAACCAGGGCGTCGCCGTAGGAATGGCGACGAATATCTGCAGCTTCAATCTGCATGAAATCTGCGACGCGACCTGCGCATATATCGACAATGCCGGGGCGGATCTGCTGCAATACATCAAAGCCCCCGATTTTTCCACGGGGGGCACGGTCATCTATACGAGGCGGATTCTGGAGAATATTATCGAGAACGGCAGAGGAAGCGTTAAAATCCGCGGGAAATACCGGTTTGACAAGAAAAACAGCTGTATCGAAATTTACGAAATTCCGTATACCACCACCTCCGAAGCGATCATGGAGGAAATTATAAAAATCGTCAAGGACGGAAAAATCAAGGATATCAGCGACGTTCGGGACGAAACCGATCTGAACGGACTGAAAATAACAATCGACGTCAGAAAAAATTCAGATCCGGACGACATCATGAATAAGCTGTATAAATTTACCTCCCTGGAATCCTCCTTTGCGTGTAATTTCAATGTGCTGATTAACGGACGTCCGAAGGTTCTTGGCGTCAGGGGACTGATTGAGGAATGGCTGAAATTCCGCATCGGCTGTATCCGGCGGCAGCTGGCATACGATATCAAAACAAAAAAGGACCGGCTGCATCTGCTGAAGGGCCTTGAAAAAATTCTGGTGGATATTGACAAGGCAATCAAGATCATCCGGGAAACGGAACGGGAGGATCTTGTCATCCCCAATTTGATGTGGGGGTTCGGCATCGATGAAATCCAGGCGAATTTCATTGCAGAGATCAAGCTGCGCAATCTGAATAAGGAATATATTTTAAATAAGCTGAACGAAATCGAAAAGCTTCTGAAGGAAATTGCGGACATGGAGGACATGCTGAAGAAAGAAAGCCGCATCAGGACGCGAATTAAGCATGAGCTCAGGGCGGTAGAAAAAAAGTATGCAAAGGACCGCATGACGGATATCGTGGACGAAGAGGAGATCACAGTCATCACGGCAGACCACCTGATAGAGGATTATAATCTGCGCGTATTCCTCACGAAGGACGGATATATCAAGAAGATCCCGCTGACCTCCCTGCGTTCTGCTCCGGAGCAAAAGCTCAAAGAGGGGGATTTTATCCTGCAGGAATGCGAATGGCACAACAAATCGGATATCCTGTTCTTTTCCGACCGGCAAACCGTATATAAAATGAAGCTTTACGAGCTTCCGGACAGCAAGGCGGGCGCGCTCGGCGACTATCTTCAGAATCTTCTCGGCCTGGAAGCGGAGGAGCGCATCTTATATTTTGTCGTAACAGATAATTATGACGGGGAGCTTCTGTTTGCATATGAAAACGGTAAAATTTCCCGGATCCCCTTGTCGGTTTACGCCACGAAAACGAATCGGAGAAAATTAATCCATGCGTATGCCGATGCCTCCGCGCTTGTCAGCATGCTGCTGATCCACGGCGAAACGGAAATCGCCGTGAGCAGTACCAATGACAGAATCCTCGTGTGCAGCTCCGCGCAAATCCCCCTGAAAACCACGAAGAGCTCGCAGGGCGTGCAGGTATTGAAGCTCAAAAAGGACTGTAAGTTAAAATACATGAAACGGTCGGACGAATGCGGCTTCGCCGATATTAAGGTCTACCGTACGAAAACAATCCCGGTGGCCGGCAGCTTTCTGAAGGATGCCGACAAGCCGGGGAAGCAGCTTACGCTATTTTAAAAAGAATATATTTTGGAGGAATGAGAATGAAAAAAGAAGAGCTAATCGAAAGGCTGAACGATCGGGACGCAGAAATCAGACTTGCGTCGCTGCGGGAACTGATGTCGATGATCGACCGGGGAGAGCTGAAGGCGCCGGTACAGGGAAACGATGTCAATAATCATATTCATACAACGTTTTCCTTCTCTCCGTATTCCCCTGCAAAGGCCGTCTGGATGGCGTACTGCGCGGGACTGAAAACAGCAGGCATCATGGACCATGATTCCCTGAGCGGAGCAAGAGAATTCATTGAAGCCGGTAAAATCACGGGCATTTTAACGACAATCGGTGTGGAATGCAGGGTCAGCATGAAAAACACTCCGCTTGCCGACAAACGCATTAACAACCCGGATCAGAAGGGCATCGCCTATACCACGATCCACGGCATACCGCATCAGCATATCGACGAAGTCGTTGCATTCTTTAAGCCGTACGTCAAGGCGCGGAACGAGCGGAATCGGAAAATGACGGACCGGATCAATACGCTTACCGCTCCGTATGGAATTCGCCTCGATTTCGATCGCGACGTCGTGCCGCTGTCCGAGTTTGTACACGGCGGCAGCATCACGGAGCGCCACCTTCTGTTTGCGCTTTCCCAAAAGCTCACGGAGCGTTTTGGAAAAGGAGAGGAGATCGTTTCCTTCCTGACGAAGGAAATGGGAATCGCGCTTCCGGACAAAATCAGGGGATATCTTTCTGATTCGGAAAATCCGTATTACGAATATGATCTGCTTGGCGCTTTGAAAGGAAATCTTGTGGAGAAATTTTACATAGACGCGGACGAGGAATGCCCGGACGTTCGCGAGCTTGTTGCGTTCGCGGCAAAGATCGACGCGTTCTCGGCGTATGCGTACCTGGGCGATGTCGGGGATTCCGTGACAGGAGACAAAAAGACGCAGAAATTCGAAGATGATTATCTGGATCAGCTGTTCGACGTAATAAAAGAGCTGAATTTCAAGGCGGTTACATATATGCCTTCCCGGAACACGATGGAGCAGCTCCGCCGCGTGCGCGCGCTCTGCGAGAGGTACGGCTTTTTCCAGATCAGCGGCGAGGACATCAATTCTCCGCGCCAGTCCTTTATCTGCGAGGCGCAGCGGAATCCGGAGTTTGCAAATCTTTACGATTCCACGATGACGCTGATTCGGCATGAGACTGAAAAAAGCACCGTATAAAACCGGAAAGGATGAAAGCATTGAAACACTACGACGTGGTCATTATCGGCGGGGGGACCGCCGGAATTTTTGCGGCATATGAACTGAATCATTTACATCCGGAGCTGAAAATTGCCATGATCGAACGCGGCAATCCGATCCGGAAGCGCGTCTGCCCCATTATCGCGGGAAAAACGAAAAGCTGCGTCGGCTGCGCCTCCTGCTGTATCATGAACGGCTTTGGCGGCGCAGGCGCCTTTTCCGATGGAAAATTTAATTTCACCACCGAATTCGGGGGCTGGCTGCACGATTATCTTTCGCCGGATGAGGTTATGATGCTGATCGAATATGTGGACAGCGTCAATATCCGCTTTGGCGCAACGACGGAGCGCTTTTCCACGTATTCGCCGGAGGCTGCGGAGCTGGAAAAGCAGGCGCTTCACCATGATCTGCATCTGCTGAAGGCTGCCGTAAAGCACCTGGGAACGGAGAAAAATTTAAAAATCCTTTCCAATATGGCGGAGGATCTTTCCGGAAAAGCCGACATTTTCTGCAATATGGAGGTGGAAGAAATCCTGCCCCGTGAGGATGGGCTTTACGAGCTTGCGGCAAGCGGTACGGAGCGTTTTCTCTGCACTTATCTGATCGTCGCCCCGGGGCGCTCCGGAGCGGAATGGTTTTCGTCCGAGTGCAAGCGGATGGGGATTAATCTGATCAACAATCAGGTTGATATCGGCGTGCGCGTCGAGCTGCCGGCGGCGGTATTTGAGCATATCACCGACGTTGTATATGAGGCGAAGCTTGTGTACCGCACGAAGCAGTACGGAGACAGCGTACGCACATTCTGCATGAATCCGTACGGACATGTCGTGACGGAAAATGTAGACGGCATTATTACTGTAAATGGACACAGCTACAGCGATGCGAGCCTGCGGAGCGAAAACACCAATTTTGCGCTGCTGGTCAGCAACCGGTTTACGCAGCCGTTTAACGAGCCGTATCAATACGGAAAGCGAATTGCGTCGCTTTCCAATATGCTCGGCGGCGGCGTCCTCGTACAGCGCTTCGGAGATCTGATCAAGGGCGTGCGCACAAACGAGCACAGAATGTCCAAGAGCTTTACGAAGCCGACGCTGAACGCGACGCCCGGCGACCTGAGTCTGGCGCTGCCGAAACGCCATCTGGATAATATTATCGAAATGATTTACGCGCTGGACAAGGTGGCGCCGGGTACGGCAAATTATGACACGCTGCTGTACGGCGTAGAGGTAAAATTTTACAGCTCCCGCATCGAGCTGACGCGCGAGCTGGAAACGGCGCGCCGCAATTTGTTTGCGTGCGGAGACGGCGCAGGCGTTACGCGCGGGCTTTCTCAGGCGGCGGCAAGCGGCGTTTACGTGGCGCGAAGCATTGCCAAGCGGCTGTAGCTTTTCTATTCATATTTCCGGCGAAAAATGTAAAAAACGTGAAAAATCCTGTTGATTTTTTTCGCCGGAAACGATATAATGCTCCCATCCAAATATGGGAGCGTTTTTCATATTTTTTCATATTTGGCATTTTTGTTTCCCGAAATTCTGTTTCGGAGGATAGTGTATTTATGCGGAGCCTTGAAGAAAGAATCATAAAAGACGGCGTGGTGAAGGACGGATCGGTCCTGAAGGTCGACAGCTTTCTGAATCACCAGATGGATATTGCGCTGTTCTCTGAAATCGGAAAAGAATTTTACCGCCTTTTTGCCGCGGACGGAATTACAAAAATTATTACTGTCGAAGCCTCCGGGATCGGGATTGCCTGCATTGCGGCGCAGTATTTCAATGTGCCCGTCGTATTCGCCAAGAAAAGCAGAACGTCGAATCTGACCGGAGAAGTATATAAAGACAGGATTTATTCATTTACGCATGAATGCTTTACGGATATTTATATTAAAAAGTCATACATAAGCAAAAACGACACCGTCCTGATTCTTGACGATTTTCTCGCAAAGGGCAGCGCGCTGGAGGGGCTGATACGCATTGTGAACGAGGCGGGGGCAAGGCTGGCCGGCGCCGGAATCGTCATTGAAAAAGGCTTTCAGGGCGGCGGCGATCGGATTCGTGAAAAAGGCATACGCGTGGAATCCCTCGCGGTGATCGAACGCATGGAGAACGACGGAGGAATCGTTTTCCGCCGCGGTCGAGACTGATGCAGATGTAAATACTATTTACATAAATTTATAATATTTGCCGGAAGGCAGGGAGGTTTATTTGATGAAGAAGGGATTATCAGTACTGCTCGTTCTGGTTCTGTGCATGTCGCTTGCTGCGGCCGTAGGCTGCTCCGGAGGCGGCGGGAACGGAACGGAGGATGATTTTTTGATCGGTGCGATTTACATCAACGGTCAGAATGACACGGCCGGATATACGTATGCGCATCATCAGGGCATTACGAAAGCGATGGAGGAGCTTGGGCTGGACAAGTCTCAGCTTAAAATCGTAGACAATGTACAGGAGAATGACGCGGATGTCACGCAGGCGATCGACACGCTTGTGGCGCAGGGCTGCAAAATGATCATCGGCATCAGCTTCGGATATCTGAATGCGATGCAGGAAGCCGCTTCGAAGCCGGAATATCAGGATATCATATTTACCCACGGTACGGGATATCTTTCCAACGAAACGAATTTCAACAACTATTTTGGACGAATTTATCAGGCGCGTTATCTTGCCGGCATCGCAGCAGGCATGAAAACCCTGGAAACCGGCAACAACAACATCGGCTATGTCGCTGCCTGGGGCGTGGAATATGCGGAAACGTGCAGCGGAATCAACGCTTTTGCGATGGGAGCACAGGCTGTGAATCCGGACGCCAAGGTTTACGTCAACAAGATCAGCACCTGGGGAGACGAGGCAAAAGAACGTCAGGCAGCTATCAACCTGATCGATACGTATAATTGCGGTGTAATCGGCCAGCACTGCGACAGTGCGCAGCCGCAGATCGCCGCACAGGAAAAGGGCGTATTCGGCTGCGGCTACAACTCCGACATGACGGTGCAGGCCCCGGACGCGCATTTGACAGCACCGATCTGGAATTGGGACGTTTACTATAAACTTGCAATTGAAACGGCGATGAATACGCCAGACGAATTCATGTCGAAGGTCGGTATTTATTACGGCGGTCTGAAGGAAGGCCTTGTGGATATTTCTCCGCTCTCCGATAACTGCGCAGAGGGAACCCAGGAAATTATCGATGAGGTTAAAGCGATGATGGTAAACGGCGAGTGGGACGTATTTACAAACGTGAAGCTGTCGATTGCACAGGACGGCACGATTACGAAAACGGAAGGAGCTCTGCTCGATAATCAGGGCAATGAAGTCATCTCCGCAGACGGCAGCACGTATTTCGTATACGTGCATGACGAAGAAACCGATACGGATCTCCTGCAGGCCGCCGAGGGCGGAAAGGATGCGCAGGACAGCGTAATTAAAGGCTCGATGAATTATTACGTTGCCGGCGTAGAAGAAATCAACGGTTAAAGGAAACGGTATGGCGGACCAGCAGTATGCGATTGAATTAGAGAACATTACCAAGTCGTTTGGCAGTGTCATCGCGAACAAAAACATTAATCTGAACGTCAGGCAGGGCGAAATCCTCGCCCTGCTCGGCGAAAACGGTTCCGGAAAGACGACGCTGATGAATATGCTTTCCGGAATTTATAAACCGGACGCCGGCACGATCCGAGTGAATGGCGTGCCGGTTTCAATCCATTCTCCGGAGGATGCCAAAAAATACGGCATCGGAATGGTGCATCAGCATTTCAAGCTTGTGGATGTTTTTTCCGCGGCGGACAACATCTGGATGGGAGCAGAGAAAACCGGATGTATTTTAAGAAAAAGCCGCTATCAGAAAATTTCCGAGATCAGCGCGAAATTTGAGTTTGATTTCCAGCCGGAAAAGCGCGTGTCTCATATGTCTGTCAGTGAAAAGCAGACGCTTGAGATTCTGCGCGTGCTTTATTACGGGGCGAAGATTATTATACTGGACGAGCCGACCGCCGTCCTGACGGTTCAGGAAACGGAAAAATTATTCCGGGTGCTCAGGCGCATGAAGTCTGAGGGCCATTCGATCATTATTATTACGCATAAACTAAACGAAGTTATGGAAATCAGCGAACGCGTATCTATTTTACGGAAGGGCGAATATATCGCTACGGTCGATACCAAGGAAACGAGCGAGCAGGAGCTGACGGAGCTGATGGTGGGCAGGAAGGTCAATCTCAGCATTGAACGGCCGAAAACGGAATCTGCGCGTCCGCTTCTGGAAATCCGGCATCTTACAATCAAAAACGACGACGGCGCAAACGCGATAGAAGACGTTAATTTTTATATCCGCGGCGGGGAAATCCTTGGCGTCGCGGGAATCGCGGGCTGCGGCCAGAGGGAGCTCTGCGAAGCCATAGCGGGCCTGCGGAGGATCGAAACGGGACAAATTCTCCATAAAGGGGAGAATATCGTGGGAATGGATCCGAAAGCCATCATCGACAAGGGAATTTCCATGAGCTTCATCCCCGAGGACCGGCTCGGCATGGGGCTGGCTCCCTCGCTTTCCATTACGGACAATATGATGCTGAAAACGTATCGCGACAGGAAAAAGAGCCCGTTTGTGGACCGCAGGCAGGCGCGTAAGCGGGCAAACGAAATCATAAAACGGCTGGGGATCGTAACTCCGTCTACCGAAACGCCGGTCCGCCGGCTGTCTGGAGGAAACGTGCAGAAGGTCCTGGTCGGACGGGAAATCGAATCGGGGCCGAACGTAATCGTTACGGCTTATCCGGTACGGGGGCTCGACATCAATTCCTCGTACGCGATTTACGATATATTGAACGAGCAGAAAGTAAAAGGCGTCGGAATCCTTTTCGTAGGAGAGGATCTCGATGTGATGCTTGCGCTGTGCGACAAAATCATGGTGCTCTGCCATGGCAGGCTGATGGGCGTGGTACATGCTTCGAAGGCGACAAAAGAGGAGCTGGGACTGATGATGACGGGGGCGCGGGATCTTTCAGAGGTAAACGGTAAAATTGCAGGAATCGCAAAGGATTCTGCAATCAGTGAGGAGGACGGCAATGCGTAATGCCAGCGAACAGCCGCGGATTCGGATTGTAAAACGGGACGGAATGAAAAAGCGGTATCTGATTTTGCTCTATGCGGGATCGGTGCTGCTTGCGCTGGGAATCGGCGCCATTTTGCTGCTCTGCCTGAAGGCAGATCCCGTAGAATACTATAAACAGATGGTTACAATGGGAACGATAGGCAATCGTTTTGCCTATTTGCAGTATGAAAATTACATCAGAGAGTTCGTTCCGCTTCTGATTACGGCTCTGGCTCTGTCTCTGGCGTTTCGCATGAAATTCTGGAATATCGGCGGAGAGGGACAGTTTATTCTGGGCGCACTGGCGGGCGCTTCCGTGGCGTTCCTGATTCCGTCGTCTGTGAACCAATATGTGAGCGTGCTTCTGATGACAGCGGCAGGCGGCCTGATCGGCGGTCTGATCGGGCTTTTGACTGCGGCTCTGAAAGTAAAATTCGATACGAACGAAACGCTTTTCACGCTCATGCTCAATTATATTGCGCTGTATCTTCTCAAATTTTTTGGAGAAACGAAGGCCGGCTGGAACTTTTTTCTGCGCGAGGATTCTCCAAGACCGAAATTTGATAAAATCCCGGCAAATGCATATATGCCGGTCCTGAAAATCGGAGATTTTTCCCTGAACCTTTCCCTTGTTTTCGCGCTGCTTCTGGTGGTGTTTCTCTTTCTTTACCTGACGAGAACGAAGCAGGGCTATGAAATTTCAGTGGTTGGAGACAGCCTCAATACGGCCCGATATGCCGGCATGAAGGTAAACAAAATCATATGCCGTACGATGTTTTTCTCAGCCTTCCTGATTGGCGCGGCAGGCGCGCTGCATGTGTCCAGCGTGGAGTCGCTTTCCGATTCTATTACGAATGACGTAGGCTGGACCGGAATTATTGTGGCGTGGCTGGCAAAGCTCAACCCAATCGGCGTCGTAATCGTTTCAGCCCTGATCACGGTGCTGCAGTTCGGCTGTACAACAGCATCCGTGAGCGTGCGGAATATTGACAGTCATTTTGCCGACCTGATGCAGGGAATCATACTGTTTGTGGTTCTTGCGGCCGATTTCTTCATTCGGTTCCGAATCGTTATCCGTTTTAAGGGCAGAAAAGAGGAAGGGGAGGAGACCGTATGAATTCGCTGACCGTTCTGACTTCATTTTTATTTACGATCATACAATATAATATGGCGCTTCTTTACGGTACCGTCGGGGAAATTGTTACCGAGAAATCCGGCAGCCTGAATCTGGGGGTAGAAGGTACGATGGCGGTTGGAGCGATCGGCGGCTATCTGGTGGGCTGTGCGGTGGACAGTCTCTACGCCGCGATTCTGTTTTCTTTTGTGTTTGCCGCGCTGTGCGGTCTGCTGTTTGCGTTTCTGACCGTTACGCTGCAGGCCAATCAGAATGTTACGGGACTTACGATCACAACGTTTGGGCTCGGCCTTTACTTTTTCATCGGGAACGGGTTCAAGTCTGCGGGGAAATGGCCTGAATTGCTCAATGCAGAAGGCTTTTCAAAAGAGGCGGCGCCGCTTGAGATTCCGCTTCTCAGTAAAATACCGGTCATCGGCGACGCATTTTTTTCCCATAATATTTTGATTTATCTTGGAATCGTGATTTCAATTGCCATCTGGTGGTATTTGAAGTATACAAAGCAGGGGCTTCGCCTGCGGGCGATCGGAGAGAATCCGGCAGCTGCAGATGCGGTGGGCGTCAATATTACGTTATATAAATATGTTCATATTATGCTTGGCTCCGGTATCATGGGAATCGGCGGTCTCTTAATGTGCATTAATTTATCGGGAAGCTTCGAGGGCAGCAACTGCTGGGTGAACGGGTATGGCTGGATTTCGATCGCGCTTGTCATCTTTGCAAACTGGAATACGCTGCTCGCAATATTGGGAACGTTCGTTTTTGGCCTTTTCAATACGCTGCAGATTTACGGCGGCTCGCTTGCGGATACGTTTCCGAACGTCCTTGGATGGATGAAAAAAATCCCGCCGCAGTTCATGCAGGCGCTTCCGTTCCTGATTACGGCGGCTGTGCTTGTAATTACGTCCGTTACTAAGAAAAAGACCGACAAGCCTTCTGCAGCGGGGATCAACTATTATCGCGAGGATCGGTGAAGCGCATGGAAAGGCTGTATCAAATTTATGAAAAGCTCGGGATCAGCCGGGCGGTGCTGACCTTGGCTTCGCATGCGGAGTCGGCTCTGCAGGAGCGTTTCCGGGAAATAGACTGCATTGCAGAATACAATCAGGCAAAAGTACTGCACGCGATGCAGAAAAATCGAGTGAATGCCGCCTGCTTCGCCGCAACGACGGGATATGGGTACAACGATTCCGGCAGAGAAACGCTGGAGCGCGTATATGCGGATTGCTTCGGAAGCGAGGCGGCGCTGGTACGGCCGCAGATTACTTGCGGAACGCATGCGCTTGCCGTTGCGCTTTCCGCTAATCTTCTTCCGGGAGAGGAGCTTCTTTGCCCGGCAGGAGGCCCTTACGATACCCTGGAGGAGGTAATCGGAATCCGGCCGTCTCCCTGTTCCCTGAAGGAATCCGGTGTTACATACCGGCAGATCGAGCTGAAGGAAGACGGCACATTTGACTACGAAGCGATTCGAAAGGCCGTCAGCAGCAAAACGAAGCTTGCAGAGATCCAGCGTTCGAAAGGCTACAAAACACGTCCGAGCTTTTCGGTCGAAGAGATTGGTGAGTTAATCCGCTTTCTCAAGGCAATTAAGCCGGATATCCTCTGTATGGTCGATAACTGCTATGGAGAATTTACGGAGTGGACAGAGCCGACAGAAGTGGGCGCTGATATGGCGGTTGGCTCTCTGATTAAAAATCCTGGCGGTGGTCTGGCTCCGGTCGGCGGCTATATCTGCGGCAGCCGCGAATGTGTGGACCGCTGCGCTTATCGGCTGAGCGCACCGGGACTCGGACAGGAGGTAGGAGCGAATCTCGGGATTCTGCCGGCGTTTTATCAGGGACTGTTTCTGGCTCCGAACGTCGTAGCAGGAGCGCTGAAGGGTGCTGTTTTCGCCGCGTATTTATACGAAAAGCTTGGTTTTCACACAATTCCTGGCAGCGCGGAGGCGCGGCATGATATTATACAGGCTGTAGAGCTCGGCTCGCCGGAGGCAATGAAAGCGTTTTGTCTTGGAATTCAGGCGGCTGCGCCGGTTGACAGCTATGCGGTGCCGGAGCCCTGGGCGATGCCCGGCTATGAGTCAGAGGTCATTATGGCCGCAGGAACGTTTGTGCAGGGCTCCTCCATCGAGCTGAGCGCCGACGGCCCGCTGCGCAGCCCGTATGCGGTCTACTTCCAAGGCGGCCTGACCTGGCACAATGCGAAGACGGGAATTCTGATGTCCATACAGAAGCTTGCGGAAGCGGGTATTGTAAAATTATCTCTTTGATGCTATTATTAACAAAATTTCAATGATGATGGGGGTTTTTTCGCCATGTCCGGCCATCCAAAAAAGAAAGAACGAATTTTCAGCGGAGTACAGCCCTCCGGGAATTTGACGCTTGGAAACTATCTTGGAGCTCTTAAGCATTTTCCGGAGCTGCAGGACGCATATGAATGCTTATACTGCGTGGTGGATCTGCACACGCTCACAGTGCGGCAGGATCCTGCGCTGCTGCGGGAGCGTTCCTATGCAGTGCTTGCGCTTTACATTGCCTGCGGGCTCGATCCGGAGAAAACGATCCTGTTTTTGCAATCGCATGTAGCGGCGCACGCGGAGCTTTCCTGGATTCTGGGCTGCTACACATATATGGGAGAGCTGAACCGCATGACGCAGTTTAAGGATAAGGCGGCCAGACATTCCGACAACATCAACGCCGGACTGTATACCTATCCGGTACTGATGGCTTCCGATATTTTACTGTACCAGGCGAAATACGTTCCGATCGGGCAGGATCAGAAGCAGCATCTGGAGCTTGCCCGCGATGTGGCGATCCGCTTTAATAATATTTACGGGGAAACGTTTACCGTCCCGGAGCCGCTGATTTCCAAACAGGGGGCAAAGGTTATGAGCCTGCAGGAGCCGGACAAGAAAATGTCGAAGTCCGATCCGAACGCAAATAATTACGTTTTGATTATCGAGCAGCCCGATATGATTTTGAAGAAATTTAAAAAGGCGGTCACGGACTCCGGCAGCGAGATCCGGTTCGATCCGGAAAACAAACCGGGAATCAGCAACTTGCTGAATATTTACAGCACCGTAAAGGACATAACCATCGCGCAGGCAGAACAGGAATTTTCCACAGCGCGCTACGGAGATTTTAAAATTGCCGTCGGCAGCGCGGTCGCAGAATCGCTGGCGCCGATCCGCGAGGAATATGAACGCCTGATGGCGGATCGGGCTTATCTGGAAGAAATTTTGAAAAGAAACAGTGTGCGGGCACGCGAAATCGCTGAAAGTACAAAAAAAGATGTATATGAAAGAGTAGGGCTGTTGCCGTAATGTGGTTTGGATTATCTCTTGTTGCAATTCTCTTTTGGAGCCTGACGGATCTGTTCTCTAAGGCCGGCTCAAAGCGGGAGGACAAATACAGCCATTGGAAAATGGCGATGATGGTCGGATTCGTGATGGGCATTCACGCGCTGATTATGATTTTGCTGGGCGAAGAATTCCGTCTGCGCGATATGCTTACATACTTTCCGGCGTCGGCTATGTATATCTTGGCCATGGTTATCGGATATGTCGGCCTGCGCTACCTGTATCTTTCCCTTTCTTCTCCGATCTGCAATTCTTCCGGCGCCGTGGCGGCGATTCTCTGTTTTTTCCTTCTGGGCGAACGTCTGGCGGTGTGGCAGTATGTAGGCGTGGGCATGATCGTTGCAAGCGTTTTTGCGCTTTCTGTGACGGAAAAGGTATATGAGACCAGAGAACGGCGTCTGGCCGGAGCAGCGCCGCCGGACAGGAAATATACGCATAGCTTTCTGGCAATCCTGCTGCCCGTTTTATACTGCATCATCGATGCGCTCGGCACATATGCGGACGGCCTGCTGCTTTATGAGTATGACGATGACGGAACGATTGTATCGGGCGTCATCGCGGAGGGGCCGGCAAATATCGCGTATGAGCTGACCTTTCTGCTGATTGCAGTTTTTGCTTTTATTTATGTTGTAATCATAAAAAAGCAGCGCCTGTCCCTTCGCTATGAGATGCCGAAGATCGGCGGCGCGCTCTGCGAGACGGCCGGACAATTCGCGTATATTTACGCAATCGCTCAGAACACGATGGCCGCGGCTCCGCTGATTTCATCCTATTGCGTTTTATCTCTTGTCTGGGCAAGAGTATTTCTGAAAGAAAAGCTGACCTGGGTTCAATACGTGTTTATCGCGCTGGCGGCTGCCGGCATCGTGGTGATGGGAATCGAGGTCTGATCAGGAGGCGTTTCTATGTGTTCTGAAATGAAATTTTTTCAAAAGGCACGTCCGGTTTGGGCAAAGGGGAGGGAAACAGAGCTGAATGTGACGCTCGTGTTCCGCGCCGTCTGTCCGCGGAGGTCCGAAGCAAAACTCGCAGTTACCGGCTGTGCGTATTATAATATTTATGTAAACGGTACATTTCTTGCGGTAGGCCCTGCGCGGGCGGCACACGGATATCGACGGGTTGACATTCTGCCGCTCAATCTGGATCGGGAGCAGAACGAGATCCGGATCATAGTAATGGGATATGCGTGCAACAGCTTTTATCATACGGATGAGCCGTCCTTTCTGACGGCGGAAATTGTTGCGGAGGACGGCGTGCTGGCTTATACGGAACGGGACGGGAAATACTTCCGCCCGTTTGAGTGGATGGGAAAAATCCGGAAGGTGCAGAGATATTCCTTCCAGCGGCCGTTTGCAGAGGTCTATGATTTTACACAGGCACAGGAGCATGCCGTGGATCTGGCCGAAACGGAGGAGAAGCGTTATTTGCCGAGGAACGTATTTTACGGCGAATATGAAACGGAATGTGCAAAGCAGGTAATCCAGAAGGGATCGTTTGCCGTCTCGGAAAAGGAGCGCTATTACGAAGATCGTTCGATTGCGGATATCGGCCCTCAGCTGAAAGGCTTCCCCAGGGAGGAGCTCACGGTTCTTTCCACGACGGAGGCGCAGAAGCTGGATCCGGTCATTTTGGAGCGCGGCAGCTTTCCGGCGGAGGAAACCGTTCTCGGGAAAGATGCATTTGCGACTTTCGACATGGGAAATAATCTTACGGGCTTGATCGGGTTTGCGCTCGAGAGCGCCGGGGCGTGCGAGCTCTGCGTAGTATTCGATGAGATCCTGCAGGGAGAGGAAATCCATTTTACCCGCTTGACGGCGGCCAATGTAATTCTGCTGAAAACAAAAGCGGGCAGGACGGAATTCCTTTCCGTGGAACCGTATACGTTCCGATATCTTCGCGTGTACTGCAAGGGAGCGGGCTGTGTGATTCGAAATCTTCACATCCGAAGGATCGGCGCGCCTGCTGTGAATAAAAGCCTGGATTCCGATAATCCGAAGCTGCAGGCGATTTTTGACGCGGCCATAGAAACGTACCGCCAAAACACCTTTGATCTTTTTATGGACTGTCCGTCGCGCGAACGGGCCGGGTGGCTTTGCGACAGCTTTTTCACAGCGCGCGTCGAGCGCGTTCTGACCGGAAAGTCGGAAGTCGAACGAAATTTTATTGAAAATTACATTTTGCCGGAACATTTTCGCTGCCTGCCGGAGGGAATGCTGCCGATGTGCTATCCGGCGGATCACTACGACGGTGTATTTATCCCAAACTGGGCGATGTGGTTTGTACTGGAGCTTGGCGAATATGCGGAGCGGACATCGGACCGGGAGCTTGTTGCGCGGGCGCGGGAAAAGGTTTATGCGCTGCTGGACTATTTCCGGCGTTTTGAAAATGAGCTCGGCCTTCTGGAAAAGCTGGAATCCTGGGTATTCCTGGAATGGAGTAAATCCAACGATCTGGTGCAGGACGTCAGCTTTCCGTCGAATATGCTGTATGCAAAAATGAAGCTTGTAATGTCCAGGCTTTACGGCGATGCTGCGCTTGCGGAGGAAGCGCAGCGGATGCAGGCGGCGATTCGCGAGCTGTCGTATACAGAGGACGGCTTTTTCTGCGACAACGCGTACCGCAGGGATGGCAGACTTGTACTCTCCGGAGAATATACGGAAAGCTGTCAATACTATGCCTTCCATACGGGCACGGCGACGCCCTCGCTGTATCCGGAGCTTTGGCAGCGTCTGGTACATGATTTTGGGCGAGATCGCCGAGAAACGAAGAAATGGGAAAATGTCCATTTTGCAAACGCATTTATTGGAAACTATCTCCGAATGGATCTTCTGGCGGCATACGGAGACCGGGAAGCGGTTTTAAAGAACATAGAGGATTATTTTTATTATATGGCGGAGAAAACGGGCACGCTCTGGGAGAACGACGGGGATTATGCAAGCTGCAATCATGGATTTGCTTCTCACGTGCTTTACTGGTTTGACCGGTTCGGCATGATAAAAGACCGGCAGAAATAAAAAGGAAGGGAAGTGCGGTATCTGCTATGGAAGTACGGAATCACATCCTGCAGGCCAGGAACGATCTGGATGAAATGGTTTTGCCCTTTTGGCGCCAGAATATGATGTATCGGGAAAGCCTGGCCATGATCCGCCGGGAAAACGGCGAGATTACGGCAAAGCTGCTTTTCCGGCCCCGGAAAATTTTGAAAGTCCAAAACAACGCGCTGGATCGCGTTTTCCGGGAAGGGAAGGATTATCTCTGGGATGGTGAAAGCGCAGAACTGAAATGGATTGCAGGTTCAGATATTTCATTTTTTACCAAAAACGATTTGGAAGGACGCGATTCTGAAGGAAATTATATTGTGGAATGGGGCGATACGGCGCATGGATGGAAAGAGGAGGAGCCCTGTGATTCGCTGGGAAGGTCGCGCTTCCGAAACGCATTGTTTACGGCCGGACCGTTTCTGTATGAAAAACAAATCGCGGTGACGTATGAATATGACTGTGAAGAGGCGTCGGGCTTCGGAACGGCTTTTCAGGGTGACCGCCTGCCCAATACGATGCGGAAATTTGAAAACGGAGAGCCCATGAAAATCGTGTTTTACGGGGACAGTATTTTTGTTGGCTGCGATTCAAGCGGGCTGAATCAGCGCCCGCCGTTCCAGCCGAGCTTTCCGTACTGGGTGGAACGCGCGCTTTCCCGGAAATACGGCTGCCGGATCGAATCACATAATCCCTCTGTCGGCGGGAAGGATTCCATTTGGGGCAAGGAGCATGCCAGGGAATTGGTGGCAGACCTGCATCCGGATTTTGTTTTTATCGGCTTCGGGATGAATGACGGCGGAAAAACGGGGCAGGATACGGCGGAAAATATCAGGTCGATTCTTGAAACCGTGCGTGCCGAAAATCCGGCGTGTGAGTTTCTGATTACAGTTCCGATGGTTGCGAATGCAGAATCCGGCTTTTTATCTACGCAGACGCAGTTCTCGGAAGCATATGCAAGGCTGGCCGGCGAAGGCGTGGCGATTGCGGATCTGTTCCGGGAGCATGAGAAGATTTTACTGCGAAAGGACTATGCAGCAACCTCCGGAAATAATGTCAACCACCCGAACGACTGGCTGATCCGCGTTTATGCGATGAATCTGTTAAGCGCTTTTATTCGCTACTGATCCGGAACAAAGTCATGAAAAAAGGCCGCCCATTTTAAAAAGGACGGCCTTTTCCGTTATCAGTGATTTTTTCAGGAGGACTTCTTTTTCTTCTTTGCAACGACGACGGCGATAATGATTCCTGCGATCACGACGACGGCTGCGACAACGGCTGCGATAATAATCGGCGTATTGCTGCTGTCTTCGCCGGCCGTATCAGAGGGCTTCGCCGCAGCGGAAGCCGTTTTTGCCGGCGTGGGCGTCGCTGTGCCGGAGCCGGATGTCGGCGCTTCGGTAGCATCGGCTTCGCCGGTAGGCTCTGAAGGCGCTTCGGTGACGTTCGATTCCTCTTCTTCGTATTGCAGGGCAACATTGTCGATGCTGACCTCTTTATTTCTTGTCGTTATGGCGACGAGCGAATATTCTGAGCAGACACGTGTGTTTTCTACGGTGCCAAGCGTTGTGCCGGCGGCATCTTTCACGACAGCAGTTTTATAAAAGCCGTAAACAGGATCGTCCCCCTCATATTCCGTGCCGGGCTCGCTCAGCTCGATCACGGCAAGCGGCGTACCGTTAATAGAAACGGAAACGGTAGTAATATCATCTTTGATCTGAATGGTACACCTTTCGCCAATCTGATACCCTTCCGGAGCAGGCAGATCAAACGTTTCAGTGGCGACGGTCAGTCCGTCAGGCTGATATGTTTTGACACCGATTTTAATAATCCCGTCCCCAAGCATAACAAAAATTCCGCTGCCGCCGATGTTTGAGGTGGCTTGAGCTGCTCCGCCATTTTCTTTATACCAGTCCCATTCATAAAAATCAAAGGTCTGCAGCGTGTTTGCGTTCTTTGGATTTTCTATCAGAATAAATTCATCGGGTTCTACGCTCTTTACAAAAACACCGTGCTCACTGGTGGCGCTTGTGATAAGATCTACTGAGAACGTATAAGCGACGTCGAAATAGGTAATGGATTTAATATCCGTATAGCCCGTCATGGCAAGCAGACTTCCGCCGTTTTCATCTGGCTCCACCGTTGCGCCGCTCGACGGCGTACCGGTAGACATAATGAATTCCTCCCCGAGAAGCGTCTCGTCAGCGGTCGCGCCATCCGGTTCATCGTCAAAATTAACACTGAAATCGACGGTTGCAGCAGACACGGGCAGAAGCATGCTCATGCTCAGCAAAACGCATGCGATTGTGAAAATAGTAACGATTCGTTTCATAAAAACACCTTCCTAAATATAGATTTATTAAAAACCATGTTTCTGAGCATGGTCATTAACCGCTTTTGCCGATTCGTTTAAAGATTACGATGACGGAAACCGTCAAAATCAGAGCGGCGGCGCCCGCAATGATTCCAATGACGGCCGCTGTGGAAAGACCTGAACCATCCTCGCTCCGCGCAAGATATCTGAAATTAAACCGGTCGTTCGGAGCCACATCGCCAAGATCCATAAATTCCATAACGTTTCCGTCTGTTGTGGAATGGTCGCTCCACTTAAAATCGAAATTAATAATTTCTCCCGACGCCAGTCCGAGATCGCGCTTATCCAGCTTCAAAACGATATAATCGCTGCCGAGGACGTATTCGGCCTCGCCGATTTTTTCCGCCTCCCAGGAATTGCCGGAAAATTTTTCAACATCGGCATGCGTTTCCGAACGCGTTCTGTTGATTACGTAATCATAGCCTTCCCAGCCGGTTTCGTGGCTTTGATCCAGATCGATATAGAGATTCATCCAATCCGTCCCGTCGCTTACGACAATGGGATTTACTGTTTTGACAAGGAAATATACGAAATCATCGTCCTGCGAGACTTTGGCATAATCAAAATCATTCCGGCCGCTGCTGTTGATGTAGCGGATTTCCAGATCGTAAGACGGCTCGTTTCGGAATTCTACGTCTCCGATCGTATCTCGAAATTCCGGGGAAACGCCGTCCCACTGGCTGAGCTCCCCGTGAATGTCAATAGCAGCTTGCCCGCCGGCGAGCTCTTCCGATTCGATCCCTTTGAATTTTCTGATATAGTCAACCATCTGGTAATAATAATTGTCCCCGAAGCCAACTCCATCTCGAAGCTTCATGGGCTCGCCGTCTCTGCTGAATTCCGGATTAAACTGATCGATATACATGTACCCGTCTACGTCCGTATTTGCAAAATGGGTATAGGAAGGATCGCGCGGCAGGCCGGCGATCCATTCATTCCAGCCCGTAATCATAATTATCTGGGGATCCAGCTCGATTGCGAGTTCAAACTGTGAAGCGAAGCCCAGGCCGAGTCTTGCCGTATCCGAGGAAAACTCGAAATCATTTTTTCCATTGTTCGGCTGCACGCCTTTTACGAAGCTGCGGCCTTTACTGCTGGAAGGATGGTGCCCCATGGCCACGGCGAGCTGCTCGAAATTTCCGTCCGCGTCCCGTCCCGGATCCATGTAGTATTCGCCGGTGTCTTCGTTATATTTTACTTCCTGGATCCAGCTCCAGTATCCGTCGCGATTTTCCCAGGCCCAGCAGCCCCGCACCGTGAACTGCGAAAGCGTCTGCTTCATTTCATCCGAAAGGTTGGCGGTATTGCCGAAAATCAGCGGCTTGCCGTCCCACTTGAAAAACAATTCTTCGTATTTCGCATAATTTTCCTCTGAGTAAACCGTACGCAGCAGCCGGTTCATATGGCTTTCCAGGCGCCCCTCAGTATCGCCGGTCAGAAAGCAGATCTGCGGTGTCTGCCCGCCCTCCTTTCGAATCTGAAGCCAGGTGTCAAAAAGCGCAAGATGCGCCTCGTTAAACGTTTCGGAATTGGAAATATCGAGAAAAACAAAATCGATTCCGGCCGCCTCCAGCATATAAGCGTGCTTGCGGTAAACCCATGTATCCGTGTTTCTGTAGTATCCGAAATACGGCTCGGCCCAGTATGCCTCGCCGCCTTTCAGCTTCAGATAGTCTTTCAGACCGTCGACGCCGCTTTCCAAATAAATTTTTGTGTTATCCTGGACGTGAATCCCCGCTCCTGTGACGCAGAGAAAATAGAAAATTCCGACGTATTTCTGCTCTTTCGGAGCGCTGGTCTGACTTCCCATCGCTGTGGTTCGCCCCAGATCGTCCGTGGCCACCCAGTTCCGATAGGAAACCTCGCGCTGCTCCCGCTCCGGAAGCGCCTGGCTGATCTGCGTATAATGAAATTTCAGATTGTCGATCCAAACCGTGCTTTCGCCCCGCTCCAGCGCGATATTCCAGTATCCGGCCGCGTATACGCCGGACGCCTCCAGACTTCCGAGCGTATTGCCGGCATCATCTGCAACGCGCAGCGAGCCATTTTCCTGATATAGAACGGAAGCATAGGGAGCTCCTTCTATCAAGAGCACGATTTCATCGACGGAGTCCCGGATTTCGATTTTCTTTGCAGACGCCAGATCAACCCCGCTGCCCAGCGGCAACGTGTAATCTGCCGACGGTATGCTGAGAAGGACCGTCCCGTCTGTAAAGGTAAAAAAGATTCCCTTGTCATACGGATCGGCATTCGGGCTGATGCAGCGGACGCCTGCCGTAAGCTGAGAGCCCGATTCGACCAGCGCATCAAAGGAAACCGTTCCTCCCGCCAGCCCATACTCGTCGCCCAGATACGAAGAACCGCCGATCGAGGCGGAGGCGTCCTTTCTGACAGAAAGTGTATTTCCGTCAAATAAAAGAAAGCCTCTGTTGCTCAAAGAAATATTTTCTTCTTTTGCGTAAAAGGAAAGCGAGGTGTTTGAAAAGTCGTATTCCGGAGTATAGGAAACGGCATCCAGCCATTCGTAGAGCTCGCTCTGCGCTTTTACAGCCGGAGGGAAAAGCGCAGGCTTACAGAGAAGCGCAGCGGTAAAACAGCAAACTATAAATGCACGTATGCGATTTCTTCGTTTCATACTCAATTCCTCCAGCCGGATTTTCCCGCAATTCTACTAATAAAATTAAATACGATAATATAAATATATAATACTGCTGTGTTTGAAAAAATGCAATGTTTTTTTGCTGGTTCTTTGAAAAAGTATGAAAAGAGCCGCTGCATGCCGGCAGCGGCAGGTATTGCTTTTTTAGCTTGAAAGCCGTATCATTATTCAAAAATAAAGAGGACTTATAAATGATAAAAGTTTTGCTTGATACAGATATTGGCGGGGATATTGATGATGCGATTTGCCTTGCTTATTTGTTAAAAGAACCCCAATGCAAGCTTCTTGGGATTACTACAGTCTGCGGGGAGTCAGAAAAGCGGGCGGCAGTCGCAGATGCAATCTGTCGGACGGCAGGAAAACGGATTCCAATTGTGGCGGGACTTGACAGAACAATGCAGCCGGTTCCCGTGTATCCGACGCCCCGGCTTTTTTATATCAGAAAATAAAAGAAAATCCATATGAAACCGTGCTGCTCGGTATTGGCAATATGACGAATATTGCCGCTCTTTTCTGCACTTATCCGGATGCTGCAAAATTGCTGAAGGGCTTGCACGTAATGAACGGCTATTTTGGCGAAGCGCCGCTGCCAGAGCCGTATTATAACTGGAACTCATGGGCCGATCCTTTGGCCTCCCAAATAGTATTTTCTTCTCAGGCGGCAGTACATCGGGCAATCCCGCTGGAGGTTACTGATAAGCTCACCATTGAGGCAAAACAGGCAGCGCTTCTTTTTGATTCCGGTACCGATCTGATGAAGGCAGTTTTTTCCTTTGGAAATGCGTGGCTGAAAAGCTCTGGAAAACTGACCTTGCACGATCCTCTGGCGGCTGTTTCAATTTTTTACCCGGAAATCTGTCAATTTGAAAGGGGCAGTGTCCAGGTAGAAACGCGGCTTGAAAGCAATATGGGAGGCACCACTTTTATTCCATCGCAAAAGGGAAATGTAGAGATTGCAAGAACGGTTGACAGAGAGCAGTTTTATCGCATTTTGAGCGCTGCTTTGTGCAACGAGCGCCAAAAGGAGCAACAGCGCTGAGCTGGAAATGCGGCGTATTTCTGTTTGAAATACCTTAGCCGCCGCCACGCATGGCTTTGCCCGCCGATGCCTACGGTGAAGCTGGAAGCATGCGTTGAAAATTGACATGCCTGAAAAGCTCGGCAGAGCTTTTCAGGAGCGCTTGGGAAAACCGTTCGGCTAATTGGGCTGTTCTGTTTATGCGCAGCTGCAAAGGATTTGCTCCATATTACAGGCGGAACAGGCATTTCGCTATTTACAGTCAAGAAAAAAAGGCTTGAAGCCTTCTGAATTTGTACTGGCGCACGGAAGCGTTTCTGGGGACTTGGCTTGAAGCGGCAAAGCTGTTATATTAATACTGCTGTTTCGCCGCTTTTGCCGAGCGATTCTTGCGGGGAAACGGAAGTGTTTTATGTAAAAAAGTAAAATGAGAAGGAGAATCACGAATGTCGTTCGAACAGGTCAAAGAATTTTTCCTTGCAGCCGGCGCGGCGGACAGGCTCCTGGAGCTGCCGCAGTCCAGCGCAACCGTAGAGCTCGCAGCTAAAGCGATTGGCTGCCGGCCGGAGCGGATCGCAAAAACGCTGTCGTTTCTGGTGGGCGGCCGGCCCGTTCTGATCGTAGCTGCAGGCGACGCCAGAATCGACAACCGGAAATTCCGCTCTGAATTTCAGGAAAAAGCGAAAATGCTTCCTCCGGAGCAGGTAGAAGCGCTGACCGGACATGCGCCTGGCGGAGTATGCCCGTTTGCGGTCAAAGAAAACACGGAGATTTATCTTGATATTTCCCTAAAACGCTTCGAAACGGTATATCCCGCAGCCGGAAGTGCAAACAGCGCCGTACGGCTTACGATTCCAGAGCTGGAACGCTACTCCTGCTTTCAAAAATGGATTGACGTCTGCAAGGAATGGGAAACGCCTCTTTCACAGGAGGAAGAAAAGAGAAAGGAATGCTGAAGATAAAGATCTGGTTATTCTGGCTGATCCGGAGATTTGCTGACTCCCGGAATACATTAATATCAGATGCATGAATTCGGGGCGGTTACGACGTTTTTGATAAGAAAAGTGGCGCTGTATTATTATATTTTCCGAATCCGATATATCATTTTTTCTTGCATTTGTGCGTTATAACGTCTAAAATAGCGGTATGAAATTTTATGCGGAGGGGGAAACCTCGTGAGCTATATTACTGCAAAAGAAGCGGCGGAACGGTGGGGCATCTCGCTTCGATATGTCCAGCGTCTGCTGCTGGAGCAGAGAATTCCGGGCGCCAGAAAATACCAGCGGTCATGGCTCGTTCCGGCGGACGCGGACAAACCGGAGGACCTCCGAAAAAGAGAAAAGAGGGGAGCCACGCGGACCGTTTATTTACCCTACAGGACGCCGGTCCCTCTGATGACGCAGCTGTATGCCGTTCCGGGCCGCATGGATCTGATTGCGGAAAAACAACAGCCGAACAATGAGCTGGCCGCGCTGTGCGGCTGTCAGCTGTCTTATTTTCGCGGAGAGATTGAAACCGCCCAGAAAAAAGCAGGCGCTTTATATGCGGACGCGTCTTGTCTGGATGCAAAGCTCGGCGCGCTTTTCGTGCTATCTTCCTGCGCGGTGTACTCCGGAGCCGTACGGCAGTGGAACAAGCTGGAGGCAGCGCTGGCGGGGATGCGCGCTGCTTCTGAACAGGACCAGAGCTATATTGCTTTCTGCCGGGCAGGCATCTGGAGCAAGCTCTGGGATACGACGCATTTTCCGGATTGGCTCCGCGGCGGATGCTTCGATCCGCTTCCGGGGGAAAGCTATCCGCTGGCCCGTTTTTATTATTTGAAATTTTTACTGCTTACAAAAATACGGGAGACGCCCAAATCGGATTTTACCGCTGCCGCGGAGCCTCTGATCTCCCAGACGAAGCTTGAGGGCATTGTGATTTCCGAGGCTTATCTGCGTCTGCTTGCAGCAATCGCATACCACAGTGACGGGAACGACAAAGCGGCCCTGGTTCACATTGAGAGAGCGCTTGCCCTGCTGCTCCCGGACCGTCTGTATATGCCGCTCGCGGAGTGCAGCAGAGCACTTGATTTTCTGCTCCTGCGCGCTCTTCGAACGGTCGACCGTACCGCTTACGAATGCGTCGTTTCTTTAAACAAACGTATGATGGAGGGCTGGACGCTGCTGCATAACGCCGTGCTCCAACGAAACGCAACGAACGTGTGGACGGTCCGGGAACGGGAAATTGTCAAGCTTGCGGTGCGCGGCTTGACAAATAAACAGATCGCCGAACGTCTCCGCATTTCGGTCAATACGGTCAAGCAGCGTCTTGGCGTTGCCATGGAAAAAGTCAATGTTAAAAAGCGAAAAGATTTGGCCAGGTTTTTTTAGCCTCCGAGTCCATATATCCATTTCTGCGGTGTTTCAGGTGGTGCGTTTCCCGCAGATTTTTTTTATAATCGGGATTGTAAATTCTGGGATAGGAGGAAAAATATGACAAAAGATAAAAATGGATTTTCCCCAAAAAGTACAGATCAGAAACCAAAACGATTTCTTTCAAAACGAATCTGCCTTATTTCCGGTGCGGTGACGGGAGCCGTCCTGCTTTTCGTGGTTTTACTTGTCTGCCTGCACCAGAAAGAAGACGGCCGATCGGGAGTCCAGGCAATCGCTCCTTCCTCTGCGGCACGTGCCGAGACGCCCGCGGTTACGCCTGCGCCTTCGTCCGCCGTTCCTTTTTCACCGAGCTTAGCGACAGAAGCTGCGACTGCTCCTGCTGCTGCTTCCGAAGCATCGGAAACGCCGACTGCTGCGCCCACCGCCTCTGAACTGCCGAAAACCGCTTCCGCTTCGCCGGCGCCAACCGCTGCGACTGCTCCGACTGCCACGCCTGTTCTGACCGCTGCGCCTGCTCCAACGCCGACGCCCTACACCGGCTGTCATTACCCGAATCAGGTTCCGGAAAGGGCTCCGGTGGGATGGGAATATTTTGAAGACGCCGTTTTTATCGGCGATTCCCGCATGGAGGATTTTGCGTTTTTTACGGGAATGGCAAAATATGCAAGGTTTTATACTCACATCGGCGTTTCGGTAAACCAGCTTGTCAATCCGGATCCGGAGAAGCAGACGCTTTTTTCCGTGAACGGTGAAAAACTGACGCTTGAGGAAGCGCTAACAAAATACAACGATTTCACGAAGGTCTACATTATGCTGGGCTACAATGAGGTTGGCTGGCCGTATCCCGAGGAATTTATCAAATTTTACGAGCAGGTGCTGGAGCTGATTTGGAGCATCCGGCCGGACGCTCTCATATATGTGGAATCGGTGATTCCGGTGGCGCGGCAGATCAGCGGCTCCGGCGTCGATCCATTCTATGAGAACAATGAGAATATTGCAATTTTTAACCGAAATATATATGAGATGTGCGAGAGACGAAATGCCCATTTCCTGAATGTGCAGGAAGCGCTTGTGGATGAGGAAGGGTATTTGCCGGACGGGGCGGCAAGCGACGGCATTCACATGGGAAAAGCTCACTGTATGCTCTGGCTGGAATATATTAAAAGCCATACGGTGCAGAGCTGAAATATCTGAAGGCGTACGAAATAATAAAAGCGGAAAGCAGGCGCAAGAAGCAGAAGCGAAAGGGCAGAAATGGACTGCGCGCTTAAAGTGTGGTACAATCCGTGTGCGTCTGCGGCTGTGATTCCGGTTCTGAATCCTGCAGCGGTCAGGCAGCTGACCTTTCTTGCGGGACCGTTTTATTGATCGCTGATACATTTCAGCAAACGGTGCGCGAGCCGTGCTTTTTCCGGATAAGGGGAAAGAGACGCATCGGAAAAGGAGCGCATCAATGAGAGAGAAAGAAAAGGGGGCTCCGCATCAGATTGAGATTCGCGGAGCAAGAGTACATAACCTGAAAAACATTGATATTGACATACCGCTGAACAAAATTGTAGGAATCTGCGGAGTATCCGGCTCGGGAAAATCTTCTCTTGCTCTTGGCGTGCTGTATGCGGAGGGCTCGAGAAGATACCTTGAGGCGCTGTCCGCATACACGAGAAGAAGAATGACGCAGGCGGCAAAGGCGCAGGTAGACAGCGTGCGGTATATTCCCGCGGCGCTGGCGCTTCATCAGCGGCCGGGAGTTCCCGGCATCCGCAGCACCTTCGGAACCGGAACGGAGCTGCTGAACAGTTTGCGGCTGATGTTTTCGCGGCTTGCCAAGCATCGATGCCCGAACGGTCACTATTTGGAGCCTACGCTTGCGGTAGCAGCGGAAAAAGAAATATTCTGTCCGATTTGCGGCGAACGTGTTCAGGCGCCGAGCGCGGAGGAGCTGGCGTTCAACAGCAGCGGCGCCTGCCCGACCTGCGGCGGCACAGGAACCGTGCGCACGGTAGACAGAGCGACGCTTGTGCCGGACGAATCTCTTTCCATAGAAGAGGGCGCAGTGGCCCCCTGGAACTCCCTGATGTGGTCGCTGATGACCGACGTCTGCCGCGCTATGGGCGTGCGCACGGACGTGCCGTTTTCCGAGCTGACAGACAAAGAGCGGGAAATCGTATATAACGGCCCTGCTGAGAAAAAGCATATTTTCTATCAATCCAAAAACAGCAGCGAAGCCGGAGAGCTTGATTTTACATATTACAATGCGGTATATACCGTTGAAAACGCACTTGCAAAGGTTAAGGATGAGAAAGGGCTGAAGCGGGTTGAAAAGTTTCTGCGGCAGGACCTTTGTCCGGACTGCGGCGGAACGCGGCTTTCCGATCGTGCCCGTGCTCCGAGGCTTAGAGGAATTTCCCTGGATCAGGCGTGCGAAAAGACGCTTTCAGAGCTGATTGAATGGGTGGCGGGTGTGCCGCAGTCCCTCCCGGAGGAAATGCGCCCTATGGCGCAGAGTATTTGCGAAGCCTTTCAAAGCACGGCAAAGCGGCTAGTCGAGCTTGGACTGTCCTATTTGTCGCTGGATCGATCCTCCTCTACGCTGTCAACTGGCGAGCGGCAGCGAATGCAGCTGGCAAGAGCGGTCCGCAACCGGACCACCGGCGTGCTGTATGTGCTGGACGAGCCTTCGATCGGACTTCATCCCGCTAATATTGACGGCCTTACCGGCGTAATGAACGATCTTGCTGCGGACGGAAATTCCGTTATCCTTGTGGATCATGACACGCAGATTCTTTCACGGGCAGACTGGATCATAGAGCTCGGACCGGAGGCGGGGGCAAAGGGCGGCCGCGTCATCGCCCAGGGCCGGGTGGCGGACGTCATTCAAAATCCGCAGTCCAGAATGGCTCCGTATCTGTCTGCGGAGGCCGCCGCATTTGCGGCCCGGCCAAAGGCGGCAGCGAAACAGCTTTTCGATTTTGGAGAAATTCGGATGTCTACAGAACAGATCCATACGGTAAAGCCGCTCGCCGTCCGCTTCCCAAAGGGAAGGCTCTCCGTCGTCACCGGCGTGTCGGGCTCCGGCAAGACCACTCTGATTTTGGAAAGTCTGATTCCTGCATTGGAAGCCGCTGCTTCCGGGAAAGCGCTCCCTGCGCACATCCGCTCCGCTGAAGCGGCGGGGATTCGTCAAATAAAGCTGATCGACGCGACGCCGATCGGCATTAATGTCCGTTCCACCGTTGCAACCTATGCAAACGTTCATGACGAGCTGCGCAAGGTGTATGCAAAAACACCGGACGCGAAAGAAAAAGGGCTCAGGGCTGGCGATTTTTCCTACAATACGGGGAATCTGCGCTGCCCGGTCTGCGACGGGACGGGAACGATCAGCCTTGACGTGCAGTTCCTGCCGGATGTCGCCGTTCCATGCCCTGACTGCCACGGCTCGAGATATGCAAAAGAAGCGTTTGATATCCTGCGGCAGAAGAAGGACGGCACCTTTTGCTCCCTGCCGGAGTTGATGGCGATGAGCGTGGATGAGGCGATACAGGCATGCGGTGATCTGAACGCGGTGCGCAGCCGCCTTCAGGTGCTTCATGATGTGGGGCTCGGCTATCTGACGCTGGGAGAGGAAACGCCCGGACTTTCCGGAGGGGAAGCCCAGCGTTTAAAGCTTGCCGGAGAAATAGGAAAAGGCCAGACAGATTCGCTGTTTGTGTTCGACGAGCCGACGATAGGCCTGCATCCCCTGGATGTGAGAACGCTTCTGGCGGCATTTCAGAATCTCATCAGCATGGGAGCGACGGTGATTGTAATCGAGCATGATCTTGACGTAATCCGCAGCGCCGACTATATCGTCGATATGGGCCCCGGCGGCGGTAAGGATGGCGGGCAGATTGTCGCGGCGGGAACAATAGAAGATATAAAATCAAACGAAAACAGTATTACGGGTAAGTATCTGTAAGGGCTATGAAGCGCCGAATACGCTATGAAACTGCGAGCGGAACGCATCCTGCACTCACTAGGCAGTTAGAAGTTAAAACCACAGAAGATCAGACTTAATGCTCCCAATGGTGTTATTGTTAAGGCGGAAGGGGAGAGGAATCCGTATACCGTTGGTGCTGCCCCTACACACAGGGGAATGCCTCTGCCGGCCGGATCAGCCAGGCTGAGGTCAAGACCGCGGCGTTTAAGCATGAGGACGTCAGCGAAGGAGATCTCTTGGTACAAAATTGAGCTGGATATTAAATGTCTGTGACTCTTCTCATTGTCACTTTCAGTATGAAAAATGGTACAGCGGGACGAATTGTGGCATAAAAAAGATCAAACTCGATTCCATTTTTCTGTTGAGATATCAGAATAATGCCGTGGCTCTGTTTGTGTACCCAGAAAGAAAATTTTCTATTTGTCTGTCTGGATTTTCTGAAAAAGAAAATATCTTTATGTTCGTGTGAGCAAAGTCGCGGAAACAAATAAAAAACAGAAATTTTTCCGCAAAGACATGCATTGCTGTTTTTTGTTTGATTTTATGAAAATCAGAGTCAATTTGGATTTAGATTTATCAGAAATTTACTTTTTTGCCAGATAACAAATCACCACAACCTCTGCATAGCCGATTAAACCTGTTTTGCAGCGCGGTATTTCTCGCTCGGCTTTCCCTGTGTGAAAAGCTGTCCTGGCGTACCCGCTGTTCGGCTCGATATAAGCGGTATGTATTCGTTTGCCTGTTATACTGCACCGCCGTTATCTTGCGGGCTTTCTTTATCAAGGAACAATAAGGCTTTGTCAGCCTGTAAAAGCATACCGTTTCCGATATGCTTTTACGGAACGACAAACAGCCCATAACGGGAAGCGTGGAAAGGGGTACACGCTCCCCGCATGGGCTTAAAGAGTTAGCCTACATGAAACGCAAGAGTGCGGGTAATAAGGCGCACTTGCAGCCTGTTACGCATTTCTTCGTCCACATAGGAGTAAGTATTGCCCGCGTCGTCTTTCAGCGTTCGGGTACAAAGTTTCGCTATGTAACCCTCGTAATGCTTCAAGATCGCGCACATGGCGGTTGTGTCGCCGTTTGCCGCTGCGGAAATGA
>UQSG01000005.1 GCA_900543695.1 uncultured Clostridium sp. | reverse complement strand
TGCTGAGCGAGCCGGTGGAGTTTGAGATCCCTGAAACGCAGCCGTCGCTTCGCATAGAGGTATCGGAGGACGGGACGATCACGGGCACGACGACGGGGTATTTCGACTTAAACAACAGAACGGAAGTGCAAATCTACAAAGCAGACGAGGCGTATGATCCGGCCGCAACGACAAATCAGCCGATCCTGAAGTGGCGTGTGCCGCATCAATACGAGAACACGGAGACGTATCCGGGAAGCGGATCCGTGGGATGCCTGCGCCAGGAGGAGCTGTCGGCAGGCTCCAGATCGCCGCTGAAGGGCGGGCGCTATCTCGCGGTAGTTGTCGATACGGATGCCAAAACGGTGGTGGTGGAGCCGGTGACGTTTGAGGTGCCCGGAGAAACGGAGAACAATGAATCTGCGGCGACTCCCACGAAGGCGCCGATAACGGAACCGTCTGCGGAACCGGCGGATCAAGGAAATGGCACGAACGGTAATCTCATCCTCTGTCTCTGCATCGGCGCAGCGGTGCTGGTTATTGTGATTGTTGTCATTGTCTTTGCTGTAAAGCGGAAGAGAAAACGGTAATTTCGCCGCCGCCCTCAGGCGTCCGCCTGGCCGCGCTTACGCAGAAGCCTGCGCGTAAAATGGTATTTTCGATCCAGAGGATAACAGACAGCGGCCAGAACCGAAATGCATTCCATGACGCGGTAAAGGACCGGCGCCTTCCATTTTACGCGGATCGTACCTGCGCTGCGTCCTTCTGTGTATACCCGGATCACATTGTTGTCTCCCGGTTCATTTTCCGCCGCTTGTCCGTCGATCGTTGTTTCATAATGAGGATACCAGGAAAGCGGAAGCTCTATATAATCCCCGGAAGCAGGAGAGCCGGCGGTGAAGCTCAGCGTGAGAGCGCCGCCGCTTCGTGTGATTTCCGAAAACTGAATCGTTTCATTGGCAGATACTGCGATTTCACCGCGCTCTGCAAGCCGATCAATATCCGTGCCCTTCAGGGAATACTGCCCGTCATAAACCCAATTCGGATCGTCTAATGGCGCTTTCAGGGACAGATCGCCAAATACGGCGGCGTTATATATATGATTGTCGATCAATACGGACGCGGTAAGAACGGTAAACGCCGTTACCACGATAAAAAGTATTTTAGCAGGAATTTTTGAATCTCTGCGCAGAATGAGACAGACGGCAACAGCCGTAATGCAAACTGCCGCAGAGCCAACAGACAGAAGCCGCCACGGGAACTGCATGGAGGATGCAATGCGGTTCAGCAGGGGAACATATTTAAAGAGAATCCACGGAAACAGGCAGGTAGACATATACAGCGCAATTCCGCCGAAGAGCAGGCCGATTCTGCCCAGAAAATACAGCCTCCGCTCGTAACCAAGGAGCGTCTGCTTCCTTTTCTTGATACAGAAAGCGATAAATATCATCAATAAAAAGAACAGATTGATGCCGACGGAATGCGGCATATCCTCGCGCGTTGTCATTCCCTTTGTAACAGGATAAAGAAACGCAAATATTTCGGAAGGCGGATTGATGGTATTGCCCCAATACACAAAATCGGTGCTTGTGATTTTCACACCCATGCGGACAAAGTCGAAAAAGGGCACAAGGAACCACAGATTTACCAGGATCGTCAGCACCGCGGCTTTTACCGCAGCCAGGAGCCTCCGGCATTTATGCTCGATCAGCTTGGAAAAAGCAATCAGCGCCGCAAACAGGCAGACGTACAACGTCAGCTGCGCCGTAATGATGTGAGACTGCAGGATCCCGATAAAAGCGATTGCAAGATAATACCACTTGTGCGGATTCCCGAAAAATATTTCATACAAGCCAAGCGCGGCCAGTGGCAGAAACATCATGGCCAGCACTTCTCCGATCGCGCCTCTTACATAAATACACAACAGGCGATATAAAGAGAGCCCATACAGAACGGTGCCCAGATACGCGGCATACTGGCTTTTAAAAAGCCGCCGGAAGGAATAATAGGCAATCCCAACGGTTCCGGCGTTCAATGCTGCAATCAATATTTTATAACAAATATTTAAATTGACGCCAAGCGCTCTGAGGGCGCCCGGAAGGTATAGAAACAGCTCCGGATAAAAAATCGAATTCGCATAGCCGTAATCGTTTAAAATATTGGGATGAATCCGGACGGGAAACTGACCGCCCCGAAGCGCCGCGGCGATTCCCTCGATCCGGTTCAGATGATAGCTGATATCGTGAGCATCAAAAAGCTTGTCCGTAAAAAGCGGGAGACACGCGAAGGCCCATACGCAGAGCCAGAGAAATACGGTCAGCTGTTTCGGTTGTCTTGATCTCCTTAAATCCATTCGGGTTCTTCCTTATGAGTAAAATATCTGTACAATATTAAAAGAAAACCTATAAAATGTCAAATCACGGAAAATCGAGCAGCTTTCTGTCAATGCGCTGTGATATCGATAAATTCCGGGGCGACCTTGGAGTACATGATTTTCTGCTTGCTGTAGAGGCTGAAATACCCGGACAGCATATAACTGACGGCGGTTGCCAGAAAGTACCAGAGCAGTCCCTGTGCCCCGAACAGCTCCAGACTGAGAAAAAGCGTCGTAATGGGGCAATTCGTAACGCCACAGAAAAGACAGAGCATACCGACTGCGGCAGCGAACGACGGATTGAGGCCGAGCAGTGATCCTGCGGTGCAGCCAAACGTTGCGCCAATAAAAAAAGTCGGCACGATTTCTCCTCCTTTGAAGCCCGCCTCCAGGGTGATCGCCGTAAATATGATTTTCAGAAGAAAGGCAAGCGGGACAGCTTCTCCGGCAAAGGCGCGGGCGATGATCTGCGTGCCGGCGCCAAGATAATCCTGCGAACGAAGGATCATAGCAAAGACGGCAACGAGAATTCCTCCGCATACAGCGCGAAGATAGGAGCTTTTAAAACAGCTTGCATAAAATGCCGACGTATATTTTAAAACAACGCAGAACAGAATGCTGACGCCGGCGCAGAGCGCGGCAAGCGCAAACACGCGGAGCATGGTCGGAATGGAAAATACGGAGGGAATCCCGCTGACGGAAAACCGTGCGGGAGCGATTCCCAGAAGCCTTGAAAGATAAGCGGCGGTTACCGAAGCGACCGCACAGGGGACGAGCGCCGAATAATGCATGATTCCTACGCTGATCACTTCCATTGCAAAAAACGCGGCGGACATGGGAGTACCGAAAAGCGCAGAAAAGCAGGCGCTCATGCCGCACATGGTCAAAAGCCTCCGGCTGCCGCTGCTTAAGCGAAGCCTCCGCGCTAAATTCTGCGCGATACTGCCGCCAAGCTGCAGCGCGGCGCCCTCCCGTCCGGCGCTGCCTCCAAACAGATGCGTCAGTACGGTGCCGGCAAAAATGAGCGGAGCCATTGCAAATGGGATGGGCTCATCCGTCCGAATAGAAGCGAGCACGAGATTCGTACCGCGGCTTTCCCTGATTCCGGCAGAATGGTAAAGAAATACGATCAGAAGGCCCGCCAGAGGAAGTCCAAGAACCAGAAGGGGATGAGCTGTGCGGAAGTCCGTAACCAGCTGGAGGCAATAAGCAAAGGCCGCTCCTGCCGTGCCGACGATCGCTCCCGCCGACGCGCCCAGAGCGGTCCATTTCAAAAAGGAAAGGATATATTTGAAAACAGAAAGCGTCTTTTCCTTTCCCATTACCATTTGTAGACCTTCATATGCTTTACGGCAAACCGATAGAAGACATCCAGTTTTCCGATATAATTTTCTTTCCAGGGTTTATTTCTTCCGCAGTAATGAATAATTGCGGAGTTTGCCCGCACCCAGTTGATGTCGCGCCATGCCTCGGAGGAAAAGTACAGCGTAAACAGGCGCTCCGTCATATTATAGCGGCAGGCGTCGATCGGCAGAACTCGATTCGAGTACAGCCCGCTGAGGACATCCTGATCGGGAAGCGTCAGCATATTTTTATATTTTTTGATATATTCAAATACTTTATTGTAATCCTGCTCTTCCCGGAGCTGCTTCAGATTCATCAGCAGTACGCCGGAGTTGATATAAGTACCCTCCTCGTGCATTCCAAGACGAAGCACATTGATTTTTCGCATCATTTCTCGGACATGCGTGGCGGCGGCCAGAAGATAGCCGTCAATATCGGTATTGTACAGCTCCTCAAGTCTGCCGTTTACAACGATATCCGGATCCAGATACAAAATTCGCTCGATTTCCTGCGGCAGATAGCGCGCAGCAAAGATTCGGTAGTACATTTCCTGCGGATACCGGTCTGTAGTAGGGGCGGATGCGAGAAGCCGATCGTTTACGCAGATTGGGTGCAGACGGCAAAACTCTGGATTCAATACGTTTTTGAGCGCGGCAATGCTTTCCTCCGTCAGACAGGAATGCAGAACGTAAACCTCCAGAGAAGCTTGTCTGTTCTTACGCTGCAGGGAGGAAAGCATCACGCGCGCCGGCTCGATATAACGATTATCCAGAGTGATTAGTATATTCATATATTATTTATAAGCTGGAAGCCAGCTGCCGTGCGCTTCGATCAGATCGTCGCACATCGCTACGATTTCATCCATGGTAAGCTCGGCTGAGGTGTGGGGATCCAGCATCGCGGCATGGTAGATATATTCTTTCTTTCCGGTCAGCGCCGCCTCGATCGTAAGAAGCTGCGGGTTGATATTCGTTCTGTTGAGCGCGGCCAGCTGCGGCGGAAGATCCCCCACGACGACGGGCTGAACGCCGGACGCGTCGATCAGGCAGGGTACCTCTACGCAGGCGTCCTGCGGCAGGTTCGTAATCAATCCGTGGTTCAGTACGTTTCCGCCCAGCTTGTACACTCTGTTGTACACCATGGATTCTATGATGTAAGAGGCGTATTCATGCGTGCGGACATGCTCCAGTTTGTGCTCCGAGACAAGAAGCTCTCTTCTGTGCTTCCAGTCCTCAATCTGCGCGATGCAGCGCCGGGGATATTCGTCGAGAGGAATATTAAAGCGTTCGATCAGCTCCGGATGCGCGCTCTTAATAAAATAGGGCAGATATTCGGACGTGTGTTCGCTTGATTCCGTGATATAATAGCCGAATTTGTGCATCATTTCGTGGCGGACGCGGTCATAGGGAGGCGCGCCCTGCTCCAGGGAGCGGCGCTTGATTTCCGGATACAGATCCACGCCGTTTTTCGATACCTCAAGGAGCCAGGCCTGATGATTGATACCGGCGATTTTATACTGTACCGTGCTGTCGTACTCCATACCGAGCTGCCGCATCAGATCGGGTACGCAGACCTGAACGCTGTGGCAGAGTCCAATGGACGGAATCGAAGAAACCCGCTGAATGGCGCCCGTAATCATGGCCATGGGGTTCGTATAGTTGATGAATAACGCATTCGGGCAGACGGCCTCCATATCGTGTATGAAATCCAGTACGACGGGGATTGTGCGCAGCGCGCGGAAGATGCCGCCGATGCCGAGCGTGTCCGCAATCGTCTGGCGGAGACCGTATTTTTTCGGAATTTCAAAATCGGTTACGGTACACGGCTCATATCCGCCGACCTGGATTGCGTTCACAACAAAATCAGCGCCGCTCAGCGCCTTTTTGCGGTTGGCCGTACCGAGATAGGTTTTGATTTTTGCCTTGCTGGCGTATTTTCTGTTGATCGCCTGCAGCATGACCTTTGAATCGTCCAGACGTTCGGCGTCAATATCGTACAGGGCGATTTCCAGTCCCTTCAGATCCGGGGACACAAGACAGTCGCCCAGCACATTTTTTGCGAACACGGTGCTTCCCGCGCCCATAAAAGTGATTTTCAGCATTTTGGAGAACCTCCTTTGATAAGATAGAAATATGTTAGACGATTCCGTCTTCGTTGTCAACAATCATTCGGCATTCCATATAATAGCGCTTCTCGCAGGCCTCGCCCATGGAGAATGTTTTCCGCGGCAGCGCTCCGTTTTGTGAGACCGTCGGGAAAAGCTCGTTTTTGTCCATCGCGGGCAGATAAAAACCGACATTTCCATGGATGCTGCCGAGCTTGCGAACGGCGTCTGCACCGTGGATATAATCGATTTTACATTCCGCGTTTTCTCTCGCATACGCATCGAGGAGAAGCTGCAGTGCGCCGACTGGGAGCCGGTGGAGCTCCCTGGGAATTGCCAGGCGGCCTTCGCCGGATTCGGTAATATAAGTGAGATTGTGAAATGCCGGGCCGGACGGCTCCATGCGGCAGCCTTTGCTTTGCAGGAACGCAGTCAGCCTTTCGGGCGCCGTGCCGAACAGGACACGGTGAATCGGCTCGAACAGAATGCCCTGATCGTGCAGATTGACAATTTCTACCATGGCATATCTTGCGTTCCGGCAGGGGAGGCCGGCGCGCTTCAGATCCTCATAATGACATTTGGCGGATGCAAGGGAATGGTTTCCGTCGCCTACGGCGAACAGAAAACCTCCGGAGGAACGGGCCAATTCTTCCATGGCTCTGAAAATATGTCTGTAAAGCTCTCCGCCTGTGCTCGGATCGATCAGATATCCTTTCAGATGTCCGCCGTTTTTCATTAATTCCGTGTCGTAAACGGGCTGTATGCCGTTCCCGGAAAGCAGCGCTTCCGCGGCCGGCTCAATGACCGTCCGGCCGGGATCGTCTATGAGAATCATAATATGAGGCATTTCCAGAACCGCGTTTTTTCGTATTTTCATGCGCGGCGGAATGCGCTCCGGAACGGTGCCCTCCGTAGCGCGGATCAGCGCGTTTGCTCCGCTGTGATAATCGTACTGTTCCAGGTCCAGAGCGGCGACAAGGCCGGTACGGACCGGAGAATACGGCGTACTGCGTCGCGTCAGTATAAAAGAACGGCGATAATTCACAAAAAGATTTTTATGTATGTAATTTCTCATATTTTGATTGATTTCCGCGATTCTGTCATCCGCATCGGGACAATCCAGATAAATTTCCGGGAGCATCAGCTTGTATGTCGAATCCGCGTCTTTTGTAATATTTTCCACGTCCTGCCAATATTCCGGATCGGACGTATACTGATCGCATGCTACGGTTGCCCATCGATACATATCCGTCGATTTGTTGGGCAATAATATGTCGGGAGCAATGAATCCGATGTTGCTGTATGGTAGATCGATATTGGATGGCATAAATACACTCCTCAAAATTTTATAAGTATATTTAACCATTTTTCCGTGGAATATACAACTGTATTTTGCGGGAATCTGCGAAATTCGGGTGGGTTTATATGATTCGTATTCTTGATTGCAAGGGCGTCCCCGTTGTGTGCCTCAAAGATGAGGGAAGACTCGGGTTTGTAGGAGAAGCGCTTTACGATGGGGAAAACAATGTAAAAGGATTTCTGCTGGAAGGCGAAAACGGCTTTACAGGAAGATTCGTCAAGCGGTTTATCGCGCTTGAGGATATCCTCAAGCTGAATCATACGGTCTGTGTCGTCTACAGCCGTGATTCAGTCAAAAAGCTTTCCAGAAAACAGGAGCTGAAACAGAAAAGCGATCTGGACGAATTGATGGGGCGCAGCGTCGTATCGGAGAAAGGGGAGAACCTCGGCGTGGTGCATGACATGGTGTTCGATATGGAAACGGGTTCGCTGGAAGGCTTCGAGCTCTCAAGGGGATTTATGAATGATATGATCGAGGGCAGAAAAGTAATTTTCATGAGGGACGGTGTTGAATTTGGGAAAGAATATATTATTGCAAGGAGTGAAGATAATGATGAGCAGTAAACTGATGTCGGCTGTTTTAAAGGGAATGCTGATCGGCGCCGTGATCGGCGGCGGGGCGGCGTATATTTCCGGAATGGATCTAACGTGCAAATGCAGGCAGATGAAGAAAAAGGCGGGGAAAGCATATAAAGGCATATGCAGAACCATCAACAAAGCAGTAGACAAAGTGATGTAATGAAACGCTTCAGCAGCCTTTTGTATCGACTGGTTCCGCTTCTTCCGGCCCTGGCCGTCGGGATTCTGATCCTCGTATTACGCAAAAGGCTGTCTGCTATTTTAGTTCCTTTGTTTGCAGCGATTCTCCTTGCGTACATGCTCAATCCGGCTGTGGATTTCGTACAAAAGCGTATCAAATTCATGCAGAAAAAAAGCCGGGGAAAAGCTGTGGCGCTTGTATTTCTTGTTTTTCTATTGTGCGCTGTGTCCGCTGCCGCGTTTCTTTTGCCCGCAATCGCCTCCAATCTTGCGGATATCATCGAGAATGCACAGGAAATCAGAACGCGCCTGCTGGCTTATGCCGGAAACCTGATCTCGGAGGAGCACGCGGGACTGCGCGGCAAAGCGACCGAACTGATCAATTCTTTTGCGGATCGGATTGATGAAAAAATCGCCTCGCTCGGCAACGCCTCCGGCTCAATTTCTTCCTATGGCAAGCTCTCGGATTTTTTTGTAGGAATTGTATCCTCCTTTGTGCTGACGTACTATTTTCTGCGGGATAAAACGGCAATCCTGAACGGCTTCTACGGCCTGTTCCCCTACAAGTGGAGACCGTCTCTGTCCGCCGCTGCCGACGAGCTGGGCATGATTTCCGCAAAGTTTATACAGGGACAAATCCTGGTGGCCCTTCTCATTGGTATTATAGAAACGTTTGGCCTGCTGCTGATCGGGATTCCCTATGCGGTGCTTTTGGGAGCGATCGGAGGGATCTCCAATATGATTCCCTATTTCGGACCGTTTTTCGGAGCGCTGCCGCCGATTTTTACCGCGCTGATGATCTCGCCGGCAAAAGCGGTCTGGGTTCTTGTTCTGTTTCTGGCCGTACAGCAGCTGGACAACAATTATCTTTCCCCCAAAATCATTGAAGGAAATTTAGGCATCCACCCGATTACCGTGATTGTTGTCGTCTTTATCGGAGAGGAATTCTTCGGACTGTGGGGGATCATTGCGGCTGTTCCCGTTTATGCGATGATCAAATGCGTGCTCATCCGGATTTTTAAAGCCTTCCGCTTCCCAGTGTCGTTATGATATCCGTACAGGGGCCGTCTTTTGTAAACATCATGCTGAAATCAGAAACGGTTGAGGAGCGCGCGGCTTTTACGACAAACCGGTTGCAGCCCTTATGAAGGACGACGTTTCTCACATGAATGTTCTCGGGCGTCCAGTGCTCCACGCAGTCGGAATAAGCAAGCAGATTCCCGTCATGCCAGAGCCGGAATACGTCGCAGTGACCGACCTGAAGATTTACCGTGCATTCGTTTTCCGCGTAAACGTCACGCACCAGATACACAACGCAGGGCATTGTGTTCGACATGAAGTCTTCAAAGGAAAATTTATCTTTTCGGATATTTACGACAAAGCCCTGATAAGTGGGATCATCGATCAGCTCCTGAGGGAGAACGGCGTTCCCGAGCAGCTGCTCTTCCAGATATTCCTTTTTCCAGTCAGCTTTCATGTTCAGGTGAAATTGCCGGAGAATGGTAAGAGATTCGCTCTCGCTGCTGCCGGCCGGAAGAGAGTGATAATAAGATTCCATAGCGCGCGGCGGCGGCGCATAAGAGGTATTTTCCCAGAACGGACCGTATACTTTCCAGATCTGGGCGCCGACCACGCCGAAGGACTGACGGTAAACGTCCCCGTTTTCCAGCGTTATGGTACAGGTGATGATGTTTTTCTCCATCAGCACCGGAATGTCCTTTGCTGCTGCAATATTGACGGTAAAATCCGGGTTGAACATGCCGATTTTGAATTTCTTTTCTTCCGGATTGACGCTGAAGCCTGCCGGCGCAGCGAATTGAATGGTGCCGGCCACTTTGAGACGCATTGCAGGCTCCAGATGGATCGAAACGCGTTTGATTTCTCCCGGCGCAATGGTTGGATCATCGTTTTCATACCGAATGGAAAGGTGGAGCGGAAAAGAAGCTTTTGATTCGATCACGGGCATTTTCCCGGAGGGCGTTCCCGTGATAACGGTCTTTTTGTAGCGATCGGTAAACAGCAGGGCGGCTCTGGCAATATCCACGGCCAGATCCAATACGCGATCCGAACGCCGCGTGGTTTTGACGCCGAGCGCATATTTCTGATCGCCGAATTTATACTTGCGATGCAGATTCCGGGCGCCTTCGCAGATGCCGATGATGGAGCCGACGGTAGCGCAGGTGCAGTCGGTATCAAACCCGCAGTTGAGCGCCAGCATTACGGTAGTGATAAAATTCCCGCATCCGAGCAGAAGCGCCATCAGAATAATTCCCATGTTTTGGAACAGATTTGTGCAGTCCGGATGGCCGTAATCACGCAAAATCAGTGTGAGGATCTGCTTCCAGTCTTTCGTGCGGCTGCAAAGCTCAATGACTCTGCCTGCCATCTGATAAAAGCGTGAATGCTCGTCAATATAAGTGAGCGCTTTTACTACAAGCGTCTGAATGTCGTATTTTCCCGTAAAAGCCAGGGCTTCCAGGACGGCGACATACTGTTCGGCAATGACGGATTCTCCCTTGTGATCGAGACAGCCGTCCTTTTCGGCGAGCTCCGCGGCAAGAAGCGGTTCGCCCGGCGCCAGGCAGGCCCAGATCTCGGCGCGGATGGGGGCGCCCATTCCCTCCAGATAATAATGATTGTTAAAGGAGCCTGTAAGCGGAGGCCGAAGCCCGAGCTCGTAATTTTTTTTGAATGTGGCGTATTCGCCGGGAGCGTACGGGCATTTTTCGTAAAACGCCTTGGCAAGATCCTCCGAAGTAAAATTCGGACCGTTTTTCTCAATGACTTCCAGCCAGAGCACCTGCAGGTCAAGATCGTCGTTGGGTACGGTTTCGGATTGTGTCTGCGCCTGGCCGAACAGCTCCGGTGTATATTGAACGTCCATGATTCCTTTGTAGCCTTCATACGGCGCGCCGACGGTGCCGGCGATACATTTTCCCATAAAGCAGCCGTATACTCTGTCGCAAAATTCGTTCCACGATATATTCATGCTTTGATACCTCCGGGATCAGCGGTTTGTGATGATAATATCATATTATTCAAAAGCATACAAGATAAGAAGTCCCTGTGCGTTCCGAAAAAGTATAAAATTGGTGTTTTGTGGCAGAATATAGTTATATTTTAACAAAGGGTGGTTATTCTACATGTTTGCTTGCGATACTGTAATTAAAAATGTACGGGGCCGGGAAATCCTGGATTCTCGCGGAAATCCGACGGTTGAGGCAGAAGTGCTGCTGTCGTCCGGCTTGAAATTCCGCGGGATTTCTCCGTCGGGCGCATCTACGGGGGAATATGAGGCGCTGGAGCTGCGGGACAATAATCCTTCGCGCTACGGAGGAAAAGGCGTCACGCATGCCGTAAATAACATCAATTCTGTTATTTCCAAGATTTTAAGCGGCCTGTCCTGTACTGATTTTTGGAAAATCGATGAGGCGATGCTGAAATGCGACGGTACGGCGGATAAGTCCAATTTGGGCGCGAATGCGATTCTGGCGGTATCCATCGCCTGCGTTTATGCGGGAGCCTATATCAGCCGCCAGCCGGTATACCGCTATATCGGAGGCATTGCGGGCAGGAAGCTTCCCGTTCCGATGATGAATATTGTCAACGGCGGAGCGCATGCGTCCAATAATATAGATATCCAGGAATTCATGCTTGTTCCCATCGATGCGCCTTCTTTCCGCGAGGGGCTCAGACGATGCTGCGAGGTATATCACAAGCTTGCGGAAATTATCAAAAAACGCGGCTTCTCGGCCTCCGTAGGAGACGAGGGCGGATTTGCTCCGAATCTGAAGGATGACAGCGAGGCGATTGAATTGATTCTGACGGCGGTTGACCTGGCCGGCTACAAATATCCTGACGATTTTATGATTTCTCTTGATATTGCGGCAAGCGAATGGATTTCGGAGGACAGCTATCTGATGCCGAAACGGAACGTGCGTTTTTCCACGGGAGAGCTGATTAAAAACTGGGTAAACCTTTGCGCGCGGTATCCGATTTTCTCCATTGAGGATCCTTTGGGAGAGGATGATTGGAATGGCTGGCAGAAGCTTACGGCGGATCTGGAAGGCTTCGGGCTCTACGGGGTAGTCGGCGACGATTTGTTCGTCACAAATTCCGAACGGCTGCAAAAGGGCATCAAAATGAAAGCCGCAAATACGATTCTAATTAAGCCGAATCAAATCGGAACGATTTCGGAAACCATTTCCACCGTGGAATTGGCGCGTGCCAACGGATATAAAACGATTATATCCCATCGCAGCGGAGAAACAGAGGACACAATGATTGCGGATCTGGCCGTCGGACTGAACGCAGGCTTTATTAAGACAGGCGCGCCGTGCCGCGGAGAGCGCGTTGCAAAATACAACCGTCTGCTCAGAATTGAGGATGAGCTGGAAAATTAAAGGACGGATTGCTGCAATTCCGTCTCTAAAATTTTTGTTGACAACGGCGTCCGGCCGTGCTACTATAAAAAAGCGCGTTAAGAGGAAGCAATTCGCTTCACACCTTGGCCGATGGAGATCAGCGGGTATCACGCATATGTATTTTATATGAAATAGCCGTATCGTTTTCATAATGACGGATATTTGGTATAAATATATAGAGTGAACAGGGTGTGGCGAATCGAAGGCTCGGTTCGCCGCTTTTTATAATATTTGGAGGTGTCGGCTTATAAACAAAAACGAATTGATGGTGAATGAGGAGATCAAAGAGAACGAGGTCCGGTTAATCGATACCGATGGAAGCATTGTCGGTATCATGTCGTCGAAGGAAGCTCTTCAGGTTGCCTATCAGAAAAATCTGGACATGGTCATGATCGCGCCTACGGCCAAGCCGCCGGTGTGCAAGATTATGGATTATAACAAATACGTTTTTGATATGGCAAAGAAGGAACGCGAGAATCGGAAGAACCAGAAAATTGTCAATATCAAAGAAGTACGGCTCGGATTAGGCATTGGGGAGCATGATTTCCAGGTCAAGGTCAGAGGAGCGGTAAGATTTTTACAGGATGGAGATAAAGTCAAAGTAACGGTTCGCTTCGGCGGCAGAGAAATGAATCATACCGGCGACGGCGAAGTACTGATCGACAGGTTTGCAGACGCAGTGAAGGAATACGGCGTAATGGAAAAAAGACCGAAGCTCGAAGGAAGAAGAATGACGGTCATTATCAATTCAAAATAAGAATATAACGTACCGCTCGGATTATAAAAGCGCCGCGCGCACAGAATACACAGCAGAAAGGACAGGGATTTTTAAATGCCTAAAGTAAAGACACACAGCGCCTCGAAAAAAAGATTCAGGATCAGCGCAAACGGGAAAGTGAAAATGAGTCACGCCTGCAGGAGACACCGGCTCGTCAGCAAACCCAGGAAAGCCAAGAAGGGCCATAAAATGCCGGCCTACGCGGCAGATTCCAATGCGGCTACGATCAAAAAGATGCTGCCGTATTCGTAAAGAGCAGGGAGGTTGTTGAGTTATGTCAAGAGTAAAGAATTCAGTTGCGACAAGAGCAAGGCGTAAGAGAGTATTAAAGCTTGCAAAAGGTTATTTCGGAAGAAAAAGCACGGTATATAAAACCGCAAATCAGGCCGTCATCAAATCAGCGATGTACGCCTACAGAGACAGAAGAAACAAAAAGCGAAACTTCAGAAAGCTCTGGATCACGAGAATCAACGCCGCGGCAAGAAGCAACGGAATGTCTTACAGTACGCTGATGCACGCCCTTAAGGTAAAAGGAATCGCGCTCGACAGAAAAATTCTGGCGGACATGGCGGTGAACGACAGCGCGGGCTTTTCAAAGCTTGTCGCCCAGGTAAAACCCTGACCGAAAAGCACATAGGAATCCATCGTCCCGAGGTCTGAGGCAGCGCTTGCAGAAAGCGCCGGACTCCGGGATTCTTTTTGGATCGGACCGTATATGAACGAAAAAGTTATTACGTCGAAAGACAACGATCTTGTAAAATATGCCGCCGCGCTCTCCGAAAAACGGGAAAGGGCGCGCTCCGGGTGCTTTTTGATGGAGGGCCGGCGCGCCGTTTCGGAAGCGCTGGCGGCCGGCTGCGTTCGTCAGCTGATTTTTTCTCAGACCTTTGCGGCATCGGAGGCCTTCTCCCTTGCAGGGAACGGAGGAATTCCGACGGCGGTTTTATCAGATCCTCTGTTTCGGAAAATTTCCGGCACCATGACGCCGCAGGGAATCGCCGCGATCTGTAAAATTGCAAAGCATGACCTTCATCAGGTTTTGGTGAGGGAGGATCATATTCTGCTTTTGGAGGATCTGCGGGATCCGGGAAATCTGGGAACGGTCATCAGAACGGCGGCGGCAGCCGGATTTCGGGCTCTTATCGCATCCGAAGGCTGCGTCGACGCGTATAACCCGAAGGTGGTCCGTTCCACTGCGGGCTGTCTGCTGAAGATTAAAATCATACAGTGCAGAGGCGACCTGATACAGATCGCTGAGGAAGCAAAGCATACAGGATTTCGAATTTACGCAGCGCATCCCAGGGGAGGAAAGGATCTATTTGAAACAGAATTTGCCGGAAAACTTGCCATCGCGCTTGGAAATGAAGCAAACGGACTATCCTCCCGCATGCTGAGATTATGCGATCAGCTCGTTACGATCCGTATGGAGGCCGGCGTAGAATCTTTAAATGCATCGGTCGCAGCGGCGCTGATGATGTACGAAACACGCAGAAAAAAATAAGGAGGCAATCGAAATGGGACTCTATCAAAGATGGCAGGAAAGCATTGAAAAAGCGAATCCCGCCAACGCAAAGAAAATACTGGAAGCATATTACGAAAAAGAAAAAAATGCATACGCCAAGATTCTGCGCGAACAGAAGCAGGAGCTTTCCGGAAAGGCGTCCGACCTTGCGGCGGAACTCGGCCTCTCCGAAGACGAATTCGGCGGCTTTGTCGACGGAATCAATACCTCGCTGGAAGCTCCCGTCAATGTGGACGAATTGGAGGCCGACAGCGACGTGACGCTCAGGATCGTATGGAACGAGCTGTATAAAAATATGCACAAGGCAAAAGCGGACTGGCTATACAATCTGCCGGAATGGGACGGAATCCTGACGCAGGAAGAAAGAAATACGCTTTTGAAAGAGTACCGGCAGTCCTGCCAGGCAGTAAGCCATAAAATCGGCCGCAACGATCCGTGCCCATGTGGCAGCGGTAAAAAATACAAGAACTGCTGTATGGAATGAAAAATAAATTCAAAGAATCTCAGCAAACCAGCCGCATAAATCTCCGGAGACCTGAGCCGGATCTGCGAGCATGCTTCCGCCCGCGGCAAGCAGAGCCACGGAAGCCTTTATTTTATCGCTGATTTCATCGAAGGACAGCCTGCAGCCGCGCAGGCTGTCCTTTAAAAGCCCGGCCAGTTCCGCGTCCATTGCATCCGTGTACAGCTCGATTCCTTGAATCACCCCTTTTTGGGCAGAAAGAGAAACCTCAAAGCCTCCCCAGGAAAACCTCGTTTCAAAAGACATATCGAATTCCGGCGTTTCGCCAAGCCGCCATTCCCAGGAGGATTGTTTTTCATACAGCTCCTTCAGTCTGCCCGAAATTTCCGCATCGGAGAAAACCTCCTCCGCATCCCAGGAGCCGTACTGCGCGCGGAACGCTTTCTTCAAGGAAGCGTTCATACTCTCTGGTGTAATTGCCGGATTTCGTTCAATCAGATTTATGACGCGCGCGCGTACCGAATCGATTCCCTTCGCCTGCATCTTGGCCTTGGACACCTGAAGATAACGAGCGATTTTCTCGGGATCGGTATCCAGAAGCAGTGTGCCGTGCATCAGCCCTTTCCCGCTGGAAAAGCGGAATGCATTCCCGGAAAATTTTCTGCCGTCGCATGTCGTAATATCGTTTCTCCCCGTAAACCTGGCTTCGATGCCCTGCTCGCCAACAGCCGCGAGAATGACGCTCAGCTGTTTTTCCAGGTCGTACAGGCCGGAGGAGGCGAGAAAGGTGTAACAGAGATTCCCCAGATCATGAAATACTGCGCCGCCGCCGGAGGGCCGGCGCGCAAGCTTTCCTCCGTCTGCTTCCAGCTCCGACACGCGGCATTCTTTCCATGCATTCTGCGATTTGCCGATCACGACGGTATTTTGATTCTGCCATAGGTAAAGGATGACGGTGTTCTCGGGGATCGTATCGTATAAAAGCTCCTCCAGCGCCAGATTAAACCAAGGGTCATATGATTTTGAAAGCACAAGACGCAGCGACTTCATTTTACATTCTCCTGTCTTCATCGATTGATTTTATAATTTTTTATGTTCAGCTTCTGAAGCACGGGGATCAGGACCAGGCCGATGATAATACCCGCAGCGCCTTGAATGAGATTGAACGGCACGGCGCCGAGTGCGGCCGCGAAATGATAGAAAAACAGCTCAAATACGAAATAGCCGGCGACCATAATGAGTTCACACAGGGCAAAAATCAATCCCGTTTCCAGAAAAAACGTGAATTTCAACGGTAGGGGACGCTTCTTGCGCGCGAGCACAAATCCGGAAAGCAGCCCCATCAGTCCTTTGATCAGAATCGTTACCGGTATGTACATAAAATAAGCGGTTATAAAATCGGCCAAACCCGAGCCGATCATTGCGGGAATCGCCGCATACGGACCAAGCAGCATTGCGGCCGCAAAAATGAACGCGTCGCCGATATGGATATAGCCAAGCGGAGTGGGTATCTTGATAAATGCGGTCATTACGGTGATCAGCGCTGAAAATAAAGCGATCATTACGATAAGCTCTGTTTGTCTTGCTCCCTTGATAGGCTGCATATGCGCTTTCCTCCTATAAACAAATTGCCGTGTCTGACGGCTTATAAATAATACCTCAAACGAGTGCAGGAAGGCAAGAAATTTATTTCCTTTCGGCTGTGACGTCCGCCGCGGTGGAAGCATAGTATATAGATGTAACGAGTAATTTGGAGGACATAAAATATGGCTTGTGGTTGCTTTGATTTTATAAATCAGGATTGCCTTTGGTGGATCATCCTCATCGTTGCCATCCTCGCGATTCTCAGCGATGACGGCTGCGGATGCGCCAACAACAACAACTGTGGCTGCGGCTGCTAATCTGAATCGGTGAGAAAGAGCTTTCAGAAAAGCAGGATGAACGAAAAATCGTCGACATGAAGAATCCCCGGATCAAAACAATCCGGGGATTTTCCGTCTTGCTCCGAAATTCTACGTAATATAATCCAATAAAATACAATTATTGTTCTACTGCTTTTATAGGGAAGCCGTTTATACTGGAGTCTGAGAAAAGACAGACAGGTGATTGCAATGTGTTCGATCATTATTGGAGTAGACGGAGGGGGAACGAAAACGCGGGTATCTGCCGTAGATGCCGGAGGCAGGATCATAGCAGGCTCCGAGGGAGCCAGCATCAATTATAACAACATCGGCGTTGACAAAGCGTTTTCAAATTTCAAATATATTATGGAAGATCTGCATATCGATTATGCGAAAATCCGGGCGGTTTCGATCGGCGATCCGGCGCAGGACGACATTTGCGTCAATCCGCATACGGAAAATTTTACCCGGAAAATCAGAACGCATCTTCCACTCGGTCCCATGACAGAGATCTATATCAAAAGCGACGTATATATGGCGCTTTATGGATTAACGCAGGGAAAAGCGGGTGCTTTGATCGTAAGCGGAACCGGCTCCATGGGAGCGGCGATCGACGAGAACGGCGGCTTTTACGTTGCGGGAGGGTGGGGCTTTCCTATTAACGATACGGGAAGCGGATACGATATCGCGGTGGCCGCGTTTCAATACATTTTTGATGCGTTTGACAAATTCGGCTATCGGGATATTGCCAAGACGGGAGGCATGCTTTCCGCGGCTGCGCTGGATTATTACGGCGTATCGCATCCCAGAGAGCTGATCAACTGCTTTCACGGGGAGCATAACAGCCGCGCCAGAGTAGCGGAATTTTCCAAAATTGTATATTTCTGTGCGGAAAGAGGATGTAAAGAGGCCGTCCGTATTTTGGAAAAAGCAGGAAAACGGCTGGCTGAATGCGGGGTTCGCCTGATCGGCAGAATGAACTGCCCGCCTGAAAGCCGTCCTTTAATCGGAATATACGGAAGCGTTTTGACAAACAATCATTTTGTAAGAGACAGCTTCGACCGGGGAATCCGTTTGAAATATCCGCTTGCAGAAATCAAAGAGGCGCAGATGCCCCCGGAATATGCCGCCGTGATTTATGCCAAGCGAATGATAGAACAGAGATGAAGGAGAAATGGTATGCATTATATTGATAAAATTGAAACACTTCTGAAAAAAGCGCGGGAGTCACAGGAGAAAAATATAGCGGCTGCGGCGGAGACGATTGCGGCTGCGCTTGCCGAAGGGAAAATGGTGTATGCATTTGGAACGGGGCACTCCCATATGCTTGCAGAGGAAATTTTTTACAGAGCAGGCGGTCTTGTACGCGTATACCCGATTTTAGAGGACGCTTTGATGCTTCACAGAGGCGCGTTCCGCAGCAGTAAGCTGGAACGCCTTTCGGGATATGCGGAGCTCCTGCTTGAAAATTATAAAGAAATTGCGCCGGGAGATGTTATGCTGCTCTTTTCAAATTCGGGAAGAAATCCCGTTATCGTTGAAATGGCGCAGGCTGCGGGAAAAAGAAATATGAAAACGGTATGCATTACCAGCCTCAGTCATTCTGCGAGCTGCGCTTCCAGACATGCAGACGGTTTGAAGCTCTGTGATCTCTGCGATATCGTCATCGATAACTGCGGCGAGCCGGGAGACGCCTGCCTGGAGATTTCAGGTGTCCGGTGCGGCCCGACCTCTACGGTGATGGGCGCTGCACTGCTGCAGGAAATTGTATGCCGCGTGGTCGCACTGCTGCAGGAACGCGCGCAGAAGACAGGCGAACGGCCGGAGGTATTTCTGAGCAGCAACGTCGACGGGGGAGATGCGGCCAATTCGCTTTATTTTGAAAAATACAGAAATATTATCAGAATATTTTAAAGGTGAAGCAAAAATGAAAACTGAAAATTCTACGAGATTTGGCTTTGCGCAGACTGTTATTACACCGGATGCTCAGGCGGTCTACCTGGACGGCTTCGGGGAAAGAATCACTCCGGCGGAGGGTGTCCGTGATCCTTTGTACGTGAAAGCGTTTGTAATATGCGCCGGAAGCTTTCGGTATGCGCTTGCTGTATTTGACGCATGCGGCTTTGAAAAACGGATCGCTTTGGGCTTGAAGCGAAGCATCGCGAGGCGGAATGGCCTGACGCCGGACTGCGTTACGGTCTGTGCGACGCATACGCATTCTGCTCCGGCCAGCGGGGTGCTGGGAGATCTTCCGATTAATTATTATTTGTGGGATCAGATTGGAATGTGCGCCGCTTTAACGGTGCAGGAAGCGTTTCAAACGGCATCTCCATGCAGCCCCGTATTTCTGCGCGGGGACGAGCTGTCTCTGATGGGAAACCGGCGCGGGAGGGAGCTCTGTGACAGAAGAATCAAAATCTGCGGCTTTTATGACACGGAAAATTCCTTAAAAGGAGCGCTGGTGCTGGCGTCCTGCCATGCGACCTGCTCTTCCGGGATGCTGCTTTCTGCGGATTATCCTTCCGTGCTCACGCAGGCTGCACAGGAAAAATATCCCGGCGTTCCGTTTCTGTTCCTGCAGGGCAGAGGCGCGGATGCAGATCCTCTTCTTCCGGACGAATTGGGCGATGACGAGCGGATTGCGGCACTCGGCGGCGAGCTTGCGGATAAAGTGTTATCCGCTTTGGAAAATTTTGAAAATGATGGCTGCGTCTCGGCCTGCGCGCCGCAGCTTGCTTCCATTACCGTTAAGATTCCAATGCTGCCATACCCGCCGAAGGCTGTTCTGCAAAAAACAATTGATTTTTTTGAGGAAAAACGCGGATCCGCAGAGGATTCATTTGAAAGCAGGCGGATTGTCCGGGAAATTTATTGGCATCAAAAGGCTTTGTGCGAGACGCTCGAATGGGAAGAAACGCCTCGCGAAAATTCTTTGTCTGCGGAGCTGCAGCTGCTCCGATTGTCGGACCGGGCAGCGTTCCTTTTTCTGCCGTTCGAAATTTTTTGTGAGACCGGAAACCGTCTGGAAGCTATTTGCGGGATACACGGTCTGGAGACGGACTCTGTTTTTATCGTCGGACATGCCAACGGTACGAACGGCTATTTGGCGCCTGCTTCCGAATTTAAAATGGACGACGCTCTGCTCAGCGATATGGAGTACTGGTACGGAAAGACGATCTGCGCAAAAGAGGCGGGAACGAAAGAAATTCTGTCCGGACATTATGAAATCATCAACGCGCCGCATTGGTATAATCTGCCTCAGTGCAGCAGGAAAAGCGAGATGGCCGTAATCCGCGGCGTTGAAATGCTTTTTGAAAAGCTGAGTATGCAAAAATAATGCAATAACGCGGCAAGATTGAACTAACTGTTTTTTTACGTTCCGGTTTATTATATTTTCATTAAATTTTCCAAAAAAGGGAGGCATATTTACTATGAAGAAGACAATTTGCGTTGGATTGCTCCTGTGCCTGCTGAGCATGTTCTGCGTGGGAGGAGCGGTCAGCGCCGCTGCATTGACCGGAGACGGCAGCTTTGAAGAGGAAACCGTCGGGACCATTTCCAACAACACAGAAATTTTTTCAAAAGACTGGGTGGAGAAGAACGGACAGGGCGAAGCGGCAAGCGTAATTGCGGAAGAAGAAGGAAACCGTTATCTGAACGCGTCTGGCCTGCTGGAGCTTCAGTCCGCAAAAACCGTAGATGCGCCGTATACCTTTTCCGTCGATCTCAGAACGGAAACGCCGAAGGCGGACTGGCTGGGCGTTTTCATCAGAACGGGCGATGTGTTTAATCTCTACGAATGGGATTTCTATGCAGAAAAGGGCGGAATGGAGGGCAGCTCTTCGATCGGTGCAGTCGGGATCGTCATTTATCCCGTAATCGACGGAATCCGCCTTGCGGTGAAAACAAGAGCGGAGGGCCCCTGGGGCACCAGCTGCGCCTATGCGGATATCGTGGTAGAAGGGAATCCGGACTGGAAAGAATTTACGACGCTGAAGGTGGAGGACGACGGCTCCGTTGTCAAAATTTACGTCGAAGACGCGCTTGCGGCTACTGTGGAGCTTTCTAATGAGGGAACGTACCCGGAGGACGCCGCAACGGAAATTCCGGAATACTTAGAAGGCGTATATTATAAGACTGCCGTTGTAAAAGATGCGTCTGGAACCGAGCTCTTCCGTACTGACAGTGCGCGCGTTGCGGCGGAAGACTGCTACCTTGGGTTCGGAGTGCGGGAAAATGCTATCGATATCGATAATATTTCGATTTCCGGAGAGGAAGAGGAACCGACAGATCCGGAGCCGGTTGATCCTGAACCGACGGATCCGGAGCCTACAGATCCTGAGCCGGCCGATCCGAATCCTGGCACAGGAGATCTGAGCATATCGATCCTCTGCTTAGCCGCGCTTCTGTCAGCGGTTTCAGCGAAAGCGCTGAGACGGAAGGCTCGTTTATAAATCAATCCGGTTTGTTCCGCATTTCCAAAGGAGTTGCGTGAAAATACCGTTTAAAGCATCTGTTGAAATAGCAGGGATCCGGATATCCGACTTTGCCGGCGATTTCAGCTACCCCGAGGTTCGTGGTTCGAAGCAGAAGCTCTGCTTTGAGCATACGAACCTCATTGATATATTGGACGGCTGTCTGACCGGTTACGGATTTGAACAGCCGGCAGAAATGAGAAAGATTGAAATTGCAGCTGCCGGCCAGCTCGGTTAAATTGATTTCCTCGTCGTAATGATCGTATATATAAGAAAACGCATTTCTCAGCTTGTCGAATTTCTGCGTCGTTCTTAGAATTTCATCTTTCGTATGCTTCTCGTTGACTTCGTGACGGAAAAGCCAGGCAAAAAAATTCAGAATCAGACTTTTGACCTTTAGCTCGTATGCCGGCTGCTTTTGCTGATATTCCCTCAGCAGCTCCGTGATAATTGCTGCCGGCTCACCGGAAGGAGAAATTTTATTGTTAAAACAGATTTTGCGATTTTCAATCTGGGACATGTATTTAATCTCGCAGACCTCGTCCTGCGCTCCGTGATAAATTCTGGGATCCGCCATAATGCAGTCGAATACCAGCGTTCCTCCGTAATAAGCAACGTCATGAATTTCATACGGATTGATAATATAGATTTCACCCGGAACCGTAATATATTTACGCGTGCCGCAGGTAACGGCGGCGCTTCCGGAGTGAAAATAGAGAATCTCGATTTGTTCATGCCATGTTAAAGATCCTTTTTCCGGCGTATCGGGCGTAAGCCGCTTGTTTTGCAGCAGCCGGATAGGGAACATGGCGTCTTCAAACGGAATTTCTTCATAAACGGAATCACTGTTCATATCGTCACCTCGCGCTTCATTTTATGGAATCTGCCGGATTAAGTCAACAGAAAAAGGTCTAAATGCAAAGATATTCCAATAATCAGATAATATTACTCTATGGGACATACGGGATATTAGATAAAATAAAATAAAAAGGAGAAAAGGAGAATTGTTATGAAAAAATTGACCTTTTTATTTACGGCTCTTCTGCTGGCCGTTTTGATCGGTACGGGAACCGTTTTTGCAGAGACGGTTCAGACCGGGGGCATCGAAGAAGATGAAGCCGGTACAGATTTAATGGAAACTGCGGATTTTGCTTCCTGGTGGGAGCCGAAGGGCGCGAATGCCACCTCGTATGGGCGGGTTGAAGAAGACGAGGAAGGAAAATATATTGAACTGGGCGGATTGTACGCGATTCTTTCTTATGACGAGATTACGTCTCCCAGCGAATTTACCGCGGATCTGAGAACCAACAGCCTGAGCACGAACATCGGCGTCTGCTTCCGCACGGGTAATATTTTTGCCTTGTATGAATGGGATTTCCACGTAGAGAAGGGCGGTCAGGGTGAAATGTCGTCAATCGGTGCGACGGGTATCGTGCTGTCGCCGATCGAGGGCGGCATCCGGCTGTCGATTAAGACGCAGGACAGCGACAGCACATGGGGAATTTCTTCCGTTTATCACGACTTTATGATCGAGGGCATTGATTGGCAGAAATTCGTGCCGATCCGCATCAAGGACGACGGACAAAAGGCGGAAGTATATGTAAATGACGCGCTGCTTGCAACGGTTGAGATGGCAGATGCGGGAGAATATGAAGAAGATTTTGATACGGAAATTTTTGAATATCTGGACTTTACATATTATAAAACCGCTACAGTGAAGGACGCCCAGGGCAACGAGCTTTTCAAGACTGATAAAGCGCGTCTGGTAGCCGAAAACTTTTTTGCCGGCGTCGCGGTCAGAGATATCAGCGCGGACTTTAGAAACGTTTCTTTAAGCTTTACAACACCCGACGCGACAGAAGAGCCGCAGCCAACGCCGGCTGAGACGGCAGATGCAACTCCGGAAGCGACTCCGGAAACAACCTCTGAGACCAGCAAGCCGACGACACCGCGCAAGACGGGAGCTGCAGCTCAGGGAACTACAGATGGAACGGATAAATCAGATCACACCGGTCTGATCATCGGAATTGCCGCAGGCGCAGCTGTTATCGTCGTTCTGATCGTTGTAATTGCCGTCGTCAGAAAAAAAGGAAAGTCGAAATCATGAAACGTCATATTTTGTGGATTCTAGCGATAATACTGATTGGAGTGTGCGGAATAATGAACGGATGTAAAGACCCGAGCAGCTTGCCGGATCAGGAAAATGGCAGGAACTTACTCGTAAAAGACGAAATGAGCAAATATCAGATCGTGCTGTCCTCGGAGGCGGAGGCTTCCGAGGTAACGGCGGCGAATGAGCTGAAAAAATATATCAAATCGATATCAGGCTGCTCTCTGGAAATAACGGATGATACATCCGCGCCGTCCGGACATGAAATTGTAATTGGACAAACCGCGCGGGATGTATACGGTGATTTTGACTGGGAATGGATGGGAGAAGAGGGTTACACCGTCCAGATGAAGGATTTCACCCTTGTCATTGCAGGCGGCAGCGGAAGAGGAACGCTTTACGGCGTGTACGGTTTTCTGGAGTCGCTGGGCTGCCGCTTCTTTGCTCCCGACTGCGAAACAGTGCCGAAGATGGAAACGATTTTGCTGGATCCTGATTACCGCGACAGCCAGAGACCTGCTTTTTCCTTCCGCGATGTTTTCTGGGCGTGCGCCTTTGATGAGGAATGGAGCGTAAAACAGCGCGTGAACAGCTGCTTCAATCTGTTCAACAGAACTCTGGGCAGATCGATTTCGCCGGAGTGGGGCGGCGGAATTTCAAACGCAGGGCCGCAGCACGTGCATAATTTTGAAATGCTGGTGCCTGTGGACAAGTATTTTGAAAGCCATCCTGAGTATTTTTCGGAAATTAATGGGAAAAGAACCTCTGAATTCCTGTACAGTCAGCTGTGTCTTACTAATGAGGACGTCTTCCAGATCGTTGTCAATCAGATCCGCGAATGGATGAAGGAGCATCCTGATTCAAAGGTCGTCCCCATTTCCCAGAACGACAGCTACGTTATTGAATCGTACTGCACGTGTGAAAATTGCAAACAGATCAACCGGGAGGAACGTTCCTATTCCGGAACGCTGATCTGGTTTGTGAACCGCGTGGCGGAGGAATTGAAGGATGAATTCCCGGATGTGATTTTTGAGACGCTTGCCTATCAATTCTCTGCTCTGCCTCCGCGCAACCTGAAGCCTGCGGAAAACGTGATTGTGCGGTACTGCATCAGCAGCTGCGCGCCGCATGCGCTTACGGAGTGCCCGGCGAATGCTTCCGCAGTAGAGAACATAGAGAAGTGGCTGGAAGCAGGCTTTAATTTGTATGTATGGGATTATACGACAAATTTTGCGCAATATCTGTGCCCCATGCCTAATATGGAGCGTCTCCAGAAAAACGCGCAGTATTTCTATGAAAAGGGAATCAAGGGCGTTTTTGCTCAGGGCAATTATCAGGATCCCGTCAGCGGAGAGTTTGGCATGCTGCGTTCTTATCTTCTTGCCAAGCTCTTGTGGGATCCTTACACCGATCTGGAGCAACACAAACAGGAATTCCTGAACGCGTATTACGGCGAAGGTGGAGCAAAGGTAGGAGAATACCTGGATATCATTCACAGCCTGGTGCTGGATCATAACAGAGAATTCAATCTTGTTTCCAATGCGGTTGATATTTTCCAGGGACTGATTACGGATGAAATGCTGCCGGAGCTGGATGCCTTGTGGGCAGATGCGGTTGCCGCCGCTGAGGATAACGAAACGGCGCTCCTTCATGTTCGGAGGTCTGAATTGCAGTACCGGTATTACAAAATGCTTGCAAAGCGCGGCGAGTTTGCGGACGAGGAAAATTACGAGGCGCTCTCTGCAGAGTTTAACAATGACTGTGGGGAACTTGGCGTATCGTACTTCAGCGAGGGAAATCCGATCCCGTGGAATAACTGAACGGAAAGTAAAAATTCCGGAAGTGCCGTACTGAGTGCGGCACTTTTTTATATGTCTTGCGGAAATTTTTACTCAGCCGGCCAGGTCAAAGTAAAAAAATTAGTGGGGGCATTTGATTTTTACTCAGGCTCCAAGAAGCGAGTAACAATATTTCTGAATCAAAGCCCCAGATACCTGATAATAAAAAACGCTGACAAGCATTTTTTGCCTGCCAGCGCTGATGACGAACTACTCTTCGTACTTAATGCGGTTCATTTTCTTTTTGTATAGAACGAAAACAATTATTAGTGCAATAATCACAACGCCCGCGGCGATCCCGGCGATCAGCTTCCAGCTTCCGCCGTCGGAATCCGATTCTGTCTGCGTCGCAGAGGCCAGACGCACGGATTCCCAGGCTTTATTGTAAAGCTCCTGTACTTCCGGCTCCAGATAATAGAACGAATCGCAGTTTTCCAGAATTTCGGCAGATGGATTATAAATGGCGTTATTGATATATTCCTCGCCGAGCTGCTGCAAAGCCTCTGTGTGCGGCGTAGAATATTCAATGTATTCGACGTTGTCAAAAGCAATTTCCGTCGAGCACATAAAATCGATAAATTTCATGGCGCCTTCCGTATTCTGGCTTGTCGTAGGAATGCACATCGCATCGATCCAGAAATTGCTGCCTTCCTTCGGAATTACGTATTCCAGAACGGATTCTCCTCCGTTCAGCTCAGCGTTTTGATTCTGCATATACAGCGCGTCGCCGGAATAAGCGACCGTAAACGCATAGGAGCCCTGAATCATTTTGTCCTTCAGAATATCGACGCCATATTCGGCGACCAAAGGCTTCTGCTCGATTAAAGCCTGCGCCGCTGCATTGATCTCCGCCTCATTCGTCGTATTCATACTGTAACCGAGCTTTTCCAGCGCCACCGCCATGGAATCGCGCATGGAATCAAGCATCAGAATCTGTCCTTTATATTTTTCGTTCCAGAGAATGGACCAGCTATCAACGACATCATCGACCTTTTCTTTATTATAGAGAATGCCGAGCGTACCCCACATATACGGAACGGAATATTTATTTTCGGGATCATAGCTTGTATTCTTATACGCCTCCCCAATATAATGGTAGTTTTCCAGCTGCGTCATATCGATTTCCTTCAGACGGTTTTCCTTGATCAAACGTTCGATCATGTAGTCAGAAGGAATCAGTACGTCATACGGAATGTTGCTGCTGACAAGCTTTTGATACATTGCCTCATTTGTGTCGAAAACCTCATACACGACTTCATATTCCGGATATGCCGTTTCGAATTTTTCGATTGTTGTATCCGCAATATAATCTCCGCAGTTAAAAACATACAGCTTCGTCTTAGCGGCGCCGACGCTTACGGGAACGCAGCTAAGCAGCAGGACGGCGGCTGCCGCGACCGTAAAGATACGGGTAAAAAGGGAAGAACATTTGCGCATTTCAAGCGACCTCCTTGGTGGTTTTTTTATTTCTTAAATTCGTGATAAGCAAAAGAATGAAAACCATGACGAAAATAAACGTCGAAAGCGCGTTGACGGTAAGGGGCACCGCTCTTTTGGTCATGGTGTTAATATATACCGACAGCGTTACAAATCCGGGACCGGACGTATAATAGCTGATAATAAAGTCGTCAAATGACATTGTAAACGCCAGTAATGCGCCGGAGAGGATTCCGGGCAGAACATCCGGCAGAATCACCCTGCGGAATGCAAACGCCGGTGTTGCGCCCAGATCCAGCGCTGCCTCATAAACACTTTTGTTCATCTGACGGAGCCTCGGCAGAATCGAAAGCACTACATACGGCACGTCGAAAATCACATGCGCGATCAGCAGCGTCGTAAAGCCCAGAGAAAACGACAGGAATACGAAGAAAAACATCAGAGAAACGCCCGTGATGATTTCTGCATTCAGCATCGGAATATTCAGCAGCTTCATAGAAATGCTTTTATTGACCGGAGACATTTTTGCAATGATAAAAGCAATGTACGTGCCCAGCACCGTGGCGATGACAGAGGCGCAAAACGCGACGAGCAGCGTGTTGCGCAGCGCGATGAGCATCTCTTTATTTTGGAACATTTCAACGTACCATTGCGTGGAAAATCCAGTAAAATCAGCGCGCGTTTTTCCACTGTTAAAGGAAAACAAGATCATTACAAAGATCGGGGCGTATAAAAAGAGCAGTATGATGACGAGATAGAAACGCTTCAGAAATTTCACAGCAAACCTCCGTTCTCCGCACCGTCGTTATCGAACCTGCTGAAGATCGACATGCAGATAAAGACAATAATCATTAATATGAAAGAAATTGCGGCGGCCATATTGTTTACGCCTCCGGAGCTGTTGGCGTTTCCGTTGATTTGAAATTCGATCAGGCTTCCGATCGTCCAGACTTTATTGTTCAGAAGCTGCGGAATTACGAACGTTGTAATACAGGGCACGAAAACCATTGTAATTCCGGAAATGATTCCGGGAACGGTCAGCGGCAGAAGAATTCGGCGAAATACCGTCAGCGTATTCGCGCCGAGATCCCGTGCGGCCTCGATTACTCTGCGGTCGACTTTCAGGATCGAAGTATAAACGGGCAGAATCAGGAAGGGCAGGAAGTTGTAAACCATTCCGATGATGATTGCGCCCTCTGTGCCGGTGATGCTTCCGGAGATCAGTCCCAGCTTCTGGAAAAATTTTGTAATGATTCCCTGCTCGTTGATCAGAGAGGCGAGGGCATACGTCCGAATCAGAAAATTCATCCACATGGGCAGCAGAAACAAAACGGCTACAAAGTTTCTTCGACGTTCTTCCATATTTGCCAAAATAAACGCCAGCGGATAGCCGATAATCAGACATATTATTGTACTGATCAGAGCATATTCCAGAGAACGCAGCATCGCGTCAAGATATTGGCCATTCGTGACGGCCTCTTTCAGGTACGTCATCGTAAAATGAACGCTCCCGTCCGCGTGGACTTCAAAGACCGCGTAGAAGAAAACCATCAGGAGAGGGACGACCGTGAAAATAACGAGCCACAGATAAACCGGCACGCATTTTAATGCATTATTGATCCTCTTCGACAATTTCGCTGATCTCCTCTCTCTTCTTGATTTTTATTTTGTCCTTTGGAATATAGAGCTTGATTTTCTGGCCGATTGCGACTTTTTGATACGTATGGACGACGAGCGTGATATCGCCGCATTTTACCTGGAGCTCGAAATCGTCGCCTTTATACTTGAACGTTTCTACTTCTCCCTCGAAGACGTTTTTCTCGTCTTCCGGCGCCGTCTTGCCGTCCTGCTCCGGCGGAACGGAAGCCTTTCCTCCGGAGGATTTTTCCAGCAGCATAACCTCGATATCCTGGGGAAGCACGTATACGTTTACCGTTTCATCGTCCTTAAATTCCGTGTCTGACCGGTTCCCGGAAGAAAGCGCATATTCCAGCGTCGTATTGCCGATATCTACCTGGTTTTTCGGCAAAATCCAGCCGGTGAGTACGTTGAAGGGAATCCGCATGATCTGAATATCAAAGGGGGCAATATTCATTCCCACCTCCGTTCCGGGAGGCGTCATTTTAGTACTGTGAACTTTCCAGCGAAACCCGTCTGATTCGACGATCATTTCATAGTGTACGCCTTTGAAGAGAGCGCTGACGACCGTCCCTTTCAGCATACCGTCTTCGGGGGAAGTGAAACGGATATCCTCCGGACGGATGACGACGTCTACATCTTCATCCTTTTCAAAGCCAGTGTCCACGCATTCAAACTGGCGGCCGGCAAATTCGCATAAGCAGTCGCGGAGCATAACGCCGGACAGAAGGTTGCTTTCTCCGATAAACTGGGCGACAAACGCATTGACCGGTTCATTGTAAATGTCGGAAGGAACGCCGATCTGCTGAATGACGCCGTTGTTCATTACGACAATCGTATCAGACATCGTAAGCGCCTCCTCCTGATCGTGTGTTACATAGATAAATGTAATACCGGTTTTCTGCTGAATCGCTTTCAGCTCCACCTGCATTTCCTTTCGCAGCTTCAGATCCAGAGCGCCCAGAGGCTCGTCTAGCAGGAGAACCTCCGGCTCGTTGACAATGGCCCTGGCGATTGCAATACGCTGCTGCTGACCGCCGCTGAGAGAATCCGGCATCCGCTTCTGAAATCCGCTCAGCTCCACGAGCTCCAGCACGTCGCGCACCTTTTCCCGGATTTGCTTTTCAGGAAGCTTCTTGATCCGAAGACCGAACGCGATGTTTTCGTAGACGTTCATGTGCGGAAACAGGGAATATTTCTGAAATACGGTATTGACCTTTCTTTTATGGGGGGGAAGATCGGTAATGTCGACGTTGTCAAACAGAACACGGCCGGAATCCGGCTTTTCAAATCCACTGATGATTCTCAGCGTAGTCGTTTTGCCGCAGCCGCTTGGACCGAGCAGTGTAATAAATTCGTTTTTCCGGATATAAAGCGTCAGGTCCTTTATGACTTCCGTGTCGCCGTAGCTTTTTGTAATGTTGAATAGATCGATGATATGCTGTGACATTGTGTGTTCTCCTTCTGTATAACGGCTTTAAAAGCTTGGCGGCGTGGAAACCCATAAAAATTTTGCAGGCCGTTCCTTTGTATTTTCGATATAATGCGTTTTCTCCGGATCGAAGCAGAAGCTTTCTCCCTTTTTGATCTGAAAGACTGCTTCGCCGAGGTGCAGCAGGACGGATCCCTCCAGCACATAGCCAAATTCCTCGCCCTCATGCGGATCATGCGTATCAGAACGGCCGCCTCCTGACAGCGTAACAAGGATCGGCTCCATTTTATTTTTCTGCGCGTTGGGAACGATCCAGGTAATTTTGCGGCCAAGCTCCTCGTTCTCGCTTGTAAAATAATCTTCCCGTCCGAAAACAATTTTTTCTTCGGCGGATTCACTGAAAAAATCGCGCAGGTTCGTGCCAAGGCATTCCAGAATATCGACGAGCGTGGCGATCGACGGCGACGTCTGCTCGCTTTCTACCTGTGAAATAAAACCCTTCGACAGCTCGCTCCTGTTCGCAAGCTCTTCCTGCGTCAGCCCGTTCTTGATGCGCAGATCCCTGATTTTACTGCCGATTGCAAAGCCCGGCATACGAAAGCCTCCCATCTGTTTTTTCGAAAAAAGACGAATTGCGATGTTTTGCAAAAGTAAACTTTTCGTTTAGATTCACTAAACACGCGAGTGCAATTATAACAAAAAAAATCTGCCTGTCAATAGGTATTTTGCAGGGCCCGGACGCTGCTTCGGAAATGCAATTTTTAACTTGCATTTTGCCTGCGCCGTTGTATAATGTAAAAGATATGAATAGTATCATCAAAATACATAAAGGAGATGTTCATTATGCCACTTGTCACATCAAAGGAAATGTTTAAAAAGGCGTATGAAGGCGGATATGCAATCGGCGCCTTTAACGTCAACAACATGGAAATCATCCAGGGAATCACCGAGGCGGCGAAGGAAGAAAACGCGCCTTTGATTCTTCAGGTTTCCGCGGGCGCCAGAAAATACGCAAATCATACGTATCTGATGAAGCTTGTCGAGGCAGCGATCATCGAAACGGGACTTCCGATCTGCCTGCACCTCGATCACGGCGATACGTTTGAGCTGTGCAAGTCCTGCATCGACGGCGGATTTACGTCCGTTATGATCGACGGCTCGCATCATTCCTTTGAAGATAATATTGCGCTCACAAGACAGGTTGTCGATTATGCGCACGCAAAAGGGGTAACGGTAGAAGGAGAGCTTGGCCGTCTCGCCGGAATTGAGGACGCGGTCAACGTATCGGCTGAGGACGCTTCTTATACGAACCCGGCGCAGGTTCAGGAATTTGTCGAAAGAACAGGTGTGGACTCTCTTGCAATTGCAATCGGGACGAGCCATGGCGCTTATAAATTTAAACCCGGTCAGAAGCCGCAGCTCAGATTCGATATTTTGGAAGAAGTGGAAAAGAGACTTCCCGGCTTCCCGATCGTTCTGCACGGGGCTTCCTCTGTCATTCCGGAATATGTTGAGACGATCAACAAATACGGCGGAAAGATGCCTGACGCGATCGGCATTCCGGAGGATATGCTCAGGAAAGCGGCCTCTATGGCAGTCTGCAAGATCAACATCGACTCCGACCTCCGCCTTGCGATGACGGCAGCAATCAGAGAGCATTTTGCGGAAGCTCCTTCCGATTTCGATCCGAGACAATATCTGAAGCCGGCAAGAGAAAATATCAAAAAGCTTGTGAAGCATAAACTGGTTGATGTGCTCGGCTGCAATAACAAAGCATAATTGAAAGACACAGGAGGATTCGGGAACATATGGAAAAACTTGTTGGCGCTGCCATATTTGGACAGTCCGGCGGCCCTACGTCGGTTATCAATGCGAGCGCTGCGGGCGTGATTATCACGGCGCTGAAGCAGGACTGCATTACAAAGGTATACGGAGCTGCACATGGCATAAAAGGAATGCTGGAAGAAGAATTCTATGACATGTCCAAGGAAGATCCGTATGAGCTGGAGCTGCTCAAGACGACGCCCTCTTCCGCGCTGGGCTCTGTACGCTACAAATTGAAAAATGCCGAAGAGGATCCCACGGATTACCTGCGGCTTCTGGAGGTATTCAAAAAGTACAACATCCGCTATTTCTTCTATAACGGCGGAAACGATTCCATGGATACCTGCAATAAAATCAGCAAATTCATGCAGAAATCCGGTTACGACATGCGGGTGATGGGCGTGCCGAAGACGATCGACAACGATCTGTTCGGCACGGATCACTGTCCCGGATACGGAAGCGCCGCCAAATATGTAGCGACTTCTACAATGGAAATTTACCATGACGCCAGAGTGTACGATACCGGTATGGTATGCGTGCTTGAGGTTATGGGGCGCCATGCGGGATGGCTTACTGCGGCGACGGCTCTGGCGGGAATTAAAGGCCAGGGGCCAGATTTGATTTACGTGCCGGAGCTCCCGTTCAGCCAGGAGCAGTTCCTTGACGACGTTTCCCGCATTTACCGTCAGAACGGAAAAGTTATCGTAGCCGTTTCGGAAGGCGCGCAATATGCGGACGGACGGTTTGTCGCGGACAGCGGCGTAAGAGATGCATTTGGACATGCGCAGCTGGGTGGAGTTGCAACGACGCTTGCCAATCTTGCAAAGGAAAAAATCGGCTGCAAGGTGCGCGGGATTGAATTCAGCCTGCTTCAGCGCTGCGCCGCACACTGCGCTTCTCTGACCGACGTAAACGAAGCGTATATGGCGGGAGAGGCCGCGGTTCTGAACGCGGTGGAAGGAAAAACCGATTACTGCGTCGGCTTTGAGCGGAGCAGCGGAAATGGCTATCACTGCGGCGTAAAGCTCATCCGCCTGGACGACGTCGCCAATACGGAAAAGAAGCTGCCCAGGGAATGGATCAATTCGGAAGGAAACTTTGTAACGCAGGAGTACATTAATTACGCGCTGCCGCTGATTCAGGGCGAGTCGCATCCGCCGATGGAAGACGGACTGCCGCGCTTTGCGAAGCTTGCGAAAAGAAAGGTCTGAGGCGTTACTTCTTCCTCAGCTTGCTGAAAATCATTCCGAAAGCGAGCACAAGCTCGCAAAGAAGCAGCACCGATATCAACACAACGATATCGGTGTTTTCTTTTATGGCTTTATAGAAAATATTAATGGTCTTACTTTCGGAATGAATGCTGTTTCCGGCAATCAGCCGGACCTTATGTACGCTTCCGTCCTTTAACAGATAATTTGCCGTACCGATCAGAGAGCCCTCTTCGATCGGCGGAGAAAGCTCGTCCAGGGAAAGCGCCGTTCCGGCACCAGGGGAGGAGTTATTATCGAATACGGTGTAGCTGACGGTTTCCACATAATCTGTCACATCGACCGGCATCATGCAGTAACACGTTTCTCCCGCCTGCAAAAACAGCTCGCTTTCTCCGAGCTCTGCCGTGACGATGAGATCCTGCCGGTTTATCAGCGCCGTCTTTTTGAAATTTGTGAGTGCGTTTTCAATCTGACTGTTTCCCATTTCATAGGCGGATTCGTCTGAAATTCCCGAAAGAATCAGAACCAGTCTTACAGAGGGCGCTTCGTCCGACGCGCCGCTGCTGATATAGAACATCGTCGTACCTAACGCGTTTGTGCTGTCGTAAATAGTATAAGCTCCTGCGATCAGAGAGGCATTCGGAAAAGCGCTGCTTGCCACCATGCGGCATTCGTTTAATACCGCCGTTCCGCCCCAGATATGCGCGGCAGAGCAGGCGGCGGCATTCCGAAACTGCGCGTTCGTCATGGCATAGGTCCAGAACAGAGACATGTCGGATACCGTAGTACGCTGCAGCTGATCCGCGGCTCCATCCGGGTTTGTAAAATATGTATTTGCCATACCGAGTTCGCCTGCCTTCTGATTCATCAGAGAAACAAAATATTCAGTATTTGGATTGACCTGCTTCGCAAGAAGACGGGCAGCGTTGTCGGCCCCGCACAGGATAACCGATTTGATGAGATGATCCACCAAATACTGATTTGCTGCAAACAGTGAATACCGTCCCGATAAGGAAACGCTGTCCTCGGAAGGAGTTATGTAATCTGTGACGGAAATCGACGGATTTTCCAGCACGAGCAGACATGTCATCAGGCGCGCCAGCAGCGTACAGTCCGCCGAAAGCTCCGTATTTTGCTTTAAAAGCGTCTGCTTCGTATCACATTCATAGACCATATAAGAGCCCCCTGCGGATTCGTTGGACGGCAGCGCGTTTGCAAAAAAAGCGTAAACAGCGCCGCCCCCGGAGCAGAAAATCAAAAGCGCAATACAAATCGCGGCGGCAGCTTTGAGTGTGTTTTTCAAATAGGAAACGGCCCGTATCATTTGTGAAATCCTTCGGCAAAACTAAATCTTATTATTTTGAAACAGAGTATATCATATCTGCAGGAGGAATGCCAAAAAATTTTTATGGAAAAAACTTCAAACTTTTTTCCATTCCTTTTCTCGAGCAGATTCGACGCTCTCGGGTTGACAAAGAAAAACCGAATGATTATACTGTACGCAGTAATTTCATATTACTACTTTACATAGGAGGTTTTAATCATGAAGAAAAAAATCATGGCGTTGGTTCTTGTAGCTGCGCTGGCCATCTCTGCAATGAGCATGCTGGCTGTACAGGCGGCAGGGATTGAAGTAACGGTTGACGGCGCTGAATTTACGGTGACGGTTTCCGGCGAGACCGACGAGCTGGACTGGGTCGGCATCTATAAGGAAGGAGAACAATACGGCGAGGGCGAAGGCACCGTTACGTCGCTTATTTGGTGGTATATCAACGATACTACAAAAACGGTTAACTGGCCGGAGGACAAGGCCGCTGCGGATACATCGATCGGCGAAGGCGGAAATTCCGCAGGCAACAGAGTTGCGGAGCTCAATCCGAATTCTATGCTGAAGCCGGGCAAATATTATGCGGTTGTGCTTGACAACGGCGGATATGAGCCGGTAGCCGGCATCGATCCTTTCGAGTTTGAAATCACAGCGGATTCCACCGTTGATACGACGGTTTATACGGAGGAAGCCGATTTCCAGATGAGCATCGATTCCATCGGCGGCAGCGCGCCGGCCAACGCGCCCCTTGGCGGAACCGAATTTGCCGTACAGGGTGATTATACGTTTGGACAGGATACCGGAATTTCCGGATGGGTCGCTGCAGAAAACGGTATTGAAAAATATCAGTACAGCACAGACGGCGAAACGTGGAGAGATGTAACGTCCTGCACGATTTCGGCAAGAGACGATGTTACTGCCGCCGGAATGCCTTATGAAAGCGGCCATTCCACTGCGGGCTTCGATATTACCATTGCCGGCACGGCGGATATGGAAACATTATATATCCGTGCGATTACCAAGGATTCTAAGGTTGTCAACTTCTTCGCCCTTACGACCGGAAGCGCAGAAGACGTTACGGCTCCGGTTCTTGACACCGAGGGCGGAAACGACAACGATGGTAATAATAACGATAATGATAATGAGCAGAACACCGATACGGGCGACGCCTCTTATCTTGCTGTTGTCGTGGCGATGGCTGCTGTTCTTGCAACGGTAGTCCTCAAAAAGAAAAATGCGAGAGTTTAATCTGAACAGATCGCGGACTTGAAGAAAACAAACACTGCCGTCCCGGATGATTTTAAAGGAAGCCGGGACGGTTTTTTATTTCTGCGTCGAAGGGGGAGAGGCGTATGTCAGACATGTCAGACGGCCGAATTTTAAATCCGGAACAGCAGGCGGCAGCGTCGCATTATACGGGACCGGCGCTTACGCTGGCGGGACCGGGCAGCGGGAAGACGACGGTGCTGACAGAAAGAACGCTATATCTCGCTCGCAGAACGTGCGCGCCGGATCGGATTCTTTCCGTTACATTTACGAACGCAGCGGGAGAAGAGATGCGAAGCCGTTATCAGAAAGCGGCCGCCCAATTTTTGCCGGAATTGCGGGAAACGGACGCGCCCACGTTTCAAACGGTTCACAGCTTCTGCAACGGCTTGCTTCGGAGCTATGAAATGCTTGCCGGCATTCGCCGCAGAAGAATCGAGGGGGAAAAAGACGAAAAGACGGAGCTTCTCAGGCAAATCTATTTTGAAATCAACGGAGAAGCGGCGGAAGCGTATATATTAAATCAGATCACCCGAGGGCAGGACGGCGGAGAAGCCGAAATTAAAAATATAAAAAGAATCAGAGCGGCATATGAACGGTATAAAAGAGAGCACGGATTGATTGACTTCGATGACATGATTGTCCTTGCAGCTGAAATTCTGCACTCCGACGGTCTTCTGCAGCGGCAGATTCGAGAAGCGTATCAGGACCGGTTTCTCTTTATACAGGCCGATGAGGCGCAGGATCTGACGGAGACGCAATTTGAGGTTCTTCGAATTGTCGCGGCGCCAAAAAGAAATTTGTTTGTAGTGGCCGATGACGATCAAAGCATATACGGCTTCCGCGGGGCATCTCCAGGCTGCCTCCGCGCATTTTACAAAAGTCAGCCCGACTGCAGGCTATACCGTCTCAGCAGAAATTATAGATCCGTACAGAATCTTGTAAGGATTTCTGAACGATTTATTTCCTTCAACACAGATCGTTTTGAGAAAAAGCCGTACAGCAAAAAGGAACCGGGCGCATTGCCGCGCATACGGGCCTGCGGCGGCAGTCTGATGCAGATCAAGTTCCTCCGCAAAGAAATTGCCGCACTGAAGCGCAGAGAGCCGGAGCTGACCGTCGGAATTTTATATCGCAATAATATTTCCGGTCTTTTAATCAGTGCCTTCCTGACAAAAACGGGAATTGCGCATGATCTGCAGGGCGGACTTCCGGAAACGCATTCCATTCCCTATGTAGATGAGGTCCTGAAAGAACTCAGAAATGCGGAGCGTATGTGCGGACGAATTCTGCCCCGGCCTGCCGGGACCTTTCGCCGTCTTCTGGAAAACGGTCTGGAACGGCAGTTTGAAGCATACTGCAGACAGACGAGGCAGCATCTGCGCTATAAAGACGCAGTGCTGTCTTTTCTGCTTTATTTGTGCAGCGTTTGCGATTCATACCGCGAGGCTGTCTCATTGCTTGATAAACTGGACGCTCGCAGCAGCAGCGGAAAGGAAGCAATTTGCCTGTCTACCGTACATTCCGCAAAAGGATTGGAATATGATGCAGTATTTGTTATCGATGCCGTTATGGGGGAGTTCCCCGGAAACGGAGCGGTTACCGGAAAACTGCTTGAAGAAGAACGCCGGCTTTTTTATGTGGCGCTGACGCGTGCGCGGAAATATTTTTATGTGACATATCCCCTGACAAGAGGAATCAGCGCTTCTCCCGGGACAGGCGAGCAGGAAAGTATTTTTGTATCCGAGCTCAGAATGTGTCTCCGGGCGTTAAGCCAAAGGCTGCTTACTTGACGAAAAATGTGCTTCGGGTTATAGTATTACACGTTTAGAATATATGGACTTATGTGGAATACAAAGGGTTGAAGCAGATGAAATTCAGACTTGACTATACCAAAAAAGGCAGCGAGGAAGTTGTAGACCGGCTTTCTGTCTATATTGAAAAATGGAGACTCCGGAAGCTGCGCGAGCAGAGGCGAAGACAGCCCGCGGTTTATGAGGCGCGGAAACGCAATACGCACAAAATTGCGGCGGACGAGGTTGCTCCCCGGTCTGCTGCCCAAACGGCCGGGCCGAGAAGACCCGCCTCTGCGGCGCGCCGGAACGTTTCTCGCCGAAAAGAAAAGCTCGGCACCAAAAAGGTTCTCTCGCGCGTTGGAATTTCCGTGCTTACCTTTTTACTTGCGATTGTTCTGCTTGCGGTTGCCGTTGATCTCGTCGTGCTGTATGGACCGTCGAAGGCTGCGCGGGACCGTTTTGTTCTGACCGTAACAGAAACAAGCGCGGGGAAATTTTTGGCCACCTGGTTTTTGTCCGACGAGACGGTTCGGGAGATTGTCGAGGGAAACGCCGTAATCGACAGCGGCTCGACCACGGATACGACGCTGATCAAGCTTCCGGAGGAGAATCCGGGAACGGATCCGGAAAATCCCGGACAGACAACGGATCTGAACAGCATAGAGCTGATTGATATCGAGGGAAAAACGTATAAGGGAAAATTGCTGATCGTGCAGAATCCCAAACGAGTATATATCGGCACTCCTGCTGCATATGGAACGGATCACGAGGGCGTTTCGACGATCGATATGGTTCGGAACGCAAACGCACTGTATGGAGTGAACGGCGGCGGCTTTTACGATACCGGAAAGGGCAATGGCGGCGTCCCTACGGGGCGTGAAAATTCGGATGGAATTGTAATTTCTAAGGGAGCGCTTCTGTGGGGCTCCCGAAACCAGGAATATGAGATCATAGGGATCAACCGGCAGGGAATTCTGGTGCTTGGAAAAATGACAGGGCAGGAGGCGCTGGACAGCGGAATTGTAGAGGCGCTGAATTTCGGACCATATCTTGTTGTGAATGGAGAAGCCTGCGAGGTCGGCGGCTTTACGGAGGCCGGACTGAATCCGCGGACCGCGATCGGTCAGCGGGCTGACGGCGCGTTCCTGATCTTGACCATCGACGGAAGACAGCCGTCGAGCATGGGGGCAACGTATGAGGACCTGATCGAAATTATGATGAATTACGGAGCGGTAAACGCGGCCAATCTGGACGGCGGATCCTCCACCTATATGGTGCAGAATTCTGAAACGGAAAACAACCCGCAGATTATTACGCAGTGTGCATCTCTTTACGGACCGAGAAAAATGGCGACTTCAATTCTGGTCGGAAGAGTCGATCAGATCAACACGCAATATGAATGACGGAAAGAGGCGCGCAAAATGGGTAAGCTGAGAACGCTGATCAAGACATCAAAATTCTGGAAAATATATTTTGGCATAATCGGGGGCTTTCTTTGCCTGCTGGCAATCGGGCTGATCGTGTTTTCCGTCTGGCTTTCAGATTATGAAAACAGCCAGAATACGGTTGAAGTGGACAAGGTGCTGTCTCTGTTCGAAAATAAACAATATTCGGAAATTGTCGCCAAAACCGACGTGGTCATGACCGGCTTTGCCGATCGGGAAACTTACGAAGCAAAGCTGAAAGAGGCCGCAGAGGGCAAGGAGATTACTTATGTAAAAGCGTTTTCATACGACCGCTTCGCAAGTCCCTCCTATATTATAAAAGCGGACGGAGAGGATTTGTGTAAGGTCACGCTGAAGCAATCGTCCGAAAAGAGTAAATTCGGTTTCAGTCTGTATGAATTTGACTATATTTCGGAATTTTCCTTTGCGGAGGTCAATGTAGTCCTCCTGGCACCAGAGGGAGCCGTGCCGTATCTTGACGGGAAGGCAGTAGATGATATTTTCCGGAAAACCCTGGCGAAGGATCAGCCGGGAAGCTCTCAGTATGCGCTGACCTCGGATGCTTTGGTCATCAACCGCTATGAGGTGTGCGGACTCCTCTCTGAGCCCGGCTCTGTAGAGGTGCGGAGCCAGGAGGGTGCCGCGCTGGCCCTGCAGACAAACAGCAGCAATGAGATCGTTGCCGCGCCGCTTGACATAACGATTCACGCACCGGCTGATTTTACCGTAACGGTAAACGGCGTCCGCCTCGGCGCGCAGCACAGGACCGGTCAGTCAGAGGAAAACGAATCGATTCGATATATGCTGAACGAAGAAGATAAAAATGCGCTGAGCCTGTTCAACACATACCGGGTAGAACAGCTGATACAGGAGCCGGAGGTCACAGTGGAGGATTCCGCCGGAAATCCTATAGAATGTACGTATAATTCCGAAACGAGAACGTTCGACGTCGGTTTCAAGGTATTCACGCTGCAGATTCCTTCGAATTATACAGTTGTCGTGAACGGCACGGAAATCACGGGCTCCGAAAACTGGCTTGCGGAGAAAAATCAGGAAATTACGGAGCTGAAGAATATCCCGGAGGAGCTTTTTGCCAAGCCGTATATGAATCTCTATAAAGTGTCCTTGCTTTCCGGCGGCCTTGAAATAGAAGCGAAAAATTTTGCCGGCGAAACGGTGCCTCTGGAGTATGATGAGAGCAGCATGACATATTCGGGAAATTTCGCGGTTTCGGAATCGATTCAGGGGGAATATACGCAGATTGCGATAGATGGAGCGAAGACCTATGCCGGATTCATGTCGAACGATATTTCCATGAGTTCGTTTTTATCCCGAATCATAAAGGGAACGCAGATGTATCAGGACATGAGCGAATACCGTCAGTATTGGTATACGGATCACGATTCCACGGCCTTTGAAAACGTGGAAGCGTATGATCTGCGGGTATACGGAGAAAATTGCTTCTCGTGTGCGGTCTACTTTGATTACTGGATTTACGGGCAGCGCGGCAAGCCGGATTTTCAGCAGAAGCTGGAAACCAATACGAGAATTTGGTATGTAAGAACGAATGGAAGCTGGTACATGGCGGATATTGAAATTTTCGACCGCAACAGCTGATTACCCGCGGAGCTTTGCAAAATATTCTCTGAGGAGCGATTCGCATTCGCTCCTTTTTATTCCTCCGTATCCTTTTACGGCCGGATACAGAAGATTATAAACGGTACCGGCGGCGCCCTCCCGCAGATTATAAGCTCCGAAATACAGTTCGGAAATCCGGGCGGCGCGCAGAGCGCCCGCGCACATCGGACAGGGCTCCAGCGTTACGAACATCCTGCAGCCTGCGAGATACCGACTGCCTGTCACAGCTGCCGCTGCGTCCAGCGCGCACAGCTCAGCATGCCCTGTGATTCGGTTCGCAGTTTCTCTGGTGTTGGAGGCGGAGGCGATGATTTCGTTTCCCCGTACGATGACGCAGCCTACGGGGATTTCACACGGAGCCTCCTCCAGAGAATGATATGCGCGTTCCAGCGCTTTGCCCATAAAGAACCATATATCTGACACAGTTTGTTTACACACCTCTACTACAATAAACGATGGCGATGCGTTCAGAGCGGAAATTAAATTTGCTCTTGTCCGCTTCTTGTATTATAATCAAACGGCATGACATCGTGCAACCGTATATTTTCAGAGAATGACAGGGTGTTAACATGATACAAATGGAACCAAAGCAGCCCGGCGAGCGGTATACTTTTCAGGAATTATATCATATCATTGAGCTCCTGCGCTCACCGGAGGGATGCCCGTGGGACAGGGAACAGACACATGAATCGCTTATAAAGCCGATGCTTGAGGAAGCTTACGAGGCGGTAGACGCCATTGAGAAGAAAAGTCCCGAGAAGCTTTGCGAGGAGCTGGGAGACGTGCTTCTGCAAGTCATTTTTCATACGATTCTGGCAAAGGAAGAAGGCAGCTTTGCGTTTGAAGACGTAACGGACCGCTGCGCGCGAAAAATGCTGTTCCGCCATTCGCATGTGTTCGGCGGCGATGCGGCGGCAACGGCGGGCGAGGCGCTGTCCAACTGGGAAAGCCGGAAACTGGAAGAAAAAGGCTTCTCCTCTTTGCGCCAGGATCTGGAGGATATTCCGAACGTATTGCCGGCTCTGATGCGGGCGCAGAAGGCTGCAAAGAAAATCAGAAAGGCCGGATCCGATCGGGAAGAGCTCCCTCCTTTTGTTTCAGAACAGGAGCTCGGAGCGGCGCTCTACCAAATCTGCAGACAGGCAGACCGTTCCGGACTGGATGCGGAAATTGCTTTGAAGCATTATCTCGAAGGAGTGATCCAAAATGAGAATTGATAAATTTTTAAAAGTAGCCCGAATCATTAAACGCCGAACCGTAGCCAATGAAGCCTGCGACGCAGGACGCGTGTCTGTGAACGGCAGAGCCGCAAAGGCCGGCACGGAGATCAAGCCCGGCGATATCGTGGAGGTCTCTTTTTCGGGAAATAAAACGAAATTTGAAATCCTGAGCGTATCGGAAACCGTCCGGAAGGACGATGCGAAGGACTTGTATAGAATTATTACGGATTAAATACGGAGGCATAGGCATATATGAAGAAACATACGAAACGCATCGCGCTGGTTCTCTCCTGCGTCATGATATTCGCCCTGCTGGCTGGCTGCAAGAAAAGCGAATCAATTATTGGCAAAGTAAACGGCAGCGTAATTCCCGACGGCCTGTTTATCAACAGCTTTTCTACTACGGTTTATGAAGCGCAGACGGCGGGTGATACGGACATCGATTTTGAGCTGGAGGGCGAAGCGCTTTACGATGAGATCAGAGGAAAAGAAAAAGACGGAACGTCGTATTACGATATTTTTGTGGAAGATGCGCTGGAAACTGCCAGGGAATTTATGATCCAGTACGAGCTGTATTCCCAGAAAGAGGAGTGGCCCTCCGAATCGGAAATTGAAGATTTGAAGACTTCTGCGGATTCCTATTTTTCTTACATGCTTTCGTATCTCGGAACGTCGCTCGGCGTATCGACAGTCGAGGATCTGGCCGAGGTCGCTTACGGAATGACGTATGACGATCTGATGGAATATTACACCATGTCGGGCGCGCTTGAAAATTATAAGGCGGCGCTTGAGGAATCCGTGAATCCGACGGACGACGAGCTGGCGGAGTTTTATGCGGACCATGAGGAAGACTACAGAACGGTTGAGGTTCGGCATTCCCTGATCCTGACGGAAGATATGGATGAGGAAGAAAAAGCAGAGGCATATGAGGCCGTGCAGGAGCTTGTGGAACGCTATAATGCAGGTGAGATCACTTTTGACGATCTTCTGGAGGAATCCGACGATGTAAACAGCAGCACCGGAGAGCCGAACAACGACGGATATTATACGGTGCAGAAGGATTCCAGCTTCGTTCAGTCCTTTAAAGACTGGGCGCTGGCGCAGACGGCGCCTTCGGATACGGTTGAAATTGTTGAATCGGAATACGGATATCATATCATGCAGTGTACTGCGATTCTTGACCTGACAGATGAGACGGTAAAAGAAACGGTTGAATCCGCGTATAAAATGCAGCTTGTAGAGAATCAAATTGAAGAAGAAACGCGGCCGTACTTAGAAAACAAGGACTATGAAATCAAAGACCTTAATGAAGAATACATCGAAAAAATAGTAAAGCGCAGTTTTACAGGCGATTTTTCCGATACGGATGATTCTACTGCGTCGCCATCCGCCACGGCCGAGCCTACGCCGAAGCCGGAATATAACGATGCGGCGGCGGACGAAACGAAAGTCGCAGACTATAACGGAGAAGCGGTGTTGAAAGCATACTATGTACAGTTTTTCTCCCAGGCCATGAACGAGATCTTCACGGGATACGATTTTTCGGAAGCGGGCGATTCGGAGGAAAAATTTTATGAGATTTTGAACGAAGCCGTTCTGGAGGAGTACCGGGATGGAAAAACCTATCTGGAATACGCCAAAGAATACGGCCTGGAGCTGCTCCTGGATTTCCTTGCGCTGAAGGATATGGCGACAGAGGCCGGAGAGGCCGTATCGGAGGAGGAACGCACCGCCGAGCTGGAAGAACTGGATTCGCAGATCGATACGATGCTTGAATATTATGCAACCGCGTACAACGTGTCTACGCGGGACGAATTGATGCAGCTGCTGGTCGGCGTCAATGTAAATGATTACAAGCCCGTTTATATAGATCAGCTGTTCGTTTCGGAATATGCGAATGAGGTCATAGAAGAAATGGAACCGGAGGACGAGGCGCTGAAGGCGTTTTACGAGAAAAATCCCGACGATTACAGGATTGTTACAATCCGGCATATTTCCAAGAGCCTTCTGGATGAAGAGGGCAATGCCTTGTCCGAAACGGAGCAGGCAGAGGTTCTGCGGCTGATGGAAGCATTGCAGTCAAAGCTGGAAAACGGCGACTCTGCGGAGGCCCTAGTAATGGGATATTCCGACGCGTCCGACGCCTCCTATTCGGCGGGGCTTCTGGATCTGCAGAAGAGCTCTGCCTCCATTGCGCAGGAGGTGATCGACTGGGCGTTTGCTCAGAATGAGATCGGCGCGATTTCGCTCATCAAGACGGACTCCTCTTATGAACTTGTAATCATCGAAGGACTGACGAATTATTCGGAATCGTCTGGCACGGTAGCAAGCAGCACCTATACAAGCACGGAAACGGTGGTAGCTTCTGTTACCAGCGCATATAAGAACGAGGCGTTTGACGAGAGCGTCCAGGCATATGTCGCGGAGCATAATCTTACGCTGACAGATGTGCAGAGCGAAGTGGTGGATCAGGTTGCAGAGGAATTCCTGACTTACGACGGAGAAGCTGCCGAAGAAGAGTAAACGCTTTGCAGCAGCAGCGGCGCCTCGGTATGCGGGGCGCCGCGGTCTTTCTTAAAACGGGCCAGCGCAAACTGGAAAAACACCGAAAAAAACGCGTTTTTTAAGAAAAGGAAGTTCCCCATTCATTAAAAATTAATCCTCTTTTATTGACAATTCATTCCGTATATGGGATAATCGATCAGAGCGCGCAGGCGCTTTTTCAGCGTGCGGAAATTTTCCGGAAACGCATCCTGCGGCGCGATTATCAAAGAAAGAAAAGAGGATGCATATGAGCAATAAGGTAACAATCATAGGGGCTGGAAGCGTCGGCTCAACAATTGCCTATACCATGACTGTAAAAGGAATCGCTTCGGAAATTGTGCTGATCGATATCAACGCGGAAAAAGCGCTCGGGGAAGCGATGGATATCAAGCAGGGAACACCCTTCTGCTGCCCGGTAACGGTAAATTCCGGAACGTATGAGGATGCAAAGGGCTCCGACATCGTCATCGTATCCTCCGGACTTCCCAGAAAACCGGGTCAGTCGCGCCTCGATCTTGCGCAGACCAACGTAAATATCATCAAGGAAATTGCGCCGGAAATCGCAAAATACGCGCCCGACGCGCTTTACATTCTCGTCAGCAATCCTGTGGATATATTAACGTACGCATTTATGAAATATTCCGGCCTGCCTGAGAACAAAATTATAGGATCGGGAACGATTCTGGACACGGCGCGTCTTCGTTACTATCTTTCCGATTATTTCGGAGTCAGTCAGCGGAATATTCATGCATATGTAATGGGAGAGCATGGCGATTCCTCATTTATACCATGGTCACTGGCAAAGGTCGCCGCAATCGGCATTGAGGATTACTGCAGAGGCGTCAAATACAGCGGGAAAAATACAATTGAACCTCCGAACTATAACGAGGTTATGGACTACGTCAGAACCTCCGGCGGGAAAATTATTAAATATAAGCAGGCGACGTATTATGCCGTTTCCGTATCGGTGAGCAGTATGTGCGAGTCGCTGTTTTCGGGAAAGGACTACATCATGACGCTGTCCTCCATGATGCATGGAGAATACGGTCTGCACGACGTCTGTCTGAGTCATCTGTTTGTGGTAGGAATCGACGGCGTGAAGGGCTGCGTCACGCCTACGCTTACGGATGAAGAACTTGCACTGATGCAAAAGAGCGGGAACATCCTGAAAGAGATGATCGCAGGCCTGAAATTTTAACGCCTGCCTGTAAAACAAAGGAGGAATCGAGCATGGAATATCGTACGGAACGCGATTCGATGGGAGAAATGCAGGTGCCTGCAGACCGCTATTGGGCGGCGCAGACGCAGAGAAGCTACCAGAATTTCAAGATCGGCGGAGAACTCATGCCAAGAGAAATTACACACGCCTTTGGAATTCTGAAGAAAGCCGCGGCAATCGCAAACTATAATCTCGGGAAATTGGACGAAGAAAAGAAAACCGTCATCTCACAGGCGTGCGACGAGGTGATCGCCGGGAAATTGAACGATCATTTTCCTCTTGTGGTATGGCAGACGGGAAGCGGTACGCAGTCAAACATGAATGCAAACGAAGTCATTGCAAATAGAGGCAATGAAATCTGCGGGAAAAAGCTGCTTCATCCCAACGATCATATCAACATGTCGCAAAGCTCCAACGATACGTTCCCCACGGCGATGCATATTGCAGCTGTCATCGGAATCGAGGATCAGCTGTTTCCTGCGATGGACGCGCTGATTGAAACATTTCGGCGTCTTGAACGCGAAAATGACGACGTCGTAAAGAGCGGGCGCACGCATCTCCAGGACGCGACGCCGATTAAGTTTTCTCAGGAGATCAGCGGCTGGAGAAACATGATAGAAAAGACAAAGGGAATGCTGGAGGCGGCGCTTCCGGGGCTGAAGGAGCTGGCGCTTGGCGGCACAGCGGTCGGCACAGGCCTGAACGCGCCGAAGCAATTCGGTCCCGAAGTCGCGAAGGTCGTCAGCGAGCTGACAGGGAAGCACTTCCTCTCGGCAGAAAATAAATTTCATGCTCTGACTGCAAAGGACGAGCTCGTCTTTGCGCATGGCGCGCTGAAAGCGCTTGCTGCGGATCTTATGAAGATTGCAAACGACGTGCGCTGGCTTGCCAGCGGGCCGCGCTGCGGACTGGGCGAGATCCACATTCCGGAAAACGAACCGGGCAGCTCGATTATGCCGGGCAAGGTCAATCCCACGCAGTGTGAATCGATGACGATGGTGGCGGTGCAGGTGATCGCAAACGACGTGGCGGTCGGCATGGCGGCTTCGCAGGGAAATTTTGAACTCAACGTATTCATGCCCGTATGTATTTACAATTTTCTTCAGTCGGTGCGCCTGCTGGCGGACGGGATTCGTTCTTTCAATGATCACTGCGTATCCGGCATTACCGCGAACCGTGAGAAAATGAAGCATAATCTTTATAATTCCCTGATGCTCGTAACGGCCCTGAACCCGTACATCGGATACGACAACGCGGCAAAAACCGCCAAAAAGGCTTATAAGGAAAATATTTCCCTGAAGGAAGCCTGCGTACAGCTCGGCTTCCTGACAGCTGAAAAATTCGACGAAGTATTCAAGCCGGAGCAAATGGTATAAAAGCCGCGCTACAAAACCGAAAGGAAAATTGAATATGACTTACAGTTACTATCCTGGTTGCACGTTAAAAACAAAGGCAAAAGATCTGGACCGCTATGCGAGAGCCTCTGCGGAGGCTCTCGGCGTTACGCTGGAGGAAATACAAGATTGGCAGTGCTGCGGGGCCGTTTATCCTCTTGCACTGGATGAAATCGCCACTAAGCTTTCCGCCGTACGCGCGCTTGACAGTGCAAAACGGCAGGGAAGGGATTTATTGACATTGTGTTCGGCCTGTCACCATGTTATAAAAAGAGTGAACGACGATATGCTTTCAAACGACGACATTCGCCTGAAAGTCAATAATTACTTAAAACTGGATACGGATTACGTCGGAGAAACAAGAGTCGTCCACTATTTGGAAATGCTGAGAGACACGGTAGGCTTCGACAACATCAAGGCGGCGGTCAAGAATCCTTTGAAGGGAAGAAAGATTGCGGCCTATTATGGCTGCCTGCTTCTGCGCCCGGCAAAAGTCCTGCAGTTTGATAATCCCGAAAATCCGTCTGTGATGGAGGACCTGATCCGCGCCCTCGGCGCCGAGCCGGTCCTCACGCCGTATCGCAACGAATGCTGCGGCGGATACACTTCGCTTGAGGATAAATCCATACCGGCAAAGCGGTGCGGCATGATTCTGGAATCGGCGGCTTCGAAGGGTGCGGACACGATTATAACGGCATGTCCTCTTTGCCTGTATAATCTGCAGGCAAACGCTGCGGCAGACAAAAAGCCGGAAGTCTGTTATTTTACGGAACTGCTTGCCGAGGCGCTCGGCGTAAAATAAGGAGGGTTACTTGTGACGGTAAACGAAAAGGAACTTGCGGAACGCGTGCTCCGGATCAGCGGTGTAAATACGAGAAAATGTATGAAATGCGGCAAATGCTCCGGAACCTGTCCTTCCTATCAGGAAATGGAATACCATCCCCACCAGTTTGTTGCGATGGTTGAAAAGGGACAGATCCGGAAGCTGATGGAATCTAAATCAATCTGGACCTGCCTGTCCTGTTTTGCATGTATCGAACGATGCCCCAGAAGCGTCGAGCCTGCAAAGCTGATCGAGGCGGTGCGCCTCTGCGTGATCCGCCAGCAGGGCGAAAATCATCTGAAAGCGAATATGGTGCCGGAGCTGCTGGACGAAAACATCCCGCAGCAGGCCATCGTCAGCGCCTTCAGAAAATACAGTAAATAACAGCGGCAAAGATTGGAAGTGAATAAATTGCAAAAGATCGGAGTATTTGTTTGTTGGTGCGGCAGCAATATTGCAGGCACCGTAGATGTGGAGAAAGTGGCGCAAAGTGTAGCCGGCGAGCCGGGTGTCGTGATCTCGACGGATTACCAGTATATGTGCTCGGAGGGCGGACAGTCCAGAATCCGGCAGGCGATCCATGATTACGGCCTGACGGGAATCGTTGTCTGCTCCTGTTCTCCGCGTATGCATGAGACAACGTTCCGGAAGACGGCGCAGGCTGCCGGACTGAACCCGTACATGGTAGAGATCGCCAATATCAGAGAGCAGTGCTCCTGGATTCACAAGGATAAGGACGAGGGAACGGAGAAGGCGATCATTCTTGCAAAAGCGGCGATTGCAAAGCTGAATTTAAATCAGCCTCTGACGGCTGGAGAAAGCGCGGTGACAAAACGGGCGCTTGTGATCGGCGGCGGCATCGCAGGGATTCAGACTGCGCTGGACGTTGCGGACGCCGGCTACGAAGTCGATATTGTGGAAAAATCGCCTACGATCGGGGGAAAAATGGCGCAGCTGGATAAAACCTTCCCGACGCTCGACTGCGCGGCATGTATTTTGACGCCCAAAATGGTGGATGCCGCTGCGAATGATAAAATCAATCTCTTTACATACAGCGAAATCGAAAGCGTATCGGGCTTCGTGGGGAATTTCAGGGTGAAAATCAAGAAAAAGCCAAGGTATATCAATACCGAGCTTTGCACCGGCTGCGGCGTCTGTACGGAAAAATGTCCGTCCCGCAAGGCGCCGAATGAATTCAACATGGGACTCGACAACCGGGGCGCGGTATATATCCCGTTTGCCCAGGCAATCCCGAACGTTGCGGTAATCGATCCCGAGCACTGCATTAAACTGAAAACGGGCAAGTGCGGACTGTGCGAGAGAAACTGCACGGCGAAAGCGATTGATTTTACGCAAAAAGAGGAAATCGTGGAACGGGAATACGGCGCCATTGTCGTGGCAACGGGCTACAGGCCGATTTCACTGGAAAATTTCGAAGAGTTCGGATATGCGCAGAATAAAGATGTCATTACATCGCTGGAGCTCGAACGCCTGATGAACGCGGCCGGCCCGACGAAGGGCGTGCTGCTGCGCCCGTCTGATCACGCACATCCGCATGAAATCGTATTCATTCAGTGCGTGGGCTCGAGAGATATTTCCGGCTGCGGCAAGCCGTACTGCTCCAAAATCTGCTGTATGTATACGGCAAAGCATGCGATGATGATCCGCGACAAATATCCGGATACGAAGGTGCACGTTTTCTATATCGACGTGCGGACGCCCGGCAAAAACTTTGATGAGTTTTACCGCCGCGCAGTAGAAGAATACGGCGTGGATTACATAAAGGGCATGGTCGGAAAGGTTGCGGAGAAGGACGGGAAGCTTCTGGTACAGGGCTCGGATCTCATTGCGAACGAGCAGGTCCTGATCGAAGCGGATCTGGTGGTCCTGGCCACGGCGATCGAGCCGGATCCTGACGTTAAGAATCTGGCGACGATGCTGACGGCGAGCATTGACACGAACAATTTCCTGACGGAAGCGCATCCCAAGCTGCGTCCGGTTGAGAGCCCAACAGCCGGCGTCTACCTTTCCGGCGTCTGCCAGGGGCCGAAGGATATTCCGGAAACCGTCGCGCAGGCAAGCGCCGCCGCGGCAAAGGTAATCGGACTGCTGGCAAAAGATAAGCTGACATGCAATCCGTGTGTGGCCGGCTCTGACGAGCTGCTGTGCAACGGCTGCTCGCAGTGCGCAAGCGTCTGTCCTTACGGCGCGATCGATTATGTAGATAAGGAGATCAACGATCATGGAAGAAGGGAAGTCCGCAGAATCGCGAGAGTAAACGAAGCGATCTGTCAGGGCTGCGGCGCCTGCACCGTAACGTGTCCGTCCGGCGCAATGGATCTGAAGGGCTTTACAACAAGACAAATTATGGCGGAGGTTGATGCGATATGCAGATAGAAGAAACAAAAAATGAATTCAAGCCTCTGATTGTGGCGTTCTGCTGCAACTGGTGCAGCTACGCAGGCGCCGACCTGGCGGGCTCAAGCCGGCTTTCCTATCCGGCGAACGTGAAGGTCATCCGGGTGCCTTGTTCCTGCCGCGTAAATCCGCTGTTTATTTTACGAGCCTTTCAGAGAGGGGCGGACGGCGTGATCATTGCGGGATGCCATCCCGGCGACTGCCATTATACGTCCGGAAATTACTTTGCGAGAAGGAGAATGACGCTCCTGTTCAGTATGCTTGATTTTCTCGGCATCGAAAGGGAGCGCACGAGAGTGGAATGGATTTCCGCAGCGGAGGGCGCGAAATTTTCCGCCACAATGAATGAATTTGTAGCGACTATCCACAATTTGGGTGAAAATAAGAAATTGGAGGATCTGAGATGCAAAGAATAAGCGAGGAAATTTTATCGAAATGCCGTTCTTTGCTGGAAGACGGCGCGGCGGACAGAGTTCTGGCCTGGGAAAGCGGAGAGTTTTGCTACGACGTTACTCCGGCCGTTTTCACAAAGGAAACGCTGGACAATATGATATATGACGATTTCTGCGCTGCAAACCAGAGCAAATACTGCATCGCGGAATCCAAAAAGGATGGAAAGCTCATAGCGCTGCTCAAGCCCTGCGATACATACTCGTTCAACCAGCTGCTGAAGGAGCACAGAATCCGCAGGGAAAACGTTTTTGTGCTGGGCGTTCCCTGCAGTGGGAAGATAGATCCCGAGGCAGCGCGCGCACTTGGCATAAGAGGAATTACCGGAGCGAAAATTGAAGGGGACCAGGTCGTTTTTGAAACGCTCTACGGAGAAAAGACGTGTGCGAAAAAAGACGTTTTATTTGAAAAGTGCAAAGCCTGTAAGGGTAAAAAGCATATGATTTACGACGCGCTTTCTGATGAAGCGGACGAACCGGAGGAGGCCGTTCCGAATCAGGAGTTTGGAAGCCGCTTTGCCTACATCGAAAATCTTGAGCATTTGTCGGCAGAAGAACGCTTCGCTTTCTGGAGAAACGAGCTTTCCCGCTGCATCCGCTGCAACGCGTGCAGAAATATCTGCCCCGCCTGCTCCTGCGTGCAGTGCGTATTTGACAATCCGAAGTCCGGCGTCGCCAGCAAAGCGAATACGGATGATTTCGAAGAAAATCTGTTCCATATTATCCGCGCGTTTCACGTAGCAGGAAGATGCACGGACTGCGGCGAATGTACGAGAGTCTGTCCGCAGAATATCCCGCTTCACCTGCTTAACCGAAAATTCATTAAAGATATCAATGAGCTTTACGGAGAATACCAGGCGGGGGCGGACATAACGATCGAAGCGCCGCTGACTTCCTATACGAAGCAGGACGCGGAGCCGAGTATTGTCTATGAGAAAGGCGGGAAGAAATGATGTATAAAATAGCAAGAGAGCGCCTGCCGGAGCTTTATGCGGCGATATCGGCTGTCAAAAGCCTGTATCTGCCGGTGGAGGACGCGGGCCAGTGCCTGTTTGAAAAATGGACGCCGGAAAGCAGAGTCTGCCTGGATTGCCTCAATACGGTCAAATCGGCAAAAGAACTGTTTTTCCCACAGAGCGAAAATCTGATTTCCTTCCGCGTCAGCGGGAAGAATATTGATCTTGTCGAGGACCGTGATCCGGCGGAGCCTTTTGTGGTATTCGGCGTGCGCGCCTGCGACGCAAAAAGCTTTGCAATCCTCGATTCCGTATTTCTCAGCGATCCCGTAGATACGTTTTATCAAAGCCGCCGCGAAACGGGCGTCGTCGTAACGATGGCGTGCAGCGCGCCGGAAGAGACGTGCTTCTGCGGAACATTCGGCATAGACGCCGCGCAGCCCTCGGGAGGCGACGTAACGACGTGGCTTACGGATTCGGCGCTGTATTGGAACCCGGAAACGGAAAAGGGAGAAGCGCTGACGAAGCTGCTCGGAACGCTTCTGGAGGAAGCGTCTGAAAAGGACGAGACTGCCCTGGAGGACCGAAAGGAAGAAATCCGCTCGATTCTTGCCAGACTGCCGCTCAGCGGACTGAGCGTGGAATATTTCAGCGGCGACCGCCTGACGACGGGCCTGAACGATGTATTTTACGCGCCGCAGTGGCAGGAGCTCTATCAGTCGTGCATTGGCTGCGGAACGTGTACCTTTATCTGCCCGACATGTCAGTGCTACGATATTCGTGATTTCGACACGGGACACGGAATCAAGCGCTTCCGCTGCTGGGATTCCTGCATGTATTCCGATTTTACAAAGATGGCGCACGGCAATCCCCGTACGAGTCAGCTCGAACGCTTCCGCCAGCGCTTCATGCATAAGCTTGTCTATTATCCGGCCAACAACGGCGGAGAGTACTCCTGTGTGGGCTGCGGCAGATGTCTTTCCAAGTGCCCGGTGTCCATGAACATTGTAAAAGTGATAAAATCCTTCGGAGGTGAATCGAAATGAATCCCGATGTATTGATTCCGCAGATCGGAATCGTAACTGATATCCGCACGGATACGCCCGACGTGAAAACCTTCCGGGTGAACGCGCCGGAAGGCGGAAAATGCTTCGACCACATGCCGGGCCAGTGCGCGATGCTTTCAATGCCGGGCGTCGGCGAGGCGATGTTTTCGATTACGTCTTCTCCGACAAACCGGGAGTATATGGAATTCAGCATCAAGCGGTGCGGCGGCTTTACGGAATGGCTGCATCAGATGGAGGTTGGTCAGGCGATCACCATACGCGGGCCCTACGGTCATGCTTTCCCCGTTGACACGGCGCTGAAGGGAAAGGATTTACTGTTTATTGCAGGCGGAATCGGCCTTGCGCCGCTGCGCTCCGTAATTGATTATTGCCTGGCGAAACGCGGCGATTACGGTAAAATCGATATCGTGTACGGCTCGCGCTCCGCAGACGATCTTGTAGATATTGATCAGATCCGCAACGAGTGGGCGCACGCGGAAAATGTGGATGTTCACCTCACCATTGACCGTCCGCAGGACGGCTGGGACGGCCACGTGGGCTTTGTTCCTGCTTATGTGAAAGAACTGAATTTCGACGTTCACAAAACGGCGCTGCTTTGCGGCCCTCCGATCATGATTAAGTTTACGCTGGCCTCGCTGCAGGAAATGGGGTATGACAAAACGCAGGTTTATACAACAATGGAACTGCGCATGAAATGCGGCGTCGGCAAATGCGGCCGCTGCAATATCGGATCGAAATACGTCTGTAAGGACGGACCGGTATTCCGCTGCGACCAGCTCGACGAGCTCCCGAACGAATATTAATGGATTCTTACAGAAAGTGAAGGCAAAAAGACATGGAAAAAATGGTTAACGTATTTATCATGGGGAAAAAGTATTCCGTCCCCTCAGAACTCACCATCATGGATGCTATGGAATATGCCGGCTACCAGCTGGTGCGCGGCTGCGGCTGCAGAAACGGTTTTTGCGGCGCCTGCGCTTCGGTATACAGAATCAAAGGAGATCCGGAGCTCAAGGTGTGCCTTGCCTGCCAGACGAAAGTCGAAGAAAACATGTATGTGGCGCAGATTCCGTTCTTTCCGGTTGTGAAGCAAACGTATGATATTGAGAAGATCCGTCCTACGGAGCAGATCATGATGCAGCTTTATCCGGAAATTTACAGCTGTATCGGGTGCAACGCCTGTACGAAGAGCTGTACGCAGGGGCTCAACGTAATGCAGTACATTGCATACGCGCAGAGAGCCGAGTATGCGAAATGTGCAGAAGAATCGTTTGACTGCGTGATGTGCGGCATCTGCTCCTCGCGCTGCCCGGCGCAGATTTCCCACCCGCAGGTGGCGCTGCTTGCCAGAAGACTGACGGGAAAATATCTCGCGCCAAGATCAGAGCATCTCGAAAAACGCGTCGCGGAGATCGAGCGCGGCGATTATGTGCAGCCGATGAAGGATCTGATGGCAAAACCGCTCGATGAGCTGAAAACCATGTACAACAACAGAGAAATCGAAAAATAAGGAGGGCGGAGCCATGAGCGATTCATTATATACACAGGAAATGCTGGATTCGATCCAGAAAGTTGAGGCAACGCGCCCGTCGCGTATCGGATTCGAGCCGAGACGCATGACGGCGGAGGAAAAAGAGGCGCTGCTTGCGAAATTCCATCCGGATTATAAAAAAGAAAATTTTGATACGCTTGTCATGGGCCCGAATAAAGGAGAGCGCGTACCCAAGGAGCTTGCGGCTTTATTGCAGGCGCACAGCCGCGTCAAGCCGGAGTCCGTGGATCTGGAGCATCCGGACTATGACGTAGACGTGCTCGTGATCGGCGGGGGCGGAGCGGGCTCTTCCGCGGCGATTATGGCGCATGAAAATGGGGCCAATGTGATGATCGTCACAAAGCTGCGCCATGGCGACGCCAACACCATGATGGCAGAGGGCGGAATTCAGGCGGCAGACAAGGAAAACGATTCGCCGATGATCCATTATGTCGACGCGCTTGGCGGCGGACACTTTAAAAATGTGCCTGAACTGCTCTATAAACTGGTAACTGAAGGCCCCGGCGCCGTAAAATGGCTGAACGATCTGGGCGTGATGTTCGATAAGGAAGCGGACGGTACGATGCTGACTACGCATGGAGGAGGAACCTCCAGAAAGCGTATGCACGCAGCGAAGGACTATTCAGGCGCGGAGATTATGCGCGTGCTGCGCGACGAGGTCATCAACAGAGGAATCCCGGTCGTCGATTTCACGGCGGCCATCGAGCTGATTCTGGACGAAAACGGAAAGGCGGCCGGAGCGGTCCTGATGAATATGGAAACAAGGGAGATTCTGGTTGCCCGTGCGAAAACGGTGATCATTGCCACGGGCGGCGCCGGCAGGCTGCATTACCAGGGCTTTCCGACCTCGAACCATTACGGCGCTACGGCAGACGGTCTTGTTCTGGCGTACCGCGCGGGAGCCTCGCTTCTATATGCCTATACGCTGCAGTATCATCCGACAGGCGTCGCGTTCCCGGCGCAGATTTTCGGCGCGCTTGTGACGGAAAAGGTTCGCTCTCTGGGCGCCATGCTGGTGAACGTAGACGGAGAAGCATTTATGCACCCTCTGGAGACGAGAGACGTTTCCGCGGCATCTATCATTCGCGAGTGCCAGGAAAGAGGAAAAGGCATTCCGACGCCGGACGGCTTTGGAATCTGGCTGGATACGCCGATGATCGAGGCGATTCACGGCACGGGCGCAATTGAAAAGCGCATTCCCGCCATGCTTCGCATGTTCCTGAAATACGGCTACGATATGAGGGAAAAGCCGATCCTGATTTATCCGACGCTTCACTATCAGAACGGAGGCATTAAAATCGGCGCTGACGGAATGTCAGAGGTGGAGAATCTCTACGTTGCCGGAGAGGCCGTAGGAGGGATTCACGGAGAAAACCGTCTGATGGGAAATTCTCTGCTTGATATTATCGTATTCGGCAGAAATGCCGGAATCAGCGCTGCGGCGAAGGCAAAAACGATTTCGAAAACCGGAGCGCTTACGCTGGATCATATTGCGCGCTTTGACCAGGCTCTGGCGGAAGCGGGAGTTGTCACCGATAAAGTCTCCCCGCAGCTTCTTCCGAGATATACGCACGGAAATCCGAAATACGAAGCGAAATAAAACGGAGGAAAACGGAGAAAATGGATATTTTAAGCAAAATTTTTTCTCTCAGCGGCATGACGGTCGTATTGTTTGGCTCTTTCCTGATTGCCGCGCTCGGGTATGCGCTCGGAAGGATCACGATCAAGGGCGTTTCGCTCGGGACTGCTGGCGTCTTCCTGATGGCGCTGCTGTTCGGATATCTTTTTACGCTGCCGGGCTTAGCGGAGCTTCCGATTCTGGAAAACTTTTTTATCGAAAGCACGGATACGGCAAATGTTCAGTATTATAAGATGATTGAAGCCGTCGGGCTGGTGCTGTTCGTTACAGCCGTCGGCTTTATCGCCGGACCGAGCTTTTTCCGGAATCTGAAGAAAAACGCAAAATCCTATGTGCTTTTGGGCGTAATCATTATTGCCTCCGGCGCGATCCTGTGCGCGCTGTTTTCTCTGATCCCGGGGATCGGCTCTCCGTTTGGTACGGGCATCATGTCCGGCGCCCTGACGAGCACGCCGGGCTTTTCTGCTGCAAAATCCGCCGTGCCTGAGGATGCGCAGGGGCTGGTTTCTCTGGGACACGCGATCGCATATCCGTTCGGCGTTGTCGGCGTAGTATTGTTCGTACAGCTCGTTCCGAAATTCATGAAGGCAAATATGGCGGAGGAACGCGTTAAAATGAAAGCCGGAATCGAAGCTCCGACGGTTAAGGAAGAATCCGGCCGGAAGCTGCTTGCGCTTGATGAATACGGACTCGGCACGTTCGGCATTGCCGTAGTGCTGGGAATCATTTTGGGATCCGTTACAATTCCGTTTTCTTCTGCCGGATACGAGGGCGCCAAGTTTTCTCTCGGCAATACGGGCGGGCCTCTCATTCTGGCGCTGATCTTGGGACATTTCGGCCGGATCGGCAGGCTGAGTCTGAAGGTTTCGGAGAAAACGCTGAAGGTATTCCGCGAATTTGGACTGATGCTGTTCCTGATCGGAGCCGGCGTAGAGGGCGGCGTAGAGCTTGTTTCACAGATTCAGGCCTCGCAGTACGGCGCGATGCTTCTTTTGTACGGCTTCCTGGCGGGCGTCGTCATGACGGTCGTTCCCATGTTCGTTGGGTTTTTTGTGGCAAAGAAGCTTCTCAAAATCAGCCTGCTTAACAATCTTGGTTCCATTACGGGCGGAATGACGAGCACGCCGGCACTGGGAACGCTGATCGGCGTATCCGGAACGGATGATGTAGCCTCCGCTTACGCGGCAACCTATCCGGTGGCGCTTGTGCTGGTCGTGCTTGCTTCCCAGCTGATCGCCGTACTGATCTGAAAAGAAAAGGAGTTTTTTATATGCGAACGGAAGAAAATTTAAACGGCGGCAAGGGCTGCGCTTATATTCAGGAGCTGCTGGACAAAGAGCAGATGAACGGAAAGTGCAGCTTGTATGCTCAGATCATACTGGAGCCCGGCAGCTCGATCGGATATCACGTTCATCACGGTGAGTGCGAGACGTATTTTATCCTGCGGGGGGAAGGCGAATATAATGACAACGGCGCGCTGCGCAGCGTCCGCGAGGGCGACGTTACGTATACGTCCGACGGCTGCGGCCACGCATTGAAAAATACAGGAAAAGAAAATCTTGTATTTATGGCCTTGATTATTTATATTTAACCAGGATTTTACGAAAAAAACAATATTTTCTATTGACAGGGACAAATCGTTTTAATACAATTTACTCGATTTGTAAAAATCTGATACATATGAATCAGAAAGAGAAGGAGTTGCAGAAATGAAAAAGCTTATTTCTTGTTTGCTGGCCGTTATGCTGTTTGCTTCCCTGTCGGCAGTCCCGGCGTTCGCCGCGGCAGTGAATCTTGAGGAACCGGTATTCAGCTGTGATTTTGAAGATTTTGACGCGACAGACGATAAATTTTTCGACGCGGAGAAGCCTGCCGGATTTCCGTTCTTTGTAGGCGGAAGCGAGGGGGGCGGCCTTCAGATTGTCGAAAATGGAGTCGGAGGGACCAATTCGGTTACTTATTTCAGAGCGGCCGATACATCCGAATCCACAAATATCCGGGCAAACGTGGACGCTTCCGCATATCCTGCGGAGACGAAATATGTTGCGCTGCAATTTACGTTTCGGATTGCGCAGCTTGGAGATTACGGCTTTACCGCGACAGTCGGGAGCACAGGGAAGGATGTTGAATCCTGGACACCGAATTTCCTGGCTATAAAGAAGGTTAATGGGCAGATTGTTGCGCATGGTTATCAGAACGGAGTGGAAACGGCTGCGAAGTCCGGCCTGGAAACGAACCATGACTATGTTCTGACGGCTGTATTCGAGCTGGGAACGAAAAATTACGATCTTTATCTGGACGATGAAAAAATTGGCTCCTTTGAAAATGGCGCTGGAGCTGCGTCCGGAGAATTAACGTCGCTCAGCGCTTTCCGGATCGACGGACATGGAATGGATTCCCCTGAAAATCTGCTGGACATCGTTTACTTTGATGACTTTAAGGTTGCGGCAGTTGCGGAAGAGGATCCGGAAACGCCGGTAGATCCCGGTACGGAGGATCCTTCGGAGCCCTCTACTCCGAACACGCCTACAGGCGATACAATGTATTTTGCAGCTGTAGTCGCAATGGCCGCCGTGCTGGCGACAGTGCTTCTCAAGAAAAGAAGCAACGCCTGATCCGGAGAAACGGATATCTTAAAAACAAAAGCCCCGGCATAGGGGCGGTACGCATAAAACAGCATAAGGCTGTTTTCGGGAAAGGGCATAGCTTCGACTATGCCCTTTCTCCGTTGTAAAAAATTTTTTTAAAGACTATTGACAAGTCCCGGTGCAGAAACTATACTATAACGGCGTTATATAGCAGTGTTATCTGAAAGGATGGATGTGTATGAACGAAGCAGAAACAATGACTTTGCGCTTAATTCATTCGGCGGCTATGCAGGAATTTCTCGAAAAGGATTTTAAATCTGCTTCCTTACGCAATATTGTGAAAAAAGCAGGCGTTACGACAGGCGCGTTCTATGGCTATTATGCCAGCAAGGAAAGCCTGTTTGAATCGTTGGTTTGCAAGCAATATGAGCATTTTATGTGGCTTTTTCAGAAAGCACAGCTGGATTTTTCCAATATTCCGCAGGAGGAGCAGCCAAAACATTTGGGCGACATATCCGGTGCATGTATGGATGAAATGCTTTTGTATGCCTACCAGCATTTAAATGTATTTAAGCTCATCCTTTGCCATTCTGAAGGGACGCGCTTTTCCCATTTAATTGACGAGATGGTGGAAATAGAAATCAAAGGGACGCATGACTATTTAGCGGTACTTGAAAAATTGGGCAGATCTGCGCCGCCGATTGACGAGCATTTGGAGCACGTATTAATTACTGGCATGTTTAACACGTTTTTTGAATTGATTATTCATGAAATGCCGCTTGAAAAAGCCCAGTACTATTTAAAAGAAATGCGGGCGTTTTATACTGCTGGATGGATGAAAATTATGGGGCAATGAGCCCTATGATTTTGTCCGGATGTTAGTTAATGCTAACTATTATATCTAATATTCTGAAGCGGCATATCCGTTTCCTTATCATAAAATCAATTTTTTAAGGAGGTTTTTGCATGAAAAAGCAATCCAATTTATCAAAGCTGATGGGCTATGCCGGCAAGCACAGGGAATTAACCTATCTCTCGTGGATATTGTCGGTCGTAAGCGCCCTGGTCGCTCTTGTGCCGTTTTGGTACATATGGCGTATCATTCGCGATGTGCTGGCCGTCGCCCCGGATTTTGCGCAGGCGGGAAATATTGCGCGTTACGGCTGGTCGGCCGTATTGTTTGCAGTGATTTCCATTGTTGTATACATAGGCGCTTTAATGTGTTCTCACTTGAGCGCCTTCCGAGTAGCTTCCAATATCCGTAAAGAGCTCATGCGCCATATAGCATCCCTGCCGCTTGGAGTAACAGAAAAGTATGGAAGCGGGAGCCTTCGGAGGATTGTCAATACATCCAGCGCAGCGACGGAAAACTATCTGGCGCACAGGCTGCCAGACAAAGCCGGGGCGATTGCCACTCCGGCAGGGCTGCTTATTTTGCTGCTTGCCTTTGACTGGCGGCTGGGGTTACTCAGCCTGATTCCCGTTGTGCTTGGATTTCTCATTATGATGAAAATGACAGGCGCGGGAATGGAGCAGAAAATGCGGGAATATCAAAATTCTCTTTCCGCTATGTCCAATGAAGCGGTGGAATATGTAAGGGGCATCCCCGTGGTAAAAACATTTGGGCAAACCGTATTTTCTTTCAAACGCTTTAAGGCTGCGATTGACAACTATGAGAAGTGGGTCATCGCCTATACAAAAGCATTGCGCCTGCCGATGATGTTTTATACGACGGCAATCAACGGCGTATTTGCCTTTTTAATTGCTGGGGGTATCCTTTTGTCAAGGGGCGGTGTGTCAAACGAGCTGTTGCTGAATCTGATTTTTTATATTATCATCACACCTGTTATCGGTACGACGCTTACAAAAATTATGTTTATGAGCGAAGACGCCATGATTGTAGGCGACGCGATTAACAGGATTGACGAGGTGCTGCGGGAAAAACCATTGCCCGAAAGCACAGTAAACAATGAGCCGAAAGACAACGGGATTATATTGGAACACGTCAGCTACAGCTACGACGGAAAGAAAAATGCTTTAAACAATGTGTCGCTGACGATTCAGCCGGGGCAGACCGTCGCGCTTGTGGGGGCTTCCGGCGGCGGCAAGACCACCCTTGCCAATCTCATTACAAGATTTTTTGACACGCAAAAAGGGCGCGTTTTGATTGGAAATACCGACATACGCGACATCCCGAAAGAAACGTTGATGAACAAGGTGTCGTTCGTTTTTCAAAACAGCCGACTGTTCAAAACATCCATCCTGGAAAATGTGCGTATGGGGAATCCCGCCGCAACACGCGATGAAATCATACATGCGTTGGAGGCCGCCCAGTGTGCAGATATTATTGAAAAGCTGCCGAATGGCGTCGATACGGTGGTTGGCGGGAATGGCGTGTACCTGTCCGGCGGTGAACAGCAGAGAATCGCCATTGCCCGTGCGATTTTAAAAAACGCGCCAATCCTAATCTTGGATGAAGCCACAGCCTTTGCCGACCCCGACAATGAAGTGCGGGTACAGCAGGCTCTATCCGCGCTGTCAAAGGGGAAAACCGTGATAATGATTGCCCACAGGCTCTCGTCCATTACAGGCGCGGACTGTATTTATGTATTGCAGGATGGCGAGATCATCGAAAGCGGCACACATCGCGGGTTAATAGAACAAAACGGTGTATTTGCCCGGATGTGGAAAAATTATTCCGAAGCGGTGGAATGGAAACTTGCAAAGGAGGTAAGAGCATGATAAAAGCATTGCAAAGGCGTTTTGCTTTATCGCGGCAAGGAGCTGTGGATTTAATCAAAGGCTGCATTGCCTGTGTCGTGCAGGATATTTCTTTTATGATTCCTGTGGGGCTTTTGTATATGTTTGTCATGGATATGATGAACGGGGGCGTAAACGGGAGCCGCATCGCCTTATATGCGGCGGGTGTTTTGGCTTGCTTATGTTTCATTTTCGTTGTAACCTATTTTCAATACAACGCCACTTATTTGGCGACTTATGTGGAAAGCGGGGTAAGACGCATTTCTTTGGCGGAACAGCTCCGCAAAATCCCTCTCTCCTTTTTTGGCAAAAAGAATCTTGCCGATTTGACGAACTCCATCATGGGCGACTGCGCCACGTTGGAAACTGCGTTTTCCCATTATGTGCCGGCTTTGGCGGGCTCTCTCATTTCCACAACCCTGATTGCGGCTTGCCTTTTTGCCTATGACTGGCGCATGGCTCTTGCGGCGGTTTGGGTTTTGCCGGTTGCCTTCACCATTACATTTTTCTCAGGCCGCATACAGGAATATTTCAACCGGAAATCCGTAGCGGCAAATGTCGCCCTTGAAAGCGGTGTGCAGGAGTGCATTGAAAGCCTGCAGGACTTAAAGGCCAATAACGCGGAAGAAGCTTATTTAAAGGGACTGAATCAAAAAATTGATTATGTGGAAAAACGGCACATCATTACAGAACTTGGTACCGCCCTTTTCGTTGTTTCCTCTACATTGATCCTGAAATTCGGAATCGCTACAGTGGCGCTTGTGGGTTCTGTGCTGCTTGTGCGAGGAGAAATCAAAATTCCATTATTTTTTCTGTTCCTGCTGGTGGCTTCCAGGCTATATGCCCCGCTGGAAGGAGCTTTGCAAAATCTGGCGGCGGTTATTTCGACCAAAACAAATATCGACCGCATGAACGAAATCCTTGATCAGCCCATTCAGATGGGAAGCGAGCAACTGACCAACATAGGATACGATATTGCTTTCGAGCATGTGGAGTTTTCCTATCATACCGGAGAAGCCGTATTGCGGGACGTGTCTTTTACGGCAAAACAGGGGGAAGTTACTGCTTTGGTTGGGCCGTCCGGCGGAGGGAAAACAACAGTTTCCCGCCTTGCCGCGCGTTTTTGGGATATTGGCAAAGGAAAAATTACGGTTGGAGGAATGGATATTTCAAAAATAGAGCCGGAAACCTTGCTATCGCTGTATTCCATCGTCTTCCAGGACGTAACATTATTTAACAATACCATTCTGGAAAACATCCGGATTGGCAGAAAGGATGCTACCGATGAAGAAGTAATCAAAGCGGCAAGGCTTGCAAACTGCGAGGGGTTCGTTTTAAAGCTCCCGGATGGTTATAACAGCATGATAGGAGAAAACGGCTGCGAGCTATCCGGCGGTGAGAGGCAGCGCATTTCCATTGCCCGGGCTTTTCTCAAAAACGCCCCGATTATCTTACTGGATGAGGCTACGGCAAGCCTCGATGTGGAAAATGAAACCCTCATACAGACCGCTTTATCGCGTTTGATAAAAAATAAGACTGTGCTTGTGATCGCCCATCGTATGCGTACTGTAAGCGGCGCGGATAAGGTAGTGGTACTTTCAGACGGAATCGTCGCCGAACAGGGAGCGCCAGAGAAATTGATACGAACGGGTAAGATTTACCCCCACATGATGCAGCTGCAAATGATGAGCGGAAGCTGGGGAATACGATGAATATGCGTTGGCTGTTATGCCTTGCTTGCAGGTGCAGGACGCGGATAAAATTGCTGGAAGATACAGAAAGCAAACACTTCCGTTCTACTGTCCTAAGTGTAAGATGGCAGATAACATTGTTTCAGTTGGTTGTAAATACTGTTTTGTGAGGCTGCATTATGCCGGGCTTTTTTCATGGAATAAAAGCAAAATGCCGCATCATATCATATGATAGCAAGGGGAGAGAACAAGAGATGGAGGCTGTTTTCGATGTTTCATGAAAATACAAAGGTTCGGGAGATTTTGCATCTGCCGGGAATTTTATCGCTGGTTGAAAAATATACGGGGAAAAGACTGAGCATGTCCACGCTGAAAATGGGCGCAAATCTGACGCTGCGGACCGTTGGAAATCATCTGCACTGGACAAGAGCGCAGCTTCAGGAGGTTATTCAGGAGCTGAATGTGCTTGCCGGGCGCTCCGAAAGCGCCGGAAAATAGGACGGCTCCCCGCGCGAGAGACGAGGAGCAGCAAAAGCAGACGGAAACGCGGCCGCCGATGTCAGCGGCCGCGTTTCCGCCTGGCGGCGCTTAGAAGCCTCCCTCCATAATGAGCAAGGAAAATACAAAGGCCCATTAAAGCAAGATAGTCCAGATAAATCAAAATTTTTGATTCACTGTAATCCAGAAAAACGAACTCGCTTTTCAGAAGCAGATAGGTGGGAAATTCTCTTTTTATAAAAACATAACAGCCATACCCGGCAGCAAGACATCCTGCGGCCCGCACGGCAGCTCTGCGAACTTTAGAATCGCTCTTTATCTGCATGACCTTCCGCAGCATTCCCAGAATCATATTCCAGTGAAGCCCCAAATGCAGGCTCATTAAGAGAAAGCCCCAGTAGGAACCGAGAATGTGAAGCCGTCTGGCCAGCAGCATGCCGCCGCTGATGGGAAGAAAATCGAATACATAACGCGACATTACGATGCCGCTGTACATTTGAGCGAGCATGGCAAGCAGCAAAAGAGCATCAAGGCTCAGCGTCAGAATACGCACTGCGGGATAACGGCCTCTGAACAGATTTTTATACCAGCTTCCATTCAGAATATGATGCGCAATGAAAAGAAGAAACATTCCCGCGCCAACCCATTCGTGCGCCGTCTCACCCCAGAACTGATAGCCCATTAACAGAAGCAGAAAAATCGTCATTAAAAAATCAACGGAAAGCCTTACGATTGTTTTTGCTTTCATTCTTCCACCGCCTTATTGATACAGCTGATCGCATTTAAGCTGCGTGGATAGCCGATATAGGGCAGGCATTGCGAAACGACACGAATCAGGAGCTCTTTATCATTGCCCAGATTAATGTTTCCTTTCGCATGCGCGATCAGCTGCGGCTCGCAGCCGCCCTGCGCCATAAGAAAGCAAAAGGTAATCAGCTCCCGCTGCGCAAGCGTAAGCCCTGTTCTCGTATAGTAATCGCCAAAGCAATTTGCTGCCAGCCAGCGGTTGATGTGCCCGTTTTTCCACGCCTCTTTCATCTGTTCTCCGAAAATTTCTGTCTGGATCTGAACGCCCTTTTCCAGCCGATTATCCGGTGTCGTAGTTGCCTGCCCATCCAGCGGGAGCGGGACTCCGTGCCGGATCAGAATCTCGTTAGTGATCTTTAGAAAAGGCAGCATTCTGGCGTAGCCCAAATAGTCCGCCGCCTGATAGACGATTTCTTTTACCATTACCGGCGTGACTCCGAGGCGGAGGGCTTGCGGCAGCATTTCACGGTATGCGTCTGTTCCCTGACAGCCGATGAGCGCGGCCAGAATCACAATTGATCGCGTTTGCTCTTCGAGACTCTGATTTTCTTCGCTTACGACTTCATGCAAAGCAAAGTGTTCAAAACGTTCCATAAATTCGGGATCGGTTTCCTGCAGATTCATTTTGTTCTCCTTTCAGACCGGTTCTGCTCCCGCAGACCAAACATGTTTTTCTTTTGCGGTATCGGGTGTATTCTGTGCCATGACGCCGACAAGGGGGTGGGGAACATACGGCGTTTCCAAAAAAGCAAGCTCTTCGCCGCTTAAAACCAGATCGACGGCCCTGGCGGCTCCCTCGATATGAGACTGCTTCGTTGCGCCTGTAACGGGGAAGGTTCCCTTCGCCAAAAGCCAGGCCAGAGAGATTTCCGTCATGGAAACGCCGCGATTTTCAGCAAGCTGCGCAGCGCGCCGGATGATTACGCGATCCTGTTCGGCGGCAGCGTCGTATTTGAGTCGGGCATATTCGTCTTCCTGCAGACGTTTTGAGGTTTCCCCGGGCAGCCTGGCAAGCCGGCCGCCGGCAAGCGGGCTGTACGGAGTCATGGCAATCTGATCCTCTGCGCAGAGTTTTGCCATTTCCCGCTCCTCCTCGCGGAAAATAAGATTATAATGTCCCTGTACCGACACAAATTTTGAAAAGCCTTCTTTTTCGGCAAGCGCATTGGCCTTTGCCAGCTGATATGCATAACAGTTTGAAATGCCGATATAGCGGACCTTGCCGGCTTTTACAACGCGATGCAGCCCTTCCATGATATCATAAAGGGGCGTCCCGTAATCCCACATATGATAGATATATAGATCGACATAGTCCACACCGAGATTTTTCAGACTGCGGTCGAGCAGCTTCTCAATATGCTGCTGACCTGTAATTCCGCGATCGATCTCTTCCGGAGTGCGCGGCAGAAATTTTGTCGCAATTATCACCTCGTCGCGCTTTGCAAAATCCCGCAGGGCGCTGCCAAGATACTGTTCGCTCGTTCCGTTTTGATAGGCGATTGCCGTATCGAAAAAATTGATTCCAAGCGCCAGCCCTTTTTTTATGATTTCCCGGGAAATTGACTCGCCGACCGTCCAGCTGTGCTGGCCGCTGCCGGCTTCCCCAAAGCCCATACAGCCCATACAGATACGGGACACCGTTAATTCGGATGTTCCTAATTTGCCGTACTTCATCGTCTTCAGCTCCTTACGGCGTTTGTTCTATGAGATATTTTTTCACTTTACAGGGATTTCCGCAGGCGACGGCGTTTGCGGGGATGGATCCTGTCACGACGCTGCCGGCGCCGATTACGGCATTATCTCCGATTGTAATACCGGGCAGGAGCATCGCCCCGCCCCCGATCCATACGTTGCTTCCGATCGTAACGGCGGCAGTTTGCGTACGGACTGCTTTTTCTCCCTTTTCATCCGTAAAATAGCGCTCGCTGGCAGAAAGCGGGTGGAACGCGGTATAAATTTTTACATCCGGTCCAATCAGCGTGTTATCCCCGATTGTAATTCTGCCTGTGTCCAGCAGCGTACAGTTCATATTGATCAGACAATTGCTGCCGATTGAAATATTGCTTCCATAGTCCACATAAATCGGCTGATTTACGCGGATGTTATCGCCGCAGGCTCCGAACAGCATCCGGATCATTCGACTGCGCAGCTCTGTATTTTCAGCAGGCAGGCTGTTGTAAATGCGCATCAGATCTTTCGCATTGCTGCTCAGCGCGCGAAGCTCATGGTCGCGGGTATCGTAAAATTCACCGCAGAGCATTTTTTCTCTTTCGGTTTTCATGAAAGACCTGCCGCCCAATCCTTTAATGCCTTATCTGATATGTGGTTCAGCATTTTCCCGTCCCGCCATTTTGCCGTTTGCGCGCAGAGCGGCTTTAAGATCTCTGCCGTTCTTCCAAATCCGCTGCCGCCCGACGTGGCGAATGGGATGATGGTCTTTCCGGAAAAATCATAGCTCTCCAGAAAGGTATTGATAATAGTGGGGGCGACATACCACCAGATCGGAAAGCCAAGGAATACGGTATCGTATTCTTCCATATTAGGAAGCGCTTCTGCAATTTCAGGCCGGGAATCGGGATCGCTCATCTCCAAAGAGCTGCGGCTTTTTTTATTTGTCCAGTCCAGGTCGGCCCGGCTGTAGGGAATCGCCGGTTTGATTTCAAATAAATCTGCGTCTGCAATCTTTGCCAGCCGTTCGGAGACGTTTTTTGTGACGCCGCTTGCCGAAAAAAATGCAACTAATTTTTTTGACATTGTGGTTTCCTCCTTAAAGAGCATTCTGCTTCTTTTTATTTTTATATTCCATTGCGGCTAAGCCAGTCGGCGACATCCTCCGCAAGGCTGGAGCCGCCCGAATAATGTACGGAAAGGGCTTCTCCCATGGCGGCATCCGGAGCAAGCTTTGCAATCGCCGTTAAGCTCTGGCCCAGGCGGCCGCCGCCGTGAGAACAGAACGGGATAATCGTCTTTCCGGAAAAATCGAATACTTCAAGGAATGACGCCACTGGCATGGGAATAGAGGCCCACCAGTTGGGATATCCCAAAAGGATCGTGCCGTACTGCTCCATATTTTCTACGCGGCCTGCAAGCTCCGGACGAGCCTGTGCGTTTTGATCTCGCTGTGCTTCTTCTAAAACGGTGCTGTAGTCCGTGGAATACGGATGGACCATTGTAATCTCAAACAGGTCCGCGCCCGTTTGCCTTTGAATCTCTTCCGCAATTCCTTCCGTGTTGCCGCCCCAGGAGAAATAGGCGATCAGGATTTTTCCGCTTCCGCCGTCGCCTGCACTCTGCGCGCCCGTACCCGATATACTGCCCGTGCCGGGAGCGGCATTTAACACTAACCGGATTCCGAGATTAAAGCTGCTTTTATTCTGCTCCAGCGTGGCGCGATATGCGGAACGCATATTTTTAGCAAAATCGTTCCAGCCGCCGCCCCGATAAACGCGGAGCGTGCCGGAAGCCGGACCGGCCGGGTCGACTTGTTCTTCGGCGGGATATTCGCCGTAATAATCCCATACCCATTCGCTTACATTCCCATACATATCGTAAAGTCCATATGGATTTGGGGAGAAGCTGCCCACAGCAATTGTCGTTTGCCTGTACTGACCGGGCTGCACCTCCAAATCCCCCTGTGAAAAATAGTGGTCTTCGATCTGATAGGGATAATGACCGTAATAATTCGCTTCCGCAGCGCTCGGCGAGTTTTCCATATAAAATGGCGTAGTGGTTCCCGCGCGGCAGGCGTATTCCCATTCCGCTTCGGTTGGCAGACGGTACCCGTTTGCGCTTCTGTCCCAGGTTACTTCCTGCCCGTTTATTTTATAGGCCGGAGCCAGGCCTTCCTTCTCGCTGCGGGCGTTGCAGTAAGCGACTGCGTCGAGCCAGGAAACGCTCTCGACCGGCAGATTGCTGCCTGTAAAGCTGCTGGGATTATTGCCCATGATTTCCTCGTATTCTTTTTGCGTCAGCTCGTACCGGCTCATGTAAAAGTCGCTGACAGTTACGTGATGCTGCGTTTCATCGGCGCTGCGCCACGCCTCGGATTCCGGGCTGCCCATCTGGAAGGAGCCCCCGGAAATCAGAACAAATTGATCAGAAGCGTTCATATCCGATCCCCCTGTAATATTATTTTCAGACGGTCCGCGCCCGCCCTTATTGCCCGTCTGGCCGCAGGCGGTCAGAGCAATGATAAGAAACAGAGATAAAAGAAACGACAGAGATTTCTTCATTTGTCAGCCTCCTGCTTCTGCAAGTCCGATCTCGCTCAGCCAGCTGCTGACGGCGCCGTCCGGATTGGAAGCGGCAGAGCTGCCGATATGAAGTCCGTCCGTAACTGCAGCGTTCGGCTCAAGCGCTTTTATCGTATTGACTGTACCGGAAAGGCCGCTGCCTCCGCTGGTGCAGAACGGTGCGATCGTTTTACCGGATAAGTCATAGCTGTCGAAGAACGTATAGAGAATCATCGGCATGTCGCCCCACCAGTTCGGGAATCCGACATAAATCACATCATATTGCTCCAGATTTTCAATCGTGCCGGAAATTGCCGGGCGCGCGTCTGAACTCTGCTCTTCCTGCGCATCATCAAGAAGCGTATTATAATCGTCGCTGTAGGGCGTCTGGGGAACGATTTCAAAAAGCTCCGCGCCCGTCTGGCTTTGGATCGCCGCTGCAACTGCTTCGGTATTGCCCGACCAGGAAAAATATACGACTAGTGCTTTTGCATCCGTGCTGCCGGAGCCGGACGCCGGGGCAGGGGACGCTGAAGCTCCGCTTTGCGTTTCTGCTTCTGACGTCGGCAGGGCTTCGGTTCCGCCGCCGCTTCCGCAGCCTGCAAAGCTGCAAAGTGCCAAAATAGTCATAACCAGTAAAATTGTTTTTTTCATTTTTTCAAACTCCTTTCTCATATGAGGTAAAAATTTATTCCCCGTTTGCCTGCTGTATTTCATAACGCAGATAATCCAGACGATCTAATTGCTTTTCCTTAAAGTGAATTTCATCAAGCGTCCTGTTCCTTTTCTGATTGAGCATTTGCAGCCGTTCGTTTTCCGTGGATCGGTCTGCAAGCAGCAGCCGCATATACTGCTCGACCTCTTCCGGCGCAAAACCAATTTCGCAAAGGGTTATGATCATGCTCAGTTTTTCAATATCGTACGCGTCGTAATCCCGCGCTCCGGCGTTCTCCCGAAATCCCCAGCGCTCATATTCCCTCAATATTTTTTCGGGAATGTTATATCGCGTGCTTGCTTCGTCTGTTGTCATTTCCGGCTCCTTTCTTCTGCTTGCTGATAAAAAAGGCGTTCCTTTTTTGGAACGCCTTTATTGTAGTGCGGCTGCCGTATGATGTCTAATGCTTATAATTCATTATGAGTTATGTCTTTTAGGTATTGAATACTAAATTCGATAAAAGAAGAGGCGGCGGCGGAAAAAAACTGCTCTTTTTTCCATGCTAAAGCCGTCCCGCTTTCAAGAGCGGGGGAGAACGGAAGAAAGCGCAGCCCCTCATATTTGCAGTTTAAACGGATTCCGATGACGGCTCCGAGCTTGCTTTGGGCTAACATTGCTTCATTGTAAAGCAGATTTCCTTTTGCAATAATCGCCGCCTGTCCGGCGTACTCGCCAAACCATTTCCCGATGCTGCTCTCCATAAATTCGCCCAAGGTTGAAATTAAGGGAACGCCTGCCAGATCCTGCGGCGTTACGGATTCCTTTTCCGCCAGATGCGAATCGTTTCGGACCCATGCGCCCCACTGTTCTTTTATCGGCATGGATACAAATTCATATTTGCGGATGTCGATCGGCTCGGACATCAGGCCCAGATCGAGCAGACCTCTTTCGATATAATCGCGAATATTTCCCGCATTCCCGCTGTAGAGCTCATAGCGTACAAGCGGATGCTTTTTTCGATACGCAGCAATGCAGTCGGTTAAATAGCGGGTGGACAGAAATTCTCCGCTGCCGATGGAAAGAACGCCCTCCAGGGCTTCGTCCTTATGTAAAAAATCCCGCTTTGTTTTTTCAGCCAGGGAAAGCATTTCCTGCGCTCTGCGCTTAAGGATCATGCCGTCTTCGGTCAAATTAATATTATGCTTGCCTCTTACAAACAGCTCCACGCCCAGCTCCTTCTCAAGCTGCGCGATCTGCCGCGAAAGCGTAGGCTGCGTCACATGGAGCTGCCGCGCCGCTTTTGTGAAATTTTCTTCTCGTGCGATTGCCAGGAAATAATTTAATACACGAAGTTCCATTTGCGTTTATCCTTCAGAAGCTTGCTGCTGCGGAAACAGAAGCGAGATAATGCTGCGCGTCGTTTCCTCCGGATTTCCGGACTTGACGGAAACATCCTTCCACGACTGATAGAGGGGAAGACGTTCCTGCTCCAGACGTACGAGATCGCAGGACATTGAAATCGGGCGGCCTGCGACCGGAAGCTCGTGGAGCGGCCGGTTCAGCAGGACGATCGTTCCGTTCTGTCTCATAAGCGGCAGATTCTCCGGAATGGTGACGATGCCGCCGCCTGTCGCAATAATCTGTCCGCTTCCCTTCGCGTATTCGGCCAGAACCTCCGTTTCAATTTTTCGGAAAGCCTTTTCCCCGTATGCTTTAAAAAAATCGCAGATTGTCATGGCGATCCGTGATTCTATTACGTCGTCGATATCGACAAACGGCCGGTTCAGCACATGTGCGAGGTTTGCCCCCACCGTGCTTTTTCCGCATCCCGGCATTCCAATTAATATGATGTTTTTGGTCAGCGCTTCAATTTCTCCGGCGATTTCTTCGATGGTACTGTCGCTGATGGGGCGGCCGGTAAACAGCTCGCACGACTGCTTTGCCTGCGCGACAAGCATAGAAAGACCGTTCACGGCAGCGGCGCCGGCACGCTCCGCGTCCAGCAGAAGCTTCGTTCTGGCAGGATTATAAATGAGATCGATCACACCGGCACAATCCGGAAATCGCGACAGATCTACGGGCGCCGCGCCGGTATTCGGGTACATGCCGACAGGCGTTGTATTTACAAGATACTGCGCGTCTTGATGAAGCGTATAGATATTATCGTAATCATTCGGACCGGAGCGCGAAATGACTACGACCTCCTTTGCGCCCAGGTCTTTTAAGACCGCGCATACGGTAACGGAGGCGCCGCCGCTTCCGAGCACAAGTATTTTTCCTGCGGAAACATCGAAGCCCGCCTTATGTACCAGATAGGAGAAGCCGAAATAATCGGTATTATAACCTTTCAAACGGCCATCCGGCAGACGTACGATCGTATTGACGCTGCCTGTTTTCTGAGCGATGGGGGAGAGCTCGTCACAGATCGAAAACGCCGTCTTTTTATACGGAATGGTGACGTTGAGCCCATTGCAACTGCCGCTTCTCAGAAAATCCGGAACTTCTTCCGCAGTCCTTTCGTAGAGAAGATACTCATAATCCGCCAGGCGGCTGTGGATCAAGGGGGAAAAGCTGTGCCCCAGCTTTCCCCCCAGCAGGCCGCAGTGATATCCGGCCCCGATTTCGATGCTTTTCATTTTAAATCATCTCCGAATAGCTTCCGAGATAACGGAATTCTTCACAGAGGCCGTCCAGTTCGCAGATCAGCTGAATGAACTCTTTCGAATACACGGGAGTATCAAGATCAAAATAGAACATAAATTCAAAATCCCGATCCGGAATCGGCCGGCTTTCCAGCTTTACCAGATTGATGCCGAGCGCGTAGAAGCGTGCGAGCACTCTGTAAAGAGAACCGGGCTTGTGCGAAATAATCATCATCAGACTCGTTCTGTCCGCTCCCGGATAAATTTCCAGATTTTTGGATATGCAGATAAAACGCGTATAATTATTTCCCTTGTCCTGGATGGAGGATGCGAGGCAATCCAGACCGTAAAGCGGCGCGCAGGAGCGTGACGAAATGGCTGCGATATCGGTCCGGTCGGAATCCGCTACGAGCTTTGCGGCGATCGCCGTATTTTCCACGACGTTTACCTTAACATTGCCAAGAGAGTTAATATAATTCGTACACTGTGCGAGCGCATGCTCATGCGAATAGATTTCTTTAATATGAGCGAGATCCGCGCCCTTTTTTGCAAGCAGATTGTGATCGACCTTAACGCGGACGCTGCGGACAATATAAAAATTGTAATACATCATCAGATCGTAAATTTGCTTTACCGAGCCGGCGGTGCTGTTTTCAATCGGCAGAACGCCGTAATCGCACATTCCCTTGTCGATAGAAGAAAAAATACTGGCAAAATTATTAAAATACATAATTCTGGGAATATGGAAGAGCTTTTCGCAGGCATGCTGCGAATAGGCGCCTTCTACGCCCTGGCAGGCTACGGTAGCGCAGGGCGGAAAAATTTTGCTCGTATTATCAATCGCAGCCGATATTTTATTTTGCAGATCGGAGGAGGGATATAAAATTTTATCCTGATAAGAACGGCTCAGCTCAAACAGCAGGGAATAGAGCACGCTCGTATAGGACTTAAAATCTTCTTCCGATTTTCCAATCAGATCGCTGATCTTTTCCCGCTCTCTCTGCACGTCCTGTACGGGGAGGCCATGGTCCTTTTTAAATTCAGCGATCTCAGATGAAATATGCATGCGCTCTTGAAAAAGGCGGATGATCTCGTCGTCGACGGAGTCGATCCTGGAACGCAAATCGTTTAAATCCTGATGCTTCAAATCAATCACATCCTTCTGTAGAATTAAGCAGTGTATCATAAACGGCGATTGCCGCCGCGGCTTCCACACACGGTACGGCACGCGGCAGAATGCAGGGATCGTGCCTTCCGGATATTTTTAATTTTGTGTTTATGCCGGCAGACATCCTGACGCTGTCCTGCTCCAGGCCAATGGAGGGCGTCGGCTTGACGGCTGCGCGAAACAAAATCGGCATTCCCGAAGAAATTCCGCCTAAAATTCCGCCGTGATGATTCGTCCTTGTTTTAATTTTTCCACTTTCAACGTAAAAAGCGTCGTTATTCTCAGAGCCCTTTCTGTCGGCGACCGCAAATCCGCTTCCGAATTCGATGCCCTTCACAGCGGGAATGGCAAAAACGCAGCAGGAGATTCGATTTTCCAGACCGTCGAAAATGGGATCGCCGATGCCTGCGGGCAGTCCTATTATAGCACATTCTATCGTGCCCCCGATAGAGTCTCCGGCCAATTTCTGTGCCAGGATCAGCTCGCCCATATCCCGTTCGGCCGCCGGATCTAAAACAGGCAGCTGCCTTCCGGCCGTTTTTCGGAAATCTTCTGCGCAGACGCTGCACGGATCGAAGGGGACGTCCTCGCAGGCGCCAAGCTTTCGAATGTGCGCTCCGATCAGAATCCCTTTCTCACGAAGCAGCTGCAGACAGATGCCTCCTGCAATGCACAGCGGCGCCGTCAGCCGTCCGGAAAAATGCCCGCCGCCGGTAGGATCCTCGTAGCCCTTATATTTTATGCGCGCAGTGTAGTCGGCATGGCCGGGACGCGGAATATCCGACAGGTCCGCATAATCGGAGGGACGCGTATTCGTGTTGCGGATGATCGCTGTAATCGGCGCCCCGCAGGTGACGCCGTTTACAAGCCCGCAAAGAAACTCCGGAATATCGGCTTCTTTGCGCGGCGTGGTAAATTCTGAGGTCCCCGGAGCGCGGCGCGCAAGAAAGTCCTGCAAGGCGTCGAAATCAATTTTTACACCTGCGGGAATTCCGTCCAGGGTGACGCCGATCGCCGGAGAGTGCGACTGTCCGAAAATCGATATCTTAATGTTTTTTCCAAATACAGAGGACATAGATTCACTTCCCGTTTAATTTTTCGAAATCCTGCCAGAAGGTCGGATAAGATTTGTTGACTGCTTCCGCACCCAGGATCGTTACCGGTCCGTCGGAAATGGCTGCGGCGATGGCGGCCGTCATTGCAATGCGGTGATCGTGGCAGCTGCTTACCGTTCCTCCCTGAAGCGAAGCCTTTCCATTTTTCCACGTTCCATTTATGATCAGTCCGTCGTCCGTCTGGCGGATGTCGGCGCCGAGTGTTCCCAGCAGATCTGTTACGGCCTGAAGACGGTCGCTTTCTTTCAGACGCAATCTGGCGGCGCCGCGGATAACGGTCGTTCCTTCGGCAGCGGCCGCAGCCAGGGAAAGAATCGGAACCAGGTCGGGGATGTCGGCCGCATTGATTTCAATCCCCTTCAGGGGCGAGGGCGACACGGTAACAGCGCTCAGGCCGTTTTCTGCTTCAGCCGCTTTCACAGAAGCGCCGAATTGTTTCAGAAGCTGCAGAATTGCTTTGTCCCCCTGCTTTGAGGTCAGGGAAAGACCGGAAACGCAAACCTCTTCCGCTCCGATCGCGCCTGCGGTCAGCCAGAATGCCGCATTGGACCAATCGCCTTCGGTCTGAAGGCAGCGGACCGTCTGTGCCCGATGTACGCCCCGCGGTTTAATAAAAGCGGAGAAGCTGCTGTCTTGTGTGAAGGAAATGCCAAAGCCCGCAAGCACCTCAAGCGTCATCTCCACATAAGGGCGGGACTCCAGCGTGCCCGTAATCCGGAGCGTGCTTTCCGCCTCCAGAAGGGGAAGCGCCAGCAATATTCCGCTGATATACTGGGATGACACGCCGCCTGCGATCTCAAAAACGCCGCCAGACAAGGCGCCTCCTACACAAAGCGGCACGCTTCCGGGCTCTGAAATCCGGCAGCCGTGCCGGATCAGCTCTTCTCGCAGCGGAGACAGCGGCCTGTCGGGAAGACGGCCCTCCGGATAAAATTCCGCAGGGAGCCCCAGCGCGCATACCACGGGCAAAAGAAACCGAAGCGTAGAACCGCTTTCTTTGCAGAAAAGCCGCCGGACGCCTTCCTCCCTGCGTCTTTCCCTGATTGCTCTGACATGGATCCGATCGCTTTCCGATCTGAGGATCTGCGCGCCCAGAGCAGCCAGACAATTTTCTGTTGCCGCAATATCTTCCGACGCTGCTGCGCCGGCCCGGATCTCGGTATCCGTTCCGTAAAGCGCGGCGGCGATCAGCTGCCTGTGAAGGTGTGATTTCGATGGGATTGCCGTAACTTTCCCTGAGAGCCTGCAGGCGTTTATTGTATAATTCATTCGATCAGTTCCTTCCGCGCTACGTTGTTCACGGGGGATCCTCTCAGAAATGCGTCAAGATTCTCACAGACGAGCTTTATGAGTCTGCGGCGCGCTTCCGTCGAGGCCCAGGCGATATGCGGCGTAATAATACAGTTGGGGGCGGAAAAATACGGATGATCGTGCCGCATCGGCTCTTCTGCAAGCACATCGATTCCCGCGCCCGCGAGCCGTCCGGCATGAAGCGCTTCTGCAAGCGCTTCCTCCTCAATTACGCCGCCGCGCGAAGTATTGATCAGGTATGCCGTTTTTTTCATTTTAGAAATTGCGGCAGCATTAATCAGATGCCTGGTCTGATCGTTAAGAGGACAGTGCAGCGTGATAAAATCGGACTCTGCAAGCAGAGTGTCGAAAGAAACAACGGGATACGGGCAGGCTGCCGGCACGGTTCTTGTATGGATCAGCGGCAGCATTCCAAACGCCCGGCCAAGCGCGGCAACGGCGCGGCCAATGGCTCCGTACCCAACAATTCCCAGCTTTTTGCCTGAAATTTCCGTAATCGGATATTTTAAATAGGTAAAGACGGAAGCTCGCATCCAGTCTCCGCTGTGTACGGAGGCGTTGTACGCGACTGTATTGGAGGCCAGATTTAATAAAAGGGAAAACGTATGCTGCGCAACCGAGTCCGTTGAATAACCGGGGGCGTTGCAGACGACGATCCCTCTTCTGGCCGCCTCCCGGATGTCGACATTATCATAGCCTGTGGCAAACAGACCGACATATTTTAAATGCGGGCATTGCGCCATAACGTCTGACGTGATTCTGGCTTTGTTGCAGATGACGGCATCTGCGCCGCGAATCGTTTCTGCCAGCCGGTTCTCCGGAATGACGTCATAAATTTTCAGCTCGCCAAATCGCTTTAATTCATCGAGGCTGATATCGCCCCGTGTTACCGTACAACGGTCTAAAACCATAAGCCTCATATTGTTTCCGCTCCTTTCTTCCGCTAGGCTCTTAAAAGATCAATGCCGTATTCCGCAAGCGTTTGCTCCGGCAGATCCGCTGGATACAGATAAGCCGACAGATGGATTTTTTCAATTTCTTCGATTTTACTGCCGGCGGTAAATTTAATGGAGGTCGCAATGGTTTCTTCCGTAATGTCGGAAGCTTCAAGATGACTGTACCATTCCCCGGGGACCTGATGTACGTCGTCATAAAGATAAATCTCAACATAGTCTCGGTTTTCTTCCGCATCCTCAGGTGAACGCACATCGAAGGAGCGCGTTTCTCCCGTTTTGAAGAGCAGTTCGACTGTATAGCCGATTTTGATATTTTTTGTATTTGGGAATTGGCTCCAGCACGTATTCCAGATTTCCGCAAAACCGGTTCCCGTGAGGGAAGCCTCCTGCGATGCGATTGCCTCGTAGCATTCGATATCCTGCCCGGCAATCCAGGGCGCGGAATGAGAGGCCTCTACCAGCCTTCGCGTCCCGCCGTCATCAATGTAAAGACCGATCCGGTCCGGCAGATCGGGATCCGGCGTGGGAACTGACTGAGAAGGAGACACGGACAAAGGCGGTATGGTAGCAGCGCTGGAAGGAATCGTAGGCGGCGCCGAGCTGCCTCCTTTATCAGACGTACAGGAAACGGAAGCCGTCAGCAGCGTAAAAATCAGCACGGCAAGGATGCGTCTGCATTGAGATATTTTTTGTGTACCGAACATGGAGGACCTCCGTTTTTTGAAAAAATATTGCCTGTGATACAGGAATTTTTGTATTATATCATAAATTTTCAGACAAATCATCTGTCAGGAGAGGCGCAGAATAATTTTTTGAATATCTTGCGTATTTATATTAGATCAGATATAATAATAAATATTAATAATTTAGACGGCTTTGTCCGGATGGAGGTTATGAAATGAAAAAATTTTGCGCTATCATCGTCGGTGCCGCCCTGCTGCTTGCGGCGATGGGGATTCTGACGGTAGGAGCAGAGGATGAGTCTTATACATACGAACGGTATGAAGATCTTCTTGCGGACGTAGTATATCAGGATTTTGAAGATCTGGAAGCAATGGAGGATTATGCGACGGGAGATTTCAACCCGTATACGATTGCAGGAAGCGACGCTTTCGGATTTTTTTCCTACTGCAATGCCAGCAGCTTCTTGATGGTCACAAATGAAAATCCTATTTCCGGAGATCAGTCTCTGATGATTAAAGATTTCCTGGACGGCAGAAGATGGACGATCGACTAGGCGGCGCCGTTTGACGGCGATGCATATGTCGTAGAATTTAAAATCCGGATCGACGCAATGCCTGCCGACGGGAAATTTACTTTTAAAATTACGGATACGAATTCCCCTGAGAGGGACAATGAAAGCGAAGAAGGAGCAATTCTTTCGTTTAAAAATGTTGACGGAACGCTCGGACTTTATAATTTCGCAGATACGCTTGTCGCAGAGCTGGAAACAGAGCGTGTTTATTCCGTTGCTGTTGTCTGCGAGACTTTGTCAACAGACTGCTTCCTTTTCCTGGATGGAGAATATGTTCCGGACAGCAAAGCGGAATTCGGCGTCGAATTTGCGCAGCTTAGTGCATTACGGTTTGATCTCAGAGGATCAGGCGCGGTAATTGCGCTGGATGATCTTGTAGCAGACGGATGCGCAGTGGATAAAGTTGGCGGCGCGACGCCGACACCTGAGGCGACAGAGACCCCGACAGAATCTCAGACGGCTTCTTCTGCAACCGCAACGCCGAAGCCGGCCGCCGCAACGTCTCCCGCGGCCGATTCCAATACGGAAGGCGGATTTCCGACCTGGGCGATTGTTCTGATTGTCGTGGGCGTTATAGTGATCATTGCCGCAGTAGCGGGAATCGCAGTAAAGAAAAAGAAAAAATAATTGATTCCGAGTAATCGGAACGAGACGCCCGTCCGAAGCCACGCAAAAGGCAGACGGGCGTTTTATTTTTTTTGAAAAAATATTGCAAAAGAAAAAATAAAATGTTATTTTAAATATAAAGAGTCGTTATATTACTCTAAATTTTTTTAATGGAGGAAAGCCATGAAAAGAGTACTGTGTTTCATTGTAGTTCTTGCAATCGCTGCAAGCATGTGCATCGGTGTGCTTTCCGTTTCTGCCGACGGAGAAGCGACACTGATACTTAGCAAAACCGTTGTCAGAGCGGACGCGGGCTCAATTAGCCTGAAGGCCAAAATCACGGGTGCGGCCACTTATGAGACTTGGCTCGGAATTTTTGCAGAGACCGATCTGAATTTGAACGAAACGGATTCTAAGACATTATATCAGGGAAAAAATTCCGGATGGGTATATGCGCAGAATGTAAAGAGCGGTGATCAGCTCGATAAGGAACTGGTTGTTCCGGACGGCACGATCGTTGATCTGAGCACCGACGCGCTCATCAGCCCCAAGGAGATCAAGGAAGGGAAGTATAGAGCTGTTATGTTCCGCGACGATAATCTCAGCGGAGCGACAAACGGTTTTGAGGTTCTGGCAACGGCAGAGTTTGAAATTGTAATGGGCTCGGAAGTAGTATCGAATTCTTCTGTTATGAGCATTACGGATGACAATCGTCTTGGTCAGCTTTGGTTTCACGGTCCGGAGGCGCTTTACGCGCAGACATTTTCCAGTGACACTCCGATTCAGGCATTAAATATTCCCGCATGGGTTGCCGATCCGGCGAAGCCTGAAATTGATATTTCCGTCTATGCTTACAATGGCGATATTCCAGGTTCCCTGGAGGGAGAGCCTATTTATACGGAAACGCATACGCTCAGTCAGGCCAATGTCAATCTGGTCAGATTCGACGAGCCGCTTGCGGCAGGCGAATATGTTCTTTGCTTCCAAGGAAAATATGGCGCGAGTGAAAACAATGTGGTGCTTGTGGTTTCTACGATGGATATAGACGTGGAAACTTATTCGGAAGGGCAGCTTGCAGGAGGCCCGGTGCTTCCGTCAGCAGATCCGTCTGCAGGTATTTCTATGCAGCTTTACACTGAGAAAGCCAATGCGCCTGCGGAAGTTTTGAACCCAGACTTTGGTGAACAGTCTTCTGAACCGACGGATCCTTCAAACCCTTCTGATCCGGAGCCGCCTGCAGAGACCGGTGATGCACAGATCGCCGCAGTCGCCTTTGCGATTGTCGTACTCCTTTCTGCTGTCATCGCATTGACGGTGAGAAGAAAAGGCGAGATCGGATAAGATTAAAAAAGTGCCCGGTCAGCCGAGGCGCAATAACGAAGGAAATATGTAAGGCGGCGGCGCAGCCGGAAGGCTGTGCCGCCGCTTTCTTGTCAGGCGAATTGGTATTTATATGTTCTCTTCTATAAAATGCACAGCCGAATTGTCCCAATATTTTTTATAAACCCGGCTTTCATTCCCATCCAGGTTCAGCTGGTACATCCGAAAGGTCACCAAAATGTTTTTGGGCTGCCAGTGCTCCTCATAAGAATATTGATATTTCATACCTGCATTTCGCATGACGCCGCCGCTTCTGGGATTATTTCTGTCATGCGTTGCCGTGATATAGGGCAAGCCGTCCTTTTTCACTTGCTCTATGACCGCTTTGCCCGCTTCCGTGACAATGCCTTTATGCCAGAATTCCTTGCGGAGTCCATAGCCAAAATCATGATGCTCTTCCATATCGACCTTGATGTAGCCGATCGGACGGTTGTCCTCTTTCAAACAGATTGCATAGGCATACGTCTGCGGCTGAGCATATTTTGAAGCATACCGTTCCTCATAAAACCGTCTTGCTTCGTCCATATCCTTTACAGGATACCAGGGCAAAAATTTGTTGACTTCCTCATCCTGCAGGATAAGGAACAGTGCGTTCAGATCCTGCTCCGTGAATCTTCTCAAAATCAAACGCTCCGTTTCCAATGTCGGCGTATTCCTCTGGTTTCCTTCGCTCTTCTCTAAGGGCTTCCGGGGAAGACTCATATACAAAAGAGGGTAGGGGTTTCCCTGTTCGTCAAGGTCTGTTCTTTTGCAGACATGAAAGCCCATATGCTCATAAAATCCTTTTGCCTGCGGGTTTTGCTCATTCACAGCTAACCGCTCAACAGCATAGCTTTCCATTCCGTATTGGATCAGGCGTTTCCCCAGCCCCTTTCCTCGTTCTTCCGGAGAAAGGAACAGCATTTCCAGCGAACCATCTTCAATCCCCATAAAGGCCACGGGGCGGCCTGCTTTGTCTTCTGCAAGAATCAAATGGGCGACTCCACGCAATGCCTGCGGAACATATTCTTTTATGCTTTTGATCTCGTCATCCGCCAGAAACAGATGGGTAGCCCTTACGGAACGTTCCCATACCTCCAGCAGCCGGTTGATTAAATCCGGCGGCCTGTCTGTTGCCTCAATGATTTTCATAACCGCCTCCATGAGATATTGGTCTGCGACGGAGCCTCATTCCATTTCAAATAGCCGGCAAGCGCTTCAAGCAGCTCCTGCCGCTGTTCCCATATCAGCTGTTTTTCTTTTGCTGGCAGGACAGGCTTCGGCAAGCAGCAATCGCCTTGCAGGGCTTATCATTTTGGACGCTTGTTTTATATTACAGCATACGTTCCAGCAGTTCTGCCGCGTCCCCGATGATTTGGAGGCACGGCCTTTTTTTATAGTATTCCTCTGTTCTGGCTTCCGGCGGAGTATCTGGTCTCAATATGTCGTCGGAAACCTTCCCGCGCAGCAATTCACGGCAGATAATCGTTCCGTTTTTTTCTCTGAAGGCGCCTACCAGCTCCTGAACAAATTGGTAATGCGCCGCTTTCGCGGCAGGATCCCGCGGTTCTGCGTAGCCTCTGATTAATCCCGCCGCCATCAGCATTCCCGAAACGGCTCCGCAAGTCTCGCGCAGCTTTCCGATGCCGGCGCCAAAGGAGGAAGACACCAGGGCAGCCTGCTCTTCAGAAATACCGATCCGATCGGAAAAGGCCAGCAGCACCGCCTGAGAACAGCTGTATCCTTCTTTAAAAAGCCGAACGGCCGTTTCTCTTCTGCTCATAATTTCTCAATCTGATCCGCAATCTGATCGAGCGCGTCATTTTCAAACAGCTCAATTGTGCCCTTGTCGCATGCTGCGGCAAATTTTGGATCGATCGGAAGTCTGGCCGTTACGGGAATTCCGTGCTTTGCCGCAATGCCATCAATATGGCTCTCCCCGTATATGCTGTGCCTTGCGCCGCAATCGGGGCAGATATAATACGACATGTTTTCAATGATTCCCAGTACCGGAACATTCATAAGCGCAGCCATATTTACGGCTTTTTCCACGATCATGGATACCAGCTCCTGCGGAGAGGTGACGATCAGAAGTCCGTCCACAGGAAGGGACTGAAATACGGTCAGCGGCACATCGCCCGTTCCGGGAGGCATGTCCACAAACAGATAATCTACGTCGCCCCAAATCACGTCGGTCCAGAATTGCTTTACGGTTCCCGCTATGATCGGCCCGCGCCATACCACCGGATCCGTTTCGTTTTCCAGCAGCAGATTGAGAGACATGATTTTAATTCCGGTTTTTGTCTCAACCGGATAAATACCGGATGCGTCTCCGGTCGCTTTTTCTTTGATTCCAAATGCTTTCGGAATGGACGGACCGGTGATGTCCGCATCCAGAATCGCGGTCTGATATTCACGGCGCCGCATGTTCACCGCCATCAGCGACGTAACGAGTGATTTTCCGACGCCGCCCTTACCGCTGACGACGGCGATTACTTTCTTAATTGCAGAGCCAGCATGCGGCTTTTCCAGCAGGGATTCAGGCTGTGCTTGACCGCGGCTCGGACAGTCGGCTCCGCAGCTGCCGCAGTCATGGGTGCATTCTTCGCTCATTCCATACATCTCCTTTAATAATAAGATACCCGTATAGTATATCATATTTTTAGGAAAATGATCTGCCTAAAAAATATTATGAGAACTGGGAATTGTATAATGTACTGTAAAATCCTCCCGACTGCATCAGCTCGTCGTGGCTTCCTCGTTCGATGATCCGGCCGTCCTGGAGCACCAGAATCAGATCGGCGTTTCGAATTGTTGAAAGTCTGTGCGCAATTACGAAACAGGTACGTCCAATCATCAGCTCCGACATGGCCTCCTGAATTTTGATTTCCGTTCGCGAATCCACATTTGAAGTCGCTTCGTCCAGGATCAGCATTGTCGATCCGGAAAGCATTGCGCGCGCGATTGTGATCAGCTGACGCTGCCCCTTGGAGATATTCACGCCTTCATCTGAAAGCACGGTGTCATAGCCGTCCGGCAGATTTTCAATATAGGAATCGATGCGCGCCGCCCTTGCCGCCCTCCGCACTTCTTCCATCGTCGCATTTTCTCTTCCGTATACGATATTGTCGAAAATCGTACCGTGGAAAAGCCACGTATCCTGCAGCACCATCGTATAGGCCTTCCGGAGCGAGTCGCGGCGAACGCTCCGGATTTCATTGCCGTCAACGTAGATCTGACCGGAATTTACATCGTAAAAACGCATGAGCAGATTGATGATTGTCGTTTTTCCTGCGCCCGTAGGTCCTACGATTGCGATCGTTCTGCCGGGCTCCGCATTGACGGAAAGCTCGTGCAATATGGTTTTCTCCGGGGAATAACCAAACGAAACGTTCTGAAGCTCTACTTTCCCGGAAACGCTGCACAGCGCCGGAGCGCCTGCGGGATCCGGCGCTTCTGGCTGTTCGTCGATGATCCGGAATATACGCTCGGCCGCGGCAAAGGCCGACTGAAACTCATTTAAAATATTGGCAAACTCATTGATAGGACCGGCAAATTTCCTTGAATATTGGACGAATTGCGCCACGCCGCCCAATGTGATGAACAAAAGCGATCCTGCGGCAAACGTGCCGTTTTGTGAATACATATACAGAATCCCGCCGAAAATCATAATCAGCGATATGGAAAAGTTATTAATAAAATTCACAGACGGTCCCAGCGTCGCGCCGTAGTATTCGGCTTCATAATACGCATCCATTGCGTCTTTGTTGCGAACTCCAAATCGTCTGCAGATTTCGTCCTCGCGATGATAGGCACAGATGGTTCTGTTTCCCGAAAGCATTTCTTCGGCATAGCCATTCAGTGCGCCAAGCTTCTGAGAACGCCTGTGGAACAGCGGACGGACGCGCTTGGAGCGGTAACGGGTAAACAAAATCGACGCAGGCACCGTTACAGCAAAGACGGCAATCAGCGGTTTGGAGATCTGCCACATGAAGACCAGAGAACCGATTACGGTGTAAACGCTTGTCATGACCTGAACAAGATCCTGAGAGAGCGACGCATTTACCGTATCAATATCATACGAAATTCTGCTGATGATATCTCCCGTGGTATGTGTATCAAAATAGGAAACCGGAAGAGCCGTCAGCTTTTCAAAGAGCTGCCGCCGCATGGCGTATACGATTCTCTGACTGATTTGAATCATCAGAACCGCCAGAAGATAGGAGAGTACGGCGGACAGAACATAGCAGACGAGCATTTTTACGACGCTGGACCAGACCGTGGTGAAATCGACTCCATCCTTGGCTGAAATTGCATCGATGGCGTCCCCAGAATATTTGGGACCGAGCAGGGAAAGCTGATTCGATGCCAGCGTCAGCAGAATGGCGAGCACAAACAGCGGCCAGTATCTCATAATGTATCCGCTGAGCCGGAACAGGACGTGCCTGGCCGTCTTTCTGTCCAGCTTCCTTACGGGGCCCGTTTTATTCGGATTGCTTTCCGAACGCGGATCCTTTGTAAAATCACCTTTACTCAACGAATGCGCCTCCCATCTGTGATTCGCTGATTTCCCGATACTGCGGACAGCTTTGCATCAGCTCTTCGTGCGTGCCCTGTCCAATGATCCTGCCCTCGTCCAGCACGAGTATGACGCTGCAGCTTTTGACCGAGCTGACGCGTTGGGCGACGGTAATCACGGTAGTACCTTTCATTTCTTCGGCAAGCGCCTGGCGGAGACTGGCGTCCGTTTTGTAATCGAGCGCGGACGAGCTGTCGTCCAGCACGAGAATTTCCGGCCTTGCCGCGACGGCGCGGGCGATCAGGAGGCGCTGCTTCTGGCCTCCGGAAATATTGGTTCCTTTTTGAGAAAGCACGTGCGCGTATGATTCGGGAAACGACGAGATAAAGCCATCCGCCTGCGCCGTTTTTGCCGCCGCGACAATCTGCTCTGAAGTTAGAGCTCTGCCAAAGCGGATATTTTCCTCAATCGTATCGGCATAAAGAAAATCATTTTGCATTGCCGTGCCGAACATGGCGTAAAAGTCGTTTCTGGGAATTGTCCGAATGTCGCGTCCGTTGATCAGAATCCGGCCGGTCCCGACGTCATAAAAGCGCAAAAGCAGCTTGATGAGCGTGGATTTGCCGCTGCCGGTAGCGCCGATAATCCCCAGCGAGCCGCCCGGAGGGACCTCGAAGCTTATGTCCGCCAGGTTGGGATGCGAGCCGGTATAAGAAAAAGAAACGTTTTCAAATATGATATGGGCGGAGACGGGGCAGGAGGGGTATTCCGATTCGCTTTTAACCGTCAGGTCCTCCGGCGTATCAATTACCTCGGAAATCCGCCTGGCAGAGGCCGAGCTTTTGGTATACATCATAAAGATTCTTGTTACGGACATCATGGCCATGGAAATGAGGGTGAAATACTGCATAAAGGCAATGACGGTTTCCGGATCGGATTTGTGCTCTGCCACGCGCGATGCGCTGAGCGCGACAACCGCGACAATCCCGATGTTCATAAGCAGCGTCATGACAGGATTGACAATGCCCATTGTGATGCCGGCACGCTTTTCGTCGCGGACCAGCGAGCGGTTTACCGTGTCGTATCTCCGGTGCTCGTAATCTGTTTTTGAGAGCGCCTTGATCACGCGGATTCCCATCGTGTCTTCCCGCACGACACGGATCATCCGGTCGACGGATTTTTGGACTTTTGTATAAAGAGGGATTCCTTTTTTTGAAATAAAATAGACGGTAATAAAAATAAAGGGGAGGATGGCGATCATGGCCAGAGCAAGATAGCTGTCCATAATCAGGGTGATTGCGATGCCTCCTATGAGCAGAATGGGCGCACGGACGCCCATCCGCTGCATCATGCTGACGAAGCTGTGTACGTTATAAGTATCCGTTGTGATTCGGGATTCCAGAGAGGGAATTGTGAAGGCGTCCGTCTGCGCCGCCGAAAGCAGCATCGTTCTTCTGAACAGGTCACGGCGGATTCGCTCAGAGAAATTCCTTGCTACGTTGGCCGCCATGCGGTTTGCGCAGATATTGCAGACGCAGGCCAGCGCGGCGCAGGCGATCATGACTCCGCCCCAGAATACGATCAGGCGAACATCCTGACGCCCGACGACGTTTTTTAGAATGTGACTCAGGATATACGGGAGCGCAAGCTCGACCAGCGTCCCGGAGGCCTTGATCAGAAGCCCGAGGGACATCCTTCCGTAAAACGGCTTCAGGTATTTTAAAATGGTTTTCATGCTTCTGCTTCATCCTTACGGTCTATGTATTTCCTGGCGCGCGCCGAGAGACGTTCGAGCACGGAGCGGAATTGCTCGAGCTCTGCTTCTGTCAGCTCTTCAGTAAGATACTCGTTCCACTCTCTGACGATCCGTCTGACCTCAGGGAGCGCCCCGAGCATTTTTTGCGTGGGATATACGAGCGTAACGCGTTTGTCCGCGGTGCTTTGCCTTCGTTCAACGTAGCCGTGCTCTTCCAAATGCGAGAGATGGCGCGTGACGCTGCTTTTGTTGATGCAGATGTGTCTGGCAAGCTCTTCCTGAGAAATTCCGGGATGGCGGCAAATGGCGAGGATATAGCTGTGATGACAGGCTCCAAGCTCCGTTCCGCGCATCCGGTCGGTGCGATAGATTCCTTCGCAGCGGCTGATTACGTTGATTTGGCGCATAATAGTCGGCATGATAGAATTCCTTTCTGCAAACGGACGCCAGCGGCAGGAGCGGAGCCGGCGCACGGACAAATCGATCTGCAACAAATTGGTTGCAGGTGAAACCGTTGCAGATGCAACGAATTCTATTATGTTATAGAAAATTTTTCGGCTCTTGTCAAGCGGTAATCTCGGAGGGTTCGCGGGGAGCCCTCCGGGCATGCTCTGAATTTGTCAGGCAGGAAAAGACTGACACACGTAATATTGTAACGGAGACGTTGCATGTCCATAAGCGTACGCACCCGATTTTGCATGATCATTTGAAACAATGCTGAATCGCTGCGCAGAGCAGTGTAATACATTTACTGCAATCAGCCGCCGAAAACATATCTGAAATAATCTGTATCCAGCACGCCCTCACAGTATCGCATTTTATTTCGCACGATTGTCTTTGCCGCTTCGACATATCCTTCCGGCACGACGGTACTTTCGTCTTTGGGGACGAACGTGTTGCTTGCCGCGTAATAGGTGCCGAGATCCGTCTTCCAGTCGTAATTGGTGTTGAATACCAGCGCCGGCGCATCGGACAGCACATCCCGGCCCACCATGAAACGCGAGTCAAATTCGGTTCCGAACAAATTGGAAAGCGTCGGCAGGATATCAAGGCTGTAGGTTGGGGAATCGACAACGATCGGCTCTTCGTTTTCCAGGCATCCGCTCCAGATAATCAGGCAGGAATGATCTCTTTCAAAATAATTGTTTACGTCATAGCCGTAGAGCTCAGAAAGATACGGCATATTGCCGAGCGTCCCGGCGGAATCCAGCCCGTAGGGGAAATGGTCGGAGGAAATGCAGATTACCGTATCGTCGGCAATTCCGCGGGCTTCAAGCTCGCCTACAAGATAAGCAAGCGCATCTTCAAAATCAAGATTTGCGGCAAGATACCCCTTGACCGTGTCGGAAAAAGGAAGATCCTTAACTCTGTCCCAATGTCTGCTGGTCATGGTATTGCCGCTGCGGGTATAATTGCTGTGCCCGCTCACCGTCATATAATAAACATTAAAGGGCTGCTTGTCGATATAAGTCGGAAGCGTTCCGCTGATCATTTCATAGTCGCTCTGCGGCCACGTATTTTTTACGTACTGCTCCATTCCGTTTCCGTAGCCCATAAAGCCGTCGGAATACCCAAGATTATTATGGGTGACATCACGGTCGTAATAGGTATATGTATTGTTGTGAAACGCCTTCCCGTAATATCCCAGGCGGTTTAGCTGGCTGCCCATTGTGTAGTAATTAAGATGATCGGATGTGTTTTTAAAAGACATGCCGCCGTCGGTGGGCATCATTCCGAATATAATCTGATATTCTCCGCCTGTCGTTCCGGCGCTTGACGGCTGATAATAATCGGTAAAGTTAATTCCCTTCGTTGCGAGCCGGTAAAGCGTCGGCGTAAGCTCGGGATCGATTACCTCGGCTGAAAAAGCCTCGGCGGTTATCAGGATAAGGTTTTTCCCTTTAAAAAGGCCTGTGTACTCGTTCTGCCTGGAAGGAGCAAGGCTTTGCACGTATTCGTTCAGCGCCTTAATCTGGTCGGAAGCGTTCTCATTGAGCTGATTGAAATCAATATCGATCGTGTTATATCCGTATACGATGGGGGAAGCTGACGGCTCCTCCGCAGGAGGCTTTTCTGGCTGCTCTTCCGCTTCGTCGGCTTCGCCCGTATAAAATACTGTGGTGTCCTCTTGCTCAAAAGAAAGATCTCCTCCGGACAGATTGTTCTGGAGATCCAAACGCATCCCGGTGATCAGTCCGAAATTGCTCACCGCCGACTGAAAATTATACTGCGTACGATAAACCGGGGCATAAATGCTGCTTGTAAAGACAAGCACGAGCGCAATGCCATAAGAAATTGCCGAAGCGCCAGCGGATACGATTCTCGTTGCAAAATTACCGCGGATCGCGGGAATAAGCCTTGCGCTGAAAATAAGATACAGAATAAACGGAAGCAAAAACAGCAGTATGACAAAAATGCCGCCCTGCGGGAAGATTAGATGCATAATTTCGGAAAAAAAGCTCGTGACAGCGTCTCCCGCGCCGCCCGTCATGGTGTTTATATCGTAAAACTGCTTGAACTGCTTATAAATGAGAAACTGTACGATATAGAGAAGGCAGGTGAAAAAAATCAAAGCGGCGGCGATCCATTTGTTTACCTTAATATTTTTATGCAGTGAGGACAAAAGATATCCGATCCCGCCGTATGCAAGGCTGAAAAACAGCATGGGGAAGAAGCTGGAGCTGAAAAAATTCCCTGTAGTAAAAATTCTGAAAACGATTTCAAAATATAAAATAATAAGCGGAAACAGGACAATAAATTTGAACTGCCTATATTTACTTTTTTCCATTAATACCACCATTGTTAATTATATGCTTTGGCCCGATCTGTGTCAATTTATTTTGAAATTAGGTTCCATTTTTGTAATCATTTTGAAATCATTGGGGGATAAATAGATGTTCATTTAGGCGTGTTTTTTTCTTGCCGCTTTCGCTGGAATATCATAAAAAAATCGGAGCAAGAATGACTTGCTCCGACTTGTCTAAGGACTATAAAAAAGATATTTTTTCGATTTTGGCTGATGGAGTTGAACTCTTGCATAAGCGGTTACGCCTGCTCTACATCACATTCAACTTCATGGCCGCCGATAAAAACTACCTTTATTTTCTGTTTTGATTCGACGACCACACATTGAAGGATTTGCCTGACTATCTGATCGTCATAGGTAAGCGGATGGTTTTTCATGCCTTCAAGGACGGTGAATATCTCGTCCAGCCGAGAGGTGATATTTTTACGATGTTCCTTTTCCGCACTGTACTGTGCCAGCTTGTTTTCAAGCATTCTTTTTTCTGTGATCAATGATTCGATACGGGGATCGGAAAGTAAGCTCCCCTGATTCTGCACAGTTACGCTGTTCAGCATTTCTTTAAATTCTCTGTCAATCTGTGCAATGCGGATTTGAATTTCAATGCTGTCATCCGCTTGCGTTTCACAACCTAATCCCATTTGAATGTGCATTTTGAGTGTTTGCAGTATTTCGGGATTCACTTTTGCCGTTTTCAGAATGGTTTCCATGATCGCATCCTGTAAGGATGCTTCTTCCATTGTAGGTGATTGGTGGCAGTATTTCTTGCCGTAATCGAGGCGGCTGATGCAGCGCCATACGATCTTCTTCTGGCCACCTACTGTCCATGTGCATCTGCGATATGGTGTTCCGCATTCTCCGCAGATCAGTAATTCGGTGAGAGCATATTTACCGCAGTATTTTCCTTGCTCCGTCTTTGTGCCAACCTGTTTTACCTTTCTCTTTCCGGCGCGGCGGGCAAGTTCTTCCTGCACTCTGCCGAAGGTGGCGGAGTCGATAATCGCCGGATGATTGTTCTCGATATAATACTGGGGGCGTTCTCCTGTATTTACTCGAACCTTTTTGCTTATGCAGTCTTCTATGATATTGATTTTGCGTGCTGTGATTGCATATGACATCTATACCGAATTCCGTGAGAAGATGGATATCTGCCTGCAAAGTCTTTCGTGTTGTTTCAATACTATTTTGCTGAAGGTATTCGCCGATATCTTTTAAGGTGGCAGGATGTTCTTCGTCAGTTTTATTCCATAAATACTTCAGAGTGAGAAGCAGGCGTTTCTGACTGTTCACTTTTTCACCTCCCGTTTATTTATTAAAAAGGCGGCAACAGGCTAAATCCGTCTGTTACCGCCTTTTGTAGGATTTTACATGGTTTCGCTTACTTACTTTTCCTCTTTTTCCTGTACGTTACTGCGCCGAGTATACCGCCGGACACGAACAGAAGAGCTACCCACAGCATCATATTGCTGCTGTCTCCGGTTCCCGGCAAACCTGCGTCGGAATGATCGGCATTGTTTACCGTAACGGTAACCGTGACGCTGTTACCTGCCTTGTCTGTGACAATCACAGTTTGTTTTTCTTGAGCAGGCTTCAGGGTGAATTTGCCGTCGGTAACAGTTACAGATTCTCCATTCACGGTGACTGTAGCAAGATTTTCCTCATCAATCGTTACCACAGTATCGCCATAGTAGGTCTCACCGTCTTTAATACCGCTGATGACCGGCAAAGTCTCATCCACAGACATGCTGATGTCATCACCTTTGTTCACCGCGACGGCAGACTTTTCGCCGACAACTTCCAGCGCCTGCAGGGATATTGACGTCGCTTTTTCCGGCGCATCCTCTTTCACCTTGAATTTCAGTGTTGCGAAGTCCCCTTCAGCAGAGGTGGTACCGATTTTGTCCAGCGTAGCCAGCAGCTTATACGGCGCGGCCGTCAGGTCGTTCTGTGCTGTAAACTGTGTCTCTGTAAATATGCCGCCGCAGGTATAACCCAACAGTTCTACCACATCAGGGTCGTAACCGACCGCCGCCAAAATTCCCCATACGTCTGCCGCCTTGTCAAGCGAGAGAGTAACCTCAAACTCCTTTCCACGGTTGAGTACTACTTCTTCCGGTGACAGGGTCATCTTTGGAGTTGTGCCGGATTTCTGCGCGATAAAGGTCGTCGGTGTAGTTTTGAAAACCGCAGTGTTCGATGTCAATAGCTGGTTAAACGTAGACGAAATACCAGAAACAGGCGCGGTATGCAGCAGGCTGACGGACGAACACAAAAGTGACGAATCTTGTTCCGGTTTAGCTGGCGCTGCGCTGTAAAGCGAGGAATATGTCGGTATGCTAATTGTGTTTGCCGTAACGGAAGAACTGGTCCACTTGTTTCCGTTTGCATCTAACCACACGCCCCCTGATATATCTCTTCCCTCATAGTTCTGAGTTTCTTGTACTGTGATAGTCACATCAATATCGTACCAATACCCCTTACCCCAGCGATATTCCTCCGGAATCGTCACAGGCGGTGCATACACCTGTGGATTATTGGGATCTTTTGTTATGGTTTCCGTGTGAAATACCTTATTTTCAACCTCTTGGGAATCCGAATTTTCGTCGTTTGGGTCATCATACTCAAATATCCTTATTCTATACTCGTATTCAAAGGTTTCCCACTCCTCATAAAAAGGAATTTTAGAGTTTTTGAGTACCCAGTTTTCAGCTTCATACGAAATAGGATATTCATCAAATTCAGCATTTGCTATATAATCTTTGTTGATTAGAAAAGCAGCACCTCCATTGTTCAGCACGAAATTATTTACAGCAAGATATTCGTTATCCGTTTGACGCGAGATCCTGATAAGATAAGTGCCGGCATTGGTGGGCGGAGTTGTCGTCCATTCTGCTGTTGTGTCGCTATCAGATTTGTATTCAATTGTGAATTGATCCGCACTCACGCCTTCGGCGGAAACCGTAAGGTTAAAGACCTGCGACTGCTTGTTATATTCCACTTCTTGCGGCAAACTGGTGTTGAAATAGTTTGCAGTCAGTTCTTTTTTCTGTTCCCAGCGAGCATAGATCGTCTGATCCTGTGCTTGGTTAAAGGTCATACTGCTTGTTATCTGGGTTCCGCCGGATTCTGCTGTAAACCAGCCTTTAAAACTCATATTAGCATGTTTGTTGGACAGATCTGGAAGGTCAGGATAGTTTGCGCCGTACTCAATTGAGATTGTGGGGTTCGTCACCAAGTCCGAAGCATATACCGTACTGAGATGAATGTTATAGGTGTTTGCCTCCCATTTGGCATAAACCGTCGTATCCTTACCCGGCATACCGGCGTCAAAGTCGAACGCAGTGGTAAGTTCTTCGTCTGCATACCAGCCGTCAAAGGTATATCCCGCACGGGTCGGCTCTGTCGGCTGCATGATGACGGAGCCTTCCAAATATTTCTGCGAGCGGATCTCCTCATTGCCGCCGTTGGTGTCAAAGCTCAGCGTATAAGCCTGTTTTGACTCGTCGATTTCACAGGTAACCGTATAGGTGATCGAGTTTTCTGAAGGTCTCTGCGCCGGTGAGATGGAAATGATGGCCGCATTCTCGCCGCCATATGTTCTTACATAGTCAGCCAGCCCTTCATAGGACGGCGTGGCACCGGAGCGGAAGGTAACCTCTACAGGCGGCACATTGTTGCCGAGACCGACAAACTCATAGGTCGCGGTCAGCGCCGTATTAAGGTAATTGGCCTTAAAGGTCGCACCGTTCACGCTGTATTTTTCCGCAAACGCCATATTGACAGGCATGGTAAGGGAAATGTTGTCTGCATCTTCATCTGCGTTGGGGTCCGTCAGATTTAGGAACCGTGTGTACTTTCCGTCTTCACTGTTGTTGGTGCCGGTATTCTGCAGCTCGCTGAAATCAAAGCTTCTCCCGTATTTTGCCGTAAAGGTGCGGTTTCCTGACGTTCCGTCGGCATTCTGCACATTCGTCACGGTGACCGTATACTGCCTCAGATTCACATCGAAATACCAGGTTTTGTTATCGGACAGGCTCTGTCCGGTAGCTTCCTCCTGATAGCCGATGATTTCGGCATATTTCAGATTCGTTCCGTCTTCCAGATTGTAGCTGTCGTAGTCGATGAGCTCCAGAATTTCCTCCTGCCCCGGCAGGTCAAACACGTCCAGCCTGCCGTAACGTCCGCTCCACACCGTCGTGTAGCCGTCTGTTTCGTTGCCTACCGCTACGCTGGCCGTAAACTTTTCCTTCATCTCGGACTGGCTCATGTTGGTCCAGATTACTGGTACGGTGATGGCGATATCGTACTTGCTGAAGGTGAGCTTGTCATTTTTCCAGATGATACGCGCCTCGCAGCTAAGATATCTGGTATTCTCCGGCACATCAACGATGATATTGCCGTTTTTGAAAGAAAATCTCTCGTCGTCGAAGACAATGATGAACTTATCCTTATCGTAGACCGCCTGGGATTTTTCACCGGTCACCAGGTCGATTCTCTTCATCGTCTGGTAGATTTCCGGCAGTGCCATGGAGATGCCGTTTGTACTGTTGGCATCATCATCCAAAACGTACAGAACGTCGTCCTCGTCCGGCTCATAGACAAAGTCGTAGACATTCTGCTGTACGCCCGCCGTCAGCAGAGGGAATTCATCGTCATAAAGGGTCGGCTCATATTTGAATGCGTTGAAAAATACCTGCGTCTTAAACTTCACCGTCACATAAAGACCGAAGTCCACATACAGCGCGCCCATCATTTCTTCCGTCTCCTGAGACAGGTTGGTGTTTGCCGGCCTCAGATCTTCAAAATAATAGATGAAATAACCATACAGCTTTACATACGCGCCGAATTCCACATTAGCGCCGACGCTGGCAAGGTCGGTGCTGAGAATGCCGAAGGCAATCTCCGCTTTTACCCCTGCCTTGATTCCCAGCGTGCCCATCACATAGAACTGGAAAGCAAAACGCTCGTCTATCAGATCCATTTCGCTGGAGCCGGATTTCCCGTCCAGAATATGTATCCAGAAGCTGTACCGCTTGCCAACCTGATACTCCATGTCCGCGCCCAGCTGGATGTTCACGTTGGCTTTGACAACGAAATTCAGGTTGACCTTTACCGCTGCGATGGCGATCCAATAGGTCTGGTTGATCAGAGGCTGGTTAATAAGCTCTACCCAGTCGGTTTCCTGTTCCAGCATTTCCTTGTATTTGTCCATCAGCTGTTCCATGCCGGTCTTGGATTCCGCCTCGTTTTGGGCGCTGAAAACCTCGTCAAACGCGGAGCTCACATCTTCGGCTCCCAGCGCTTCCTCCAACTGTTCGATGGAATATTCCACGCCGTCTACATTTACCGTAGGCAGCTGTTCCTTATAGCTGTTGATCTCGTCCAGAACCGCCTTGACGTCCTCCCCCTTGGCCTGCAGCTTTTTCACTTTAGCGCCCAGCTTGTTGATCTTTCGGATCGCGTCCTGAACACCCGGGTCCGCCGTCGCGCTGGAAAGATTTTTCCACTTCTGGATATTTTCTTCACTAACTGTATAAACCTTGGCCCCGACAGACATATAGGTATAATTCTGTATGTCGATGGAAGCCGTCACATCGACGTCTTCCAGAACCGGGATGATGAAATACCATTCCCATCTGTCCTCAATGTCGATATCAAAGCCCAGCGCAACCTCCTGCTCAAAGCCGGCGGTCAGCTCAATCTTCAGGGAATTTGTTTTACCGGCTAACTTTTGGTCAAACGACAATACCACGCTGACATTCAGCGCGATCCCGATCCCGTTATCAAAGTGAGTACCATTCAGGATATCAGCATTTACCGTCGGTTCCCCTGCCGTGAATTTTATACGCCCGCCGACGCCTAATGCGTTGGCAGCCATGGGAGACGCTGCGGCGCTCAGCTGGCTGATCTCTGCTCTTGTGATACCGGCGGCCAGCAGTTTCTCCTGCACTTCGCCGGTCTGCAGCGCGTTTTGCACCATTCTGTTTGCCGCTTCCTCGGCAAATCCGCTGTCTATTGCCTGCTGCTCTACCTGCTGCAGGAGCTCTTCCTCATTAAGGTCGTCTAAAATATCGCTGTTGTCTACCGTTTGAGAAACAAACAGCCCCATATAGTCATCGATATCTTCTTTTGTGACGATCTTATAGGATATCGTGTTGCCTTCCACTTTTGTGATCTGGCCATAAGCCACCGGTGTCTCATCGGTCAATTCGGTGAAGTCAGCGGTATAAAATGTCAAGAAGTCATTCACTTCAAATTGCGGCTCTCCGGTTTTTCCCAGCATGGTCCACGCATAAGCGTCGTAGCTGTTAACATCTATGGTGCCATCGGCGTTTGGCAGCTCGTCGACATTCATGGGGAAAGAATCCGGCATGGCCAGAACTTCTTCTGAATCTTCCTCATCCAGGCTCTGGAACTGATAAGTATTGCCGTCGACGCCGGTGATTTCGATAAATGCCATGGCGTCATTTTCATAGTCATCCTGCGTGTAGTCGCGGTTTCTCGGATCTTCCGTCTGATAAATACAGACGATATCACCCTGCTCCAATTTCTGAGTGGACATTGGGAAACTTCCTTCGATGGAGTCCGTGCCTTCATCATTGCTCAGAAGAGCCGACTGAAGCACGTCAACCTTCTCTCCGCCGATGGTGTACTTCATTTCCTCCGTATCTTTGATAAAGATCATGTCCGGGTTGTACTTCAGGTTATCGGCTTCGGTCTTTTCGATGATAAAATACGCTGTGCGGAACATGGCATCCTTATCCACAAAGGTCAGCCCGTCTCCCAGTGTCAGCTCATAGGAAGCTCCTGCGTTGAAGCCGTCAGGCGCATAGACCGTGAAGGTACCGTCGCCGTTGTCGCTTACGTCCACCGGCACCGGATCGGAGCCGTCCTTCGGCAGTACGGTGATATTTGCCTTAACATCGTCTATGCTCGAAAGACCGGTTACGGCAAAGGAAACATCCGGTTTCTGGTTGTCCAGACTAAAGGAGGTAATATTGAGCTGCTCTTTGGATTCCACTGGCTCGTAAACCGCAGTCAGGGTCATGTCTGCGGATACAACCTCGGTGAGCGGATAGTAGGTTTCCCCGTTTTCCATCGTCCAGTTGACGAAGACATAATCGTCCTTTGCGGGAGTGGGTAGTTCCCCACGATAGGGATAACCATCGCCGGCCTTGACCGGTGCAAAATCTCCGCCGCCGGCCGTTTCAAAGCTGATGGTGTGCAGCGTGGGGGTCAGGCTGTCAAGATTGCCCACCAGATAGTCCTTCACCATCTGAACATCAGTATCATCTACGGCTCCGTCCGCGTTGACGTCCGCTTCGGTGAAATGGATGCCGACCTTTGCTTCCTCATCCCCTTCTATATACCGTTCCATCAGATTAACATCCAGCAGTTCCACATTTCCGTTTCCGTCAGCATCGCCGTATAGGATGTTATTCCCGGCAAACACTGTCAGAACATTCAGCGGTAGTGCGGACAGCAGGATGCTGAAGGTCAGCACTAAGCTTAAAATCCGTTTTTTCATGTTGTTTCCTCCTCGTATGCTCCTAATTTCATTGGCTTTTGCGTTTTAAAGCGCATTTTTTCGTTATGACAAACACCCAGCAGAGAACCATGCGGCTGGTGAAAATGAATACAGGAACCGCAGTCAATACTGGCGGGATCATTGTCCACCATTTCAGCATAGGGACAGGCGTCCTCTATGGTTAAAAAGATAGGACGTCCTTCCGGAGTACATACAGGGCGTTCGATAAAACCGTTGTAGTCTTCCACCAATTTTTGGGAGTACTCATCCCAACACAGAGGGATTTCCAAAACAATTCCTCCCATGTTATATCGATTGGTTTTTTCCATCGCTTATCCGTCCTCCCTTACAATGCCATGAGGCATGACTGCTTTCTCCGGAACACCCCCCCTCGCGAAAATGCATGTCTGTCGAAACAAAAGAAGGCGCAATGTGTCCACGGAATAACCGCAGACGCATTGCGCCTTCAGATAAAATATCAAGGTGTGTGCAGACATAAAGGACAGAATTATCCTACTTGTCAAAACAGTAGCCGTAATACTGTATTTGTCAAGACGGTTTTTGTCAATTTTCATTTTCCCACACCCGCTTTTTTTGATAAATTTCTCCATATTCTGGTTGTACTTCTAGTAAACTAATACACTTTTATTGTATCGTAAAAAAACGGGAATTCTATCACCCATTTTACCCCCTAAAATGGGGGGGAAAACAGATGTTTTTCTCTATCCTTTTTTCTATTGAAGCATATATTTTTTCAGGTCTTTTCGGGTCTCCACCCGGAGTTTTCTCATTGCCTCAGAGATGTGGTCTTTGACCGTATTTGCCGATATATTCAGGTGTTTCGCTATTTCCTGGGTTGTCCAGTTACGTGCTGCAAGCATGGCGATGGCGAATTCCGTTGTGGTCAGATCGTCCGCCACATCATGCCCGGTAATAGGATTATGAACTCTACGCCAACCGGAAGAGAAACGATAGGTGATGTCAATGATTCTTTTGAAATCTTCCGGCCATTTGGGCTTGATAATCGCCTCCAGCATGGCACCCAAAAGCCCGTGGTGTTCCCCGAAGCCCTCAATAAGATCATCCGGACGGGCAATCTCCCACGCTGCCAGAAGATGGGTCTGTGCGCGCTCCGGTTGTTTTAAGCTCATATAGTCCATTACGGCCACCAAATGCAGGTAGATGGCGGAGATTGGGTAAGCATCTGCTCCCATGGCAAGGGTAGCTTCTACAATTCCGGCGCTTTGTCCGTATTCCTCTTTTAAATAGAGATAGTGAGCTAGCACATACAGCGCAAACGCACGAAGACCAGGCGGCAGCAGCGGCAGAAATGTTTCCATGGGCGGCATTTTTTCCGGCAAGGGCAGATGCAGCAAAACCGCTGCCGCAAACGCTACAAAGGATTCTATCGCACGAACTGGCGGGGCGGTTTTTCTATTAGCAGCCAGCGTATTTTGAATTTCCTGTAAAGCATGGCGGGCATGATCAATCCTTCCCATAGTCAGGCAGGAATAAGCAAAAATCCAGCAGGCAGAAAGACGAGTGGCCCCATCCGTTGAGGTAAGATAGACTTCCGTATCCTGCATAGCTTTTTCCGCTTGCCCGCTGAAATAGTGGTACTCTGCCAGGGCAATATCCTTTTTCGGTCCTGCTTTCATTTTCTCTATTGTTTCTACACAGTGCCCCGGCTCAAACGGTGTATTCAACAGAGGCATAAAGCCGGGAAACAACTCCGGCGTTTTTGACGCTTTATGGGGTGAGGACGGCTTTTTTTGTTTGCGTGGATCGCCGGGTTTTTCTGCATCCGCAGGAATCACCCAAGCTTTTCCGATCCTCTCCGCACCGGGGATCCGCCCCTCAGAACAGTATTGATTGATTCGGCGGTCAGACACGCCCCATTTTTCTGCCGCCTCCCGGATAGATAAATAACGCTCCATAATATATCTCCTCGCATACAAATTGATTATTTTATGCGTTTGCATATATTTATATTGTATACGAATATTCGTAGAGTTTCAACGCTTGACAAGAAAAATCCGGAAAATACACACATATGTGAAATGTCATCAAGAAAACCGAACAAGTAACGATATTCAGCAAAAAAGATAAAAATTGCGCTGACAATGCTGACAATAAAAGAATCACCGGGCACACCGCTTTTCATCAATAAATTTGTCTTTCTTCTTTCTGCTGTAATCTCTCTTAAAGTGGGTACTTCAAGGCGGCTCATAATGAACCGCCCCTCAGTCCACAAAAAAGGCATATTGCGCCGATTAAGGTGGAACTTATGGAGCCGTCGCTTGAAAGCCTGTTTTTGGAGGTGATAAAATGAAAGGCTATATTGCGTTTGTAAAAAAAGAGTTTGTAGAAAATCTTAAAAACTATCGCTTTTTAATCCTGTTTGCAATCTTTGCGATTTTCGGAATGTCCAGTGCTTTCCTGGCAAAATTCACGCCGGAAATTATAGCTGCATTTGGAGCCGGATTAGAAATCACCGAGGAACCTGTCGCCCTTGACGCATGGCAGCAATTCTTTAAAAACATATCTGGCATTGGATTTAGCGCATTTATCATTCTGTTTGGAAGCTGTATGTCCAGTGAGTATTCCAAAGGTACATTGCTCCTGCTGGTGACAAAAGGACTGGCAAGGCCATCTGTGATTATGGCAAAGTACACGGTAGCAGCAGTATCTATGACGGTTAGTTTTTGGGTGAGTTTTGTAGGGGCCTATGGATATACATATTACCTTTGGCCGGATGCTTCGCTTTCAAATGTCGTACCGTCTGCGTTTTTTATGTGGATGATTGGATTTCTCTATCTTAGCATCCTCATACTCGGTTGTGTTCTATTCAAGCAGACTTTTACAAGCATCCTGTTTACTGGCGGGATTGTAGCCCTGTTCTCTGTTTTAAGTGTTGTAAAACCGTTGTCTGCCTTTAACCCGGTTGTCCTCACTTCACGAAATGTTGACCTGATTTCAGGAGAGATTACCATGACGGAGTTTCTTATTCCATTTATTATTTCAGTGGTTTTATCTGTGATATTTTTAGCGGCAGCAATCAGGGCATTTAATAAAAAACAATTATAACCTCCGTATAACAAGGTCCCGGATTTTTCCGAGACCTTGTATGTTATTCGTTAATGATTTCATTCAAAATCATTTCCTCCACCTGCGCTTTCAGCGTGTTCATCAGCCCCACCCAGCGCATGGGGTCACGGGCTTT